>JAPLQT010000134.1 GCA_026399515.1 Pseudomonadota bacterium | reverse complement strand
CAGCCGCTTGCGATTCGGGCTGCCTCCGCGTTTCCATGCTTGATACCCGCTGATGCTGACTTCCAGGACGGCACAGGATTCCGCCAATCCATACGTCCGTCTATGCGCGTCAATCCAGGCATACTTCACAGCGCATCCCTCGCGAAGTATGCCGTCGCTTTTTTTAGAATTTCGTTCTCCCGCTTGAGCCGGATATTCTCCGCCCGCACTCGAGAGAGCTCCATCTGCTCAGGCGTGACCACCTTGCTGCCTGGCCCATTCAGTTTGCCGGCTGCCGCCGCTTTTACCCAGTTGCGCAGCGTCTGCTCGATCAGCCCCAGTTCCCGTGCCACAGCACCGACGCTCTGGCCCGCCTTTACCCGCTTCACTGCCAGTTCTCTGAACTCCGGCGTGTATTCCTGCTTCGGTATCTTCTTCAACTTCGCTTCTCCTTCCAATTTACCGGGGCGTTATACCCCATTTCTTGGAAGACGAATTTTCGGGGGAAGCTCATACACCTTGCATACACGCTCCCAAGCGACGCGACGTTGTGGATTTGTGGACAGTCGGCTGCGCCGATTCCCGCCTTTGTGCTACGCGCAACCCTATGGACAAACCGTGGAAAACGCGATAAAGCACCGCGTTTCCCACCGCTTGCCCACAGGTCGGCGGCTGTCCACAAGCTCCACAGCGTATTCAACAACGACTGTTTCCATAAGTTCGAAAGATACAAGGGCGCGTGCTGCATTCAGGTTGAGGGCAGCCAGACGCTCCATGCCGGCAAAGGCAGTATTTGCCAGATTCAACAGGGCTTCGGTATTGGTCTTGTTGGCAGTCGCAAATTGCTCGGGTAGCTTGAACATGATGGCATCCTTTAATTGGGTTGGAAACATATGACCGTTAGCAAAATTGCTGCGGTGCAACAGCTCCAAGTATATTGAACAGTCTGGGGATGTCAAGCATTATTATTGCGGTGCAGCATTGGGCTGGCATAGCACTGGAGCCAAACAAGCACCTGGCGGAATCTCGCGCAGGCATGCGCGCGGTAGGTTAGAAGCCTTGGAACAAGAGGTCTATGGCGGCGACAATCTCTGTCCGCTGATGCTCAAGCGACGACACCGGATGCTTAAGGATGGCTAAAGGCACAGCAGCCATGCCTTGTGTTGCCATGACCACCCGCTGCCCCTCAATCTCGAAGACGGGGTTAAGCGAGGAAGCGTAGATGGGCACATCTTCAACCGGCAGCAGCGGTGCCACCACGCGCGTGGCGAAGTGGCTGTTGATGTCTGCCTGTAAGTCCAGGAGGTATCCGTCACCATCGGGGTTCTTATAAACGGTAAATCGCCCCATCAGAACCCCCGGTACTTCGCGAGCGGCAACCCGTTCTTTTCTACGTAGTCATTCCAGCATTCGAAGGCCTTTTGGTTCTCCGCCTGCCAGATTTCTGCGCGCTTCTCAGCGACCGCCTTGGCGACACCAGCCTCGGCCGCCTGAGAAACATTGATGCGCAGCTCTTTTGCCTCGGCCAGCAGCGGTTCCGCCAGGGAAACGTTGGTGGATTTCTTGGGGGAGCCGGCGTAGTTGCTTGTGGTTGTTGCCATGAAGGCTCCTTTGGGATGCGCGTATCAAATGTTGCCATAACTGCGCATTGGCCGCAACATCAGGGATAACTTCATTGCTGTCATGTTGGCGTCCACCCAAGCTGGGGTCAAACAACTCAGCGGTGCTTGGCTGAGCTAATAGTCTGGAGTGCAGTGGAGCGGTTATCGGAAGATTCCCATATCCGTTCCACTGCACCCCAAACAATAGGATCATGTCTCCCAGGAGGTCGGTTGGGTCGCCAATGAGGTACTGACGGCCTCTCGGTGGGTGAAGAGGAACATTAGGTGCTGGACTTCCCGAAGTATTGATCCAGAGCAGCCACAAAGATCTTCTGGGCGCTCCGGTCTTCAGCTGCGCAACGACTTTTTAGCTGCAGCCAGCGCTCGCGGTCGAGGAGTACCGTTAGCTTCTTGGCAGGTATTGCTTCCTCTTTAGGTTCCGTCATTCCGTCATTCCGTACCAACGGAAGTACGGTACTCCGTGTTTCCGCACCGGCCGCAAACGCTGCGAGAGCAGCGGGATCTGGCGCAGATTTGTTGGCTGCAGTGTGTTTGAATTTGCTCGTCATGACGTCTCCTTTACTCCGCTCTTCCGTATTACCGGACTTCCGTTATTCCGCTGTTCCGTAGATTTCCTGGCCAAGTAGTTGTATTTCAGCTTTAGCCTGGCTGTTGTTCATTTCAACAACTCCCTTTCCTTCCAGAATGGCATCGCGATACACCTTGCGATCCCTCACAAACGTGCCAGCTAGCACAAATTCTGGGAAATCCTTCAAGAATGCCTGGGCTTCACCGACTTCGTTGATCATGGGATTGGATGGCGCCATCGAAACCACGGCATAGGCTCGCAAATTCGCATTGAGGCCCCGGGCCAGGGCGATGAGCTCATTGACATGGTCCATGGTCTCAAGATCCGGCTGACTTGCTCGGGTGGGCACCAACAGGACATCCGCGGCAACCATAGCTGTCCGGAGCTCCTTCGAGTCGCGGCCACCGGCATCGATCACGATCTGCCCATATTTGGTGGCCAGTTCCCGGGCCGGCTTGAATACATCCCCGGTAGCCTGCGCTACGGCAACCGAAATTAAGCTTGGGTCACCGTCACCCCGGCGGTCAGCCCATTTCTTCGATGTCGACTGAATGTCGGCGTCGAGAAGCAAAACATCCTTGCTGCCAAACTCGTAGGCCAGCCAGACTGCCAGATTAGTGGCCAGCGTGCTCTTGCCGGTCCCTCCTTTTTCCCCGCCCACCAATACGATCATTGCTAGCTCCCTTTATTCCGTTGTCCCGTTGTGACGGATATCCGTAACGGGACTCCGTTTGCGCGGTATTACGGCATTCCGTTGATCCGCTTTAGCGGAGTTCCGTCACTTTAACGGAAAAATGGAGTTCCGTCACGACGGAATAGAGGCTGGATACACTGCCAAATCAGCGTAGGAGGGCGGTTGGAGCTGAACTTGGGTTTGTGACGGAATGACGGAGTTCCGTTATACTGGATCAGGAATTGCGGGACAGCCAACCGGCGAAGGCCTTCTTAAATGCGACTGTCCCAGTCTTCATTCTGGAGAGAGCAGGGGTGTCCAGGAGAAACTGGGACACCAGGGCGTCTTGGTCGGCGGAGGGGAGAGCATCAAAACGCGTCAAAGCTTCCTTTCGTAGTCTTTCGAGCCCTGGATCGGTTTCTGGCGCAGACGGAGGGGTATGCGCAGGCTTTGCCGCTTTTGGCGCCCTCAGCGCCCGTTTAGACGCTCCCCAACGGCCCTTAAGTGCTTCCTTGAAGTAGGCGGCCGGTGTTTTCAATTCCGGTTGTTTAGGATCGTCTCGGCGGGCTACCGTATAGGCGATCGCATCCCGGACGTCGCCTTCGGCGTTGGTGCTATATATCGATTCCGCTTCCTGCTTGGCGATTCCGAGCGCCATCAATTGATCGAGGATTTGACTATCGATCAGCGGGGGAGGGGACAGATCCAGGTTCGCCTGGGGCTTCTTGATAATTCTGAACTGGAGATCAATGACCCGCTTCCCCTCCTTGAACTCGATAAGTTCCATTTCGGTATCGGTCAGCGTGTTGACCTCGATGAGCGCCTTCTTCAGGACCCGATCCTTAAAAAACTTGTACTGCTTTCGCCAGTCCGGCATATCGTCCCCGGCCTGCCCCTCAAGGTAGTCCCGCCATTCCTCCCAAGGCCTGCGCTCGGTCAGGCCACTTGTTTTCCACGAATTGGATCTGGCTACCTCGTACAACGCCAGGCCTGCCCCGGTCCTTAGCACCGTCATGTAGTACAGGGTCAGGGTGGTGTAGGTTTTCGGATTCATGACGAGGTTGAGCACCTCGGCTGGAAACTCGTAGCCCATCCAAAGCTTGCCGCCCCGTTTATGCAGCCCGGCGGGATTCACCAATTTTACTGACGCAATCAGCCGCTCGGACGTCCATTCACGATCTGTTTCCGAAATGATCCGGATATCCTGCAGCTCCTCTGCGACTTCCTTGAGGAGCTTGGTATCGTTGGAGTTGTAGTGCGCGTCCCTGGATATCTCCGGCACCGGGACCCAGAAATATTTATGTGAGGTAGCGGTTTCGATTGGCGCATTGATGCCGGGCGCGCCAAGCCGCTGCGCATGCAGTACCATGACGTTGAAGAGCTTCCGGCTCATGAAGGTAAGATGCCCCTTCGAGACCCGAAGCCCGATTGCCTCGTTGGTTTTCTTGAAGCTGTCCGCAGTCTGCTCAACAACCACGGGTAGCCGTTTTCTGGTGGACATGATAGAGTGATTGCACCCTTGTTACCTATCCCAAATGGAAAGGTACTCCGAACCATGTCACCTTTGCAAGGTCCCTGTAAAGCGTCACCTTTAACGTTGATCCCCGCAAACAGTTACCTATCACCTGAGGTTCCCGGAAACCGTCACCTATCCAGCAGTGGTTCCTGCCAACCGTTACCTGAAGGGAAAAGGTCCCCGTCGGTCGTTACCTGAACACCCTGTAAAGCGTCACCTTCAGTCCTAAAGGTCCCCGTGAACCGTTACCTCGGTCCCTGCAAACCATCACCTTAGTCCTCGGGAAGCCGCACCAATGGCTGATCTACGAGGTCGTTAACAGGTTTAAGGTGTTAACATCAAAAAAGCACACAAGGAGATCTGTGTGTTTTCTCTTCCTGGCGGAAGGGCACAGCAAAGCGTATAGGTTCCTGTAAAGCGTTACCTGAAACAGACCTTTTGGTCCCTGTAAAGCGTTACCTATGAACCACATAGTAAGTGGTTACTCTCCATTGAATAAGGACAAGCGTTGATACCAACGCTAGTACTTTGACCATGTGACAGTCCCTGTAAATCGTTACCTTCATTCACCATTTTTCACTTTCCACGTTTAAGCCGCCTGGCCAATTCCCTCAATGCCTCAGCTGAGTTTGGATCCTGCAGCAACTCCTCGAGTCCGGCGTTGAAGGACTCGATCGTAGCCATCTCTCCGAGTTTCTCGGTCTCACTTATTGACCAGGCTTCGAATATCCGCCACCAGTGCTTTTTGATCGGCTTCGCTGTCCAGGGCATGAACTGCTTGCCGCAGTATCGTGAGTCGGGCCGATGATGCTTGCGCAAAGCACTCAAGGATCGGTCGTCGCTGCTGGATGAAGTGAATTTTGAAACCGTCCTTCTTCGGGATCCGAAGGTCAAAGGAGTCCCGCTAGACCTTCATGCAGGTCCGGAGATGTTTTGGATTGAGGTCGATCGCAGAGGCTCCATGGTACCGTCGTTCAACTCACCAGGTGCGGCTTGGATGTCAGTCGATGGTCAGGCTACACGCTAACTTTCGTTCGGGAACCTGCGAACGGACGCAACCCAATTCGGAATCGACTCCTGGGAGGGGGCCCGAGGGGGCTGCTTTGGCAGGTCCGCCGGCGTTTTGAATTTGCGCAGGCGGTATCCGTAGCTTCCTCCGTAGCGGCACATTACGTCGATCCGCCCAGCCGGGCAACCTTATACAGGTCCGCCCGGTGGGTCTGGGCATCGATTTTCCCAAGTGCGCCCCCTTGATTGGGGGCGGGAATCTGGTAACATCTTCGTATGATTCCTGCATATATCCGTGCTGTAGGCCGTATGCGGTGACACCGATCAGTTCAAACGGGCGCGGCGAGGCCCCGACGCCCGCCTGCGCCTGCGCTTCTCCATCCCACAAGTAATCTTTGCAAGTTCGATTGTGAGTTGTTCCGGCTGAAATCTTGTTGAAAATTACTCCTCGACGTGAATGGCCCCAGAGTTTCCGACTAGCTCGATTGGCAAATTCGTAGCCAGGAATTCCTTGGCTTTTTCTGCCTTTGCCCGAGCAACTTTTAGCTCGCGTTCAAACTCAATCTGTCCATAGCTCCGATCGCCAAGTTCTCGTTGCATCCCGGTGACACCAAGTCTTTCGATCACATTCAAGTCATAGATTAGTATTCTCGCCGATTTTATACGTTGCTCTAGCCGCCGCTTCCGCATGTACTCAGCCATGTAATCAGGGTTGCGTGCTTGCCAGCCAGATTTGCTGGCGGTTCGGCGTGCGGCTCCTGTCTTCTGGTCAAGTCTAGGCCGGCCAGGGCCTGGACGCTGCTGGCGCGGTAGTCCATCCTTGCGGTAGCCAAATTCCGCTCTTGTTGTTAGCGCATCGATAATTACTTGCTTATTACCGAGAATCTCGAGCATCCGCTCATCAAAGGTGTTGCTGGCACATAGGTACGCAATATTGACCTCACGGTCTTGACCAATCCGATGAATCCGATCTTCGGCTTGCGCCAACGATGAGGGGGTCCAGTCAAGCTCGACAAATAGCGCGTACCTTGCCGCGGTCAGCGTGATCGCTGTCTGAGCTGCTTTCAAAGAGCACACTATCAGTCGTGCCGCTGGGTCCTGCTGGAAGCGCTTGATCGCAGCGTGTCTTGCCTTAAGGCTCATGTCGCCGGTGATGGTGAGCGGATCGCCCCCCAGCCGCTCGACGAGCGCTTGTTGTACTTCGATGTGGTATGCGAAGACAACCAGTTTTTCGTCTTTAACGCGCTCCCGGATCCAGTCAACGGCGGCAGCAATCTTCCCTCGGCCGGCCAGCTGACGAAGCACGGTCATGCGACGCAGCGCCTCGGTCCGAGCATTGGTGTCCATTGACATGCCAACCACTTCATCCGCAGCCCAACCCAGCCAGGTGGCTGCGGATTGCAGGATAGTCTCATCATCACTGGGACGTTTGGCCATTTTGTTTTTGCGTGGTGTGTTATGCGTCTTTAACCACTCACTGAAATCGTTTAGCGCCTCGTCATAGTCACCGCGGTTGTCGATCTTGACATCGATATGCTGGCGCTGTTTCTGCGCCAGATCCGGCAACACAGCAGTCTTGGTGCGGCGAATGAACCGACCCGTCTCGGAGATTCGATTGGCAAGCTCGCCGAGATTGTCAGCGCCACCAAAATCCCAAATTGAATTAAATCCCATTTGCCGCAACGTGGCACGGCAATAGCGCGAAGCAAAGCGCCAAAATCCGCCCAATTCCGTCAGCATTGAAGGCAATAGCGTCAATAGCGTTAACAACTCGGACGGACGATTCATCACCGGCGTTCCGGTCGCAGCGATGATCCGCTCAACCCCCGACGAGCGGCAAAATCCCACGACCGCTTCGGTGCGCGCTGAATCGTAGCCTTTGAGATACTGGGCTTCATCGGCAACCAGTGCCTTCGGGTGAATCGTTTCTAGTTGGTCCGAGAACTTGGTGAAGGATTCGTAGTTAAGGACAATAAACTCGGCTGTAGTGATCGGACCGCCTTCATCCTTCTTGGCGACCCCGCCACCCCGGACAGATACCTTGCGATGAGGGAGCCAGGCAGTGATTTCGTCACGCCAATTTAACAAGGCCGTTGCCGGCGCCAGGATCACGGCAGGGAATGCCTGGACGTTTTCCAGTGTTGCGATGATTTCAATGGTTTTCCCAAGACCTTGCTCGTCTGCAAGGAGTGATTGCTTGTGGTCCGACAACGCACGAACGGCAACCCACTGGTGGGGCATCAATCCGTCAGCCAATTTGGGGGGCAGGGACGGAAACGTGGTTTGTGCATTCGGCAGATCAACAGCGCTCGCTTGGTCAAAACGCTGACGTTCCTTCACTAAGAGCTGTGGGTATGTGTCCTGCAGGAGCTGCGTGATCCGATCGCGCGCCCAGGCGAGCCGACGGCAGTTATCGTCATCCGCGGTGTCAAGCCAAAGAAGCGCTTCCCGCACGACCCAGGAGGTCAATGGAATGGCAATGGCGGTTAAGTCACGAAGTTCGATTGCGCGAAATACACGTTCATCCTTTTCGGGCTGCCCATCCGCCGCCGGCAGCGACTTAAAGATCGCTTTCGCATTGACCCCACGAATGACGAGCCGGTCGCCATCGATCACGACCGAACGCATGGACGTCAGTGCATCCCATTCCTTGTGCGTCTGCAGAACAAGGCCATATCGCTGCGCCATGTCCTCAACACTGGCTGCGTTTTCTGCGCAAAGGTCGCAGGACCATTGCTTTGCATTCGCATCCCATCGGGCGCCAATCAACTCGCGCTGCTCATCCACCAGTGGCCGGTGAAATCCTGATCTGATCTGAATCCGACTTTCCTCAACCCAGATTTTGCCGGTCACAATGTCGCGCTTACGCAAGCGCCCCTGATCGCCAATGCTCTTTTGCAGGGCGGCCCGCAATAGGTCGGTGCCATCAAGATTGACCCCACCCTTAGACAGCTGTTTTCCGTACTTAACGGTGAGATTCAGTGCAGCAAGGGTCTCGCGCGGTGTCCAGATTTCCTTGTCCGCCAAAGCATGGCCAAGCAGGACATCCGCCTGGCTAAAACCGGCACTGTCGTCCGATCGCGCGCCATCACATCGATCCGCCAGCCACCGAATCGCCACTCGGGCAATTTCCGTTGAGTCTTGAGAGTTCTTAGCGACCATGTTTAAACCTTGACTATTGTGTTATACGTCTTTAACAAACACTAACACAGCGGGTACTGAAGGGCAACCGTGTATTTTCAATAGGGAAGATATAACTTGCGTTAACAATGCTGCGCGCCACCCTGCAAACGAGAGTGAACCATTCGGGGGCCTGGCGCTTGACCGTCAGAGTTCCATCACCACTGGATTTGGCACCTCTTTCAAGATAGGTGTGCTTCTAGGTAATCCGGTCTTGCCGGGATCCCCGCCCCGCACCGCTTGAAAGGCGGGCAAATGCCTCAGTACAGGTATTCATTCGGAATCGCCTCCTGGGAGGGAGCCCGAGGGGGCTGCTGTGGCAGATCCGCCGGCGTTTTGAATTTGCGCAGGCTGTATCCGTAGCTTCCCGCGTATAGGCACATCACGTCGATCCGACCGTGTCCGGCAGCCCGGGCAACCTTATGCAGGGCCGCTCGGTAAGTCTGGGCATCGATCTTCCCAAGGGCTCCCCCCTTAATTGGGGGCGGGAAGCCAGTCTCCTCTTCTATGGCGTCCTGCAAATACCCGTGTCGCAGGCCGTGTGCGGTGACACCGAGCTCCTCTCTGGTGATGCCGAGTTTCTCGCAGTAGTAGTAGAAACGCCGTTGTGCTTGTTTCCAGGTCAAGCGTGCCCAACGCATCCGGTCACCATTCTTCAGGGAGAGTTGAATGGCAGCTTCAAGCACCTGGCGTTGCTCTGCCGTTTCCACAACGATGACGCGCGGCTTGCCGCCTTTGGTACCTTTCACCACATGTAGCAGGCCATTCGCCCGGTCGTAGTTTGTCGCGGGGCTGAGTTCAATGGACTCTTTGGTGCGCAACCCGAACTTATCCTGCAGCTCGAGGAGAATTCCCATGACCGCGTTCATTGCCTTAGCCTTGGCGATAACCTCTGGCACATCGATGCCGTTCGGTTGCCAGGCCTTGTTCACCGTGCAGACTAGCGACCGGTGCACTTGTTCCGGCTCGAAGTATTGGTCAATATCCCCAACCAGGTTGGGCTTCTTGATCCAGTGGCAGAATACCCTGAGCATGGACAACTGGGTATGGATGCTGCGGGAGGCTTGCTTCTTCTTGAGCCAAAGCTCGGTCAGTGCCTCCACGTGCTTTGTACGGAGTGACAAGGGGCTGGGCAAGCGATAGCCCAACCCTCGCAGGTCGCAGAAGACCTGGTGCAATGCCCGTCTCCGCTCGTCGCGGGTGGCTTGGGCGCAGTCACGTATAGGGTTCCCCCTGTCGTTGTAGGCCTTGCGGTTAGGGACGTCGATGATGCGGTCCAATTCCGCCATGAAAGCTGGGGATGTGCGTCTGGAACTCATAGGGTTACCTCCTTCAAGAATGGTTCATTTACTCTCCTGGGTGGAAGGATTTCCACCCAGTTGTCACCTGGGGACTCATGGACAATCACTTGAAACGGGCGTGACGAGGCCCCGACGTCGGCGGGCGTCGGTTGCTGATGCGCGTGGATGTGGCTTTGGAACTGCGGCTTAAGGGGGACAACATTGCACTTCATGGCAACTCCTATGGACGTCACACCATGGGCACGACGCATTCAATCGTGGCAGGGCAGACGTATCACAATGGGTTGGCCTCGACTGAGCGGTCGAGATCCGCAGATGATTAGAATTCAGTTTGGCGGTAGCGTGGGGTGGTAAGAGAGATGAAACAGGGTGGGTCCTACAGCCCGGCATTTCTGCTGGGAAGTGGAGGTTCGCCTCTTAAACGAACTCATGCGCCAGGGTCTCATAGACACATGGCACATCCTCTAACCACGACAACAACACTTGTTGTCGCTCACACATCACATCACAGTGACATGCAGGTTCTGGGTGAAAAGATCGGGGCCGGTCCGCCAGGATTTTATGCAGCTGCTTAACGCTGCCCGGTTCCTGTTTTGATCTAACGCGCTGGCTCGCTATGGGGGGCGGGGGCGACGTCAAACTGAGTCACATCATAGTGGCTCAAGTAGGAGTGGATCTTTTCTAATTTGGTGACAGATAGAAACTCGGGACGACAAAGGTCCTCAGCCTGCTTTGTTTCGATCTATCGATCTGAGTCCTGTTTTGAATATTTCCAAACAGGTGGTGGGAACGCGTCCCCACTTAGGGTGCCTTTCGGCGGTGATACTGGAGCGAACTCCAGGTGTCGGGTGCTCGACCCGAGACGGCGTGATCTTTCCTTTCGGTGGGCTCACATACCCTGCACCTTCGTGCGAATGCTAGCAAAATTAGAACACCTTTTTTTAAAAAAAGCAAATTCACTTTTACGGAACTTTGCATCCTGGGTTCTATTAGTTTCGTAATCGGTCGCAAAACTAATCCAAACGCGGCGTTCCATAACTGTCTCGTTCCGTCACTTATTCCGTCAGTGCAACTTAGGTGAGTTTTTGCTTGCTGGAAACATCAAGCTTTTTCCCGAAAATCAGCGGCAACAGCGGACGAGAGTGCTGCCACAGCGCGCAACGAGCGCGCAACCAGCACGCGCTGGTGCGATTTCCGATGGAGGGTAGGTCCAAGCGTGCTGCCTCAGCGCGCAACCAGCGCTCGTTGAGCACGCTCAGGCGGCGTTGAATCCATTTCCGCTCCATCTGCCTCGATTTCGAGGGGAATTAAGGCAGTCTCACTGGGTTTAATTTGCCAAAATACGATCAACTTTTGGTGGCCTTGGGGGATGCAATGAAGAAGATGATTGTGCGCGCGGTGGATGTTGGCTACGGACATGTGAAATATTCTCTAGGTTCGGGCGCCAATGGTGAGGTGCTATGCGACCGGTTCCCGTCGCTGTCTCCGCCATACACATCTCACATGAACATCAATGCCAGCTTCCTGAAGAAGCGCAACACCTTTTTCGTCGGCATTGAAGACCGTCAATATGAGGTCGGCAAGGAAGTTATGGCGGCTATCGATCCGAATTTCGAGGGGACCGTGATGGACCTCAACTTTGCAATTTCAGACGCCTACCGGGCGCGCCTCTATGGGGCCTTGAACTACATTGCCCAGGATATCCCTGATAGCTTCATCGACATCCTCATCCTCGGACTGCCGTTGAACACCTTTACCAAGTACAAGAACACTCTCGCCGACCAGTTCACTGGCCCCCACACCATCAATTCAAGCGGCAAGACGATTGAAGTTCGGCGATGCGAGATATATCCGCAGCCGTTTGGGTCGTATATGAAACACATCTCTTCTTCCAAACCCGGCACGAGCTATCCGGTCGCCCTGGTGGTGGATGTTGGCTACAACACTTTTGACTGGCTCGTCTGTCATGGCAAAAGCACCCGGCAATACGGCGCGGCGATGCGCGGCATGTCGTCGGTTATCAACGCCATGGCCAAGGAGGTCATCAAAACCATCGATTCGACCGCAACTGAATCTTCCATCATGCGGCGCATCGACGCGGCCCTAATGACCGGTTCGAAATTCACCATGTACGGGAAACCGGTGAAACTCGATGCGGCGCAGAAGATGGGGGAATCCGTCATCCGGGATGCTGCGGATAAGCTGAAGAGTGCTCTTCAGGATGCCGCCGACATCGACTTGATCATCCTTACGGGAGGGGGTGCACCCTTCTACCGGCAGGCGATTAGCCAAAAGTTCCCAAATCACAACCTTATCCTTCTCGATGATTCGGCCATGGGAAACGTGCGCGGATTTCATATGGTCGGGGAATCGCTTGCCAGGTCACTATCCAGGGCCGTATCCGGCGTTGCTGCTTAACCTGCCTACGGACAATACTTAGAAAGGGGATTGGATTGTCTTCAGAAAGGAGATCTGTTCGACTGACCTGTACCGTCTATGAAGACGAGGATCCGGAGTTGTTCAAAGATTTGAGTTCGCGAACGGGGACAGGGCGTGCGAGGCGCGTTTGCTATTTCTTGCGTCGGGGTGCCTTATCCGATGGGTTGATTGCTGGGGGGACATCTCAAGAACCAGTACAAGTCGGACCGGCGACGCAAAAGGCGAGGAAAGAGCTGGCACCTGCCTCCGGTCCGGGTAAAGATGTTGGGACCGGCAATTCTCTCGATAGCCTTGACCTTGAATCGGGCGGTAGCATGACCTTAGGGATGATCGCATAACTGCCATAGTGAACTGCGCTCGGTGGCTTTGCTGGTTTCCGGAGTTCAGTGGAAATACTTGCGGTCGTCGACTCGGTTTTTCCGGGTGAGTGGGTTATTTGGCCTCCGGGATTTTCGCCGTGCGGCGCTTTTCAACTTCTTTGACCGCGGACTTCGATCTCTCGAAGGCGGCGGCGAACGTTTCGATGTCGGCCAGAAAACCGTCCGGTTTGCCTTGTCTATTGGTAACTAATACGTTACTATATGAATATGAAAATCACGGTTGAGGAATACCTGCCCACGGACGGCTCGAATCCCTACAAGACGTGGTTCGATAGCCTGGATGCTCAGGCTGCGGCAAAGGTGGTGACAGCCAAGTTGCGACTGGAGCTTGGCAATACTTCAAGCGTGAAGTGGTTTGCCGGGATCGGCGAGTACGTCATTGACTGGGGACCGGGGTACCGCATCTATCTGGCGAAAGATGGCGAAACGCTCATCATCCTGTTTGGTGGTGGCACGAAACGCGGCCAGCAAAAAGACATTGACCAGGCCAAGGCGTTGCACGCCGAGTACAAGGATAGAAAGAAGGCCCTGGCCGCAGCGAAGAAAGGAAAACGGTGATCACATGGCACTGACTCGCAACTTCAAGCAAACCGTCGTCGAGCGCGTTGAGCGCGATCCCCAGTTTGCCACCGCGCTTCTTGATGAAGCCGCCACTCTGTTTCTGAGCGGAGAACCCGAGACGGCTCGTCTCATTCTCCGTGATCTCGTCAACGCCACCATCGGATTTGAGCAACTTGCCGAGGTAACCGAAAAACCGAGCAAGAGCCTGCATCGGATGCTTTCTCCCAAAGGCAATCCAAGCATGGACAACTTGGCGGCGATTTTCGGTGCCGTGCGCCATTGGCTAAAAGTAGCGTTTGAGGTTCATACGATCAAGGCGGCGTAAGTATGCGCTTCCTTCTAGGCCTTGCTAAACGAAAGCTATGCTCGTGCGAGGCCTACGAGCAATAAGGCGACTCCAGCGAACGCCGATGCCTGGTCAAGTTGCCGACTCTTCGCCTCAAAGCCATATGCCCAATTGACAAAATGTTCGCAGTTCCAGGAAAACAGATTCCATCGCGAACCGATCATCGAGCGAGCACGAAGAAGAACCTGCCAAACCGGCATTGAGGCGGTCGCCTGCGCAATATCAACGAGCGCGTACCCACCCTGGAAAATGTTCAAGGGTTCTTCGGCTACCCCGCCTGTACGTCGAGAATTCGAGATAACCATTGGAACGCCATTAGCATATTTATCGGAGACGATCCCGACGTGAGTTATCGGGCCGACTTGAACGCCGATTGTGTAGCCTGGGGCGAGCGTCACCATTGAAGCTCCTTTCAAGTATCATGGGTTATACGAAATAAAACATTATTCTCAACAAATAGTATATGCATTACACGCATACGTCAACACCAGCCGTGCGACCGGCCGTCAGTTATCCATCGATCGTCGGCAGTGTCCTCAAGCACCTTCGTACTCAGCGGCAACTCGATCAGGCCAGCATGGCCCGCGCCGTCGGCATTGGCCAGCCGACGTGGTCACGAATTGAGAATGGCACTATTCCCATTACCGTCGAGCAACTCGGGTTCGTAGCGAGAGAACTTGGGGTAGCGCCGAGCGAGATACTGCGGATTGCTGACCAGGGTGTTCAGACGCTCATCCAGCAGGGTGTTCAGGTGACGCCGCAGCGGGCTAGCCCAAGCGGTATCGACGAAGAAGGACTCGCATTCCTTGGCGGCGCAGCGATCATTGGTTTGCTGGCTGCAATCTTTGCCGGAAAATAGTTCGCGCAGCTATATGAATAAGAGCAGACCGGCAACGCCGGTGATTGCCTAAATGGTTTTAAGATGGTTATGGAGAAAACATGTGGAAGACCAAGGGGATGGTGGTAATCGCTGTTTTGGCGCTTGCGTCGATGGTATTTTCGGCTGGATCCAAGGCCGAATCAAGTTCGGTGAATCCAAAAAGACCGATTGAGTGCAATTCGTATCCCCAGGTTGATGTGTCTGACTTTGACGTGGGCGGAAAAATTGGTGTAACGGGTCTGCGGAAGCTCGCAAGTGGCGAGATCGACGCGAATTTGCGCACCGAGACCAAGAAGCTGTTGGCGGACTTCCCCGACGCAAACAAGTCGCGGGTGCTGCTGACCCTGATGTCGTGGAATTGCCGTGCTATCCAAGAGGAACAAACAAGTCCCGACGAAAAGAAGAAGTCACGAGAGAGGTTTTCGGCCGCGGTCATAGGCGCCTACTCGTCTTCGCTACCTCGCCCCCTGGCGCTTGTGACCAAGCGAGTCAGCGACCAGCGCAAGGAAAGTTGGGACCTGCCATCGGTTAGGCTCGCTGCTCAGAAATTTTCACTTGCGG
Source organism: Pseudomonadota bacterium (assembly GCA_026399515.1). Classification (GTDB taxonomy): domain Bacteria; phylum Pseudomonadota; class Gammaproteobacteria; order Burkholderiales; family Rhodocyclaceae; genus JACRAR01. The sequence continues at coordinate 58,137 of JAPLQT010000134.1, read as the reverse complement.
CTGCGAGGTTTCGTGGAGCGCTCGACTCTACATATGAAGCTGCGCTTGGCGGCAGCTATCTGCCGGTCCTCCCATACGAGTTGATGCTAGACGAATTCATGCTTCATAGCGCTTCCAGGCAAGACATGATGCACGGTATGCCGGGCGTAATCACTTATCCTGAAGAAGCCGCAAAATCACTTGGATTCGACGTCTGTGCGGAGATTCGATTGGGGAATCAAACAGTCGACAAGACTCTGGCTCTTTTCAGCTCAAAGGTGCCGGAAACAGTATTTGCTGACATTGAGCAGATAAAGGCGACCCTTCTCTATCAGTACTTTTCCGCTCATGCAGACCGAGACGATTGCGACGTCTTCCTTGGGAAAATGAAGTTGGAACGGGCTCGAGCAACCGACAGATCGGCCGAGCCGAACAAGCTTTCCTTTGTGGCAGTACCCAGGACGCCGCCAGAGTTCTCGAGTCAGGATCTAAAGAGCTATCTGATCGCCGTCAAGCATTTCGAGGACGACTTGAACGCGATGGCGAAGACGAAAGCCGATTCCCACATACGCTGACCAGCAGCCTAACCTCTCTGGTTCGACTATGTAGACGCTGGTGAGATGGCGGAACCAGCACGTTGCCGCCGCTGGTAGCGTCGAAAGCGTTGTGGTTGGTGGGGGCGGTGAAAAAACGAACCGGGCGCCTCGGGGATGCTGCGAGTAGCGTCTCAATGAGACAATCCGCTGCATGGCATCCACTCCCTACCATCCGCCTGCGCACCGCGGGCTCTCCCTCCTCTATCTCTCGGAGCAGCTGATCGTTATCAACAAACCCAGCGGGTTGCTGAGCGTGCCGGGGCGCGGCGCCGGCAAGGAGGACTGCCTGTCGCGCCGGGTGCAGGCCGAGTTTCCCGACGCCCTGATCGTTCATCGCCTGGACATGGGCACTTCGGGCATTGTCGTCATGGGGCGCGGCGCTAAGGCGCAGCGCGAACTCAGCATCCTGTTCCAGGAGCGCAAGGTGCGCAAGCGCTACCAGGCCTTGGTCGACGGGCACTGGACGGCTGCCGCCACGGGCGAAATTGAGTTGCCCATCAGTGTCGATTTGACCAACCGTCCGAAGCAGAAAGTCGATCATGCCATGGGCCGGCCGAGCCTGACCCGCTATCGCGTACTCGACATCGGCACTTCCTGCGCGGTGTCGCGCATCGAGCTCGAGCCCATCACCGGGCGTTCGCACCAATTACGAGTGCACATGGAAGCGATGGGCCATCCCATCCTCGGCGACGACTTCTACGGCACGCCGGCATCCTGCGCCAAAGCGGAGCGCCTCATGCTGCACGCCTGCCAGATCGAACTCGGTAATCCCGAAACGGGCGCGCCGCTGTGCCTTGACTGCCCTCCGCCTTTCTGAGCGGCGCGCCATCAATACCCCTAAGCGACGGCTCTCAGTTCCTTATCCCCCATCCTTCGCGCGCGACCATAACGTAGACCAGTCACTACGCTCGTTGCAGGTGATGCCCGATTGCTGGTCGACGGCCGCGATCCCTTACGCGTCCCAGTTCGGCCATTATGCAAAGTCGGCTTCGATCGTCTGATGACAGTCGGGTAGGGCAAATACTGGTCCCACAGAGATTAGAAAACTGATGTCCCCAAGCGTCGGGTTCCGAGGCTAAAACTTCCTCATGACAAAAGGTTAAAGTAAATAGCCCCATCAGAACGCGCCCCTCGATTGCCAAAGCGTGATACGCAACCAGAACTGTGGCATGCCGCGCTAACGCGAGCCGGCTTGCCGGACCGGCAAACCGGCGTTCGCATATAATTACTGCGTCGCTCTTCACTGCGACGATTCTTTTCAGGTTGAATCACCAGCCAAGCTTGCGAGCCCCGACGATGACCACAATCAAGTATTTTTGGGAAGACTTCGTGCCAGACTGGGAGTATGAATCGCCGACGCGAACGCTTTCGGCAGAACAGATCACGACATTTGCGCACGAGTATGATCCACAAACATATCATACCGACGAAGAGACAGCGAAGTCCTCGCCCTTTGGTGGACTCATTGCCAGCGGCTGGCAGACCTGTAGCGTAGCGATGCGGCTCATGTGCGACGGCTACCTGCTCCAGACATCATGTATCGGATCCCCCGGGCTCGATGAACTGCGCTGGTTGAAACCTGTGCGTCCCGGCGACGCACTAAGGCTGCATGCGAAGGTACTCGAGCAAACGCCATCGCAGAAGGACCTGACCCGAGGTACTGTAAAATTCCGTTGGGACGTACTCAACCAACGGGACGAGGTCGTTTGCTCCATGACGGGCAGGCAACATTTCAGGCGCCGCGCATCAGCGCGCTGAGCCGCGCCAGGGCAGTGTATAGGCGAGCATCTGACTGTTGCCTCGCTACAGCGGACCATCCCCACAGGGTGCTTGCCGGCAAGCGCGGTAACTTGCGAGTTTGCTTCACCGCCGCCATTTACGGGCAGCCCAGTTCTGCGTTCGTTTTCGTATAATCTGACGCTACGAAGGTAAACCATCGCCCAAACGGCTTCATCAAATGGCGCCTGTGGCAAGAGATCATCGCCAATCAACGTCAGCAGTTATGGAACTTTCATGGCCAATTGGTACACGGTAGTTACTAAAGAGCAAGCGGATCTTCTCGATTCGGCGTTCGTATTTTTCGTCGCCAGCGCGGATCCGAATTTGCTTTCGGGTGGAAACGGCGAAGGACCCGTCAATGTATCGCCCAGAGGTGGCAAGCTGTTGCTGTTGTCGCCAAACCGCATTGCATTCTTGGACTATCACGGTAGCGGCAATGAAACCCAACGCCATGTTGCCGCAGGCGGTCCTATGACATTGATGGTATGTTCATTTGACGAGACGGACGCAGCCATAGTGCGCTTGTACGGGAACGGTAAAGTCATTGCCATGTCTGAATGCGAGTATGCGGACCGGTTACAGTCACTCAATCCCGAGCAAAAGGGGGCTCCTCGCCAGGTAATCGAACTCGCTATCGAGAGAACGATGACAAGCTGTGGGTATGGCGTTCCAGTGATGTCCTTTGTGCAAAATCGTGATGCCAGTCAACGAGGACGTCGCTTCAAGGAATAGATGCTGCGTTGTTAAGCGGCATCGACCGGCGGGCGCCGTCCACCGGGCAATCCGGACGCCCACAAAAAATCGCTCGGGGTTGAGCTATCGAAAGCACATTCCATAAAACTCTGGAGCGGTAATATCAAGCACTTAACGCGCGGCAAAACAGCATCGATACAAAAAACACTGTTTCGTGATTCCCAAAAAACAGTGTTTTGACCCAACCGCTATAGCTTTCGCTTGCGCCAATGAACCCGCGTTCCAGGATCCCATCGCAATCGAACATCGTATTCCGCTCACCCAGATCGAACAATTCGGCTTCCTTCAATGGAGAGCAGCCTCCCCAGGCCGGTGCGCCTTCTTCAGCAACTGATGAAATTCCGCCTTCGAAAAATGTTTCCCGATCAGAGCCTGGTCGCGCCAGACCAACGTCGATAGAAGATCGATCGCCGCCAGATTATTCCGTTTCCCGGCCTGGTAAAGCCAGAATGCCGCCTCCTCATCATTGCGCGGCGTGCCGAGGCCGGTGGCCAGGCACGCCCCGATGGCCAGTTGACCATTGACGTCTCCTCGCACTGCCGCCTGGCGGAACCAAAGCGCGGCCTCTGCAAAATCCTGTTCCACCCCACGGCCCACCGCCGACATCGCAGCGTACGCGGTCATCGCCACCGGATCCTCATACTTGATCGCCTCGCGCAATGGCACCACTGCCGCCACGAAGTCTCCCTCGCGCAAGGGGGCCGCATAGGCCGGTTCATCCCGCAAGGGCGATCCCGGACGCCGGTTCAAGATCCTCTCAAATACACTCATCAATTTACTCCTCCACAAGGGTTGGCAATCCGGACCAGGTTCTCGGTCATTAAAAAACACGATCCGGCAGAAGCAGCATAGAGAATCACCCCGACCTTTTCTGAAAAATCATCCATCCCAGCAGTGAAAGTAACCAGTGGGGAATCCGCGCGCATCCACCACGAAAGATCACCCCGCACTCCCGCTCACAGGCTCACCCTATGAGCCTGTCGTGTGATAATGTCCCCTCCATGCGCTTATTCATTCGCCGGGACGGCCGCTACTACCTGATTGCCGAACCCCAACGGGATCTGCTCGGAGATCATGTCGTGGTGACCCGACGCGGATCCCAATATTCCCGCCTGGGCGGCTCTAAAACCTATTGTGGTGCTGATCCAAGCGATCTCGACGAAGTCATTGCACGCATCGTCAAGACGCGGATCCAACATGGATACACCGAAGTCCCCGCCTAACCCATCGCGGGGGACTCCGGCTTCCCGAATACCTCACCGCCGGAGCAGCGTCCTCGATCCCGCGATCGACCGGGTCTGCGATTCGGACTTCTGACAACGCCCAAAAACACCGAGGCGCCGCAGGCACAAAACTAATTCAGAAACGCTACCCCTGTTTCGCTAGCATCCTTTCACCGATGTTCAATCTCTTGAAAGGATGGTCAATGCAAACAGAACCCGAGAAGCACGACACGTTTTCTCACAAAATCATGGTGCACCTGAGTGCCGCGGTGATCAGCGACATGGCGCGCAGTCTCCTGGAATGGCTCATCGATCTGCGCTCATGATGATCAGGCACAGACGTATGGCTCGCGACGAGAGCCCCGATGTGATGACCGCCATCGAGGACGCCGGCGAACCCAGCCTGAGGATTGAGCCGATCGCCCGGCGCAGAGCCATCAGTAGGGAGTCTGCACCTGACATCCTGCCATACAGATACTCCCAGTGCCCACGCCGAATGGCGGTATCAAGCGATCCGGACCGATCGCCTGGACGATCAGGATTGTGTGCGGCGGGAACTCTTGGGAAAAGTCATCAGATCGGACGGCGGAATGCCCAGCGTGTCCGCCAGCCGGCAGATATTGACCAGGGCGATATTGCGTTGACCGCGTTCGACCCCGCCGAGATAGCTGCGCGCCAGGCCGCTCTCCAGCGCCAGCTTCTCCTGAGACCAGCCTTTTTCATGGCGGATCGCCGCCAGGCGCTTGCCGAACAAAGTCCGCGGGTCTGCCTGCATGCTTTTCTGAAGCCAAAAGAAAAGCATGCTAGGCATGGAGCCACTTTAGGGCCACGCTCTATGAGTGACAATTGGCCGTCATAATGGTAGGGTTATCGGCAGCAGCGGCAACCCTGATAACGATTTCTACATTCACTTGAAGGAAGAAAATGAAAGCAATCCAGGCAGTTCTCGCAATATTCAGCATCGTGGCGATGGTGGGGTGTGGCGCCAAGGGGATGGACCATGTCATCACCCTGAAGCAGCTCGACAAGTTAGAAACCGTTGCCGGCGAAATGAATGCCGACGATGAACTCCTCTTCAGACAGACCGTGATGGCAGAAGTCGGACGCCTGACCATGCAGATCGGTTTGTCGGCCATGACTGAAGGACTGGGAGGGGCAGGGGACCCAAGCCGCGACAAGACCTCGACCCAATTCGACGAGGCCTTTGCCAAGCTACAGGCCCTGGAAGGCAAGACGGCGCGTGCCGCCACGCTGGAGATGCTCCAGGGGCTCAAGGCGACCCTACAGCTCGAGCACACCAAGGCCAAGGCGCAAGCGGCCGGCAACGCCGAATTGGCCCGGCAGGTGCAAGGCGTCAAGTTTGCGGTGCAAAAGGTCGAAATAGAACGCAAGGACGTTTCCGGCCGAGCCGCCGATTTTCTGTCCGTCACGGCCAAGATCGCCGCGCCGAATGCTCCGGCGGTGTTTATTCACGGTGTTCAAATTCATTTCAAAGGGAACGACGGGAAGGATCTACGTCCGCCGATTGCCGCCGAGACGCACCTCGCTCTTCCGTGTTCTGCGTGCGAGGTCTACCTGGGTTCGTTCGCAGATCCGGCGGAAGGTTACTTGGCCCTTCCCAAGAAGCCCGAGGCGATTGAGATTGAAATCGACAAGTGGGCCGCACGCAACCCTGGCAGCCAGCCCTCCGTGGATATAGCCGACCTGCAAGAGCGGATCGCCACGCTTGACCGCAAAATTACTTCGATCACCCAGACGAAATAACGAGGAGCAAACCGCATGAAATATTACACACTGATTCTGCTGCTGACGCTTGCCATACCGTCCAGCCATGCCCTGGAGGGGAAGCTGGCCAACGATACGATCAAGGAAGTGGCGAAAGGGTGCCGGGCCGATGTAAAGAAGATCAATCCGCAGGCAGGAAAGAAGTCGACGGAAGACTATTGCCAGTGCTATGCAAAGGAACTCGTTGGCAACCTTGACGACGCTGACACAGGGGCGCTCCTGGCTGACAAGGAAACCCCTCACTTCACCGCCGCCGCCAATCAGGCTGCTACATTGTGCAGCAAGAAGCTTCTCGCCGCCGCAGCAGAGGAAAAGCGGAAGAAATCGAAGTATGTCGAATTACCAGAGATCAACATGGAAGGTCTGACCCGGGTCAAGTCTGGGGTCTTTGCCACCAAAGTGCCGGAAGGGTGGTCCGCCATGACGGATTCGGAGAGCATCTATGTGATCAGGAAGGATGACTTGTTTTGCGGCTGGGCCTCTGAATCAAACGAAAATCGCAGCACCCGGGAAACAATCTCCGCCTTTAAAGTCTCTGCCCCGGTACTCATGAAGACTTTCCTCGGGCCGGACGCTCAGATGACCCACTTTGAGGAATCCACGGTCCGCAACCTTCCCGCGATCCTCATCGAAGCTTCCGGCCAACGGCAAACAGGAATGGACACATCGAAGCAAATCAACCTGATGATGACAGTCGTTATGGAAGTCCCGAATAGCGCCAACGTCATCGGGTTTTGTATGGCGGAGGCCGAGCACTTTGAGCGGCTCAAATCCACGATTAAGAAGCTTTCCATGGCGGCCATGTCCTCACGAAGCTATAAGAAGTGAATCTGATGTCGTGGCGACCGGTGTGGGGCCGGCGCCACGACTCAACTGGAGCGTTGATTGCGCAGAATCGATGACCCAGGCTGAGAGTGCTGTAGTAGCCCGTTCAAAGTATCTTCGGCCATTTACTTACCAGGGTTGGAAACTTGATTCCATCAACGTCCGGGAATTACTCCCTACTGTGTAAACTGGGTTGGGTAACCCAGAATCCTGATGGCTCGTTTCGCGCAATACGTGATTGGACCGCGAATTGTCAGCGGTGGCAATGCAGCGAGAACCGCCGCCGGCGATGGCGTATGCATCGGATTTGAGCGGGGAGGGGAGTGGACCTGCCTCGCCAACCGGTAGAACTCGATTCAGGTGGCCGGAAAGTCCCGGGCAGTTGCAGGCTGATTTTCGGGAAACTTCAACGCTCGCTAACTGATCAGGAAGCTGCCGCCCGACCATGCCAACCGTTGGCATGGTTATCGGCTAATGCGGCCGGTGGTGTTGGCTTAGGGGAATGCCCGGTATCACGCAGGTTGCTGACGTTGGCGATCTGTGGACCGAGCAACCCAGTTGTGGCGGTTCCAATCGCTCACGAGCTCATCCTTGAGCACTAAGACGCCTTCATTGGGTCGATGCATGGCCAAACTAAAGCGGGGTATAGGCCAACCATTTTCATCGGTGGGGAGGGCACCAGTAATGAATTTTTGGTCGGGCGTCCTGCGAGTATAGGTACCTAGAGACACGCTGGGTGAGACAGGCATAGGGCAGTTTGCGCCGATCAAATGATTGCAATAACCCGGTATGAGGGGATAATGCCAATGGCTTGAGCAATGAAGTTGCATGGATGCATATCCGGCAGTCAAACTAGCCGCTAGGAGGAGCTAGAAATGCGCATTTTCGATGGCCTTTCGAAATTTCTGCTTGTGCTTTCCATCGCATGGGCGGCCCACGGCAGTGTCTGGGCTTGGGGCTCGGCTGGCCACATGGCAGTAGGCCACCTGGCTGATCAGCTGATACCCGACAATTCACATGCCAAGGCGCAAATCAACGCAATTCTGGGTGCGAACGGCACATTGCGCGATGCTGCCATCTGGCCTGACTGTGCGAAATACATCCAGCCCAAGCAAGGCTTTATCTACAAGCCGGATCCGAAGTATTACGACAAGTCGTGCACCATCTATGACGCTACCGAGGAAGGCAAGACCGAAATGCGGGACTATGTCCGGCGCAACAACGACAACTGCGAGTATTCAGGCGAGCGTTCAAACTGCCACAAGTCCTTCCACTTCGCTGACATACCGATCCAGGAGAACCATTACGATCCGAAATTTGTTGGAGCCCAGAATTATGACGTCGTGCATGCAATCAATGCCATGATCGCGGTGTTGCAGGGGCATCCAGCGCCAGCTCCTTTCAATATTCCCAACAACGCGCAGGGTAAGCGAGAGGCGCTGCGTCTGCTGACTCATTTTGTGGGGGACATCCATCAACCTCTGCATGTCGGCTCGGTCTACCTGAAGCCGAATGGGCAGATGGTCGACCCCGACAAGACAGGCTATGACCCCCAGACCAACACAGTCGGTGGCAACTCGCTTGTCTATGGCTCCAATGATGCCAATGAGCTGCATGGGGAATGGGATCACGTGTCTACTGCGCTGGCCGGTGCCGATCTCGTGAGCAATGCCGAGAAAGTCGGCGCTACCTCTGGACCGCTTCAGGGCTGGATAGAGATCTGGGCAACCGAGTCAGTACAGCAAGCTCGGAAAGCCTACGAAGGCATCAACTTCGGACCCTCTCATCCCGGCAATCATGCGAATTCACTGGTCTGGCCGGTAACCTTTAAGGTGCGTAAGGATTATCTGACCAGTGAGCATGAAATGCAGCGTGAGCAAGTCATCAAGGCTGGTCGGCGGCTCGCGCAGGTGCTGCAGGTGATTTGGCCTTAGTAAGTCGGTCAGTTTCCGGACATAATGTGACAGGGCGTCACCGACAAATTAGGTGACACGAACGATAGCTAACTGATCATAATTCAGCCATTAGGAAGCTTAGATGAGATCACTAAGTATTGAGTCTAGAACTCCAGTTGGTCTTCGGACATATCGTTTGGCAAAAGGGCATGTCATTCGTGAGGAGGATTTCGGCGGTCTCATCTTCAACAAGATGACTGGTTCCATTAGTCGGGTTAACCCGACTGGCGCATTCATTGCTCATATCTTGTCGAATGATGAACTCCCATATTCGATAATCATAGGCCACGTTAGGCGTGTTTTCGGGTTGCTAACTGATGATCAAGAATTAGCCATTTCCACTTACTTGGAACAACTAGAAGATTCCGGCATAGTTGAAAGCGGCGTCTGTGATCCGGAACACCTTAGCTGCAAGTCCGTGGAATCTGACCCAACCAATCAAGTCTTTGCCGAAGAATCATCGACCTCGAGTTTCCTGCGAGCGCCGTTATCAGTGTGGTGGGATATTACGGGCATCTGCAACCTTAAATGCAAGCAGTGTTATTCCTCATCGGGGAAAGCACTAGCGGACGAGTTGAGCACCACCGAGGTTTTCAAAATAATAGACGACTTGGCTAGTATGCGAGTCTTTTATATACATTTTCTTGGCGGTGAACCATTTGCGCGTAAAGATTTCTTGAAAATTCTGGAGCATTGCCAACTACTCGGCATCGTAGTAATGATTAGCTCGAATGGGTGGTTCTTTAACGACAAATTAGTACACGAGGTTGTGCGGTTGGGTGTAAGACACGTTAGGGTGAGCATTGACGGTAGCTGTGAGGCTACGCATGACGAGATACGCGGTGTCAGCGGATCGTTTAACAGAGCAGTCACAGCAGTAAAATTGCTGAAAAGAGCAGGTCTGCCCTTGGTTGGAATTGGGCCTACCATTATGAAAGAAAACTTTGCCGAGACTGAAGCGCTGATCGACTTAGCAGCAAGTTTAGGCGCAGACGAAATCCAGCTTGATCAAATTTGCAAGGTGGGGAGAGGTACCTCAGTTGAGGAACTCGACACCGAGGAACATTTGAGTCTAACGAGTCTAATCAACGATAAGACTGATCAGTATGGCGAAAGTCTCTTGATATCCGCTCCTGAAGGAACGTGGGAAAGAAAACCATTTTTAGGATGCGTAAAGAGCGGTACGGTGTTTCCCGACATTATGGGATGTGGTGCCGGCCGCACCTGTCTTGCGATTGCCGCAAATGGGAAAGTCCGCGCGTGCCTCTTCTACCGCGATTATGAGGTTGGAGATTTGAAGCAAACGCGCTTTCAAGACATCTGGAAGGGTAAGGGTAACCCTCGAGTTGATTGGCTGAGAAAAGTAAAGGATGGATGTCTAGGATGCATCTACGAGACAAACTGCTCTGGGCCATGCCCAATGCAGGCGATCAATTCCTCGACTGATCGTGCACAATTCGTTAATAACTATGATGGAGAGAAGAGATGTTTAATGAGTTTGTAGTGCCGACAATTAAGCCGTTTGTGCAGGTTGATTCAACAATGTGCACACTATTCCTAAACGATTTGAGGTCTGTAGAATCCGAAAACGAATCCTCGGATTTTCCGGCTGAGCGTAAGGATAAGATTTGGGCGGGGCCGAATTGCACGTGTCCGTGTAGATGCACCTGCACATGTAAGTGCAAGTTCGGATAGTTTTGAGTGCGAGCGGCCTGTAGGTATTCGTCTTGGAGTTTTTGGGCGGCCAGCAGGGCATGCGCTAGTCTCTCAGCACTTCACTCAGTCGCAGACAGCGTTCCCCACTACGCTCGCCTGCCCGCGCAGCGTCGGACTCAAAGGCAGCAAGCCGATGTCCAGCAATTGCTTGTGAAGAACTCATCGCAGTAGTTGCTCTTGCCATACGCCAGCGCACCGACGCAGCTGCGAAGCACATAGTTGTTGGCTACCAGTGCAACATAGAGCCGCTTGAAGTTCGATTCCCCGCAGCGCGTCTAGGTTGTATGGCCCACCAGCGTCAGGCCAGCCACCGGCGTGAGGTCATAGGCGAACTGCTGGACGAAGTGGCCAGCGCATGATCAGATGGAGAGGGTTGATATCTAACTCGATACCCACGCGTAAATCACCCGCAGGAAGATAGAGTGTCAGGAGCGTTATCTTTGGAGGATTCTATTGAATACATCAGCGATGACGAGTTCGCGGAAGTCCCGCGAAAAGAAAGTGAAGTTGTAAAAGAACAGAAGGAGCCTGTGCATAGTTTTTGCATACGTATATTATGGATAAAGAATATATTAGCTCATTGGTTGGGCGAGCTCTATTTTCGCCCGAGGACGTGGATGCAATTAAGAAAGTCTTTCGTGGCAAGCACATGCACACAATTTGCATTGTTGGATGTATGGGCTGCGGTAAGACCAAGTTGGCGGAAGAATTGTCATTTGAATTGGGTATACCGCATATAGAACTCGATCAGTGGCATGCTAAATATATGACGGAAGTGGAAGAATCGCCGGGTAGTATTGATAGAACATTTCGTTTATCGCTAAGGAATATTGGCCCAACCTATATTGTTGAACACGCCGAGCTGCTCAAGAGCGAATTTGCGATAAATAGTTCAAGTGTGATAATTTTGTTAGATCCGCCGCAAGATGAACTGGCTCGAAGCTTTGAGCAAAGAAAAAGCAACAGCGTCAGTGGCGATTGGAAAAAATTTTCACTGGCAGATTTGGAGGAGATGGCAGTTGAGATACAGGAACAATTCGGCAGCATTCCCGGTGCAATCGTATATTTGAATGAAATAACGGGCACAGTTATTAAAATTGTAGGCAAGTAAGTGGGTCCGGGGAGCAGTGGAATGGTAGATGTAAAACCTGTTTTGAACCGCCGCTGTCGGCACCACACGACTTGCCGGGATGGTCGAGCCAGAATTTTCCAGCTACCGCTTGACGATAAGTTAGCCGCCATTGCCTATGAAATTATCATCAGGCAGATTCACGCCCGGAGGTAGTCCGTCAAGCGATCTATGTATTCGATATGAGATACTTGAGGGGCGGCGAGCCCTGCTTTCTTAACGCGTTGAGATAGTTTGTTTCGTTGTACGGCGTCCGAGTTCTGCTGCCGGTAATAGGTGCCGGCCCAGAACGATTTGTTGATTGTCTGCCCCGCCCAATCAACAAAGGTCTGGCGTAAGAACTTTGGACACTGCCATCGCCAATGGACCCAATGCTTCTTGCCGATGCGCTCGGTGACCGGGGCGATGCCCGCATATTTCTGTAGCTCGTCGGCGCCCTTGAAGCATTGGCGATTCTCGCCGAACGCGGCGAGCAACCGTGGCGCCAAATGCTAACCGGAGCCAGGCAATCTTTCAAACAGATAATAGTCTGGCAGCTTCGGCGCAAGATCAGCGATCTCGCGATCGAACTGGTCAATGACTTGCATGGTGACACGCAGTTGCTTGACCAACATGAGGGCATACAGCCAACAGGCCCGTCGAGCCGGGTTGTTCGCCGATCCTGCGGTCGCGCCTAGCCGCGGCGCCTGGACAGTAATTGCGCAGCCAGGATCAAAGGAGTGAAATACAGACGCGGGGCCTGTCTCGCGGCAACTAGGCACTCGGCCCAGATTTCTCTAAAAAGTTTCATACAGGATCTCGGTCGTGAAGGTATCAACATCATACCCCTCATGTCCTCGACTTTTTTTGAAAAAGTTTCGGTTGAATTTCTATCCTGCTCGACCCGCGACCGGGTGTTGACGCAACTCCGGGGACTCAACTCGAATCTCGCATTTCGAGGATCGTCCCCATGCGCGCCGCCGATGCAGGATCAATCTGCCAAAGATTTCATTGCCTCTAGCAAACGCTGGCGTTTCCGCGGACCGAACGTTCCCCATTTTAGGATGAGCGCGGCTAGGTCGTTATCGTCACAATAGAGGTAGGCCGTCGGTACTTTCAGCGCAGTTGCCAACTTTTGGGCAAGTGCATACGGTGGTTGATGAACCCCGGTCTCATATCTGCTTATCCTGGCGCTCGCACAGCTCTCGTCGATGCCAATATCGGCGCCGAGACGATCCTGGGGCAAATTCGCATGCTCCCTCGCCGCGCGAAGGCGAATCCCAAAAAGAGACGCAGGAGTAGTAGATCTAAGCATCCTGCGATATTCGTAGTTTGCTGTTGCCAAGTCTCTACGATATTCGTAGAATGAAAACCATTTTCAATTCAGGGTAAAACTTGGATCGGTGGCTACTGACTGGTCGAAAATCGACGGCTGTACAGGGTCGAGCAGTCTCCTTATGGGGAGGAGAAGATTTCTATATGGAATTTGATATCTACATCCTTCAGAGAATCGCCCTGCCAATACCGATGCCGCAAATGAACCATTTGAGTCCGCGCGAGGCAATGAAAATGCCGCGATAGGTGAAGTTTAAGAGCACGCATCCTTGCACTCAGTCCGATAATAAAAAAAACGAGGGTTACGATTCGATGATCAAATCAATTGGACGGAAACTGGTGGTTTTGACGATCCTGTTTCTTTCGTTTGGCACGATGGCCGCAACGCCAGCCATCTCGACAGGTCTTTCGCATTCCTGCGTCTTACTTAGTAGCGGCGCCGTTCAGTGTTGGGGTGACAATAGTTTTGGCCAGCTTGGCAACGGCAGCATCACAAGTAGTAATTCACCGTTAGCGGTAACTGGCATCACTAACGCCATAGCCTTGTCTGCTGGGTCTTATCACGCTTGTGCGGTATTGGTCACAGGTTCTGTTCAGTGCTGGGGTTATAACGCCCAAGGACAACTTGGAAACGGCACTAAGGTGGATAGTAGTAGCCCCGTAACGGTGGCCTCTATAAGTAATGCGATAGCAGTGTCCGCTGGTGAATACCATACTTGCGCTTTACGCAGCAGCGGTGGAGTTCAATGCTGGGGATCGAACGGATATGGTCGTCTGGGAAATGGCAGCACAAATGACAGCTTAATCCCAGTAGCGGTTAGCTCTGTCAGCACTGCTGTATCTCTTTCTGCAGGCGACAGTCACAACTGCGTGGTTCTTCGCAGCGGTCTTGTGCAGTGTTGGGGGTATAACGGTTTCGGACAACTCGGCAATAACATTACTACTGGTTTCACTCCAACTACATCTCCAGTCTCAGTCAGTTCGATCAGTAACGTACTTGCAGTATCCGCGGGGAATAACCACACCTGCGCGTTGCTTGGCAATGGCACGCTTCAATGCTGGGGAATAAACGACAGCGGGCAACTTGGCAATGGCAGCACGAATGGATTCAACTCGGTCCCGAATCCTGTGACCGTCCGTTCAATCAGCAATGCGATAGCGGTGTCTGCTGGACATCACACGTGCGCATTACTCAGCAGCGGTACGATTCAGTGTTGGGGCGCTAATACTTCCGGCCAGCTTGGCAACGGCACGACGGTAGACAGCAAGACGCCCGTCACGACGAAAACGATAAGCGCTGCCATAGGTGTATCTGCCGGGGGCAATTATACTTGCGCGTTAATCAGCGACGGAAAAGCCGAGTGTTGGGGCAGCAATACTTCCGGCCAACTAGGAACTGGAAACACCACAAACAGTGCTGTTCCGGTAGGGGTAGTTGGGGTAGGTGGCAATGGATTGCTAAATTATCTCGATTCGACCACGCCAAGCTTTATATTGACCATTACGGGATCTGGAACTGGCTCCGGTGTCATCAGTTCCAATCCTTCGGCCATCAATTGTGGCAGCGCATGTAGTGCGTCCTTCAACTCCGGTACGTCCGTGGTCTTATCTGCAGTTCCGGCATCCAGCTCCACCTTTACTGGCTGGAGTGGTGCTTGCACAGGGACAGGAAACTGCTTAGTTACTATGAGTGCCGCAACGGGTGTCACGGCGACCTTTACTGCAACACCGCCACAAACAGCAGTCGCTTCGGCTCAATCGCTGCGCCAGAGTTCTTACGACAATGGCGCTGGCCAAACTATCATCATTTCCGACAGTTCCTTTACTGTGTCGGTCTTGAATCCAGCAAGCGCCAGTGGGACACAAATTGGATCAGGCTCGGTGTCTGAACTCGCCATCGTCAACGAGTGCCAGTTCAATTACCAAGGGTCATTGTTCACTGAGCAGGCATGTGCAATGGCCTACAACGATACCGCCCCCGCGATAAGACCAGACGGCACAGTGGTAATCCCCGATCTCTTCTATAGCTATTCGCCTGGCACAGCCCACTACAAGGTTGTGTTTTCAATATTCGCAAGCGGCAGTAAGGTAGGGCTATTGGTCAAAAGTATCGGCGATGGAAACCAAAGTGCTGCGAGTGGTACCTTTTACAACATCACCGATGGAACCATCCCGACATTATCGTTGTTTGCCCCCGATGCAAAGGACTGCATCGGTTCGTACGGAGTCTCACTGAAACAAGATACAGCTAACCCAATGGCATTCTGGGTTACGCTCTTAACTTTTAGCGGGCAATACGATTGGTGGAGTGGCGGCAACACTGCGAACTGTCCGAAGCTCGCATCATTGAAACTGATATGAAAACGCCATTCATCACGCGCTTCGCATAAATTCCACTTGTTTGGCGACGCTGACTTGGTTATTGACCGACCTGCCGGGATTTCATTGACCCGCCCAACTCTCTCACAAGTAGTTGTCGCAGACGGATTCACCCCGAATTGCAGTGGGTCTGCCAAACGTTTTCCTACTTCCTATAGGGCGGTCCTTGCCCTGCACTCAATTCATATGGAATTCGCGAAATACAGCGAACTGGTTTTGCAGTCAGCGCACTCGCGGTAAAAGTTGAGTCCATCCTTCCGGATTCGCTCTTTGTGCCCAGCGACACTACAGCTGATTTTGATGGGTGTATTGCCGTCGCAAGCGGCGCACTTGAAGTAGTATCCATACTTCCCATATTGCACGGAAATATTTGCACTTCCACATGACCGACAAACAGGCGCAGCCTGTGATTTGTCTTCAGTACGTTTGATTGCTTCGGCCGGCCGAGTGGCTTCAGGTAAGGCGGAGTTATTGGAAGTGGGCGGAGGGGTGGGCGCATCACTGAATCCAAACTTCGCCAAATAATTCACCTTGGCAGGCGAGTGAAGATTGCCCAGCTTGCGCGCGATCTCCTCTAATGTTTCTGCAGAAACAAGGCGGGAAACATTTCCCAGCGTATTCAGGAATCCCTCGTTTTCAAACTTCTTCTCGATGGTCTTTAGCAGAACGTCTGCCTTGATGACACGGCTCGAATCGAACTTCCGTGAGCGGTCTATCCGGGCTGTTGCGGAGATAAGCACATAGGGTTCGAATGAAGGTGAAAGTCGAATCCCCAGGCGTGTCGGCATTTCGAGAAAGCCAAAGGCTTCCTTCAGCACTTCGATGTGGCGTTCGTTTTGCGCCAGGGGAGATGCCATGCCCTCGAAGGTCTTCCGGTAATCGTTCCAGCGCAGAAACTCTCCTTCATCGGTGATTTTCATACCCGAGTTGAAGGTAAGCGATCATTAGACTGCGTCTTGTGGCGCAGTTCTGATTCGGTAATGATCATGTCCACGTAGAAGGAACGTGGACACCTATGACAGAGAAAGACACAGAGTTATCGAGGCGCCTGGTGATTGGGCAGAAGCGAGATGGTCGCCGCTGCTACGACAAGGAAGCCAAGCACGAATTGATCGAAGCCGGCATGCGACCCGGAGTATCGGTCGCACGGATGGCGTTACGGCACGGGGTCAATGCGAACCTGTTGCGCACCTGGATAAGCCAATACCGACGCCAAGGCGAGGTAATGGCGCCGCCGGCCTCGGGGAACAGTGCGCTGACCATGGCATCGCCGTTCATCCCGGTGGTTCAGGTGAAAGCTTCGGCAAAGATGAGTCCGTTGCGGTTCAGCGTGGAATTCCCCAACGGAGTCAAACTCAATCTGAGTGATGCCGGGCTGGAAGACCTACCGTTGATCCTGAAGATGCTGTGCCAACTGCCATGTTCCGGCTCGACGCAGGGCTGAAGGTATACCTGCACCGGGAAGCAGTCGACGGACGCAAGAACATCAACGGGCTGGCCACCATCGTCGAACAGGCGCTGGGGCTGAATCCGTTCGCGGCGGCAGTCTTCGTCTTCAGCAACCGGCGACGTAATCGGGTGAAGCTGCTACTCTGGGACCGGACTGGCTTCTGGCTATTGATGAAGCGACTGGAGGCCGATCGCTTCAAGTGGCCCAAGGACGCTGCCGTGGTCGAACTGACGGTCGAGCAGTTGCACTGGTTGCTGGAGGGAATCGACCTGTCGGCGATGCAAATGCATCCGGAACGGAAATATCGACGCGTCGGGTGAACGAGATTCTGGGTCGCTGGTCTAACTCAGTGATGCCCACCAAGACAATCACCCCTGAAGAACTCAATGCGCTCATCGCCGAGCGTGACGCGCTACGTGGCGAACTGAAGGTCGTCAAGGTTGAGCGTGATCTACTACAGGAACGACTGAAGGCATTTCTGCGCCAGTTGTTTGCCGCCAAGAGCGAAGCCCGTGGCACCGACCAGAAGGATTTGTTCCTCAACGAGGCCGAAGCACTGGCGCCGACACCTGCGACCCCGGCAGCACAAGAGGACGCTGACGAGGGTATCGAGGTCGCTGCGCACACACGCAAGAAACGTGGGCGCAAACCGCTTGATCCCAACCTGCCGCGGGAAATAGTACGTCATGAGTTGCCCGAATCAGAGCGGGTCTGCGGCCATGATGGTATGGCGCTGGTGGAGATCGGCGTCGAGATCAGCGAGCAGCTCGACATCATTCCCCAGCAGGTACGGGTCATCCAGCACCAACGGGTCAAGTATGCCTGCCCGTGCTGCGACCAGGGCATCAAGGTCACGCCGGCACCGGCGCGGATCATTCCCAAGGGATTACTGACGGAGTCAGCCCTGGCCTGGGTGGTCACCTCCAAGTACATGGATGCCCTGCTACTGTACCGCCAGGCCGCTTTGCTGGGACGATTCGGCGGTGATCTGTCGCGCAACACCCTGGCGGCGAGCGTCGTGCGCGTGGGACAGGCCGTCCAGCCGATCATCAACTTGCTGCGCGACCACTTGCTCGATGCTGATCTGGTGTTCGGCGATGAGACTGTGATCCAGGTGTTAAAGGAACCGGGCCGGGCGGCACAGACGAAGAGCTATCTGTGGGCGCAGATGAGCGGCTCCGGGCCACCGGTGCGTTTGTTTGGCTATGCACCGGGTCGAGGCGGAACCCACGCCACTGAACTTTATGCGGGCATCCGTCCGGGTGTCGCGTTGATGACCGACGGCTATGAGGTATACAACGGGATCGCCAAATCCAATGCCTTGGTGCACCTCGGATGCTGGGCACATTGCCGACGCTATTTCATCGAGGCGGAGGCAGCTTTGCCCAAATCGGCGCGCAGTCCCGATCAGCCGGCGACGCAGTTCATTGCGGCGATTGCTGAGCTATATGCCGTGGAAGCACGTGCTCGGGCGATGATGACGGATGAGCGCGGGCGGCTGCGTTTGGAGCACAGCCTGCCGGTCCTCACGAAGATTGAAAACCTGCTCCAACACCATCTGCACAGTGTCGCCCCGAGCAGCCTGCTGGGAAAGGCGCTGCATTATTTGCAAGGGCAGTGGTCCAAGCTGATTCGCTACGTCGAAAACGGCGTTTGGCCAATCGACAACAACCCCTGTGAGAACTCAATTCGCCCATTTGTGGTTGGGAGGCGCAATTGGCTCTTCGCTGATACTGTCGGTGGCGCCAACGCCAGCGCTAACCTCTACTCGCTCATCGAGACCTGCAAAGCCAACCGCATCGAACCGTATCAATATCTCGTTCGACTGTTCCAGGCGATTCCCCTGGCGAAATCGGCAGATGACTTCGAAACGCTCCTGCCGTGGCGTCTCGCCGTTACTACCCCATAAGCTAACCTCTGCTCACACCGGATTGGTCGGCGTAGTCAATGGCGTCGGTAGAAGACCGCTTACAGTTGAAGTGTTTGGTCTCCAGCACAAACACGGTCAACTTACGATGGATCAGCAGGTGGTCAATCTGTGCGACTCGCCCATTGCTTTCCAAGCGAAGGTCATGGATGACCGCGGTATTTTTTGATGCCTTGAAGTCGAAATCGATCAGATATGCCGACTCTTCCTCACCTTTGATCCCGGCGCGGAAGATCTTGATCTCCTTCTCGACGGTCTTACGCTGCGTATCGGTTGCGTCGGGCCGCTGCCTGAGTTGTTCCAGCGTTTCAAGGACCAACTGCTTTTCGTCGGCGGACTTGATGATCATGCGATAAGGTGCAAGATTTTCATCGGTAGCATCTTATCCCATGCGGTGGGGGTCAGTCACGCCCAGGACTGGCGGATGAAGCGGGAGCGCATGTCACCGTCCTATACAACACGGCGGGACCAACTTCCGACGGCGCGATGAAGCACCAGCCGAGCGAGGTATCTTTCCTACGACTTGGCTTTCTTGGACTTCTTCTTTTTCGAGTTGTGCTTGGATGATCTCTTGTGTTTGCCAGGCGAGGATGCCTTCTTAGCCTTCTTGTGGCCCTTCTTGGCCTGATGGCCTTTCGACAAGCCTGGTCCACCCTGTCCACTCGGCGACTTGACTTGATTTGACGCTACTGGCGGTTGTAACGAAATATCGGGAGCAGCGGCCTTCGGCACGACGGCGGGCGGGCTTGAAGGGGGTCTGGGTGAGGCCTCTGAGAGCGCCCGAGTCAGACTTGGGTCTACACGCTCTTGCGCAACCAGGGGGCTCAACAATCCAATGCCAATGAGGCAGACCAACAGTTTCAATCTCATGCAATGCTCCGGAGGTATCAGGTCGTTTCAACTGCTGCCGGCCGGACCATTTCTGCGCCGTGCCCATCATCCAATGAGAAACTGCGCGAAACAAGCTTCCAGCCGCGAGCAGTTTCCTCGTCGATGCGCCGCTCTAGCTCACTCTTGTCTTGTGAAAATAGTCGCATCCGGTCCTGTCGATTGACGACCGTCTGGTCTGAGTCTGCCGTTTGCAAAACACGGGTCTTCTTGATCACCATGACATTCTAGGAACAAGATCATCCGCGATCAAGGCGAGAATGAGAGCGGCCTAGCGAGGGGGATCATTTTGTGCCGGCATGAGTGCGCTCTTGTTGCCCTTCTCAAAACGGGTTGCGAATACGCAGTTACCCGCCGGCGGAGGAGGGCGCCTGCACTCACCCTCTTGGCGGCGAGTTTGCTATATTATTAACGCGTGCCTTTCCAACCCTACTGAGGTAACCCATGAACAAGTCCGAACTTATCGAAGTCATTGCCAAGGAAGCCGAACTGAGCAAAGCCGCTGCCGGCAAGACCCTGGACGCCGTCATTGCTGCCGTCGTCAAGACTGTTTCAAAGGGCGACACCGTTACCCTGGTCGGCTTCGGAACGTTCAAGTCCAGTAAGCGTGCCGCGCGTATCGGCAGAAACCCCCAGACCGGCAAGGAACTCAAGATCGCGGCATCCACGGCGCCGAAATTCAGCGCGGGTGCGACATTCAAAGCAGCGGTGGCTGGAAAGAAAGCGGCAAAGAAGAAATGACGAAATCCTCGAAACTACTGGCCAATCCGGCAGCGGCCCGAAGTGCGTCGGGGACCAACCAGTCCGCGTTCTGGGCGCGCTTTGGTGTCACTCAGTCCGGGGGGTCGCGCTACGAGAGTGGCCGCGGCATACCCAAGCCCCTCCAGATACTCATGTGGCTGCACGATAGCGGCCGCATCCGTGACAAGGATCTGGAAGACGCCCGGAAGGGGCTGAACAAGAAGTAGCCACGCGCATTCAGTCTATTCATGGCAAAGCCATCCGTTTGCGGCGGTTGGCCGATTGCCGCCAGGGACGAGATCAAGCAACAAGACAGTCATCCTATGACCGAGCCCGTTTTTTGTTACCACTGCCGACTGCATCATCCCAAGGCAGAAATGCGCCAGATCGTCACCAGGGGCGGCAAGCGCTGGCGCTGCATCAAGAGCATCGAGGCGACGAAACGAGGCAGTGCAAGCCGCGAAGCTTTTGGTCAGCGCATGACGGCGACCAACAAGGCGGAAGCGCAGGCCATCCTCAGGTTCCGCTCGAACCCGGAGCGATCTGTCACGGGCAAATAGCGAGCGGTCGCAGCAGGCGCGACCGGCTTTTGCAAATTCACAGCGACTTGGCCGCGAATGTATCGCAGGTCTTGATGCTGCCGGTCTCGAAGCCGGCCCTAAACCATCGCACGCGCTGCGCCGACGAACCGTGTGTGAACGAGTCCGGCACCACCACACCTCTGGATTGCCGCTGTAGGGTGTCGTCGCCGATCGCATTCGCCGCTTTGAGCGCCTCCTCAACGTCACCAGGGTCGAGAAATGGTCTTGATCGATTCGCGTGGTGCGCCCAGACACCGGCGTAGCAATCCGCCTGCAATTCCACACGAACCGACACCCGGTTGTATTCTGATTTCGACATCCGTGAGCGCATTGCGTCGGTCTTTTCTGTGACACCCGTCAGATGTTGTACATGGTGACCAATCTCGTGCGCGATCACATAGGCACGGGCAAAATCGCCACCGGCATGAAATCGCCGTGCCATCTCATTGAAGAATCCAAGATCGAGATAGACTTTCTGATCGCCAGGGCAGTAGAACGGTCCCATCGCGGCCTGTCCCGTGCCGCAGGCAGTCGGCGTCGCGCCCCGGAAAAGCACGAGATGAGGACGCCCGTATTGGCCTCCCGCCTGCTTGAAGAGAACCCTCCACGTATCCTCGGTCATCGCCAGCACTTTCTTTACTTCTGAGACCATCGCGGCTTCGGGATCGGTTCGGGGATCGATGGGGTGGCTTTGTCCGGCGCTCGAACTGGCGTTTTGGACGTTTTCCGCGACGCCCAGCAAGGTGCTCGGATTGATGCCGAAGAAGTAGCTTCCCACCAGGACCAACAGAACCGTGCCAATGCCGAGTCCGCCTCCGCGGCCGATGCCGATGCCACCACCGCGACGGTCTTCGACGCTGTCGCTTTCTCATTCGTCATCAAGTTGCATATGTTCGGTTACTAACGACGACTGATCAAAGGCTATTGTCTGTATCGGCAGCGATGAAGCTATCTACCGAACTGGTGTCAAAAAGGCCAGAACTGGAACCAGCATCATCAATGGGCGTGGCGAAGGCTGTCGTATCTTGGTGTTCGGCCGATCCGTTACTGCTCAGGTTATTCATCACCCCAGAACTCGAACTATGATTGCCGAGTAGATGCTCTATCCCCTGAAAGAGGAATCCTCCGGCAACGACCCCTGCAGCCGTGGCCGCAATATTGCCTATCATCCCTGAACCCCAGGCGCTGGGTGTCGGCGTGGCGGTCGGCGAGTTGACTGGTGCCTGACTGGTGGGACCAATCGGTGTCTGCGGCGTTGAAGTTCCCCGCGGCACAGGAGTGTTTCCCCATGCATTGGCGTCTAGAAAGTTGTTACTTCCCACCCCGGCCCGAGTTTGACTCCGCATTTGGTCCAACTCCCCTTGCAGGCGAGAGACTTGCGCCTGAGAGCCTTGGAGTGCCTGGTCTAGGAGCATCGCTCTTTGGACAAGCAAATACGCCGCGTCGGGCTGCCGAATACCCGCCTCGCGGATCAGCGTCTCGGCCTCACCATCCTTCTGTGTAACCTGGGCTTGAGTCAATTGCTGAAGAAACTGGGTGAGCTGCTGGCGTTCCTGGATATTCATTGAGAACCTTTCTGGTGCAGGAAAATTGATTTCGGAGGGCAGTGTAGCCGAATGGCCAGCGACCGCTAGATCGCACGTTGGATACTTCGCCGACTGATCCGTTCAAACTATCGACTTCCCTTCGATTTCGACTTGGTCTGTGATATTTTGCGCCGATGCGTTCCGACAAATCCATGTCTCGCCATAATTGCAAGGACTGCACTCACTTCTATATCACGCACGATACGAGTTTTCCCTATGGCTGCCGATGTATGGAGTTCAAGAGTCGGCGCTATCCACATCTTGAAGTGGAGGCAGCTACGGGGGAACGGTGCGTGTCGTGGGACGAGAAGGCCGGTGATTCCTCGGCTGAGTCTTAGCCTTGTGGTTCCTGCCAAAACTGACGGTAGAATTGATCCCACCCAGTTAGGGCGTGATGGCTCACGTGGTGCGCCATTGAGCACCGTATCATGGTGCAGAACTGTGGAAGCCCTCCAAACATGTCGGACCATGATCGCGGAACAAGCGTTGCTCTCATCTACGCATTGATAGGTGAGCGGCTTACCATTTTCTATGAACATGGCAAGTGGATTACCGACGCCCAGGGGGCGACTCTCGCAGGAGAATGGTTGGTCCGATCAAAACGCAAGATGTCCCTTGCGGAGCGAAAGCAGTTGTCGACAAACAGCGATCAGATTGCAAGAACCATCGCAGAATCTGTTTCCCGGGAAGCCGGACTCCACATTGCGCATGAGATCCAAGAATCGCTGGATCCCAACTACCATTCGGAACTTGGCAGGACAATGATGGTTGAGTGTGAACGCGTTTTCGATGAAGTCTGCTCTGCCATCCCCCCGCGTTCCCGGCTACCCAGGCGAGCCTGAGGGGGTTACATAATTGTTAACCTCAGTGAACGTACCGGGCGAAAGGCCTAGAGTTCGACCACGTGGTCTTGTAAACTCCTCGCCATTGGATCGACGTAAGGATTGATTATGGACATCATCGTACTACTACTGATCACGGCAGTTGTCGCCGGTGGCGGGATTTGGATGATTACTCGACCGACCGGGAAAGATAAGTGAGGTATTTCGGGGATCTTCACCCCACCGGGTGGATTCGTTGCCTACACTGCATGGGCTACGAAGTCCTGGGTGAATATGAGATGATGATTCTAGTTCTAAGCCTAGTCGCCGGCATGGTGGTGGTTGGCGGGCTGTGGATGGCTACACGGGATACAAAACCCGTGGAAAGCGTAGCTGCCACCCCTCCCCCGCGGACAAGCCTATTAATGCACAATAAATTCGACGAGTGACCAGGAGCCGTTATGCCTAAGCCCTATTTTCGCTACACTACCAACCGCCAAACCGTACATGTGATCCCTGCTGGGATGGATGACCGCGTTGAGGTGGTTGGCGACCCCGAGAACGGCTGCTACGAATGGGTGATCTACACGCCGGCGGGCGTCCGTGAACATTCGGACGCGGCCTATGGAAGCCCGGAAATGGCCCTCCGAGATGGTTTGATCTCTTACTCCACTGTCGGTAGCCCAGTGGAGGCGTTGCGTGCCCTCATGACGGCCGTCGAGCGCTGTGAGGACAACGACTATAGTAGCGAATCGCGCGCTGCCCTTGCTCAAGCCGCTGAACGCGCCTCGGCCCTCAGTGTCTGCTACCCGCGATGACCGAAGGGAATGGTCCGGACCATGACTGCGGAGATTGAAGTACGGAAACCACCGATTTCCGGATATCCGTACTTCAATGCAAAATGGTCGGCGCCTCGTCGCCTTCCTTCTCCGGAAGAAGATGCGTAAAGCGTCCATCGACTTCCGTGTAATAACGGAACTCGACAGCCGGTATGGTCCGCTTCATCTTGGAATGTCCTTTGGGCCTGATCTGTGGTTGTGCCACCCACACTCCACGCTTTGTTTCCAGTGAAAACGAGCACACATCGATCGCATAGGGTGAGGCGCCGATGCTGCCGTACTTATCCAGAATGGCGTCCGTCTGCGCTAACTTGTCTGGCCGAAGCGACCATGCTTCCATGATCACGAACACAAAATCTGCCTCCGATACAAATGCGGCAGACTGGATCGCCTGTGCAGATTGGTCTTTGTCCTCGCCGGTTCCCGGTTGAATTCTTATTGCGATGATTTGCTGGGTGGTCAGGTTGCCAACGAAGGCAAACGGCTGAAGTTTTTGGCCGGCCTCGAGGTAACCCCGCGCCTTTTCGATCAGCGGCCCGATGATGTCCATATAGGCCTTGGGCGGCATGCTGATGGGGGCATCAAACGTCATTGGCTGGCCATCCCTTTTGCAATCTCATACTCACGTTGCAACCCAGAACCGCAATCCACGCCTGGGGCGAACAGCGCCATTCCGACGTGCATGTAACACAAGAGTTGGAGTCCTGAAAAATCACCGTCGAGGTTTGTCAGCGAATAACGCTTTGACGGATTATTGATTTCCAGCCCAGTCTGGCCAAGCTGCCCGATCTCCATGACCGCACGGCCGACTTGCTCACGCTGAAGTTCGGCGAACCGCTTCATGGCGGCAATCATATATTCCACAGCATCAGGGCGATAACCGTCATCAACCACTTTTCGGAGATCCGCCTGCCCTGCCCGATTCAATATCGCTATCGCCTGTTCGGTGAACGGCGAGTCTGGGAACCGCTTCACTAATTCCTTGTAGGCCTTTAGCGCTTCCTTCTTGTGACCGGCCGAGTCGAGGCACTGTGCCAACCCCATCATCGTGCCTGGGTTTGGTGAAATTGAAACAGCCTGGCGGAAAAACGGAAGAGCCTCCACATACTTTCCCGCGCGTGCCAAAGTAGCAGCGAGGTTTTGCTTGATGAGGGCATTGTCCGGCTGGATTTTGGCGGCCGCTTTGAGCACGACTTCGGCTTCGTCGTAGCGCTTCAATTTGGAAAGTGAAACGCCGATGGCGATGGCGGCGTTGTCATAGCTCGGATCAAGGCGGAGGCACTTATTCAACGGCGCCAGGGAGTCCTCGACGTGGCCCAGCTCCGATAAGGCGACGCCATAATTGAAACAAATGTCGGCGTCGTCGACCATGCCGTACATCGCTTCCAGTCCAGGAAGTGCATCGGCGATGAAGCCATGTCTGAGCAGACCAAGCAGATACGCTTTCGGCTCGACACCTTGCTGTGGCACCGCGATTACACGCACCAGTCCATCGCTCACGACCACAGCCGCATACCAGCCTTTCGCTGCATACTGCAAGGCATAATGAGCGATCACCGCTTGTTCAAATCCCGGGTCTGTCTGCGATGGCAGTCCTGCCACGTCGATTGATGTAAGAGGGAGCTGGAAAATTTCTGGTGCCTGTTTTTGCATCCCGGCATTATAGTTGACGCCCATGAATCGCCGTGAGCCTATTCCTGTGGTCCCGCCATCGCGTTTCGAGGTAATTTGGCCAGACGACAGTTACTCGATCTGTAGCTATCAAGGCGCCGAATGGATCATCCGAATGCCTGATGGCAACCGGTACGGGGCGCCCAGGCTTCTTGCCCTCTGGCGCCAGTTGATTCGCCCAGCCGGCGGATTAATCAGGCGGGGTGAGGACCAATAGATGAGCCTACTGAGCTCCCTTAAAGGATGGTTCGGTGAAGCCGCAGGCTCCCTGGCGCAGAGGATGCTTCTCGACACGAACATCTACCATTCCCTGAACAACGTCACAATCCTGGCCGCCGATGGTTCGAGGACTCAGATCGATCATGTCATCGTGTCTAGGTATGGCATCTTCGTGATTGAAGCCAAGAACATGGATGGCTGGATTTTCGGCAATGCCAAGGATGCCCAGTGGACCCAGTCACTCCCGGGCGGCCGGAAGTTTCGATTCCAGAATCCACTGCGCCAGAATAACCGGCACACCAAAGTGTTGTCCGAATTCCTGGGCATCGATCATGAACTATTCCATTCAATCGTGATGTTCTGGGGTGAGAGCACGTTCAAGACTGTGATGCCCGAAAATGTCTTGAACACCGGATACACGGGCTACATCAAGAGCAAGACTGCTGTCCTGTTTTCAGATGCTGAAGTCTTGCAGATCACGGAAGCCATTCAGACTGGCCGGTTGCCGAAGACGTGGGCGACACGAAGGCAGCATATTGATTCCCTGAAGGCGCGACATGATGACAATAAATGGGGGAACACGTAGACGTTTGGAGTAGCCGAAATTCGTGATTGATAATTTGTTGTGCGGCGAACAATGCAATGGGGATGAAGCTTGCGGTGAAAGTGGTCGTCTCAGATCGGCCAACTCCGGAAAGTTGAGCTGTTCCTCCATTGCGGTCATTGGCTAGGGTTGATTTCTCCGAAGCCGTCATTCAATTGGCGCAATCGATTTTGTCGGCCTGCACTCCCGCAATGCAGCGTCAACATCCATTCACGATTACGTGGGAATGCGATTGGCAGGTCCGCTTCCACCAGTTTGTGTTGAAAAGGTCGCCTTTCTGAATATTCGGCAAGATTCAGAGGGCTTCTTTGCATTGCCAGGATGCCGATCGTCGAATGTCGAGCGATCTGAGGTGTTGTCATACGCCAATGTCATTGCCAAATTTGCGGAGGCGACTTTTTAACAGAATCACCACGGAGCCGACATTCACGGCCTTGAAAAGACCGGGTTCTGAGCGTCGGCTTAAGCTACAAACCAGTCGGTGAATATAGTTATTCCATGTGCGTTGTGGCATTATGTTCAGATAAATAGTTCTACCGACACACGCCCGCGTTTATGGACAGTGTGAGCGCTTATCCCGACGCCGGGATTTTCTCCCGGCAGATTCGCCAGAGAATTCAAAGTTATGCGTCATTGGAACCAGTGTTCTAGATCGTAGCCCCAGGAAGACACCATGACTGCTGACTGCCTCATTCTTACGGCCCTCTCCAACGAACTGAGTTCAGTGCTGTTCCAGTTTCGGCACTTCAAACCCGTCGTCACGTCTTCCAAGACGACCTTCCCTTACTTTCAGACCATGGCACCTAACGGCCTCAAGGTGATCGCTGGCATGCAAACTGGAATGGGAAGCCTAGCAGCTGCTAGCTTGGCGCAGGAAGCCATCGCCACGTTCCAACCTAAGGCAGTGCTATTGGTCGGTATCACTGGCGGCATGGATCACGACATCCCTCTGGGCGATGTAGTTGTGTCTGAGCAAATCGTTGACTATGAACTTGGCAAAGTGACAGAAGACGGCTTCAGCCCAAGGTGGTCCGTCTATCGACCCGATGCGCGCTTACTCGGAAAGGTGAAAGCATGGCGATCGCAGTCGTGGCAGAACTACGTGCGGGTTCCTCGACCAGGAGATCTCCAGAGGCCGGAACTCCACTCTGGTATATATTTATCGGGAAACAAGGTCATCGCCGACGAGCAGACCGCCGGGGCATTACGATCTGTTTGGCGGAAGGCCGCAGCGATTGAAATGGAGGCATCTGGTGTCGCGTCGGTCTTGTGGCACATGGACCGCCCGCCCGCATTCCTTGTGTTCAAAGGTGTCTGCGATTACGCCGATTCAAAGAAGAACGACGCCTGGCAGGCCTATGCGGCCGATACGGCCGCGTCGTGCGCCTTCTCCTTTGTGCTTGATCATCTCGGCCCAGCCGATGTAGCTGTCCCCAGCCCGCGCACCCACGAAGGAAGAACCGAGGCTCAGTTACAGGATCGAGCACTTCGCGAAGGTCTGGCAGTCGCATACAGCATTGCGGAGCTAAAGGTGCTGAGCTTTGACATTGGCGTCGATTGGGAAGAACTACCGCAGGGGCCAAAGTCGCAGGTGATCGTCGAACTGATTCAGTATGTTCGTCGGAGAGGTAAGTTTGGAGTCCTAGTCAAGGTTGTCAACCGTGATCGAGACAATCTGTTGAGCGCGTTCATCGACAGAAATGACGAATAACAGCTCATTGTTGTTGACGCCTTTTGGCACCGCACAATTCGGACGTTGAAGCTGTAAGAAAACCCTCTGGCGAAATTGACCGATGACATGGGATAACTCGACCTCTCAAAACACTCTCTAAGCGCCGATATCCAGTCGGAGAATGGCCAAGCCCCCCCTGAATCAAGCCCTGCCGCCCTCTCAGGGGGAGTCCATAGAAGCTTCGTTAGGCGCCCGAGCGCGCCGCCCTCACATCAGCACGAGAACCACAATGAGCGAACTCTTTCGAATCCCTGCTGTGAAGTCACACAGGCCCGCCGTGGACGTCGTATTTGTCCATGGACTGGGCGGCGACGCAAGAGAAACCTGGACGGCCGCAAACGGAAGCTTCTGGCCGGAGTGGCTGGCGTCGGACCTCGCTGAAGTGAACATTTGGAGCTTGGGATATGAGGCCTCGCCGCTCCGCTTTGGGCAAGCAATGCCAATAGCTGACCGCGCCGTGAACGCGATAACTCAGCTACAAGCCAATGGCCTAGGCTCAGCGCCAGTAGTCTTCGTCTGCCACAGCCTCGGAGGCTTGCTGGTCAAGCAGATGATTCGGAAGGCTTGCGATGGTGGAGTTCCTGAGATGCAGTGGTTAGCTCGGCAGACCAAGGGCGTCGTGTTTCTCGCTACTCCGCACACCGGTTCGACTGCGGCAACTTGGCTAGATCGAATTTTTGGGTCGATTGTTGGACCACAGCTTGAAGAGCTGCGAGAAGACTCTTCGGCGTTGCGTGAGCTGAACCAGTGGTACAGGAACAATGCCTCCCGCCTCGGCATTCGGCATCAGGCCTACAGCGAAACTCGAGCTCTCAAGGGGTTCACGATAGTCGATCTGTCCAGCGCAGACCCTGGGGTGCCGGGTCTTACTCCGATCCCACTTGACGAAGACCATAGCTCCATCTGTAAGCCTCGCGATCGCAGCAGCCTCATATATTTGAGGGTCCGTGCACTTGTTGTGCACGTCAGCCAAGTCGAAGCCGCCACGCCGTCGCTCAGTCAGGAGTATGGAATCGGGCGGACTGTGGCAGTAGTCGCGACGCTTCCAGATGCAAGTCTCCGTCGACAGATAGCAGAGCGCTTCAACAGGCCCGAGATAGCGGTCCTTTGGTTCGACACGTTTGGCGACGCGATGGATGACCATGTCCCTGGAAAGCCGGTGAACGAGTGCATCATCGAACTGCTGCTACGCGCGAAGCGTCAGAAGGCAGCAGGTCGACTATACGAGTCGATTGCGCTAGAGCGGCCAGATCTTGCCGACGTCCTCGCAAACAAGTCGGGCGCCTAACGAATAGGTTAGATCGTTCGTAGCCACGACTTGAGACGTTTGTTGAATGGCGGCTTAGGAGCAGTTGCCATGTCCGGACATGGGCACTTTGGAGTCATTGACGGTTTCATTCGTGAATACTGTATCAGAGCAAATCTCTCGCACCACACCATGCAACCTAGTTATCAATCACAAAAACCTATACTCGCTCAATCAAATCCGCCCCCTCTTCCCCCACCCTACTCACCCTCCTACTCACCGGCCAAGCCTGCATGGCATCCGCCGAGTATGGCGCTACAAGAGATTTGACCTCATCCACCGGCGCTGTCATCCAGTCCTTCCAGTGATCCGGCCCCACGATCACGGGCATCCGATCGTGAATGTTTGCCATGAGCTCATTCGGCCCAGTCGTCACGATGCAAACACTCTCCAGGATCTCTCCGCTTTCCTTGGATGTCCAGGATTCCCAGATGCCCGCAAAGGCCATTGGGTCGCCGGATTTTAGGCTGATGTAGTACGGCTGCTTGACCTTGTTTTCGGTCTTCCATTCATAGAATCCTGAGGCTGGGACCAGGCAACGGCGAGCTTTGAACGCACTGCGGAAGGATGGCTTCTCGGCAACCGTTTCGCCGCGGGCGTTGTTGAGTTTGTTCCCGATGCTCGGGTCCTTGGCCCAGAACGGGACCAAACCCCAACGCAAGAGATTCAGGACACGCTTGCCTTCGGGTGTTTGCCGGATGGTTGCAATCTTCGTTGTTGGCGGGATGTTGTAGCGCGGGCTGAAATCGTCGCACTCATCGAGAGTGAAGTAGGTGACGAGTTCTGATGGTGGAGCCTTGAGCGCAAAACGACCACACATATCAAGTCACCAGGGGTAGTTGATCCCAGCGCGTAGTGTACCCCGGCGAAACCTTCTCGCGCTTCATATGCCAATCATGCCTGACGCCT
This sequence comes from Pseudomonadota bacterium, assembly GCA_026399515.1. Classification (GTDB taxonomy): domain Bacteria; phylum Pseudomonadota; class Gammaproteobacteria; order Burkholderiales; family Rhodocyclaceae; genus JACRAR01. The sequence continues at coordinate 27,430 of JAPLQT010000134.1, read as the reverse complement.
TCTGCTGCTGAATGGAGCGTTCCCCTGCCCCACATGCCGTTGATGCGGTCCATCACCGCCATCACCCGAGAGTTGTCTTTGGCGGTCGAGAATAGATCCATCTGGGGTGCGCCCGCGGCGCTCAGATTCAGAAGGGCCACGCCGGCCTTCTGGTAGGCATAACCTGGGCGATAGAGCTTTTTCAGGCCCCATAGCGCCGCCCTGGTGAGCAGCAGGGTGTCGTCGCTTGCCTCGGTCAAGGGAACGGTCAAACCACGCTGGTATTGCGGGGCATCCGCCTTGTGCGGATTCGTGCGGACATAGACCTGCACCATGCCGGCCACAGATCCCTGGCTTCTCAGCTTTTCGGCGGCAATGGCAATATAGCAGGCCACGGCTTCCTGGAGTGGCGCCAGATCGTAGACATACTGACCGAACGATCGGGAAGACATGATCTGCTGCTTATTGGGCACCACCTCTTCGAGGTCCATGCACGGGATGCCATTGAGTTCTGCGATCGTCCGCTCGAGCACCACAGAAAACTCGCGGCGCAGTGTTTTGGCATCCGAATTTCGGAGCGCTTCCACGTTGGTGATTCCGCGGCCGACGAGCTGCTCCGTCAGGCGCGGACCGACCCCCCAGATTTCACGGATGCCGATATTGGAGAAGAGAGCTGATCGTTCCGTGTCCGTCATCCGCGTGAGATCGCACACCCCCTCTTTGCCCGCATGATTCTTCTTCGCACAATGGTTCGCTAGTTTGGCCAGCGTCTTGGTCTCCGCGATGCCCACGCAGACCGGAATGCCGACCCATTGGCGAACACGCTGCCGCATGGCGTGCCCATACTCAATGAGGTCCAAGTGTTGAAAACCATCAAGCCCCAGGAAGCATTCATCGATGCTGTAGACCTCCTGGTCCGGTGAAAACTGACGCAGCACCGTCATCATGCGGTTGCTCATGTCGGCATACAGGGCGTAGTTGCTGGACAGAGCAAGGATGCCATGCTTCTTTGCGAGGTCCCGCATCTTGAACCAAGGCTCCCCCATCTTGACGCCCAGCGCCTTGACCTCAGCGCTTCGGGCGACGGCGCAGCCGTCATTGTTGGAGAGCACGACAACCGGCTTGCCTTCCAGCTTGGGGTTGAAAACCCGCTCGCAGGAGACATAGAAATTATTGCCGTCTACAAGCGCGAGTGTCATGGTCAAATGGAGTGTATAGACCAGCGCACCACGCCCCAGACGGTCAGCTCCTGGTCGGGGCCGACGAAGATATCGCTATGGCCGTTCCCGTTGGCGCGGAGCAGGACGCCAGTGGGGATGCGGCAGAGTTGTTTGACGGTGAACTCTCCATCCACTACGGCAATCACTACGCTCCGGTCGGCCGGATGAAGAGCTCGATCCACAACCAGCAGGTCGCCATCATGAATCCCGAAGCCCGTCATCGAATTGCCGGTCACCCGGACAAAAAACGTGGCTTCCTTGTGCTCGATGAGGTGCTCATCGAGGCTCAGGCGGTCCTCGACAAAATCGGCGGCCGGTGATGGGAAGCCGGCAGGAACGGGGGTGGCCAGCATGGGGATGCCCGGCTGCGGAATGCAGGGTTGCGGCAGGCCGGCAAAAAGCCGCTCACCCGGGAGGGTCGCGCATCCCGGAACTTGATGACCGTTCACGGCAGGCGCCTAGTGGGAATACCGTCGGGCTAGGCCGACCAGGACACCGAAGATTTCCAGTTTGCCCTTGGGGCGGATGACGGGGTAGGCAGGGTTGTGTGGCTTCAAAATGAACTGGCCGCGCTTGATGTCCAATTCCTTGAGCGTGAATTCGTTGTCCACAATAGCGATCACGAAATCACCCTTGGAGGCCGGTCGGCCGCGCTCGATGACGGCAACGTCGCCGTCGTGGATCCCGGCATCGATCATGGAGTCACCTTTGATGGGGATCATCACCGTCCTGGACGGATCGCGGACCAGGTACTGGTCAACGAGGAAGGGTTCGCCGGCATCCCCCTGGATCATGTCCGGCGCGCCGGCGCGGACGGCATCATTGGCCATGGCGCGCTCGAAGAAGCGCTTTGAGGGTATCCAGCCATCGCCGTCCGGAGTGCGTTCAATGAAACCCTCAATCTCCAGGCGATCAAGCAGCTTGCGCGCAGCCGCTTTGGAAAACCCGATTAGGTCAGCAATACGCTGCTGGGTCGGAATACGCCGGTTTTCAGCGTAGTAGTCCTGGAGCCTGGCCAGGTGTTCTGGATCGCGGTTTGGGGTGGGCATGGCGGCCTCAATGGTTTCCGATTGGAAACTATCATAGTAGCCGTTTGTTCACCTGTCAACGGGTGATATATTGGCCTTTCGATGCCGACTATTCGACTGAGCTTCCCCCGAACAATCGCGCGACCTCCGCTCGGGGTTACAATCGATAGATTAGATAATCCCGGGATAAGCGAGGGGTCTCCCTTGGACCGCGGGGGGGGGGAAGGGGAGCCTTATGCCGAACGAGACCACTGCGGGAGTCGCGTCGCCGCCCGCGCTAACATGGGTGCGCTTTCTGCGCAACTACGGGCCGCTTTCGACCAACGGAAACCTCTTCGACGAACACGTTGCCAAGGCGCTGGCCAGAGCCAAGGTCAGACCGATTTCGCTTCCGCCTCCCAGGCTTGCGGAGATGGAGGCGTTCTTCACCGATGGGATCGGCGGTTCGATTCTGGTGGCCGGGACGGCCGGCGACGGAAAGACATACCATTGCCGTTCCCTTTGGGAACGTCTGGGTGGCGCTTCGGCCACATGGGCGGGCGGCGTCCCCCTCAAGCGTCTCCCGTTCCGAGGACGCGAGGTCGTGTTCGTCAAGGATCTGAGCGAACTCGGGGAGACAGAGGGGGACGAGGTCCTGGAGGGGCTCGAGAGGTCGGCCGCCGGCGATGACTCCGTCTCGTTCGTGGTGGCGGCCAACCACGGGCAGATACTGGATCGGCTAAGGACGAGGGGCCGCAGGCTCGGGATGGATTCTCCGCTCCGCGATCCGATTCAGTCGGCGTTTCTCGATCCGGGCTCCTCGTATCCCAGGCTCGGCGTGTTCGATCTCAGCAGGGGCGCCGACCGGCGCGCGATGGAGTCGGTCATCGCTGCGGTGGCCGATCATCCCGAATGGGAGCGGTGCGCGGGCTGTCCCCTCGATTCGGCGGACAGGCGCTGCCCGATTTCGGAGAACAGGGCCAGGATGCTGGGCAGGGAGGACGGCGGGCTTTTCGTCCGGCGGCTCGGAGATATTGTCGAACTGTCGAGACTCAACGGCGAGCACCTGCCGGTGCGCGACCTGCTGGCGCTGGCCGCCAACGCGCTGCTCGGACATCCGGCGGCCCGCGAGGGGCTGATGACCTGCGCCGACGTCGCCGGAATCCAGCACAGGGGCGACGCTGACAGGGCCAGCGTCTACCGCAACGTGTTCGGGGTGAACCTGACCAAGAAGAGCCTTTCCAAATATCCGGTGTTCAGGACACTGTCGTCCTTCGGCGTGGGCGAGGAGACGGCCAACGGCATAGACGGCCTGCTGGTCTACGGATCCGATGACTCCCGCCTCTCCGAGGCGTTCGGCCGTCTGGTGGCTTCCGATCCGCTTTACGGCGCCTCGGCCGGGTTCCTCGCGGCCCAGAGGCGTTACCTCGAAGGGGAGGAAGGGGCTCGGGACGGGGATGGCGACGACTCGTTTCGCGACAGACTGTCGGATCAGAGGCGACGCCTCTTTTTCACCCTGCCGGGAGACGCGGGCGAGTCCTACCCGTTCTGGGGTCTGACTTCCTTCGCGCACGCCGGCGAGTACCTAGCCCTGGTCGAGGCGGTCGAGAACCGGAGGTCGGTGGACGAGAAGACGCGGTCCGCCGCAGTCCGGGGCCTCAACCGGGTGATGACCGGACTGCTTTTGGAGAACGCCGACAAGATTTTCGTCTCCGGTGGCGGGGGGGCGTCGGGCTCGCGGGTCGGTTCCCTTTGCGAAACCGAGATTCCGGCCCGCAGGACGGGCGGAGTCGGCATGGCGATCCGGGCGGACTCGAAGACGGGCAAGCCGTGTCTGGACGTGTGCGTTGCGCCGGGTTCCCAGCCGGTCCTGCTCGATTTGACGCCTGTGCGGTTCGAGTTCCTGTGCCGGGTGGCTTCGGGCGCCCTGCCGGGCAGTTTCTCCAACGAGTGTCTCGAGGATCTGCTCGCCTTCAAGGCGCGACTGCTGAGGCAGGCCGAGGCGGCGCGGGCGACACCGGAACCGGAGGGGGGCGAGCCCGCGGAGGGCGACGGCACGCTGGGGCTGTCGTTCATAGAGATCAACGACCGGGACGGCCAAGGGGCCGTCAGGCGTGTCAGTGTGAGGGTCGGGGCATGAGCAGGGAGCGCGTCGAGGAGGTCGACTTCGCCGTCGACGAGCACATATGGGGGCACAGGCTCTACGACGAGCAGTTGCCGCACCTCGCGCTCCTGGAGTTCCTGGGCATTCTGCGGGCAAAATCGACCGCGCCGCTCCGGCAGGATGCCGACGGGCGGGTCCGGTACCGGCCGTCCTGGCAGATCACCCTGCGGGCCCTGCTGTTTAACAACCCCAATCTCGACGCCATAAGGCTCCGCCGCGACGCCGACGCCGACAAGTGGAAGGCTTGGGAGGAGTCCTTCAAAAAGGACGCCGGCGACCTAGCGGTGGGCGGCCTGGGGCATCTTCGGGAGACCTTCCTGTCCTTCGAGGACTTCGCCAAGGCGGTCGCGCTGCTGCGCTCGTCGGCCTACGAGGCCAACAGCAACAAGCGCTGGAGTTCCAAGTTCGTTTTCCCCTACGGCCCGGACGCGCTCTACGAGGACATACGGGTTAAGGCAGACGGTTCTGCGAGCAACGACCGGCGTTTCTTCGGCCGCACGGGCGAACTTCTCTACCTGATGCTCTGCCGTTCCTCCAGGGCGGCCGAGTTGGGCCCGCTGCTGGTTTCCCGGCTATTCAATCCGACGACCCCCTTGAACCGTCTCGCAAGGGCGATGCAGGGACAGACCCAGCCGGCGCCCAACGAGCGGACGTCCGGCTACCTGCCGCACACCTCGCTTCCACGCTTCGACCGGCTCGCCGAGGACTGGCTCGCGATCCTGTCTAGGGACATGCCTGCCGGAGACGCCGTGGACCATCTCGTCGTTTCGGCCGGGCTCAACCTCCTGCTCTACTTCCTCGAGCGCGGCAAGGCGGCGGCCGGGGACACCGATCCCGTCGAGTTTCTGTGCGAGGTGGTTTCCCGCGACCGGTCGAAGGTCAGGGCCCTGTCGGCGGACTCCTGGCAGTCCAACCAGGCCGTGTCCCTGCGCGCCGTCCGCGCGTTCGTGGAGTCGGCCAAGGCGGCCCCGGAATGGGGCGCGGCCCTTGTGGCCGCCGATCCGTCGGCGGCCTGCGCTGGCGTTCTCAGAGACCTGTTTCAATGGCCGCCCGAGGAGAAGGAGATCGGAACCGCGCCGGAGAGGCTCGTCTCGCTGCTCGCCGAGGCCGCCGAAAAACGGCACGGCCAGCATTTCGGCAAGATCCATTCGATCTGGTCGAGGGCGGTGGGCCTCAGTTCCCGCCGGCTGAGCCGCAGGATGCGTTACGCGCCCAACGACAGACTGCTCAAGACGCTCGTCGTGACGGTAGTGGAGGGGCGCATGGAATACGGTGAGTTTCTCCGAGAGATTCACCGGCGCTACGGCATCGTCGTCGGTGAGGCGGAGGGCTCCGCCTTGGTACGGGAGAACGTGGTCGACCAGGAGGATTTGAGCAACAACAGGGCGAGGCTCGAGTCCCGCCTTCTCGGGCTGGGGCTGCTGCGGAGGCTTTCCGACGCGTGCTCCTTCGTCGAGAACCCGTTTTGGAGGGGCGCGGCGTGATTCAGGCTGACAGGATTGTGGGGCGCGTCGGCGCCGCGATATTAAAGGCGCGCTTGGCGGACGCGGCGCAGGGGGGCGACGGGACCGACTCCGCGGCTCGCTTCCGTCTCGACCGGCTCTCGCCGACCCAGATCGCCGCGGTGGTGAGGGAGGTCTGCTCCGATCCGGAGATTTCCGGCCTCGTGGACGTCAAGATACCCGAGACGCTGGTGCGCGGAATCGACATGCCGGAGGGCGCGCTCATATTCGGCAACGCCGGTCTCGGGCGCAACGCGGAAACGGATAGGGTGGCGCTGCTGACCGCTAACGGCGACGAGCCGAACATAGCGGACACGGTGGCCTACGTTGCCCCGTTGGGGGCCAGGGAGTTCAAGGGGCGCGGCGAGGTCTGGGCGGAGGCGGCGGCCCGGGTGGTCGGCGTTACGCCCGTCCAGGAGGACATGAGGGTGTTCAGGGCGGCGGTGATCGGGCTCTTCGCGGCCCTTGATCTGTCGCTGAGGCAGGCCGGCGACTTCTGCGCGTCGGTCGCGGAGGCAATAAAGTCCGAAGGCCTCCCGATCCGGGACGCGGTCGGTTTCTCCCTTCCTCTGGTTGGACTTCCGAGGGACACTTCCCTATTCGTCAGCGACCGGACCTACGGGACCGCGGCGACCCCCTGGCGGCGCGCCTTCGAGAAACTGTGGTCGGATCGCGCTCCGCTTCTGTCCAAGTTGCGCAAGAACGGCCAGCCCATCGATCCGGCCGACCTTCTGGAGAGATACGACGCCAACGAGCAGGCGATTGCAGAGGGCGTTCGGCCGGCCGTGAGGGCCTTCATCGACGCCCCGCCGGGGGACGATGCCCCGGCCAAGGCGTTCGCCCTGCTCGAGTGGGAGCGCGACGGGGTTCACCTGATATTTGACCGGCCCAAGGAACGCCAGCAGGGCCTCGCCCAGCAGACGCTGGACTTCTTCGAGTTCGATAGGCCGGACGTCCTGGACGCGAGGTGGAAGGAGCATCTGGAAGGGCTCAAGGCGCGGGAGAAGCGCTCCGAGTGGAATGACGCCGACGAGGAGTTCTTCGAGCAGCACCGCCATTTCCTTGACGAGATCCCGGCGCTGAGGGCGCGTTGGGAAAAGGTGTTCTTCGGAAAGCCCGTCGAGTGCGTGGATTTCCTCGAGGGTTTCGTCACGGCGGCCCACCGGCTGATAGCGCCGGCTGGCCCCCCGGCGGGCGACAGATTGCTCCGGGTGCGCGTCCGGCGCGGACGCAAGGACTGGCGCGAGAACTTCAACCATGATGTCGGCGCATTCTTCTCGGTCATGTACCGCGGCCTGAGGGAACTCCTGGGCGAACGCGTCGACTGGAAGGTGGACGGTCAGGGGACGAACCCCAACGATCCCCTGTTCGACTACCCCTCGTTCTTCGCGCACGAGAAGGAGGCCAGACCGGGCAAGGTCAAGGCGGTCTCGTCGGCGTCGAAGGCGGCGACGCAAATCCGCTTCGAGGTCTCGCTCGTGGAGCGCGTGGGAAGCGAGGAGCGGCAGTTGCGAAAGACCCAGTTGCTGTGGTCGGCCCGGCCCGACGCGGTGGGGCTCTCGCTGCGCGACGACGTGCTGAGGCTGCTGAGGAAGGGCGGGTGCGCCTGCACCGACGTCCCCAGAAGGCTGGTGGGAGCCAAGGGGTCGCTGCAGTCGGTCTCCCTTCTCGACGTCGGGACTCTGGAGGCGACGTTCGGCCGCGACGCGGGATCGCTCGTGCCTCCGCCGGATCGGCTCGGGAACATGGCCAGGGAAATCCGCGCGGCGATAGACGAGCAGCGGGGCAAGGGACGGCTCGACGACGCCCAGCGTGACGAGATACGCGCGGCATGGGATCTTTTTGAGACAGAATACGCCGAGGCCCTCCGGGACCTGACGTCCGTCGGACTCGGAGCCGACTCGACCATGAGGCAGGCCGACGCCTACGGTGGCCTGCTGCGCCTTCTTTTGGCGTACGCGCGAGGGGATGTCTGTCGCTCGCAGTTGCTCGCGCCGGTGCTCTCGATAGGCGTAGCTAGGCTGTCCGGCGGGACGCCCGCGCTGATTGTTCCCCCGTGGCACCCGGAAAGGCTCAAGGCCCTGGCCGTGAGGACGCGTCGGTGCGCGGGCCTGGTCGGCCACATGCTGGTCGGGGAGAACGTCTCGTTCGGTGATCACAGGATTTTTTTCCGCGAGTTCGCAGACGAACTGGAGCACCCGTTTTATCCCGAAGTGGCGCTGGCGACGCAGGGAGGCGGGCTGGTGCTGGTTTCGGAGACGGCCACCGTCAATGGTTACAGCCTCATGGAGCCCCCCGCGCGCGGCGAAGGCAGGGCGATGACCGACGTCCTACCCGGTCCTGCCGCCAAGGAGATCAGGGAACTGCTCGAACGTTATGTGGGGCTTCAGCCCCACGAGGCCGACAATCTGAGCGTCCTTCTATACGACGCCGACGCCGCGGCCCTGCCGATGGCGGCTGTGAAGGAACTGGCGGGGATGGAGACGGAGGGAAACTTCCAGTGCAACGTGTCGGTGCGCCACCGCGACCCGGAGAGGCTGCGGGGAATCTACGCGGAACTCGTCGCCCGGGCCGATTCGGACCCGGACGCCCCGGTGGTCAGCGAGACTTCCGACAACTTCATATCCAAACTGCGTGTGTCGGTTTCGCCGCCCGGCTCGAATCCCCCCCGGACGGCCGACGGTTTCAAACCGTTCGACGTGGCCTTTCTTCACGACGTGGTGGCCAGAACCGCGACGGTCGAGTGGATTCCCGTGGAGTGGTCGGCCGACGTCCCTGATCTCGAGCACGCGCCCTCCCGTTGGTCCTATCGCGGGGTTTCCGGCGAGGACGAACTTAAGGCGGCGACCTTCCTGACCTGCCCGCGCCAGACGAGATCGGGGCGAGCTTGGGTCGACTCCGTCGGCGCCGCCGTCCTCCAGCGCGATCACGTGCAGGGGACGATTCTCGTGCCGGCGCGGCGCATCTCGCTTCAGGACGAGCGCCTCCGTTCCATACTCGACGAGGCCCACGGCCTGGCGGAGTGGGTCGCGACCTACGACGAGTTGCTCGACAAGCGCCAGTTGAGGGCGAACGACGTAAAGGTGGTCCGTTACCGCCGCCAGCACACCAACGGCCGCAACGTGATCGTCAGCTCCAACTCCGAGTTGAGGCTGCTCTCAGTGCTGGTGCGCCGGCGGCTCAGGGAACTCAGCCTCCCGCTTTCCGAGGATGAAATCGCGGCCGTCTCCGATAGGCTGATTGACGACGCCCTTTCCGTTTCCGGCGACATCGTCCTGCGGGCCGCCAAACGCGGCGTGTCCGCCGGCGAACTGGTGGGGCTAGTCCTCAGCCGCTGGCTCATGGAGAGGGAGTTCGGCGTGGTCTGCGGGGGACGCCCTTCGCTGCGGGCGTTCTTCCTCCTGGACGACTACGCGGCCTGGCTGGCGCAGCAGGAGAACAGGCTGGCCGACCTGCTGGGGCTTTGTGTCGAGGAGGTCGACGGCGCGGTGCGTCTGCACGTCGCCGTGGTCGAGTCCAAATACGTGTCCGCGGTCGGTTCCGCCGAGGCGCGCCGCTCCTCGAAGGCGCAGTTGGTGGCGACCCTCTCGACGCTGGACGACGCCCTTTTCGGCGATCCCGGCAGGCTGGATCGCGATCTTTGGCTTTCGAGGCTTTCCGACCTACTCCTCGACGCCTCCGTCGCCCCGGGCCAGACGGGCCTGCTGGAAAGGGCCCGGTCGGCCATACGCGACGGCGCCATCGGGGTCACGATGCGCGGCTATTCGCATGTGTTCGTGCATTCCGCCGAACCGGGGGCTCAGGGGCCGGGGTCTCTGCGGGAGCCCGTCGAGTCCAGGTGCGCCTCCCCGGCGTTCCAGGAGGTGTTCGACCGACCCGAACTGAGGGCGCTGGTGGAGGCCCTGGCGAGGGGCGCCGACCCGCTTCCGATCCGGGCGGCGATGGGCGAAGGCGAACCGTGGAAGAACGACTCCGCCAGGCCGCTGGCCCGCCGGACGTCATGGACCGAGATGGTCGGAAAACTGATACCGGCGCCGGCCGAGCCGTCGGACGTTCCCGGAGAAGGTGCCGTCGCGGAGGTTCCCGCCGGGGAGGCACCGGCTGAAGTCGCCCCATCGCCGGGGCAGACCCCGACGCCGGAGGCCCCCGCCGTCGCTGGGCAAACCCCGACGGCTTCCGGCGGCGAAGTTGTCGGCTCCGCCTACGGCCCGGCGCTGTCGGCCCTCGTCGAGTCCAGAACTTCGTCCGGCACGGCCGCGGAGGGCGAGCGCGAGGACTGGGCGACGTCCGTCACCGGAAAACTCAGGGCGGCCCTCAACGGCTACGGGCTCCAGGCGCAGGTCCTCGGCACGCGGCTAACGCCCAACGGCTGCCTCGTGAGGCTCGCCGGCTCCGACCGGCTGAGGCTTGAGGACGTCGAGGCCCGCAGGATGCAGTTGCTCACGACCCACGGAATCGACCTCGTCACCGCGCTTCCCAAGCCGGGCGAGATCGTGGTGACGATCGCGGGCGAGAAGCGCCGGGCCGTCTCGCTGTGGGACGTCTGGAAGGCGCGGAAGGAGAATCGGAACGCGGCCGGTGTAAACGTCTCGATCGTCCTCGGCGTGCAGGAACTCAACGGTTCGGTTCTCTACCTGAATCTCGGGGGCGATTTCGCCGGCCTGTCGCAGCACGCCCCGCACTCCCTTGTCGCCGGGGCCACCGGCAGCGGCAAGTCGGTTCTGATACAGGCGATGCTTCTGGATATCGCCGCGACCAACCCCTCGACGATGGCGAAACTCGTGCTCATCGATCCGAAGATGGGGGTCGACTACGCGGTGCTCGACACCCTACCCCACCTGCGGGAGCCGGTGGTGACGGAGAAGGGCAAGGCGGCCGAGGTCCTGGCCGCCCTCGTCGAGGAGATGGAACAGCGCTATCGGGCGTTTGCGTCCGCGCGCGTCCGCGATCTCGCCTCGTTCAACGCCAAGGCTGCGCCGGCGGACAGGCTCCCGATGGTGTTCCTGGTCCACGACGAGTTCGCCGACTGGATGCTCGATCCGGAATACAAGGCGGCAGTCGGGGCCGCTGTGCAGCGGCTCGGGGTCAAGGCCAGGGCGGCTGGCATCCACCTGATATTCGCGGCGCAGAGGCCGGACAAGGACGTCATGCCCATGCAGTTGCGCGACAACCTCGGCAACCGGCTCATCCTAAAGGTATCCAGCGAGGCGACATCGAAGATCGTTCTCGACAGAGCGGGGGCCGAGAGGCTGCTCGGCCGGGGGCATCTTGCCGCGAGGCTCGACGGCGAGTCCGGGCTGGTATTCGCGCAGGCGCCGTGGCTGTCCGACGAGGACATGGCGCTGGCAGTCGAGGCCATCGTCGCCGACGACGGGCCGGTGGCCGTGGGATGACGGCGACGGAGATCGCGGCGGATCTCAACGACCTGGTGTTCGTGGGGAACCACAAGGTCGAGATAGTTTTTCTGCTGGAGGCGTGGGCGAAGCTCAACCTGTGTCGTTCAATTCAAAGTTGAGCAGACCCCGGCGAATGTAGTTCCATCAACCGACTAAACTGCTCAGGCACCAAGGGTCGCTTGGATGAAGAAGATCAAGAAGAAAAGAAAGCCGCATGTGGCCATTGGCGGGGTGCCACCCCGAAACGCATACGACCTCTACACGTTCGTAGCGGGCGCGGCACTGGAGGGTGGCGAGCCATTTCGTCTCGACTGTAACTGTGGTGGCGTCGTCACGATCATGCCACCGTTTCAGGATGAGTATGTCGTATGCGCCCGCTGCGAGTCTACGATCAAGATGATCGTTATCGAGGGCGATCCTGGCTACATCATTGGCGCAGATCCCGATGGGACTCCAAAGCTCTTGCCCGTTCAGGGCAGCAAGAAGCCCCATCCTATCGAGCTGTCGCACTCGGAGCGAGACACGATCCTCGCCCGGGTTCGTGCCCAGGTCGAGAAAAAGAAGGTCGGCTGACATGGGAGTGCCAGCCGAGCAACTTCTCATCGTGGATAGCACCGGACAGAAGGTTGATCTTGAAGTCTTGCTCGAACGACTCCGAACCGAAGGACAGCGGGTGCTGGTTGACGATGCTGTTGGCCTTGTAGTTTATGTTGGAGGCCTCGACCTATATAGTCTTAAACCAACGGAGAGTGGCGATTTCCTCGCGCAGCCTTTGACCGAGATCCATCGTCCGCGGTTTTCGATGCATATCCTCCGAAAGCAGATCGGAGCAACGGTACTTTCTGTCACTGCCGACGCTGTCTTCGTCATTCGCGAGGGGAGTACTCTCAAGAAGGTGCGAGCGGAGAAGCTCGTACGCGGGATGATTCTTGCCTCGGGCGAAAAGGTGTTTCGATGAAGTTCAAGAACGATCTTGAGCGAAAAGCCTTCGAGATAGCGCAGCGAGCACTCGGCGCCGGTGTTTCTGTTGAGCACAACAAGACAATCCAAATCGAGAGTGCCCTTTTTCCAGAGGTTGCCTCTTTCAAGGGGCCGCCGGCGAAGGAAATCGACGTTTTGGCAGCTGAACTTCTCAGTTCCCCACGCGTCGTGCTGCTTGTGAGTTGCAAACTTCTCGCACGCCGCGCGGAGCCCGCCCATGTCCAGGAGTGGTGCTCCGTCGTACAGACGATGAACCGCTATGCTGATGGCACTACCTACGTGGGGTTGGTGCTGTCACCAACTGGCTTTACGAGTGGCTGCGAAGCTTGGGCAACCTCACACAACTTGGGTCTTGTCCCACCGCTCAAGGGGCGGAATCTGAATTTTGATGAGAGCACTGTTCTTCGCATGTTCGAGCGGTCCCTAACTGGATTAAGGGCTCGTGTGCGTCTGCACTTCGACGACCTGAAGACAGCTCCGAGCTTCTTCGACTTCATCTACGGCTTGGTGCGCGATTTTGAAGGACATGAGGAAGCCACGCACGATCAACGATATTTTCTCATGCCGGCGGGCTGGGTCGGCTCGTTCGCGCAGATGTACTCGGCGATCGGCGGACGCACCATCGAAGACCTCGTCACGGTAGAAGAAGCCGGGATTCTGCTGCTTTCTGGAGGTATGCAGCTCCGATTCACTGGCCCGCGTGTCCTGTTTGGACAGGACTCATCTTTGTCGCAGGGGAATGTAGTGACGGCGTTGTGTGCGAAGAATCTCAGTATGGATTCCTGCACGCTTGAGTTCGTGAAATCGACAGTGGTTGGAAAGGCGATTTCGAGTGCTGGAGACTTCGGCTACTATCTTGAAGTAGGTGTCGACAGTCGATTCAATCTTGGCATACATCCAAACGGTTTTCATCTAGTCTCGACGGAGCTTCCCGTGGATCAATACAATCTTTGATGGAGTAGCTTGGTCGCCCGAGAGTTGTCCAACAAGCCGATTTGAATACCTGATCAACGCGCCTTACGGCGCTTCCACCGAGCTACTCTTGTAAAAAATCCGGGTTAGCGCGGGGTTCGAACCTCACTTGTGGCAGACGACGCAGGCGCCGCCGCCCTCGTCCTCGCCGTAGAGTTCGTCGAGGTCCATGTTGTCCTCCCACGGCCGCAGGGGGTTGGGTCGGCGCTTCCCTAGTTCGCGCAGGCGCCTCTTCTCGTGCTCGTCGCGAATCTGGCGCGCGCGCTCTGGGTTCTCGAGTTCGTCGAGGGGCTCACCCTTGCTCCAGGTGAACGGGGAGCCGTGCTCGAGAGCGGTCTTCTCGTAGGCCTTGGCCTCCTCGAAGGCGTCTGGGTGGCGCTCGCGCAGGCGCACCCACTCGATCTTCTGCTGGAAGAAGCAGAAAGTGCAGCCGGATCGGCTGCGCCAGTCGTAGTAGCGCGGCAGTCCGACCCCGGAGGATTCCAGGATTTCCAAGACTCCTGCTTTATCTATGCCTTCCTCGCGGAAGGGCAGTGAGACGCGGAGGTTTGGGTGCTTCGACGAGTAGCCCTCGCGGTACTCCTCGTCGGCGCGGATGGCCACGTAGGTGAAGACTTTGTCGCCGGCGTTGAGCATGGGGCGGATCCACTGCTCGAAGGGGGCCAGTTTCAACTGGCGAGTGCACCAGCGGGTTTGCGGCGACGGCAGAAAGTGGTCGTATTCGCGCAGCCAGAAGTCGAAGTCGCGCCGCGGGTTGAGCCGGAGGATGGGCTTCCCGAGGAAACCCTCGAGGCGGCCGAGGAACTCGTAGACCTCCGGCAGTTCCTTGCCGGTGTCGGTGTAGAAGTATTCGACGTCGAGTTCGGGCCGGGTCTGGCGGACGTGCACTGCCAGGGCCGCGCTGTCGCGTCCGCCAGAGAGTCCCAGGAGATGGCGTTCGCTCATTTTCCGTCTTTCGCGTTCGCCAGCGAGGTGCCGGCGCGGGCAAGGACGGCCATGAGCAGGTCCCCCGAGAGCCCCGACTCGCGCAGGAGGGTCAGCACGCCGTCGGCGGCGGAGTCGACGGCCTTGCGGTCGCGCGAGGCGACCTCGAAGGTTCTGGTCACGGAGTCGGAACGGCCGGCGGCCCCGATGACGACGGCGAACGCCTCGCGGCCGGGCGGGCGCCCCTCGACGGCGACCAGGGCCTCGGCCCTCCTGAACGCCAAGGCGAGATCGGCCACGGCGACCGTGGCGGCGTCGATGTCGAGATCCGTCCAGTCCCGCGGCGGCTTGTTGGCGGCGAGGCTCAGGATGCCCTCTATGGCGGCCAGGCTCCCGTCGCGCTTTTGCAGGCGCGACGCGAAACTTTCGAGGCGCAGATCGCCGGTAGCCCGGCTGACGGCGGACGCCCTCGACGAGAGTTCCGCGTCGTCCCCGCGGGGGGCGTCCAGCGCCTCGGCCATTCTGGCGTCGACCGCCCTGAGCATCGCGGGGTACGCGGTCAGGAGTTCCGAGAGCGGACCGGAAAGGCGGGCGCCGAGTTCCGACGGCCGCGCCCCGAGAACCGCGGGCAGGTCGATGAAAAGTAGTCTGTGCGGATCGTCGGCCCTAAGCAGGGCGTCGCGTGTGGCCCGCGCCTCGGGCGACAGCCTCTGGGTGCGGCGGGCCCACGCCGGGACCGAGAAAGCGAGGGCCACCATGGCCCGGCCGACCCCCAGGGGGCTCGCGTCGCCCGCCGGGAAGCCCATTTTCCCGAGAGTCTCGGACAGGGAGGCCAGCGCCGCAGCGTGCTCGGTGCCGGCGGTGACCCAGCGCAGGGAGAACCGCCGCGGGTCCTGGAGGAGTTCGTCGACGTCGGCGTCGGTGAGCGCGGGGACGAAGACCCCGTCGCGGTAGATGGCCGCGTTGCCGGGGTGGGCCAGGGCGAAGGCGGTCAGCAGGACCGGTTTGAGCCCATCCTTGATGCCGTAGGGAGGCCGCCCCCACAGGGCGTATATCTCGTCTGCGCGCGTCTCGGCCCCGGAGCCGGAGACGAGGGAGAGTGTGTCGCTCCAAACGGCGTGGAAGCCCGCCTCGTCGCCCGGGACGGGCGGGCGCAGTACCCACGCGCCCGTGTCGGGATCCTTCGCGTGCATTCCGGTCGTCGCCAGCAGCGTCTCGTGCAGGCCGCGCTCGGCCGGGAAGCCCTCCAGGCCGAGGTTCTCCTCGCCGGCCTTGTCAACCATCCGGTGCAGGAGATCGCGTCGGGCCTTGACGCTGTTCGTCGAAAGGGAGTCGCGGTTGACCAGTTCGCTCCACACCCTCGGGGCGTCGCGGAAGATGGCGTCGGCCATGTCGGAGGCCAGTGGGGACAGGCGCACGCCCTTGCGGGCCTCGCCGCTGGCGATCCACTGTGCGTCGGAGACGGCCACGCGCAGGGCCTCCTCGATGGCGCCCTTGACGGCGACGAGTCGGGCGGAGACCTCCCGGCGGGCCACGGGATCGCCCTCGAGTTCGGGGCGGGTCGTCTGCACGATGCGCAGCGAGATGAGTTCGGCGCCGAGGTCCGCGATCTGGGCGTGGTTGGGGGGCACGCCGAAGACGACGGGGCGGTGCGGGTCCAGCGGGACGCGCTTGGCGGCGCGGACCGCCGCGTGCGCGGGGGCGTCCCGGTCGGGAAGGACGAGGGCGAAGCGGCCGAACTCGCCGCCCTCGGGCGAGTAGTCTTCGGCGAAGCGCTCGGCGTCGCCGGCGCGCAGCAGCGACACGCCCATCCAGCGGAAGGTGCCCGTCTGGTGATAGTGGCGCTTGGCGACGACCGGGTGGAGGTTGGCCATCGACGTCAGCGTGGCCAGGTCGGGCTCCGCGAACGAGCCGCGGGCTTTGGAGACGGCGCTCTCGATGTCGAAGTCGCTGCCTTCGAACACGGTCCACGCCCCGACGTGGCGGCGGAAGACGGCGACGCGCCACTGGGACAGCCGTTCCAGGGCCTCCGCGAAAGCGTCGTCGGCCAGCCACGGCAAGGCCGACCGCAGCACTGCGTCGTCGGCGGCGAGGCCCGAGACGGGCCGGAAAAGGTCGATGACGGCGACAGCCTTTATCAGGGAGGTCTCGGCGGGGCCGGCGCCCTTGGCCGCGGCGCGGGAGACGGCCTCGGCAGCCTGGGCCCAGCGGTGCCCGTCCGGCGAGGAAAGGATTGCCGGCTCGAGGTTGGCGCGCAGGTAGTCCCAGTAGAGGTCCGGGCCGTAGGACGACTGTCCGTCCCATCCGGCGAGGAAATCCTGGAACCCGTGGGGTTCGAGCGAGGAGAGGAATCCGAAGACGCTGCGCTCGTTCTGCCCGAACTGCCGGCGCGAGGCCGGACCGAGGAGCGCGGCCGTGATCGGGTGAAGGGGCCAGCAGCGCTCAAGGAGGTCGGCCAGGCCCTCACCCATTCCGGGGCGTCTGCCGGCGATGGCGGCGGCCGCGGGGGCGGCCGGCGGGGCCGATCTCGGGCGCGGGGCGTCGCGCTCGATGGCGCGGCCGATGAGTTCGACGACCTCGGCGCCGGTGGCGACGAAGGGGATGTCGGAGGGGCGGCCGTGGACCTTGGCCCACTCGTCGCGCGCGGCGCTCCCGAGGCGCGAGGCGTATTGCCGGAAAGCCTGGTGGAGGATGCCCACGACGACGAGGCGTCCCTCGCTGCGCGAGGCGGACTCTGCGAGTTCCTGGAAGAAGTGGACGTCGTCGCCCCCCGCCGCCGCGGACTCCAGGAGTTTCCCCATCTCGTCCACGAGGAGGAGGATCCCGTCGTGGTCTCCCGACTCGGCCGCGGCCAGGAGCCCGTCGATGACGGACTGCTCCGAGACCCGCCCGGCGGCGGGCCTGTCGAGCGCCTTGCGCAGGGCCTTCGCAATCTCGAGGACGGCTCCGGTCCGCCTTCCGGAGACGGGGACGACCAGCCAGCCGCCCTTGCGGACCGGAAAGGCCTGCGTGAAGCCCGCGATGGTGTCGGCGGAGAGGAGCCTTCGCGCCTCGCGACGCGAGCCAGCGTCGCGGCCCACGGCAGTGGCCAGCGCGACGGCGAGGGAGGACTTGCCGCCACCGTAGGGGCCGGTCCAGGTGAAGGCCCTTTGGGTGCTCCCGGAGATCTGCCTGGCCATGGTGGAGAGGGCCTCGCGGGCGGTGGCGGTGAGCAGGTAGCTGTCGAGGGCGCCAGGGCGTCCGATGTCGGCGTCGACGCGGGCCGAGCGGGCGAAGTGCGGCGAGACGCGCACGGCGCCAGGGCGTTTCGGCTCAGACATAGGCATCCCCTAGCAGGCGGACCTTGAGGCGCGCAGGGTCGAAGTCGGTGCGGTGTATCTGGCGCAGGCCGGCGGTGTCGGTCCAGCGCAGCCGGTCGCCTGTTATCTCACCAAGCGCGAAGAGTCGCTCGGCAACGGAGTCCTCGTCCAGTTTGAATACGCGGCCGGGAGCCCCGGGAGCGTAGGCGACGGTCTCGAACGTCATGGAGGTCTCGCCCGGCGCCGTGCGGTCCCAGAAGTCCAGAAGGGCCCAGGCGAACAGCGCGTCGGGGAGCGTGGCTTTCGGGCCGCGCCGGAAGGAGAACACGCCCTTGCGCTCCTCTTGCAGGAGACCGAGTTCCCCGAGCATGGGCTCGGCGGCCTCCTCGGCTGTGGCGGCGCCGGCCCGGGGGGCGTATCCGCGCAGGCAGGTGTCCAAATCGCGGGCGAGTGTGGATCGCGAGAGTTTCTTGCCCGGCGCCGCGATCTCGGCGTATTCGGACAGCGGGCCGAGAGCCTCCTCGCGGGTGAAGGTCTGCGCGGAGAGCGCGTTGAAGAGCCAGAACCACGTCGTCGCGCGCGTGCCGCGGCCGGCGAGGCACCAATGAGCGTACCAGGCGGTGGCGGGATTTTCAGAGAAGGGGTCTAGGCCGCCGTCGGAGAATATCGCGCGAGCGGTCTCGGTGAGCGTGAAGGGGCCTTTGGGATCGGTTTCGCGGATGACGTCGCAGGCCAGGGCCCAATGGCGGATGGATCCAACCATGTTGCGCCCGACTCCGAACTTGGCGATGGCCGAGTCGTCGGAAAATATGTCGCGGCTTACCCGGCCCTCCGCGTCGGCCCTGTCGAAGGCCTTCTTGAGCCACATTTGACGGAGCGGGAAGGTCTCGTGCCCAGAGAAGTGCCCTTCCGGCCCGCTATTTTTTTGTTTAGATCGCATACGCACGATTTTACCCCGAACTGGATGAGTCTGCCAGTCAGCGGACCATTCGGCTGGCGGACCCATCCAGTTCGGGCTGAGGAGTTCGGTGATGGGGTTCGGGATCTAGTGGAACGGAGAAAGCAGTAAAGCGGTGGTCCGTTTTGTGAGCGGAGACCAACATAAGGGCGCGCCCTCTAACAGAATCAGCATTGAATTAATGAGTCTATTTCATACGTGGTCAGGGGAAAAGACCAGTTCAGGCACGATTTGAGACCTTGAAGTCACGTCGGGCCACTCGTGACCGCAGACGACGAGGCCCTCGGCATCGACGATGCAAAGGGTTTAAGAGTGGGATGTGGGCAATTCGTCACTCGCCACGTCCGCGGTACTTTCCGAGCAGGCTTCCGTAATGCTTGTAGGCCGCGATCCAGTCTGTTGCGAAGGCGTGGTGGGCCTCATCGAGGGTAACATCACCCCGGCAGACCGCCTTGTACATCGCGAATTCAAGCTGATCCTTCTTTGCCGCATTCCATTCTGAGTTCCGCGGCTGCGGCCAGAGATTGTGGGGATCCGTCGGATGTCCGCCAACACTCAGTGGGACCAGGTGGTCCTCTTCGTAGTGTCTCGGATTGCGGTCGCTGTATCCGTAAGCGATCAGCTGCCGCTTCTTCAGCTTGTTCGTAAAAGACGCCGGCGGCCGTATTGTCTTGGTGAAACCCTAGATGCAAACGGTGCTCTGGATATTGTCTTGGCGAACATCTGGGTTGAGGGCGCCCGGGGTAAAAGTGCGATCGGGGAGATCGGCGGCAAAGGAGGTGGCCGATATGGTGGCGAGCAGCAGGGCAAGGATTGATTTCATAGAAAATGGATTACCGGCCCTTGTTCCTGGCTTTTTGAAGGGTCGCCTCGAGACGCTTTTGGCTATCGCGATCTCTCTTGGATTGCTTCGCAGGATGTACTGACACAACCTGAGCATCACCGGACCCGGATCGTAGCAAAGTTGCCACGGTCAATGTCTTCAGCTTCGCCCGCTCAGTATCAACGGTCGCGATATAGGTCATGAGACGAAAACTCTCTAGCGAGAACAAGGCATTGCCAGCCGAAATCGTCGCCCGTGCTTGCGTCACTGTATCGTCGAAGTTCTGTGCCCAACGTTCCCAATCCAACAGCTTGTCGGTGGGCAGTGAAGTGACATTGATATGCTGAAGTTCGGTGGCCCTTCCGGTGAGTCGTATGATCACGTCGTCGCGGAAATTGCCGGCAAGCACTCGAATCCCTTGTAGAACACCGCGAGGTTCATCCCTGTACCGAAAGCTTTCCCGACTTGCGCCTGGACTCAGTGCCTGAAGGTCCTCAATTTCCTTGCTGGTCCGCTCGATCTGCTCAACGACGCGGTCAGTTCCACTATGTGCCCTGCGATCCAGTTCCTTATAGAGTTTTGGAAAGTAATTGCGCATTCCCAACTTGCATTGGCTAAGGCGGTCTGCTTCGGTGGCCAGATTGTCCAGATCTTGACGCAGGCCATGAATTTTCACGATCGCTTCTTGAATTGTCTGGATAGCTTTGGGGCGCAGAATTAGATCGGTATATCTAGTCTTTTCGATCGCGAACTTTTCACCAAAGGCCTCGCCGCATTTCCAGCCGACATTGCTAACATTGCCATCCTCAAGCGCAACCAGGTAACCTTCTTTGTGTGGTTGGTGGCAGCCTTTCAGTCCGCACGGATACTCTTCATTAAGATAATAGCCGGTGATGATATGGCTCAGAGGTTGAATCTTGGGATCGATCGATCCCACGAAATTAGGGTAGTTGCGCAAGTCCTGCGGAGTGTGGATGGTCGGTCTGTCCATTGTGGGATACCCAAGTGAATATGCCAACATGATACCTTTGCGATTTCAGGCCCGCATATAAATTAGTTTGTGCATATCACCAAACAACATGTTCCAGTGATGCAAAGCCTTCTCGTATTTCGATAGCTCCCCATTTGTCTTGAGTACATGGCGCGCATAGATGCAAAACTCACGTGAATCAAGAACCCCGTGGCGTCCTCGACTATTGAATCGATAATCGCCGATGTCGAAACTCTGCTGGTACTCGCTCGTGACGCGATTACTGGTCCTGGACTCAGAATCTGTCACACGAGTTATGCAATCATGAACGCCCTTTTCAGCCATGGATCGCATTCGTGCAAAATACTCCCAAGCCTCAATGTCGACCGTGTAATGATGTTTGGCAACGTTGATCACCAGAGGGGAAACCCCGGTTTGTTGAAGAATCCTTCCGCAGCAAAATTTTGCGACGATGGTCCGGTGATTTCCTCCGCCATCGGAGAACCAGGGTCCGTCATTCAATGAACTCAAACTGATGCCATTGTTCAAGGCGCCCGAGAAGTAGTAATTTGGATTCTCCTCGTACAATCTGAACGCATCATTCATTTTGCCTTCCTTGTACTGAGGAGTCAGAGCTGCCTGTAGCCATGTCTGGCCGGCATAATGATCGCGCTGTCCAACGACCTCGTGCATGTCGATGCTCGTGTTATTCTCAATGACTTCGCAAGTGATGAATTGGAGCATGTCAGCGTCATCACACCGCTGGTAGATATCTTCCCAGTTCAGAATTGTATGGTTTGCCCAATCAGGGGACGAATTAGTTATCCAATCGAAAAGAGATGCCATCAATTACTCCGTAGGCACCAACACATGTTGGCTACTTATATAGCGAATATTTCGGCAGGCTAAGTTCACTATGATCGCTTACCCTGGTAAAGCTTTGCTTCGAGGTCGGAGACCCTTGATTGCAGAGTCTGAATAGTTCCCTCTTTCTTTACCCTATCGGATTTCAATGCCTCATTTTCTTCAGCAAGCTTCTGCCGCCGTGCCCTTTCGGTTTCCAGATTGGCATTGAGAACAGCAACCTGGCCGACGGCGGCATCCCGTCCTTGCTCGAGATCCTGAATGCGGGAGTTCATGGCCTGTTGCTGTCCTTTGATTGTCGCCAATTCATTGCTGGCCACTTCCAAGGCTACCTGGGAAGTTTGCCTGCCCTGCTCCGCCTGGTTGGCACGAATTCGGTGTTCTGATTCCAGAGTCATAGCAGCAGCAACCTTTTCCTCGTATCCCGCCTTGATGGTTGCGGCCGCATTCTGGAGGTCCAAAATGCGGTTGTCGCGGTCGAGGACCTGAGACTTGAGACCCGTGACAGCGGCATCGTGCTCTCTGGCCGTCCGGAGCTTGTCGGTTTCCATTTCACCGATGCGTGACTGAAGCTGGCCGACAGTCGCTTTGAGGTCCGAAACAGTGTTTTCCAACGTTCTAGCGGTCTCTTTCAGGCTGGCGACATTCCTTTGCTCGGCTGCCAGTTGTTCCAGGGAAGCCGATCGATCCGTGAGCGCCTGAAGGCGTTCGGCTTCCAGGTTCTTGTTCTTACTGGCCAGCTCGTCATTGTGGGCCTGAAGTTCAGCGCGCTCGATGTTGAATTCGCCGGCGGCCTTGGTGGTGGCGGCCAACCACAATTGATTCACAAGGTCGTTGATTTGAATCCCGAGATCCTCTGGCATGTCGGGCGTGTTGATCAGACGCTCCGTCTTTACTGCAATCGTGGCTGCAAAGTCTTTGAGGTCACGAGACACGTCAGTGAGGCTGCCACGCCCGCCGGAGAGATTCCTGGCGAGATCGATGGTTGGCAGCGTTCCATTGTGGCGATGCCATATCTTTGCGACCGCAAATACTCGCTCACGGCGTGATGCGCCTAGGCCAAGATCTGCCAGCGCCTTAGAGACGAGTGGTTGAATGTCCGTGGTCATGAGTGCTCCCAGCGATACTATTTAGTAGTAGCATAACACATATTACGTATTTACGCGATGTTGTTTTAGTTGTTTATCCGATATAATGCAATCACGGAATATATAGCGTAGAATCCCGGTATGGAAATAATGGTCACCCAGCCGTCCCGGAATACGTTGTTTGGCAGGGCTTGCTGATGGTCCACAGGCGCATCGGTGCCGACGATTCCCTTGCAAGGCGACCCTGCTAGGTGTATAAACACCGTTACACGAATACACTAAAACACGGAGAACGTCTATGAATTCAGTCCGGTGGAACGTCGCGGTCTCCGCAGACACCGACCAGTCCGTTCGTCTGTACCTCGCCGGCCAGGGCGGCGGCCGCAAAGGCGAACTGTCGCGCTTCATCGAGGAGGCGGTTCGGTCGCATATCCTGGAGCTGACCGCTGAGGATGCCAAGGCTGCCAACGCCAACGTAGCCGAGCTGGATCTCGCCGCCGTCGTCGCCGAGGCGGTCCAGTGGGCGCGTAACGCGTAATGCGTGTGGTCCTGGACACCAACGTCCTGCTCAGTGCCCTCCTCTCGCCCCACGGGCCACCCGAGCTCATCTATCGCGCCTGGCGCGCGGCACGCTTTGAGATCGTGACCTCCGTGAAGCAGCTCGACGAACTGCGGCGGGCCAGCCGCTATCCGAAATTCAAGGCGGTACTGCAGCCGCATCGGGTGGGGACGATGGTGAACAACCTGCAACGCGCCATAGTTCTAGAATCCCTGCCCTCGGACATTGAGGCCGATGATCCGTTTGACGCCTTCCTGCTGGCCATGTCGGTGGTCGGGGAGGCGGACTACCTGGTGACCGGCGATCAACGTGCCGGCCTCCTCAAGCTTGGCCATTTTGAACATACCCGAATCCTGACGCCGGCGGCGTTTTGCGCGGAAGCCCTTTGATGCAACAGCCCCAGGACACCGCTACGTCGCCGCAAACCCCCGTTGCCCGTTTGGCGCTGACACCGGGCAGCGTTCTACCGGCCGCTCACGACGACGCCTGGGCGGTGTCGGTCTATTTTGCCGACCTGGCGCTGGCACCGCTCACCACGGCACGGTCATACAAAGGCGAAGTCAGCCGGTTCATGACCTGGCTGAACCACGTGGGCTATCCGCCCGGCAACGTGCTGGCCAGCCTCGGCGTGTTTCGCCACAGCAATCCGGTGGCCGCAATGGGCCGCGTCGTCGCCGCCCGCCGAGAGCCCAGAAAACCCCGGGAACGGGTTGAGATCGAGGGCGAAGAGGATCTGGAGCACCTCTTGTCCTTAGAAGACATCCATTTCGTCCTGGTTTCCATCGAAGGCATGCCGCGCGAATCCCCGCGGGACGAGAAGCACTACCAGCGTTGCCGGTGGCTGTTCCGGTTGGCCTACCTGTCCTGGTTACGGATTTCGGAGATTTCGCGGCTGCAGATGGGCGATTTTGAATTCAAGGAAGGCGGTTGGCGCCTGTACATCTGGCCGTCCAAGCGGGCCACGAAAGCCGCGGTGATTGACGTGTTTCCACAAACCATGGACGCCCTGGCGGACTATCGGCGATCGTTGGGCAAGGTCGCCTACCCTTTTACGGGTGACGGCGATCCGGCGGTCATGGCGATCTCGAAGCGCAAGATCACCGAGAAGATCGAAACGCCTCTCAGATACCTGGATGGCTCGCCGACCGGGATCATCCGGGTGGAGGAATTGCCATCGACCACGAAGCAGATGACTGAGCGGGCGTTGTATGCCGTGCTGAAGCAGGTCTTCTTGAATGCTTCACGCGTGGCCACCGGTGAGCAGGCGGCCCGACTAGGTGAGGCCAGCCCGCATTGGCTCAGGCACTCGGGTATCACGCACGCGCTCAATAAGGGGATGGATCCCCGCTATGTGGCGCGGCAAGCCCGTCACAAGGGCATTCTGACAACCTTGGGTGTCTATGATGGCGGGCTGACGCCGGAGATGCGGCGGGCCCAGATGGCGTTGCTCTGAATGGTTTCCGGGTATGTCATGTTACTGCGCGGCAAACGGGTCATTTTTCGTTCCTGGAGCGTGCTATTACGCGACGACCTCGACTGCCGTCGATCTCAATCTTTGCTGAGCTGCGATCTATTGTCGGCAGCATCTTTGTGTGCAGACGGAGATTGGCCCGTCAGTTCTGCTCTTGAGTAGGTGAGAAAGTAGGCAACTGCGCCCACTACGGAACCCAGCACGATTGCCCACCGCATTCCGATCGAGGTGTCGATTTCGCGACTAAATACGACAAAGATGACCGGTAGCCCGAGAAAAATGAGCCATCTCGCGGTGAGCCTTAGATAGCGTTCAGCGTTGCTCTTCATGGTTGCCTCTGGGCTCGTATTCAAAGTATGGGACGTTTCAATTTTGCTCTTTTTGGCTTGTTCGTGGGGATCGCACAATGCCAACAACCTGCCGCCCGACATTTACCTTAACAGCCTGTTAACGGTGCCGTATTTTCGTAGGAATCCGGCGGCGATGAATTTTCAGCGTAGCGAGCAGCGCAAGCCGGACGTGATTTTGGGTTTTGAATTTCAGGCATGAATATGCCGGTTTTACGATGTGCTGCCCGCAGGGCTTTCGGCGGACGAATTGCGCAGCAATCGTTGTCTGGCAAGCGAAGCGCGGCAGGAGTTGGGTAGCGCTGCTGTCGCCGATGAGGTAGAAAGCGCGCCCCGCAGCCCCTACAGCGGCGACGTTGCCTGCATAGTATTTCACGAAGCGCACGTCGCCGTCGACTCCCCATTGGCCCTGACTGCCAATGGATCTCCCCGGAAGACGCTACCTGTGCGCCGCAATACCCACGATTTCCCGTTTTTGACGCCAGTTTCCTGTGTGTAACCGTCATAATTCACTATTTGCTGGCCATAAACAGGGTTTTCTGGAGTGTATAGGCCGCAACTTTGGGCCAGATTTAGGAGGTTCGCTAGAGTTTTATCACTAATTGCTATAGCAATCTCAATATAGGAGGCCAGCCCTGACCGCAAACCCCAAAAAGACCCCGGCTCAAGGCCGGGGTTGAATCCAGTCATAGACGACTGGAGGAGGAGACGGTACAGAAAATCAGATTACGCGGCTTTCTTGGCCTTGGTGGCGTTTGCGCCAACGGCCTTGACGGTGGCGTTGGTGGCGGCCGACAGGTTGGATTCGGCGATTTCGCTCACTTGACGCGCCAATTTGGTAACGTTGTCGTACGCGGAGTTCGAAGCGGCGAATGCCGACTTGACGGCAGTAAACACGCCTTCAGTGCCCTTCGGGGCATTCTTGGACGCGGCCTCGATGGCGCCAGTGACGGCCTTCTGGGCATCCGTGAACTGCGCTTCGACGATCTTGGCGACTTCGCCCTGGATCTCGGTGAAGATTTCATAAACCTCGCGGGAATAGGCGACGGTCTTTTCAAGGCCTGGCTGGGTTTGTGTCGTGTTAAGCGCCAGCAAGGCTTGCACGTCCTTGACCTCGGTCAGGCTCTTCAGGGAAGCAACGTTGTCTTCCAGGAGCAACTGTCTTGGAAGTCAAGTAGCATGAAGAGAGGCATCCCAAGGTTTGCCGGCTTTAACCATCGCGTTGAGGATGGTGAGCAGTTTGCGCATGCAAGCCACCAAAGCGACCTTCTTCGGTTTGCCAGCGGCCACCAAACGGTTGTAGAAGACCTTGATCGTCGGGTTATGGTGCGCGGCCACCAATGCGGCCATATACAGCGCCTGTCGCACGCTGCCACGTCCCCCGAAGATCGTTCGTCGGCCCCGCATTGCGCCAGAGTCCCGATTGAGCGGGGCTACGCCCACCAGCGCACTGACTTCGCGGCGCGTCAGTTGGCCCAACTCCGGCAGTTCGGCAATCAATGTCGACAGGGTTGTCGGCCCGACACCCTTGACGCTGTCGAGCAAGCCAGACAGATCGGCAAAGTTCGAACGGACTTGGCTCGCCATGTCACTGTCGATGCGTTCCAGCTCTTTGACCAGCACCTTGACGATTTTGTTGATGCTCTTCTTGGCCAGCGGATGGGCTTGCGCCAGCCGATTGCGCTCACTGACCAGCATGGCGATGAGCTGGCGCCGGCGCGCGACCAGCGCCGCCAGCACCTGCTGCTCGGTGGTGGGCTGCGGCTTAATGAACTTATTGCGCTCGGGATGTCGCTCGAGTACCTGCGCCAACTGTGCCAGGATGCACGCGTCGATCCGGTCGGTCTTGGCCAATTGCCCCATCGCCCGAGCGAAGTCGCGTGCCTGCCTGGGGTTGATGACCGCCACGGCATATCCCGCCGCCTGCAACGCACAGGCGACAGCCGACTCCAGGCCGCCCGTCGCCTCCATGACGACCAGCCCGACCTGGTGCGCTGCAAGCTTCTTGAGCAGCTCATCAAAACCGTCACCATTGTTCCCGTAGCTCAGTGTCGGGCCATTCGGGCCAATGGCCACCTCGATCATGTTCTTGGCGACATCGATACCCACCGTGATGGACTCAATACTTGTGTTTGACAGGCCTGTCATAGCCCCTCCTTGTCAATGCGAAGTGCGTTCAGTCAACTGTTCGGGCTTCAAACAGGCGGCTCGGCTCGTGCGCCATTTGCTCCCGGTCGGGCTTGTCGGCCCCAGGGCGGATCAGGCTGCACGAGCTTTGCCAAACACAAAACCCAAGACCAACATACCGGAAATCCATGAGCGCTTACTGAGCTTCCCTCTGTTTTTCGTCTTCCAACCCATCGGCATTATGCCGCCAATTGTTGCTCATGCTGAGTGCTGATCCAGTCTTCCATGAATTTCATGGGCGAGGCGTAGCCGAGCGTGGAATGCTGTCGCCGCCGGTTGTAGAACGGTTCGATGTAGTCGAACAGATCGGCCTCGGCTGCGGCCCGCGTACTGTAGCGGGTGCCATGCACCCGCTCATTCTTCAGGCTGTTGAAGAAGCTCTCCGTCGGCGCGTTATCCCAGCAATTGCCCTTGCGACTCATCGAACAGACCATTCCGTATTCTTCCAGCCGCGCCTGAAAGGCGTGGCTCGCATACTGGCTTCCCCGGTCGGAGTGATGAATCAGGCCCGGCGCCGGCTTCTTGCGGAACCACGCCATGGTCAGCGCATCAAGGACGATGTCCGCCGTCATCCTCGGCTTGATCGACCAGCCGACGACTTCCCTGTTGAACAGATCGAGGACTACGGCCAGATACAGCCAACCCTCGGCGGTCCAGATATAGGTCATGTCGGCGCTCCATACCTGATTCGGCTTCGCCGGCGTGAAGTCCCTGGTCAG
>JAPLQT010000103.1 GCA_026399515.1 Pseudomonadota bacterium | reverse complement strand
TTCCAGCGGACTCCTGAACACTGGCGGATCCGGCGCCAAATCCGTAGGCATTCAGGAGTACGGTTCCAGCCCCCTTTTGTCGATCCTGGTACAGCTGATTTGCCATCATCGTGATGCCGCTCTCAAGCAGGACCTGCGATTCCTTCTGCCTGGTCAGCGCAGTCGCAGAATTGAACGCTTCCGCATAGTGCTTCGCCGCGGGTGACAGATCCGGCATCGATTTCGGATTGGCGTGTTGTTGGCGCTGGACCTCTTTACTGTTCGTACTATTTGCAGCCGCGACCTCGGCTTTCCCCTTTTCGCCCAGCTTGGCAAGATTCTTCTCTCCACCCTGCCGAACATCCTGCGGCAACTCTGGGGTTTGAACGCCTTCGGAGGCGAGCCGCGTCTTCGCTATCCGGTCTCTGGCTTCGAGGGCAACATCTTCCCGAAAGCCCTGATTCTGATTCCACTCACGCTGAAATCCAGACAAGCGTTCCGGCGTGACCTCAGCCCCCTTCCCGAAGAGCATCTCGTAGCCGGACTTTGCCATGACGAGTGTTTCATCCACCGAAACACTCGAGCGGTTCTCGTTGCCCGCCTGACGCCGGCTTCCTGCCTCCTGCTGCTCCGTCAGGGAAGCAAGTTCCTTGCTGTCGTAGGTCCTGGCCTTGTCCAGCGTCGATGCGGCGCGTTCAGCGGCCTGCTTCACGCCCTGATCGGAAGTGCTGCCGGCAACACGCAGCAAACCCCGCCTGGCCACATCCGCCGCGTGTCGCAATTCGTCCTGTGTGGCCGTCCTGATCGCCTGATCGGCGGATTCATCGTAGCGTTGCCCCGTTTTTACAGCACCTGCGACTCGTGCTGAAATACCGGAGGCCTTTTCTGCGAGCGCCATGGCAAGCTGCCCTGCCCGACCAGTTTCTTTGGGCGGCTGGCCTTCCTTGGGTTTGCCTTGCGCGCCACTGCCACCGGCGGTGAGGGCAGAATCAACGGATACACCCTCCTGATTGGTCAGTCCCTTCTTGCCGGAATAATCCCTCCCGGTGGTGACCACGTTACCCGTGCCGGTGCTTACTCCCGCACTGGTATCTCCACCCATTTCGGTAGTCAACGCCTTGGACAATTGACGTTGAAATGTGGCGCTTTGATCCCGTGTTAGTTTCGCAGTCTGGGTTTCTCCTACCGATGCGGCACGCCCCGACGATGCCTGGGTGCCTTCACCGGAATAACTGACGTCCGAAGCCGTGCGTCCGATGCCTGATTGTGCGACCGCCCCCATGAGCGACGACCCCGCCGCCGACACGTTGGTGACCTCGTCGATCGTAAATCGGCCATCACGGTTCCTGTCGATCCCGGTCATGCTCATGTTGCCGCTTTTTACGGTCACGGCATCCCCCGTGCGCTCCATCGAGCCAAAGCTGTCCGCCGAGGCCATTTTTCCTGCACCTGCCGCAAGCGAGGGCTGCGTGGAATGCTGCAAGGCAGAGTAATTCCCATGCTGAACATTGCCAAGTGACGCATTCCCCATGTTCATGTTGCCTTGCGCCAGGGCGGCGGCGGCCTTTTCTGCGTCACGTGGCGCGAAAGACGCGCCGACCGATCTCAGCCCGGCATCGCCCCACTTGATGAGTGCTGCGGCAATCGCCGGGATCGACAACACCAGCATTCCGGCAATGGCCTGATCGCTGACCACGGAGTTGTTGAGATAGCTGTAGGACTCCAGAGACATCCCCCCGCCATTGGTAGCACTCGTCAGTGCCTTTTGCGCCTGTACATTCATGAGGAAATTCATGACCGCGTAGAGCGGTGGCCACAGCTGGATCCAGAGCAGGCTGC
>JAPLQT010000058.1:25212-94019 GCA_026399515.1 Pseudomonadota bacterium | reverse complement strand
CCGCCCACGATTCGTGCCGCGCCATACACATCCGTGACCACGATGTTGGCCAGGGTCAGCGGAAGATGTTCCCAATTGGCCCCAATGGCGACCGTGGCGATCAGTCGCCCCCTGCTGTCGATCCCCTCGACGTTGCCGTAGACCAGCCGGGAATCCCCTGGCCCCCTCTGATGCAGCAGCGCCCGCGCTGACCACATGATGCCTTGTGGCACCGCCTTCACCCTTTCCTGTGCGGCGCTGATGCCCATGACACGCAGGACCGGGAGCTCCGGCAGCAACATGAATGCCACAAGCCACGCTATTCCCACCACGCCGACAAGCAGCACCCGGAACCACCCTGGCCGGTCGTATCGCAGGGCATCGAACCAGTCCGGGGCGCGGACCATCATTGCGCGCCGTCCGAGAACCGAAACGCCACGCCCGCCTTGCCGACACGGAAGATGACCCGCCCTGACGCAATACTCTCCACCACCGGAATGATCGCCTTGCCCGAGGCCGGCATGACCGCCAGCTCCTCAATCCGCGCCCCGATCTTGTAGAACTGGCCGTTGACAAACACCCCGTCATCGGAAACCCCGTCCACCGTGGCGGACTCACGGAACATCGCGCCGTAGTCGGGTTCGGGTGGCTTCGGCGGATCCACCTTCGGTTCCTCCACTTTCTTGAAGTACACATCCACCTCGGCATCGACCTGCAGCGGGGGGAGTGCCACCGATTGCTTCACCCACACCGGATAGAAGTTCTTGCTATCCATCGGCTCATTGTTCTTCTCGACCCGTGGTGCGGCCTTCACCGCGAGAGTCAGGAGTTGGTTGTCGACATACTCGCCCCCTCGCCAGACCATCGTGGCCGCCGCGATCACGGCGAGATAAACGTAAAGCCTTGCGCTGCCGCTGTTGATCCAGGC
Organism: Pseudomonadota bacterium; assembly: GCA_026399515.1. Classification (GTDB taxonomy): domain Bacteria; phylum Pseudomonadota; class Gammaproteobacteria; order Burkholderiales; family Rhodocyclaceae; genus JACRAR01. Next base: position 93,112 of record JAPLQT010000058.1, on the reverse strand, counting down.
CATCGGATTACCCTCTTTCCGGTCAGACTCTTCTGAGCAACACGCAAAAATCGCCGAGACTCGCCACGGGGAAGCTGCGGTCACCCTTGATGTTGATGGTGCCGATATGGATGTCAGGGCGCGCGGCCAGCCGTTTCAGCCCCGCAAACAACGTCTGGTAGTTGCCGCCCTGTACCTGCAACGCGCCCATTTCCGATCCTGACGATGACGCAAGACAGATCCGGGTCAGCCCCAAGGCCACGCCATTGACCGTGACCTGCTCAATCCTATGCACCACAACGCCGTCGGTGTCAGCGATCAGCCCGTAGTCGGCAAGCCCCACCAGCGTATAGAGGGACAGAAGATCCTGAATCGTCGAGTCCTTGCGGTAGTTGCTGTCCCATTTCTTCACCGTATCGCTGAGTGCCATGTAGCTCTGCTTCCAACGTTCGACGCTCTCCGTCACGGCAGCCTGCGCCGCGGCCTTCTCTTTGAGGATGTTGTAGGCCTTGATGCCCTGCACCGCGAACACCATGAAGAAGGTGCAGGCGAAGAACAGCGGAATTCTCGTGGCCTGTCGGATAGCGATCATTTCTTTTCCGCTCCATCGTCGTGAATGAACCCTTCAATGTTCAGCACCCGGCGCTTGCCGTCGTCGCGCCAACCGGCGTGTGCGAGACGCAAGGACATGCCGGTGCTATTGGCCATCGCAGTCATGGCCGTCTTCGCCTGATTGATGGCCGGTTCGGGTGTCTTGGGAATGCCGATCGACATCCACACGTCGGGCGGCCGGTCCGGCCCGATGGCTTGGCGCTGCTGCGCCTGCTCAGGCGATACGGTGACGCCAAACTGCAGCGATGGATTGATGCTTGGCGCCGGCAGCTTGATATCGAGAATCTGTACGCTCGGCAGCACGCCGATGCCACGCACGATGTTGGGCAGCTTTTCGGCAAGCACGGCCTGGCGGCGCGGCTCGTCCATGTATTGCCGCCGCGTCGTCATGGCGTCCAGCAGCCGCACGTCGATGCCGCCCTGGTTGCGGATCGCCGGATCGGCCATCGACCTGTCATAGGCATCCATCGCGCTATCGAACTCCATCCACCCGGCCAAGAGGGCGCCCGAGTAGAACAGGGCGCCGGCCAAGGCCACGGCACCAGGCAAGACATAGGCGCTGCCTTGGCTGTAGGTGCGCGTCAACGGTCGATATGAGATGCCCGCGATCGGCTGGTTGCCCACATAGTTGATGCCCGGTTCCTCCCAGTCGGTAAGCGGCGCAGCCTGGGTGTAGCGCGCCGTGGGGTACTTCATCCGCAATTCCCCCAACATCGAGGTCAGCGCGTCGCGGAAGAAGGTCGCCGATGTGGCTGGTAGCAGCTTCTCGTCGATTTCCGCCACCTCGCCATTCACGAACACGAAAATGCTCACATCCGTTGCTTTGTCCGTTTCAGCGCCGCCGAAGAGGATCAACGTGTCCCGCCGCGAGTGGCGCAAGCCCCACGCGATGTAACCTTCCATCGCTATCCCGAAGCGCACCTTGCTGGGGATGTCGAATATCCGGTCGTCGATGGACAGGTAGACCTTCTTGACGTTCTTCCTGAATTGCGCAAATAACCCGCCCACGGCTTCGCGCGGCGCCTGCCGCACGAAGTTGTCCGGCACGAACTGTTGGAGCGAAGCAAAGACGGTATCGCCGGCGAGCAGCACCTTGCGCGTGGTCAACGCTTCGGAGGCGTGGCCGCCGGCATCCGCCAGCACTTCCAAGGTGTTCATATGGTGTCCTTATCTGTGGGCATGCTGGATTGCCGAGAAGATCTCGCTGTAATAGGCGGCGAGCGGGGCGACGATCAGGAGCCCCGCGAACGCCATGCTGACCACGTTGGCAAAGCTGATGCTGTAGTTGAGCTTCTGCACGCCCTCCTTCACCAGCGAAGGGGCGACACGTCGCAATTCCTTGTCAACGGTCCCGGTGGTTTCCGCGATGATGAAGGCGTTGGCGATGTAGAACGGCCACCACGCGATGCGCGGGTCCCCCGGCGACTGCTTGGCCGGGTCTGCCGCTTCCGACATCCGGCGGTTGTGCAGCGACATATCCTGCTCGAAATTCAACACGCATTCGCGCAACACCGAAGGCAGCATCGGCGCGGTCATCTTCAGCGCGTCATAGATGGCGATTCCGGCGGACGACAGCATGGCGACATAGTTCGCCCAAAGACCGAAATGCAGGTCGCGCAGCGCGTCCTTCACCACCGGTACCCCGAGGCACCAATCGAGGATCACCAGGCGTGCTTCGGAGGTGCGCAGCCACGATACCAGCGAAACAACCCCCACCGCGATGCCTGCCAGTACCAGCATCCAGTTACGGTCCGCGAAGTCCGCCATCCAGTTCGACAACGCAAAGACAAGGCTGGTCGAATTGCCGCCGAGCGACTTCGACAGCCTGGGCAGGACGAACACCATGAATCCAATGAACACCAGCACGCCGCCAATCCCCATGGACACCGGATATATCAACTTCAACATGGTGTCCCGCAGCTCCTCCTGTAGTTGCGTGGTTTCCTCGATCCGCAGAAAAACGTCCTCCACCTTGCCGGAACGCTCTCCCGCCCTGACCGCATTGACCAGGGACATCGGCCATTCTTGTTCCAGCGAGGCCGACAGCGGCGCACCGGACTGTACCGATATGACCGCGTGGCTCCAAAACTCCGCATGGGCCGGGTGCAACTGGGCCAGCCGACCCACCGCCTGGTCGATCGGGATGCCCGCCGCCAATTGGTTGCCGAGGGCGGCGGCGGATTCTCGAATTTCCCTGAGCTTCATGCGTTCAGGCCACCCCTAGACAAGAAGCGACCTAAGTTCGACCCGCCCTTCGGCGAGCAGCCGAAGGCCGCTGCCGAGCAAGGTGATGGGCCGCAGGGCGGCAAGCGACGCCCGATGACGTGCGCCTTCCAGCAGCATGGCGATGGCCGCATCCTTGGCCTTGCGGCCGAACGGCAGCATTTCGTTGATGGGCACTTCCCTCACGTAGCCGCCCCAACAGGACTTGCAGCCGTCGAGATTGACGCTAGCGATGCTGTCCGGCAGTTCGGCTTCCTCACCCTGATGCAGCGTGTACTTGCCAAACAGACGGCGCTCCGCGTCGGTCGGTGGGTGCGCTTTGTGGCACCGCGGGCATAGTTCCTTGACCAGCCGTTGCGACACCACGAGCGCGAGGGATTCGACCATCTGGAGGATCAGTTCCGGCTTGATGGTCTTGGCCAGCACGTCGACCCCCATGACGACATCCTTTGCGTGCAGGGTCGCCAACACGATATGTCCCGTCGAGGACGACGATACGCACAGGTCCGCCGTCACCTTGTCACGGACCTCGCCGACCCAGATCAGGTCGGGATCGTGGCGCTTGAAGGCCCGTAGCATGATCTCGAATCGATCCGCATCTCCTCTGACGCTTGGCGGCGGCGAATACTGCTGCACGCCATAGACGTATCGCTCGATGGGGTCTTCGACCGACAGGCGCTTGCGTTTGTCCCCGAACAAGGCCACATGCTCGCCGATCGCACCGGCGATGGTGGTGCTTTTGCCCGAATTGGTTGGCCCAACGAGCAGCACCAGACCTTCCGCACCGCGCATCGCGAAGCGGATTTCGTCGATGATGTCGGGCGCCAGGCGGAGGTCCTGCAGCCGAATCGGCGAGTCCTTGCGAGGCATGATCCGTATCGAAACGGAGGTAAGGTTCCGCAGTTCGCCGAGGTGGTGCATCGGAATGAACGAGAGCCGCAGAAATGCGTCGCCCACGCCGGAGCGGTAGGTGATCTGCCCGTCGAGCGGTACCCGGACATCGCCGCCCTGCGGATTCGCGCCTGACTTCATGGCCAGCCGGGACACGACCTTGGCCGCCATCTCCGGATGGAGGTGGTCGGTCGCGGATGCCGGCGACACCATATCGCCGAATTTTCTGACCTGTACCTGCAACGCCCCGGTGCGCGCGGGCTTCAGGGCGATGTCGGTGGCGCCCATGGAGATCGCGTCGTCGACGATGCGGGTGATTTCACGATTTTCCGGCTTGCTTGTATTGTCCGCCGACGCCGTGCTCCACACGTTGGCAGATTCCACCGACGGTGACGATGGGTCAGCGCTACGGTTCTTGGTCAGCACCACCGAGATTTCGTCGCGCACGCCGACGGCAAGGCGCAGTTCGCTGCCCGTATTGGTGATGATTGGGTCCAGATGACGATCGGCCCGCCCCATCGACTTGAACCGGATCAGGGTGCCGAAACTGGAGAACACCAGCACCGGGACAGTTTCCTCGATCATCATCACCACGGCGTCGATCTCGTCGGCGCGCTTCATTACGGCCTCGATCTGCATGCACGCGTGAATCGACAGCACTGAAAGAACTTCGTAGTACGGATACCCCGCCTTGTAGGCCAGCAAGCGCTCAACATATGGCACCACCGCCGAATTTTTCTGGGCGATCCATGCGATCGTCTGGATCGTCGGTGGTTTCGACTTGAGCAGCCGTTCCTTCTGTTCCTCCCCGATGACGCCCATCTCCACCAGCAGTTGGGCGCTCACCGTATTTCTCGCCGCGATCACCTGGCCAGCAATCTTGATCACCGTCTTGTCAGGGTTCTTCCAGCCCCATTCGGCCGCCAGGGCGGCGGGACTTTCCGCGTGGTGTGCCGAATGCGCCCTCACCTCCGCCTGGGCCGCGTCATGCTTCTCAGCCTCGGAGACCACTGGATCGTCCCGTTTCATGCGCCTCTCCTACAGTTGGCTGTTGTCAAGATCGACGGCCACCACCACGCGGCTTCCGCTGCTGTTGAAGATCGGGCTCTCGGCAATCAGCACGACGCCCTTGCTCGACACGAACTGGTAGCCGACCGGTCCGCCCCACAAGTCGAACATGTCGGCGCAGTCAACAAGCACCCCCATGTGGGCATATGTCCCGCCGCACGCGCCAGCCGATCCGGCATACCCCGCGAGACTGGCAAACGACTGGATGCTGTCGGCGGTGAGCGCCACCGCCGCCGCGTTCTGGTCCGGGTATTTGCCGTTGTTGCTGTAATAGTCCGCGAGCTTTTGCGCCAACCGATTCATCCGCGCGCGCTGCGTTGACAATTGCTCCGTGTAACGTTCCTTCGTTTCGCGCCGATACCATTGGCTACTTTTCGCGCCACACCAGCTTGAGGCCGTGTCGTAGCCGCCGGACCCGCAGGCATTGGCGGCCAGGTATGCGGCAACGGTCGTACCACCCTTAGGGTCGTTGGAAAACAGCACCATGCGCGAGTATTGCCAAACGCTGTCGGTCAGCGTCGGGCTAACCGCGTATCCCTGCCAGTTGTCCGCCAGGGCGCGTGTATGCTCGAATCCCGCGCTTGCGGAAAGCGCGGCGACCGAGGCCGGCGTCGCACCCCGCTCGCGGATGTATTGCTCCAGGTTCTCCGCGAGTTGCACCAGCTGCAGTTGTTTCAACCGTGATTCATACATCTGCGCCAAATCGCGGTTCTGCGCGACAATCCCGTCAAGGATCGCGGCCATCCAGATGCCCACGGCAATGATGAAAGCTGGATACATGCGCGGGACGTCGCTTCAACTGATCGGCCGCAGGATCGTCAGGGTTCGCGTGCCGGAAGCGGCAACGCTGTACTGCACCACCGGATGGGTCGCATCCGAGGCAGCCAGCGCGGCCAGCCCGGGGTTGTATTTCTTTACTACGGCCAGCGCAAGGGAATCCGGCACGCTTGCATACGCCGTCTTGAAAACACCGCTTGTCCAGCTAAGCGTCGGCACGTAACCCGTCACCTGCCATGCTGAGGTGCCGGTGTCGTATTGCGCCGAGTCGGCCAGCGCCAGGATCGAGGCCGAGGTATAGCACGCGGTGTAGGCCGCCGGGACCGAATACTGTCCGGTGCCGGCGCCGTTGCCGCCCAACAGCAATAACAGCGTGTTGGCTGCGCTGCTGCCGGTGACCGGGCTGTTGGCAACGTCGCCCGTGGTACCGCACGAGCTGCTGATCAACATCCAGTTGTCTGCCAGCTTCTGCGACACGCGCAGCAGGCTTTGCGCCTTGGCGCCGTCTGTGCTGTTGGACAGGCTCGGGGCGACAATCGCCACCAGGAAGCCCAGGATGCTGACCACAACCACCAGTTCGATCAAGGTGAACCCGGCCTGCATTCCGGGAATCGACAGTTTCTTTCTCATGAACATGCTCCTTCAAAGTGTTGCCAGATCGATCAAAGTTTCACCAACTACCCAAGATTCAAATCAGAAGGTCAAAATGACGTTGTTTCCAGCAACGGCGGCATCCGGCGACGCGCCGGACGACACGTTCGCCAGAATCCGAATCGCCGCGAAGTGCGGGGCTGCGTTTGCAACCTTCGTTCCGAGCGGGTCGTAATCCCTGCAATACTGGACGGGACCGCCCCACGCCGTCGTACCGTACTCCGACGACGACAGGCCGACGGCTGGCAAGACGCTCACACCGCCGTTGGCGAGGTCATACCACCCGTCCCGGCAGCCGTTGTTGGTGGCCGGCGCCGCGCCCGTGAGCGATCCGGCGGCAGCCGCTCCGGCCTGGTTCGGAAACCAGTTCGTCGTGTCGTTGCCGGAAGCAGTCACCTGTTGCGCCCGGAGGTAGCCGATAAGCGTGTCCCGCACCTTGTCGAGACGTTGCACGGTGGTTACCAGCATGTCCTTTTGAACAGAAAGTGACGACACATAGAACGCTGTGTCGTCGGTCCCGGCGACCGCCCAGGTCGAGTAGTTCGCTCCAGACAGGGCGGTGCTCGTTCCCGGGACGCCGCTGGCGGCGGTCGGGTTGCAGTTCGCCGTAGACTTCATGCAGGCCGTGAGATAGATCACCCCGAAGTCATACGTCAGCGTCACCAGCGGACCGCTTTGGTAGTACAGGGGCACGCTCTGCGTGAGTCCCTGCACCAACTGATAGACACGCACCTTGGCTGCGGTGGTGCCGTCGTCATCGATCTCCACGGGATTGACGCCGGATTGCGTCAGCGTCTGGGTCAGGGCAACGCCTGCGCCCGACGCGTCGGACGGGTTGTAAATCGTCTTGGTGTAGCCGTTCCCGGAGTACGGGGCCGGCAATCTGCCGGTGGTCGTCGAATTCGAGGCGTATTTCAACAACGCCACGCCGATCAACTGATTGTTGAGGCGGTGTTTGTCCGTATAGGCAAGCTTCTGCGCCGAGACGAAACTGCCGAAGGCAGGGGCCAGGACCATCGACATGATGCCAATGGTGATGACCGCGACGAGCAGTTCAATGAGAGTAAAGCCGTGCTGTCTCATGATCTATTGACGGCGGTTGACCGTGACGCGGAGCGCGAAGTAATAGATTTGCCTCGCACGCGTTGCCTTCTTGACGCCGAACAGCCCTGCTAGCGGCCCATCCTCGCCGGGAAGTCCATTGTCGTCGCGCGTCAGGTTGGTCACTGTCTGCCCGCCCACCACCACCAGGTCGCCGTCGCGCACCAGGATCTCGCCCTGCACGTTCTGTTTCTTCGTGTTTGGGATCGTGGTGTTGATGGTCTGCGACGAGTTCCCCGTCGAGATGGTTTGCGGGAGCGTCTGCGAACCGGACTTCATGATCTGGTTGAGCGTCAGTTGCGCGCGGATCAGGCCCGTCGCCAAGTCGATTCGCGGGTTGATCCGCAGTTCCGTCCCGGTCTCGACGGATACCAGTATGTTCTGCGTAGCGGTGGCCGCCGACCCGGTGCCCGCAGCCGCCGCCTGCTGGCTGACGGTGTTGTAGTAGGTCGTTTCCTTGGTGCTGAACACGCCCGCGACGCCATGGGTCGTCGTCACCAGCGGGCTCTCGATGATTGACAGTTCGCCGATCTGGGAGAGATATGCGTTGAACAGATCCATGGCGCTGGTGGCGCCACGGAAAGTCAGGCCGGCAAGGCCGCCGCCTACGGCCTGATTACCAGCACTGATGATCGGACCGGCCGAACCGGACGGCCCGCTGATGGTGACGCCGCCTAACGGATTGTTCGAGACAGCCAGACCATACCTGCCGCTTGCCCAGCGCCCGAATGCCGCCACGTCCATGCCTTCGGAGTCGGTTCGCGTGTTGGTCACCAGTACAATCTCGCCCTGAAAGGTGATGTCGGTGTTGTACATCTCCATCACCGTCTTGAAGTATTCATCGAGCTCACTGAGAATCCAATGAGGCGCCTGGACGTTCACGGAACCCGTTTCCGGGTTGGTCGAGAACTGCCCGATCAGGCGCGGCACGAAGAAATCGGTCCCCGCTCCGGGAGTCGCTACCGCGCCCATGCCGCCCATCGGGGTGTTGGCGCCCATCGACGGGGGCATGTTCGGATTGGGCAGGGGCACGTTCGGCCCTGGGCGAGGCATGCCCGCATTGCCTGCGTCGGGCTGGCCCGGCTGCTGGACTTTGGACACGGATCGAGGCACCAGCATCGTCAGCCGCTTACCCAGTTCCCGCTCGAGGCTCGGCCAGAAATCATCCGTGGAACTGACGCCGGTGCCGCTGGCCGCATTGTTTGACGACTGTCCCCCGCCAGCGTTGGGCATGCCCGGCGGCATCATACCCATTCCCGGAATACCACCGCTTCCGCCGGGCGTCCCCGGCGCCCCCCCCGAGGGGGCCTGCGCGTTGCTCGAGGTCGCCCCATGGTCGGAGGCGTAAGTCGATTTGCGGTTGCCGATGGGAATCGTCCACGTTCTTGACGACATTGGCTTGATCAGCACCAGTTTGCGAACGTTATCGGCCTGGAAGTCGAGGCCGGATGAACCCAGGATGGATTTCAGCGCCGCCTCCGCGTCCGTCGCGTTGATCTTTCCGACGTAGAAGTAGGAATCGAGCGGCAGGTCGCAGACGATGTTCAACCCCTGCTCACCCAACTTGGCCACCACCGCGGTGAGTGGTGTCGGGTTGCGGATGTCCAGGGTGACCTTGACCTGCTTGAGCCAGGCCACGGACGCCGCACTCTTGGTCGCCGTCACCGGCATCAGCTTGCCCCGCACCTCGCTCACGCGCGACATCGGGGCGGGTTGCACTGGCTTGTCGGCGATCATGTCACGCACCTTCGAGTCATTCAGCGCGATCTCCTTCTGGACTGCCGTATTGATCGTGCCGCAGCCACACAGGCCGAGCGCAAGCAGCGACACACATGCACCGATCTGTTTCCCGTTACCCATTACCGTCCTCCCTCGTCGCGTGTGACATACAGCAGCGGAGGCTCGTTGTCCGGGTGCAACACGGCGCGGATGCGGATTCTCGCCGGCAGCGCGTCAAAGAGCGCCCGCACGGCGGCCTTGAAATCCACTGCGTAGGTGTCCCCCGCGCCGGTTGTGAAATCGTCGCGCTCGCCCAACTCCCACACCAGCACCCAACCCGCCTGTGCTGTCCAGCCATGGAGCGTTTCCTTGAGCGACGCGCCGGGCATGACCACCCATGCGCCGGATCCTGCGGCAACGCCGTGGCTCATGGCCGACTGGGTGGCCACGGTACCGGAATAGACCGCTTCCCCGACCTCGCCGCGCCCGCTCACCAGGAACACACTCAGGGTGCTGTTCTCCACGAGGGGGTAGAGCTGCCGTCCGGCCAGCAAGAAGGCCTCCTTGTGCTTTACCGTCAGCTTCATCGGTATCGCATCGGCGCTCTGCTGCGACGGCACCGATACCACCGCCTGCGTGCCGATGATGGCAAGGACGCGCATCCTGGCAGTGAGATCCTTGAACCTCTCTTGTGTCATGGACGCGGCTCCGGGCGTTGGCGTGTCGGCGGTCACGGGCGCGGCATGCGCTAGCGCGGGCAGGATCAGGAGAGGGAGCAGCACGATTAAGCGCATAAGGGAGCCTTCGATAGATGGGGATAGGGTTTCACCAAACCAGCACCGCCTCGTCCTGCAAGTCATCGCGGGAGGCGCGCACATCGCGTCGTGTTGGGACAACGGGTCTGGAGGGCGCGTTCGCGGATGCCGCACGCGCCAAGTCGGACGCCGTGATCTCCTTCGCAAGCGGCACGGGGGCCGGCTCGCGATACTGTGGTTGAGGGATGGAGCGTGCGTTCTCCTGGAACGAGCCGGGGGCGCGCAGGTAATTCACGTAGGGCTCGATGCGCGCCATGCTCGATCGGTTGGCGCGGAACATCAGGGTTCGGCCATTGCGGTCCCGGTCGAGGGTCGGGGCTTGGGCGCCGAACGTAGACAGGTTGTTGGCGATTCCCCCATAGACGTCATCCTGCAGGGCCGGCGGCAGGGTCAAGAGGAACTGGCGGTCGGCCTGGATGGTGAGCACCTTGTCCCGGTACTTATAGTAGAACCCGGCCTCTCGACTCATGCGTTCCACGACGTCGGGGAGCATCCCCCCGAGGTTGAAGACTGTCACCGACCCGTAGTTGGCCCGCAGGCCATGGCGGGGCTGCTGTAGGGACAGCGAGATATCCGTGTTCTCCAGCACCACCCGCAGCACTTCCGACGCCGTGGCCTCTGTGAAGCTCAAAGGGGGGATGCGGATCGCCGGCAGGCGCTCGCTGACCTCGGTATCCCTCAGTACATAGAAGGCCTCGTTCTGGGCCATCGCATCGGCGTCGCTCACTCCAAAAGGTGCCAGCACGGCAATTTCTCGCTCTCTCGGGAACACCGGTTTCGCGCTCCAAACCGCACCCAGGGGCGCGCCGCCGGTTGCACAGGCGGATATGGACAACACCACGACGGGCAGCAACGCGGAAGCAATACGCATGTTGGGTGGCCAGAATTCCGGTTAACAATAATCCTATTACGCGCAATCGTATCCCCAAAACGACTTGAGCGCAACACCATAGCCGCCAAATACAAATCCCGCCTCCCCAACAATCAGGGAGGCGGGATCGGTGCTACTCGTCTGCGGCCTGCCACAGTGGGCAGGCCGGTTTGAACGGCGAACGGTATCTCGCCCGGTCAAATGGCGTGGCTTGGCGGACCTCGCAGGCCAGGAACCCCGGCACGGGCGAGTATTGGCGGTAAGCGCAATCGCCGCAGCAGAAGGCCGCGGCCACCGGCGGCGGCTTTTCGACGGGAATCGATTCCGGAGCATTCATATGCCCGCCCTACCCATCAGCGTGCGGATATGCGGCGCGTCGGCATGAGCCTGTCCTGCCTGGACCCGCGCCGCGACCTCCACCGGCAGCAGGGACCCGAGGGCGATGGAAAGAATGTCGGCAGCAGCGGCGTTTCCGCCGCATACCAGCACGTCATCCAGCGCCGCCCAGACATCAGCCTCCTCGAAGGTCGGCTCGTGAATCAGGTTCCACACGGTTCACCTCCCCCCTTGCCCGCCTTCTTCTTTCCGGCCACCGTGACGATGTAGCCGCCGTCGTTGGCACGGCACGGCCCCAGAACGATCTCGTCGAGCCGGGCTGCGGCAACCGCGGCCGCGTAGTCGATCTCGCCCCGGTAGGGATCGAGATAGGCCGCATCGATCAGTTTCGCCGCCAGCGCCGCTTCGACCACACCCGCCCAATTCACCGGGCGATGCTTCGCCAGAACGTCGGCCGTGAGTCCTGCGGCCTTGGCAGCGGCAGCGGCATCGAGCGTTCCGGCCTTGCGGCTGACCACCACCCCGCCGCCTTCGGTGCGTGCAGCACCGCCGGACAGCTCGATCAGCTTCAGTCTCAGCGCTTCCTTCTGCGCCTTGACCTCCTCGAACTCAGCGTCGGCGACGATATACAACTCGCCCGTCGCCGCAAACTGGTCGCCGCAGGGTGCCGTATCGGCCTCCACCGTCGCCCAGAACGCCTGCTCGGCGACCACGAGCTTTTCAGCCAAGGCCGCCAGTTCCATGCACGGAACCACCACCAAAGCGCCGTCGCCGGTTTCGGGGACGAAGCTCCAATAGTGGATCTCCTGCTCGCTCTTCCACCCCTGGGGATGGTCCCACTTCACCATTGCCTGGTGGGCAAGCTGCGCCTTGTAGTACTCGACGACTTTGCCTGCCTTGGCCAGCGCATGCGCTTTCGCCGAGGGACACTTGATCTCCGTCAGGAGATCGCCGACGAACGGAATCCCGTCCAGCGACGCCCGGCACACCGGCCAGAAGTCCGATTCGCCGAACGCCGGGGAGATCACGATCCCGGTTTCGGCCTCGTAGGCGGCGCGCGCCGGGGCCTCGCCGTCGGTCCCGCGCTGCATGGCGGCAGTGACGACCGTGGGGTTGCCACGACCCGTCTTCTCCTGCCACAGCGCATGCAAGGACTTGGCCCAGGAGGGCGGGGTGACTAGACGGTGTGCCGCCGCGATGAACACGGAATCGGAGCCGCCGATCCCCTGCCTGCGCCAGCTATGCCACGCCGCGCTGTTGGGGGACCCGGAGTTGCCCCCGGGGAATACAACACTTCTCATTCTCTGCTCCTTGCTGGAGCGACACCGGAAGCCCGCATACGCAGGCGAGCAGTGTCGTCAGCGTAGTAGTTACGGGTTGGTGTTGCGAAAGCCGCGAACTGCGGCTGTTCACGAGAGTTGTGTGGTGAGGCGCGAATAAAAGGCAAAACGCCCCCGCGCCGAGTGATCGGACGCGAGGGCGGCGGCTTAGAGCCATTGGCAGATGCCGTAGAGGGAGGTAAAGGTGAAGGCGACTTGCTGAAACAACAGGCCGGATGCCTTTGCCCGTATTCCCCACACGATCCAGCAGGTGTTGGACACCAGGAAGGCGGCGAAGCCCCACCCGGAGTACTCGAAGTGCAGCGCCAGCAGCGCCGCGCCGAGGACACCGAAGGATGCCGCCAGCCACTCCATCGTTTTCAAGACACCACCCGCCAGAGTTCGGCGTAGGCATGACCGGCCGGAATCCTGCGGCCCGTGTCGATGAAGCAGCCCGAGTCCAGCGCCGGCTCGCGCAGGGACTTGTTCTCCGCCCAGGTTTTCACGTGAATCTCGCCGGGACGCAGGTGCTCCCCAAGGAGGTTCACCGTCAGCATCCCGTAGGGCTGTCCGTCCGCCGTGACGGCCCGGATTGCGGGACGCCCGCCGACGTAGGTGGCGGCAACAAGATTCACTGCATTTCCGCCCACATGGATCTGGGCGATCAGTTGATTTGCAAGCATGGTCGTATCCTTTCTGCGCTCAAGACGCAGATCGTCCGTCGCGGACAATCTTTCCTGAGCGTCGTGATGCAGGTCGCGGGATTGCGAGCCTTCATCGGAGTTGTGTTGGCGTGACAGCGTAAAAGCGCCCCCAAAGCGCCCGTGGATTTGTGGACAGCCGGCATGCGCCGGTTCCCACCTAAGCGCTTGCGCGCTTGCCCGTGGACAGCCCGTGGAAAACGCAACAGCGCGTTTCCCACCGCCTGACCACCGGCCGGTGGCTGCCCACAAGCCCCACCGGCTTCATCGGGCAAGCCTCTGTCTTTTTTAGAAGCAGGGCAAAGCGCTTTTATGCATACCCGACCCGCCAACTCTCTTGAACCTCCTGTCTCGCAGGCAGGGTTCGTTTCATTTTTCAACGAACGCGGACGGTGCTGCTCGCCGTCCGCTTGCGCGACGGCTTCCGGCATTGCTCTGCATTGAAAGGGTCATCATGACCGAAGCAATCAACCCGGAAACGGGTGAAGTAACGGTGGCAGGCAGTTGGGGAATCCACGGCACGACCGCGCAGATCTGCGCGTTGTTTGCCGCGCTTTCCACCGCTCAGGCCACCATGGGGGGTGCGAAGAAGGATGCGGTGAACCCGCATCTTCGCAACAAGTACGCGGATCTGGCGGCTTACTTGGAGGCGGCCATGCCGGTGTTGAGCACCAACGGCCTCTCCGTAGTGCAACCGGTGGTCGCCGAAGGCGTCGTCACCATCCTGGGGCACAAGGACGGTGGATACGTGCATTCCGTCACGCCGATCCTCCTGGGTGAAGGGAAGGGTCTCAATCCCGCTCAGGTCTACGGCGTGGGATCGTCTTACGCCCGCCGTTACGGGCTGGCCGGCCTGCTCTCGATGGCGGCTGAAGACAGTGATGGTGCAGGTGCGGGAGCAGCCAAGCAGCAATCGGCGGCAAACTCGGTATCCGCCGCGAAACCGGCAGCACCTCCGGCCAAACCTGCGGCGGCCCCGGCCAGCGCAGCAGCGGCAGGCACGGCTTCACCGCCACCGGTAGCCACCGGCGATTCGGGCAAGGACGCGGCAATCGCCGATGTCCGCGCACGTCTGGTGAAGGCAGGCCGCGACGAGGTAGCGCTGTGCGGCTGGCTCGGCTGCGAGACTCTGGAGGCTGCCACCAGCCTCCAGATCGACAAAGCCATGGCCGCCCTGGAACCGAAGAAGAAGGCAGCGTGATGAAACATCACACCGCCTGGCTTCCCACCGGGGAAAGACTGATCTTCGTCCGTCCGACGAAGATCCGGCCGCGCCATTACATCGGCTTTGCGGTCATGGTGGGGTTGACCATTGCCCTGGTCACCCTGTTTGTTTAACCCAACCACCCTCTCGTGTCGCTGATACGGGAGGGTTTTTCACTTTTCACAACTAAATAACGCAATCTATCAGCGGGTTATCGAATAACCATCGATTATCACATCCCGCAATCGACAACTCTACCGAACATTATCGACATCAGCCTTGAGCTGACCTAGTGAAAACGCCAATGAGTTGGCGTCCAAGCATCGCTTGGTGACATCCCTGACAGGGAGAAAGTTGCTCGCCAGGCCGAAGCGCCAGCGAGTCACATTCAGACCGCGCACAACATGCGCTGCCGACCTGTACTTCGTTGTTCGGGTGTGTGCAATATGTTGTTTCGAGATCCCCCAAGGCCTATGGTCTTGGGGGATTCTTTTCGTCTACCGCGCCGCTTGTTTCGCCGCCAATCTCTTTCCGGCAGGCCTTTCGAGAAGTTCGCGCAGCATCTCCCGCTGGACCAACCGGCTGATGCCGGATTGCACCCGCACGCGGTCGCCGACCGCCTTGCCGGAGGCCTGGGCTTCCCATTCGGTTTCGAGCAGATCGACGCGCCGCTGCGCCCAATCCCGCAGCACCGCCAGATCGCCGTCGAGGTGCCGCATCATGGCGTTGGCCAGGTAGGCATCCATCGAGACCGACGTCTTCCTCCCGGCGCGCTTGACCGACAGGCGCACGATCTCGTCGGCATGCGCAGCCTTAGCCACGGCCGCCCTTCTTCGGTGTGGTGGCTTTGCCCGGCTTGCGAGGTTTCTTCGCCACAGCCACCGCTTCGCGCGGCCCGGTACGCGGCTTCCGAACCACCAGCTTCTTCGGCAGCTTCTCGGCTGCCATCAGCTTGTCCGCCGGGATCATGTGGACACTACCTTCCCAATTCCGGACGGTCTGGAAATGGACATCGAGCGCCGAGCCGAATTCGGCCAGCGTATACCCCTTGGCCAGACGCAGCTCGCGGATGTACTTGCCGAGATCCAACTTGCCCATACGAGAATTGTTGCACAGACACGCCGCGCCGTCAAATCCATGAATGCGCCATTCCTATCAATAGACAAGCACCCCGCCGCCGCCAGAGGAACCATCCATCAAGGGATGCGTGGGAAACATATCTGTCACTCTGATTTGACAAGTGATAGTTATCGCGCATATAGTAAAAATGACTATTCGGATTTCACATGAACAGCAACACCTCCTCAGCCCTCATTCCACACGCCGGCCTTCTCGCGCCCAAAGTTCCAGCGGGCCAGCGATTCACCTTCTTTAAGGATCACCTCATGACCGCCCCATCCGCCCATCTCATGCTCCTCATCGACGGCGAGAACATCAACCAGCCGCACCTCGTCGAACTGGCGATCGCCCAGGCCAATAGCACCGGAAACGTCGTCGCCGGCGCCGCCGTCCTTCCCGGCAATCCCGGCAAGCAGATGCGCCGCGTACTCGACACCGCGCACATCGACATCCTCCCGCGCCTACCGGAGATGCCGAGCAACGCGGCGGACGCCATGCTGGCCTGCGTAGCGCTGACCGAGTCCATCACTGGTCGTTGGGGCATCACGGATTTTGTGTTTGTGACGAACGACCTGGGGTTCGGCGGCCCGGCGGCGCTGCTGCGCAGCAAGGGCTTCCGCTCGTGGCGGATCTGCACCAACCAGGTCGAGGGTTCCTCGGCAGGCTTCGACGGCGTGGTGTGTCTCGCGCCCGCCGACCCGGATGCCGCCATCGACCTCCCAGCGGAGCTGCTGCCCGCCGGGCCCGCGGTCAATTTGGCGTATTGGGGAACCCAGATCACCCGGTCACATCCGGAACTCAAGCGCCGGATCATGAGCCTCGGCAAGACGCTCGCGGAAGGCCTGACGAACTGCGCCAACCGGTATGGCTGGCCGATTCGCCTGCAAACCACAGGCAGCACCACCCGGATCGTGCGCTGCTGACGGAAGCCGGAGCACCACACCCTCTGCTATCGGTCAACCGATGACGCCATAGGGACGAGTCGTTTTCTCCGGTAGGCCGAACGACGCCTGCCATATCCGCCGGATCGCAGGCCACTGGACCAATTCATTGTCCCCGATCCCGCCCGTGGACAAAACAAACTGTCCGCGGCGAACAAAGCGTTACCCCTGCCGGCTGACGACTCGGTGGCGGGACTTCTCATCACCCCCGCAATTCGGTTTTTACATCCTGGCGCAAACACAACTCTATCGAACCCCACTGTCGGGATTCTGGACGCCTGCTACCAGGCATCCATCATGTAACAACCAAACCGCCCGACAGCTTGGAGCCATTCCAGCCGAGGGCATTTCGAAGCACTTATTTTTCGTGAGGTAACCAAAATGGCGAGCATCAACAAAGTAATTCTGATCGGCAACCTGGGCAAGGACCCGGACACCCGTTACATGCCCAATGGGGACGCGGTCACCAACATCACTCTGGCCACCACTGACACCTGGAAGGACAAAACCACCCAGGAGAAGAAGGAAGCCACAGAGTGGCACCGGGTGGTATTTTTCCGCAAGCTCGGTGAGATCGCAGCCCAGTACCTGAAGAAGGGGGCATCGATCTATGTCGAGGGTTCGCTGAAAACCCGCAAGTGGCAGGACAAGGATGGCCAGGATCGCTACACCACTGAAATCGTGGCCACCGAGATGCGGATGCTGGGTTCGCGGCAGGGCGGTGACGCCCAAGAGCCCGCACAGTCCGCCGCGCCGGTGGGTGCTCCCGCCGACGAAGGCTCATATGAAGATGTGCCTTTCTAATTTACACCTGCGACTTATTGTGTAAAGCATCACCCAACCCCTTCGTGTTCCTGACACGGAGGGGTTGCTTCGTTCTGCACGACCTCTCCCGCCATCGAGCATGGCGCGGCCAACACCCATCGATCACTACGCCGGGGCAACACCCACCGCACTCCGGAAGCACCCTCCCCCGCTTTTACTAACGATAGTTTCCGTATCCATACAACGACCCGTACACATGCATAAATGCAGCGTTGAAGCGGATTACAGCCGCTTTCATGTTGCTCTATTTTTTCGTTGGCGTATTGACTAATGATAGTTATCGCTATATACTAAAACCAGATCGACAGGCGACACCAGCCTTCGACCCCCACCAACCGCGCGGAGACATAAAGCATGAACACCGAACCACTCAGCATCACCCTCAACTGCACCGAAGGCGGCAGCGACAAGGCCTATGCCGCACAACTCCAGCCCGCAGGCGACCTCTGGGTCGTCAACGCGCAATGGGGCAGGCGTGGCAGTTCCCTGCAAACCGGAACCAAGACGCCCGCACCCGTGGCCTACGACAAGGCCCGCAAAATCTTCGACAAGGTCGTGGCCGAAAAACTCGCCAAGGGGTATGTCACCGGCGAAGGTGAAGTGGCTTATCAGAACACCCCGGACGCCGCACGCCGCACCGGCATCGTCCCGCAACTCCTGAACCCCATCTTTGACGCAGCCGAACTCGAAGCGCTCCTGACCGACGACGCTTGGGCGGGACAGCAGAAGTTCGACGGCACACACAAGCTGATCCACAAGACCGTCGAAGGCATCACCGGCATCAACAAGAAAGGCCTGGTGGTCGCCCTGCCGACAGTGATCGAGCAGGCCGCACAGTCCGTGCCAGTTGCCGCCTTCCTCATCGACGGCGAAGACCTTGGCGACACCTTCGTCGCCTTCGACCTGCTGGAGTTCGACGGCATCGACCTGCGCGGCCAGCCCTACTCCTTCCGCCACGCCAAACTCGTGTCCGTCTTCGCCACCGACAGCGGCACGATCCGCGCGAGCAGCATCTGGCTCGGCAGCGAGGCCAAGCGTGCGGGCCTTGCCGCCCTGAGCGAACAGAAGCTCGAAGGAATCGTTTTCAAACGCCGCGCCGCGCCAGTCACCGAAGGCCGCCCGAACTCCGGCGGCGACCAGCGCAAGTTCAAGTTCTTGGAAACCGCCTCCTGCGAGGTCGAAGCCATCACCGAGGGCAAGCGCAGCGTGTCCCTGCGCGTGTATGACGCCAACGGCAACCCACAAAATGTGGGTCGCTGCACTATCCCAACAAATCATGCCGTCCCCGCAATCGGCGAGATCGTGTCCGTCGAATATCTCTACGCCTTCCCCAACGGCTGCCTGTTCCAGCCCCAGTACAAGGGGGTGAGGAGCGATCAGGACGCCACCGACTGCACCGTGGCGCAACTCAAGTTCAAGGCTGATGAAGCCTTGCTCGCGGCCTGACGGAGCGCGCCATGAATCAATTTCCCGACCAGTGCGCCCGCTGCTCCGCCGATCTGGGCAAGACCTCCAGCATCATGAGCAAGTTCAACCTCGACACTCTTTGCAAATCCTGCAAGGAACGCGAACGCGCTCACCCCGGCTACGCCGAGGCCGACCGGCTGGAATGCGAAGCCGTCCTCCGGGGCGAGCGCAACTTCCCCGGCATCGGCGCTCCGCCGGAACTCTACCGCCCACCCTGCAAGGCCGAGGAGTTCCTGCTCTCCGTGCGGCTGCTCGCCAAGGGCGAGGTGCAGGTCGTACCGCCGTTGCCCGATGACGCCCTTCACATCGCCTTCCCGGATCACTCCCTGCACGTCCGCAACCCGCTCATGGCGCTGCCCGCCGCACAGCTGCTGGCCAGCCTGCCGCCCGAAGCGAAGGCCGCCGTCCGCGCGCTGCTGAAGGAACTCAGCGCCGACGCCCGCAGCCGTGCCACCCATGCCTGGCATCCTCGCCCTGATGCGCGTAATCGCACAACGACTCGCCAAGCGCGGCTGGTTGTTGCGGTCCGGCGGCGCACCCGGCGCGGACCAGCACTTTGAACTCGGTTGCGACGCCGCTGGCGGCGCCAAGCAAATCTACCTGCCGAAGAAATCGTTCCAGGGCAACACCTCACCGCTTTACCCGCCGACCGATGCCGCCCTGGCGCTGGCGGCCCAGCTGCATCCGGCCTGGCCTGCCTGTTCCGTGTTTGCGAAACTACTGCATGCCCGCAATTGCCACCAGATTCTCGGCGCAGGCCTCGACGACCCGGTTCGTTTCGTCATTGCATGGACCCCAGACGGCTGCGAATCCGAGGAGCAACGGTACCGGGCGACCGGCGGTACCGGGCAGGCGATCGCACTGGCCAGCCAGCAGGGTGTCCCAGTCGTCAACCTCGCCAACCCTCGCGCACTATCTCGGATCTCCGACCTGTTACCGCAACACGAATCCCCATGACCCGCGATATCATCTTCTCCCCATGCCGCACTTACCGCTACACGCTCTGGCGCGAGTGGATCGGCGGCGAGCGCTTCGCCATGTTCGTTGGCTTAAATCCCAGCACGGCCGACGAGACCAACGACGATCCCACCATCCGCCGCTGCATCAATTTCGCCAAGATGTGGGGCTACGAGGCGCTGTGCATGACCAATGCCTTCGCCTTCCGCACGACCGACCCAAGGGACATGATGGCCGCCGAGGATCCGGTCGGACCGGACAACGACCGCCACCTGGTCGAGCTCGCCCGAGCCGCCGGCATTGTCGTCGCCGCGTGGGGGAACCACGGAACGCACCGGGGCCGCGACGCCCAAGTTCTGGCACTGTTACCGGATCTGCACTGCCTGCAGCTCACCGCCGACGGACATCCCGGCCATCCCCTCTACCTCCCCAAGGCGCTCTTGCCGATCCCGCTGCCGCCGCGATCGCGCATATCGACGGCGCCGTAACCAACGTCCGAACCCGTCCGGTCGAGGTCGGCCTCGGCTGGCGGCAATACCCATTCCCGGCCTTACATAGCCGGAAAACCCGTTTCTCGGTTCCTGGCCCACTTCAACCTCCGACTGTCCTGCGTAGCCCCGACACGACACACCGTATCGGTGACAGGCCGCCTGGCCACCCCCAGCGGCCCAGGCTCACTTGGCGAGCCCAGCGACCATTCAACGACCGTCCCCCGTCATCGCACCACGAATTCCGCCGAAACATTCCGTTCCGCGCGGAATACGCCATCTTTGCCAGGCCAAACATGCCGTTTTCGACCGGGCTCGCGCCCCTCTTACCACCTTACACATCCGTATCTCAAACACGACCCACCGGCCCTCGCCCTCCCCCCAAACGCCATCCTTCCGACGTGCCACAGCCTCCTGCTTCGCCTATACCCAGCCCCTCCCGCCTTCCTCACGTTCCTGCTGCACTGCAAAATCGGGCGCGGTTGAATCCAGGAAACCGCATCATCCTTTCAGGCCAGAGGGCTCACGCATTTCTCCGATGCGGTCCTTTAGGGGACGAGGTTGCCCTGGGCGCGAAGCGCTCCAGAGGCATTATCTAGCCAGCCACGGGCTGCTCGAATCCGGGGGATTTCCGGCTCGGGTCGAGCGATGATCGGCGCACGGTGACCGATCATGGCTGCACCGGCGGCGGATTGAGGCAACAATGTGTCCGTGCTGCCGGCACGGCTTGTCGCCTGAGATTGCCGAGCGGAAGGCTCCAGTTTTCCACACTCCGGCCCTCGGATGGGCCTACGTGATGGATAACTGGCCGCTCTGTGGCGGTGTAACGCGGCGCGCGGGTGAGTGCGATGACCGGCGGCCATGGTCAATGAGGCGGTCACGAGGAACATCGGCGCGTGGCCACCACAACGTCGTCGGTCGGCGATCGCGGCGGTTGAAGGTGGGGCGGGTGGGGAATTCCTGGGCCTCCCGTGTGGCGAAGACGATCGGTCTCCTTGGCGGAACGGGACTCGCCGCCGGGGACAAGACCGGTGCAGCGCCGGCGATTCGATGGCGGCATACAGGCCGTCATTGAATCGGGTCCGGCGCGGGAGGCAATCATCGGGCCGCGGGAAGATTGACCGGAGACCAAGGGACGGATTGTCGCCGACTCTAGAACTGGCGCTCGGACGAACGAAGGTCGGGGAATGTCCCGGTGGCGGACCGTCACTGCGGTGGCATCAACGGCGGTGACCGGTCCTACCCGATTGATCCGGTGATGTGTTGCGCCGGCTGCGCCGGCGCCGGCACTGTGGAATGTCCCCTTACCAATAATCGTGCCCGCAGGGAAGACCGTTGATGTGAGCGGGAGGCTTCCGATATTGCCGAGGCATCGTCGGAGAATTGGCGATCGTTGGCCGAACGGTATCTGGTAGGCAACCGTTATGCCATCACGAATGACGAATTGACACTGCCAGGAGGGACCGCCACCTGGACGGATCGGTCGAAAGTTGAATGGCGAGGGTACTACTGGGCGGCAGACCTACGGGCTGGCAATTGGCGGAAGGGTTGCGGGAAGGATCCGGCGACACCGCATGTGGCCAGGCAGTGATGAGCTGACAATGGCGCGCTGCCATGTCAGGATGTCGGCCAGGCCTCCGGGCGAAACCAGCGCAATCGTGTCTGGAACACGTCGATCCGGCCACGTCCATTCAACCCGCGCGAGATGAACAATCATGCCACTGCCGTGTCTGGAATACGAACACCCGTCACCTGGATCTCGGACTTGGCCGCAGGGGTTCCGGCGGAGCCGGATGCGGGACGCCGCGAAGCGCGCGGGAGGAATGGCACCTGGCGCAACCATTTACGCTTGTGCGTCGGCCGGACAATGCCTCGTCCGGGCCGCCGGGCGTAACCATTTATTCTGAACGGAGGCCGCAGGGGATCGTCGTGGCGTAACGATTTATCCTTCGACGGCCTCGATCAGGCCCATCTTCGTCGCGGTGTCCAGATCGATCTCGTGGCCCGCAGCGATCAGCCGCTTCCCAATCTTGTAGTGGATCGAGCCGATATACTCCAGGTCGTCGCTGATTCCAAACCGCAGACTGTCGATCCGCAAGGCATAGTGCTTGAGCTGCCACAGCTTCCGCGTCAAGGCTTTCCGATAGGCCGCGTACTTCAGGAACATCTTCACCGCGATGTCGGTTTCGGTGCGGTTCATGTCGAACGCCTGGTGCTTCCCGACACCCTTGTAGCGTTCCACGCGCTTAGGCTGCACGCGTCCCGTCGTCGCCTTCATCCACCGAACCAGCACCGGCTGCCGGCCGCGATCTCCTGCCTGCACCTTCCACCACCGGACATCGTAGCGCCCATGGACCAGCGGCTGACTCACTCTGAGCACGTCGGCGATGCGCCGGATGACTAGGTCGACGCCGGCTATGTCACGATAAAGCTCCTCGACCTGCCCGATAAGTTTCGCCCGCGCCTGGGCTGCGATCGCGAGGGCATCCTCATCGCCCACCGACGTCGCCGCGCTCGCCCCCACCGGCCAGATCCCACGGGCCGAGGCCTTATTCGGAAAAGGCATCCTGACTCCGCTCCCTTAGGCGACGCCGTCAACCGACCCCGCCGACGTCCACTATTGTCATGGCCTACAGCCGTCCCGTCAACGCCATCCGTCATCTAAGACACCCCAGACCGATGACAACAAAGCTATTCTAACCAGACAGGGAACTCTGACACTCGGCGGGTCGGTTTGGCACCACTGGATCCCTGTTCGCCGGCGCGACCCTTCCACCCGGCGGCCTCGCCAATCTCTCGGCAGTCTCCTGCCTCGCTACCATCGCCCCCGACATCCTCGTGTCTGCTCCACGACTTGGGTCGGCGTTTCCGTTTCACCAACCAAGCTGGCTCGGTGGTCGCTCCGACCCGTCCCGCCCGATGGAACCGGTTTGGAGTCCACCGGTTTCTTCGCTCAAACTGTCTGCTCGGCAGGTCGCCTCGATCTCACCCCCACAGACCCGGCACATCCCGTGACACCTGTTTCAAAGGTCGCGCCTCCTCCCCTCAATATGTTCGCGTCACCCCGCCCCTGCACTACCAGGATCTGCCTTCTTCTTGGGACCGCGCTTGGGTGCGGTCGGATCCGGCTCGGCGAACTTCAGCCCAGTTCGTTTGAGCTTGGCGACAGACATGAGCACCTTGGTTACCGAGATCGAATTGAGCTTGGCTACGCTGTCAATGGCCTCAAAGAGCGCCGGCACGCCCGGCGAATCACCGCGTAGCCCTGCCGTCAATGCCAACAACTGCGCTTTTCTCTCGGACAGCTTCTTCTCCTGGCGCGTAATAGCCTCCAGTTGCTGCTGCGGAGATAATCTGACACGTCCCATGATCCAATCCTCCTTAGTTGGCGCCACAAGATACCGCCGTGATTCTACATGAATTGGAACACGTGACACCTACTCCAGTCCACGTGGTCTATTTATAAGTGACACACACCTCACTAATTGCCACCATGTCACAACACTAATGGGGAATGGCACGAATTACCCTCACGCCTGTATAACGACAATACGTATTGTGTTGTATTTACCCTAGCCGAAGACGACCACACATCTGAATAGCTCAGCGCCACTACGCCGATCCCTGCCACGACAACTATTCACACCGGACACACCACATTTGGTCGAGTTCCGTTGATTCTTGATGCACAGTCCTGCGCCACCTTCTTTCAGGCGGTTTAACTGGCTGTCTCAATGCGGGTTACACGCGCCCGGCTAGGCTATTTCTTGCGCGACTGAGCCTCGGCGATCTTCGTGCGGCTCAGGATATGCTTATCCGTCGCTTTCTCGAACAATAGGGCGTAAAGGATACGCGCTTCGTCTGAAAGGGAATCCCACTCCGATTTCTTTACACAAAACCCACCCCAATGCGGATGGGTTTGTATCGCCGTGAACACATCCTGCAGTTCCCGCCGAAGGGACGGTTCGAAAAAGAAGTCCGTGGGGAGTAATGCCCCGGCCCAAAGGTAGGCCTGTGCAATTGGTACATCCAGATACTTGGCGGCGGCAGTCAGAATGTCACGCCCAAGGTCGGCGGTAGGACGCGTCCCTCTGGCGAGCGCCATCAGGTATGGATAGCCAATACTCAGCCCGGCGGCCAGAAGTTCCGGGGATTCGTTGCGCAATTGCGCCGCGTCAAACAGCAGTTCTATCAGCACGGGCTTTGGAGTTGTCGCGTGACTTCTAGGGGTGCTGTACTTGAATCCGGCCTTGGGTCCCGGCTTCTGTCTCTTGACCGTGATCTGAACTCTTTTGCTTTTTACGCTTGCCATGAATGTCTCATTCCTCGGTTTGAGAAGGCGTTGGCGCAACAGTACGTCGGCATGTAATCAACTTAGGCTGATGGAATCTTACCAAATTGGCGCATCTATGGCGAGGCATGGCCACCAATGAATCGTAGACCCAGCGTGCAATTTGTCTCGTATTTTTTCAAAAAATGGTATATTGATACGCGCAATAATATCCTAAACACTCAAGGAGCCTTATTCATGGACCCACGGAAGCAATTCAGAATGCGCTTTGTGAACTCGATGTTGAATGTCTGCCACCTGGTGGGCTTCGCGCGGCAGGTCACCAAGACGGGGTATCTGATTCAACAAGTCGACAATCCCGAGCAAAGCATCTCGGTTCGCGTGCCTACCGGCTTCAGGCTCCCCGCCGAAGGCTCGATGATCGATGCCACTTGCCACGTCTGGGGCGAGCGAATCAACGATGAACCGAACTGTTTCCTGACCGTCGTGGCCTCTGAGGCGGCGTCTGTTCGGTCGATCCCGGCTATCGTCGCGTGGCGCTCCGGCAGCAAGGCGGCCAAGACCGACGACTTCCAGCCATTCCTTCCGACCGGGCAGCTCAAGAAGGACATCGCGGAACGTCTGGCCAAGGGGGACAGGACCGCCGAAGGCGAGCAGATCGTCCTGGACATCATGGCCGCGTCCGGCAACAAGCTCGACACCCGGCTGGGCGAGCACAACAACAAAGTGCTGATCGCCGGCATCGTCGACCTGAAACGCTTTGTTGAACCAAACGAACATCAGAAGCACGGCTACGGCGAGGTCTATATCCGGCAACACGGCGACCGCAGCAAGTTGATCCCGGTCCGGATCTACGATGACGATGTGAGGTCCATTCTCAGTCACACCACACGGGGCCTGGCCGTGTACGTTGAAGGACAGATTCGCATGAAGGTTCTCCCAAATGACCAGGGCGATATACGGCACAGAAATCTGCATATTCGCACCAAGGACCTCAAGACCGCGACCCAAGGCAAGCACATTCTGGAGACACCCGATTGGTGGAGCGCGTTCGCCACTGAATTGAGGGAGGAACACGACAGCCGCAAGGAAGCCGTACGCAAACTGGAAGCGGCACGCCTCGCTGCCGCGCAGACCGCCGCCGACGCGGTGGTTGCCGGTCTCTAATAGGGAAGTCAAATGGATGTCCGGTTCATGCGGAACCTGCGCCTGGGCGGGACGGCGGATAACTTCGCCATGCTCGCCTCGGCCATCGGCGCGCTGACACAGCACCCCGCCGCCATCCACCTTTCCAGCGAAGTCGGACTCAGCCGTTCCGGCATGGGCATGGCCGGCGCCGGGCTCGCTGCACTCACGGGCAACTGGCTGCTCGAGCGCACGCGGCAGGCGGCCTTTCGGCAGCTGATCCCCTCGGAGGTACAGATCGCCTCGGATCGGCCACCGTATGGCTTTCCCGGCGCCGGCCCGTGGAACGGCTACCTTCTTGGGTTCTGCGTTGACACCGCCAAGCCTGTGGTGGTGCCTTGGGAAGTCCTAATGAAGCATGTCTCGACCATCGGCGCGTCGGGCTGGATGATTTTTCAGCAGATCATCGCCGGAGGGGGTCTGCTGTGGATTGACGGAAAATTGGATAGCGACAACCTCGCCATGCTCGACGCCATGTGCGCTTGGGCCGGACGGCGGGGCGATCTGCTTGTAATTAATCCGGGCGACCCCAATTTTTCGAATACCTACAACCCGGTGCTTTACGGCGATGCCGATGAGGTTTCCTCTCGGGTGATCTCGCTCATTCCAAGTAGCGAAGGCTCACCCGCGACAGACTACTACCGCCAGGCCGCCAACCAGGGCATTACCACGTTGGTTGATGCCATCCAGAAAGCCGGACTCGCCTACAACTTCATCGACCTCACCATCCTGCTGCAAAACCAGCACGCGCTTTCCTGGTTGGGGGGCATCATCCCAACCAACTCCGATGCGGGGCGGCAATTTCGCATATTCCTTGAACAGTACAAGACGGTCGACCGCAGCGGGCAGATCAGCGTTGACCTCAAGAAGCTGCGCGACACCTTCGGCGGCGTTGGTGGGCGAATGCATCAATTTGGTTCTGGCAACTTCGGGATGCTGACCAACACCTACTCGCCGGAAGTGCGACTGGATCGCGCCACCACCCAGAACAAGATCGTCTATCTTGCCTTGCCGACGATGGGCAAGCCTGAGGCCGCCAGCAATTTTGGCAAGATGACGCTCGGCGATTTCCGGACCTCGATCTCGTGGGTGCAGGCGAAACCCAAGGCGGATCGCCCCTGGCCGCCGACTCTGGGCCTGTTCGACGAAGCCGGTTCCTACGTCAATCAGACCTGGGCGCGGCCCTTCGAGCAGGCCAGGTCCGCACACACAATCATGGCCCCGATCGTACAAACCAAGGCTAACTATGACGCCGTAGACGAAGAATTGCGCGAGATGATCACCGGCAACGCGAACACAAAGATCTACTTCAAGCTTGGCACGTCGGACACGGCCGAATTTGCCGCAGAACTGATCGGCATGGAAAGCAAAGTGATCCACTCGCTCTCCGAATCCGGCGGTGGCGGCGAACAGAGAAAACCCGGCGATAGCACGCCCACCTCTGCATCGCAAACGTCCACCCGCGGCTATACGGAGCGCGAGGACGAAGGATATAAGGTCAGCATGGACATGCTGAAGGCGCTCGATACGGGCGAATGCGTCGTTACGATCGGCAACAACAAATGTTTCCATGTGCGCGTGCCGAAGCTCGATTTCACCGATCAATTCCGCAGGCAGATCGGCCCATTTCAGATCAACCGGTACCGCATGCCATTCGTTCGCGGACTGGACATATTTCGGGACGTGGACCGATGGATCTCCAAATGAATGCCCACCGCGACTTCGACGACCTCGCCCTGTTGGGTGAGGAATTCGCGATCCCCGCCAATCCGTTCGACTATTCCTCGATCGGACTGAAACCGGAGCCAGTCGAAAAGTATGCCCAGCTGCATGTCCCCGAAATTACCCAGGAGGACTACGCGGGAGAGCAACTGGTCGCCTTCAACTATCTGCGCAAGATCATCCGGACGGCCTGCAACATCAATACCAAATGGAAGGACCGGCGCAAGGCGTTGGCCTGGTGCTTCATCCCGAGCGACCAATCCATTGCCCCGGTTGACTTCAACACTGCCTGTATTGCCATGGGCGCGCGCCCCTATGTCATTCAGGCCCGCCTGCAACATCAATTTTTTGCGGCCAACATTCCTATGCCGGAACCGCTGCCGTTTCTGGCATGTTCCCTCCCGGAAGCCTTTGCCGGTGAAGTCCTGATGTCGGCGTGGGAGGATGGCCTGAATTTTGCCCGCGAGATTTGGCGCTGGCCCGGCATCCGCGCGGACATTATGAAGAAGCTCATGGACGGCGAGATGTCCTTCGATCAGTTCCGCGCGACGGCCGACAAACTCGAACAGTCCGGACATATCGGCATGCGCTTCGGGTGCTGGTTCTTTACGGCCAGAAGCCAGGATCGCATGAGCAAAAGAAGCTTCTCTTGGTCCAAGAGTGTCTTTGACTAGATGAACAGCAACAACACCAACCCGCTGTTGCGAAGCTGGCTCACCATCTTTGCGGTGTGGTACGTCGCCCTGTGGCTGTATAACGGCGCACCATTCTCGGCGTTCGCTACATCCGTTGGGATATCCCTGACAATCGCCGGCGTCGGGATCGCGGTGGGTGTGCTGGTCAACACCATCATTACGGCATGGACGCATGGCAACGATGCGTGGATCTTGAACGGAGAAACACGTCACGGTGCGACCGTGACCCTTGGGCGCCTGCCCGTGGCGCCTAGGCAGCACTTTCGCCGGTGGTGGCAATGGCGCAGGCCGGCCAAGCCGATCGCCAAAATCTTCCCGTGGTTCAAGGCCTATGCAAAACGACACCCGCCGTATGCGGCCGCCTTCAAGGCGGCCTTCCGGTTGATGGAGGAAGTACCGAATCTTCCCGCTTCTCCTGTCAAGGGCGGCCACGGCGGCGTAACCCTCCTGCAGCACTCCGCCAGCGTAATCGAGGTCATGGCCGAGCTTGTCCCGACATGGCGCTACACGGGCCACCGTAACCGCAAGGGCGAAGTGACCTTTCCGCTGATCGACACTCAACGGGAATACCACGCCTTCGCACCGGACGATCCGCTGCTGCCCCTGACGGCGCTTGCCCACGACATCGGGAAACTGGCCTGCTACAAGCTCCAAGTGGACGGCAGCGTAGTCGAGCTTTTCGATTCACACGCCATTCATGGCGCGAAGATTCTCCGTGGCATCCCGGTCTTGCGTGAGTTGCCGTTCGCGGACTGGACGGCGCTCCTTGTAGCGGTTGAGTACTACCACGAAATCCAAAGCCTGCCACGGGCGTCCTGGATCGACGATCGCACCCGCAGCCTGACAGAGCTGCTGATCAACGCCGATAACGAAGCAGGACGACGCGAAGGCCGCCAGGGCGACACCGAGGCGGTCGACCCGGACGCTACCAACCCCCCACTTCCGTATTTCGCACCACACGAAGTGAAGGACCCAGACACGCCGGAAGTCCTTGATGCGGTATTGCCAACGCCGATCGGCGCGCGCAACGCACCGGCCAAGACGCCTTCGGTCGCGGCGCCGCGGCCCTCGCCGACTCAAAACAAACAGCCCCCACGTCAGGAGCCGAGGAAGCCTGCTGCGCCGCAGCTCGTTGACGACGACACTCCGACCGCCTTTCAACTGGCGGACATGCTGCTGTGCGCACCCAACCGTGTAAATGGCACGGACAGTCCGCTCCGCGTCGCCTACAAGTTCGATGGTTGGCTCTATATCAATGAGTCCCGCATGCGCAACGCGTTGGCTGATATGACCGAGGATGCCAGCTTCCGCAAGATCGAACCCGGTGCAGAATTCCACTCCTTTACCGTGGAACTCATGGCTGAGCTTCACGCCAAGAGGATGCTTCTGGATCAGTCCGAGACATTTAGTTGCGGGGCTGCCATGTATAAGCGGCTGGAAGCCACCACCCAAGTTGATACCAAAGTCATAGTGGTCAAGGAGGATGCATTTCCGTGGACCGCACAGATTCCCAACTGCGTGAAGAAGCCGGCGGTTGCCAAGTACACCGCGCCAACAGGCCCGGCGCCCACCGAAGTGGCGATCACGAAGGACGCACCGCCGGTCTCGCCGCCGGAACCAGCCACCACCGCCGCAGAAGTTGCACCCGAGTCACCCGGAGCCACGGTGTCCAAGGCTGCGCCGGCACCAAACGCACCCCCCGCGTCAGGGCCCAAGACGTCCGTCAACCTATCGGCGCTGGCCGCAGAACTGACCAGGAAGGTTCTCGCCCGCGAAATCAAATACCTTGAACGCCCCATCGAGGGCGATGTGTATGCCTGCATCCCCATGGCCGAGATGCAAACCCACTTCCCGGACGTTGACTGGGATCGCCCTGTGGAAGGCATTCGCATCCGCACTGGCGCCTCGGGAAACCGTTTTGCCACCATCCCCGTCCCCGACGCCATTGGCGGGCACGCTGGGCCAGGGAGCACCGACAATCCGAGGCAACCAAGTTGAGCACCGCAAACGATATGCCGATGGCACTAGGAAAATCCCTAGGCCAAATCCTAGTCCATTTTAGGAATTGGCTAATGGCAATGCATTCACCAATCCATCATCCTTCCCACGGGTTTAGCAGAACGAGCGACCGTCAAGCATTTGCGGGACGGTTCAGACAACTGTCACAGTGGAGGGATTTTCGATGGGTAAGCCAAGCAAAGCAAAGAATGCCGCCAGGCCGTTCGATCAACACGACTGCGTTTCACTGGAACTGGGGAGCGACTGCATTGACCGCTCGCTGTCTATCGAAACGGCACTATTGCAGAACCGCACCTTGCACGCGGAGATTGTCCTGGCGGCAATCGCCGACGCCATCAACAGCGGCGCCAAGATGGCCGAACTGGAAGCACTGGTTCTCTCCCTTGGGCAAAGCATCGACACCCTGCAGGACCAAGACGACACCCCGCCCCGCACCAAGTCACGCACGCCACGGCACGCTTGGTCACTCCCCGCAGAACACCCGCTACGCTAGAAGGCAATCTGAAGCGGGCGCCCTCAGCGCCAGGCCGGTAACAACGCAACGCAATCATTGCGATGCGGCGCTTCGCCGTGGAGCGGCCACATGAAGCTGGAAAACCCACACTTGATCGCCAAAGGGGATCAGAAGGCCCTCGCCGCCATTATGCCAACGCTGGTAAGATGTGCTCGCGCGGGAGCCGTCAAGGTTGGGGCGGAGTTCCTGGCGGACGATGTGACGCAGGAACTGGCCATTCTCCTCGTCCAAAAGCTCGCCGCCAAGTACGACCCCACCTACAATATCGAGCCGCTGCTGATCGGGTGCGCCCGGCACATCAGCCTTGCGATGTTGCACTCCAACCGGGAATTCAACAGGGATGATATAGAAGATACAATTGTGTGTGATAATAATGGCGGACGCCCGCCCGACGCGTGGAGTGATGACGCGTCTGCGGTCGATTCCACCGACATTGAGAAAGCCGAACAGAAGATAAGAGGACTATTGGAGAACACCATGGACCTGATGCCTGGCGTAACAATCGGTGATACCACAGCCGCACAACTCAGAGCGAAGAAGCAACCGAGGAAACCCAAAGCATCGGCGCTTGGCGTTGTGCGCCATAGCTCCCCTGAACACATACACATGCGCAAAATGCGCGATGAGCTCCAGTATTCGCAGGCGACCTGGGCCAAGCACCTGGAGGTATCCACCGCGACCGTTGCCGCCATAGAGTATGGCCGAGTCCAAAAGGTCAACAAGGACATCTACGCGAAGGCTCTGTCGGTCTTTCAGCGTGGCGGGAGGGTCATCAAGAGTCGAAGCAAGTTCGACGGTCGCGAAATGTCCACCATTCTTAATGGATGGGCGAAGCGCCTCCACGTAGATCCGGACGATTCACGCGCCCTCGCCACGCTCCTGAAGAAGGAGCTGTCCACCATCCACCGTTGGCGTCACAACGAGCAGCGCCCGAATATCCACGCGCTTGAGGAATACGACGACCGGGTGACCCGGCTGGCAACGGCGCTGAAAGAGGAAAGGGGTATCCTGAACGAAGTCGTTGCTGCACCCCAAAAGTCACCAAAGTAGTGCCATGGTCAATCACAGGAGAACCCGGTAAATGAACAAGTCAGAACTAATCGAAGCGGCTTCAAAGGGCGCCGATCTGTCCAAGGCAGCGGCCGGCAAGGCGCTCGACGCCATCATTGAAGCCATCGTCAAGGCCGTAGCCAAGGGCGATCCCGTCGCGCTAGTGGGCTTCGGCACTTTCAAGTCCACTAAACGCGCAGCCCGGACCGGCCGCAATCCGCAGACCGGCAAGGAACTCAAGATCGCCGCGAGCACCGTGCCGAAGTTCACCGCCGGCGCCGGGTTCAAGGGCGCGGTATCCGGCAAGAAGGCTGCGAAGAAGAAGTAAGTAAAATCGGTGTCGGCCGCCGAAGCGCGGATGTTCCGCCGTTACGCGGAGCATCCTTCCGCCTCGTTAACGGAAGAGAGTTTGCTGCTGCGGCTGGCTCAGGCTCACGACACCGGCACGGAGGTTTCCGACGCGGACTACCGTCAGGCAATGGCCGCCGCCGGCCTGGACGGTCTATCAATCTTGAGGCCTTCCCTCTTCAATTCAATTCCCATACGGGACTTCCCGCACAAGCCCTGTGGGTGTTTCATCTGCGCACCGGACCCTGTTGACGGGATCGGGTAGGAGGCGGGGTCACCCCCGCCGTCCTCCCACACCACCGGACGTGCGGTTCCGCATCCGGCGGTTCATTGAACACACTGGAGTCGTCGCATCGTATCGAGCAGCGACACCAGACCTAAACGATCAAAGAAAGACTTCGGGAAAGCCTGGTTCATGTGGCTCGCGCCACTGTTCCACCACGGCCCGCGTTGGTTACACGCAGAGCGCCAAGCGCGCTCCTCCGTCAACCCCGCCCTCATCAGGTTCATGGCACGAGTATAGGGACGTTTCCACTGTCGCCACAATATGCAGCGCAGTTTGTGCCTGATCCAGCCATCCAACTCTTCCAACGCCTTCTTGGTTTCGGTCAGCTTGAAATACGCCATCCAGCCACGAAGGATCGGGTTGAGTTCGGTGATGACTGTCGTCAGGCTGCGTCCTCTTGCACCCTTGAGCACTTCGCGGATTTTGTCTTCCAGCCGTTTCAGACTGGTCGGCGCAATCTTCAGTTTCGGGACCTTGTGCCACGTGAGGCTGTAGCCCAGAAACTTCCTCGCCCACGGACGCGCTACTGCGCTCTTGGCCACATTCACCGTGAGCTTGAGCGTGTCCGCCAGAAACCGGGTGATGCTCGCCATGACCCGCTCTCCTGCCTGCTGGCTTCTGACATAGATGTTGCAGTCATCCGCGTAGCGGCAGAAGGCGTGGCCCCGGCGTTCCAGTTCCCGATCCAGTTCCGTCAGCAGGATATTCGATAGCAGCGGACTCAAGGGTCCGCCTTGCGGCGTGCCTTCTATCCTCGGGCTTACTATTCCGTCTGCCATCATTCCTGCTTCGAGATACCGGCGGATGAGGCGCAGTACCCGGCCATCACCGATCTTCTTCGAAAGTTTCTCCATCAGCAGATCGTGATTGACGCGGTCAAAGAATTTCTCCAAGTCCATGTCCACCACAACCCGGCGGTCTTCGGCGACATACTGCTTGGCCGCCTTGACCGCTTGATGGGCGTTCCTCCCCGGTCGGAAGCCGTAGCTTGACTCGGAGAATTCCGCCTCGAAGATCGGTGAGAGCACCTGATGCAACGCTTGCTGGATCATTCGATCCGTCAGCGTCGGTATGCCGAGTGTTCTGATTCCGCCTTGCGGTTTCTCTATATCCACCCGGCGCACGGCTTGGGGCATGTAGTCCCCAGCCAGTAGCTTGGCCTTGATCGTCGGCCAGTGAAGCTTCAGGTGGTCTTTGAACCCGGCAATGCCGATGCCATCGACTCCGGCAGCGCCTTTGTTCTCTACCACCCGCTGATAGGCGAGCTTCAGGTTGCCGCGTTCGCACACGGCGTCCATCAACCCGCTTGCCTGCTCCAACTCCGCTTTCGTCCGCAAACGGGTCGTCACGCCAGCCTCGGCGCCCAGGGCAGCCCCGCCAGCGTTCTGCGCTAGCTCCTCCGCCTGGGTAGTCACTTGCCGTGTTGGCCTCTGCTGACTTCTGCATGGGCCTCCCGTCACCTCTCGATGGCGGTAGCACAGAGGTTGCCCTCGGCACCCATGCAGATCTCCCCGGGTATGACGCACCCACCTTCACGCTTATGCCTGTCGGATATACGTTGCAACGTTCCGTACAAGTTTCGGGCTTTGACGATATTGGCCGCCTCACCCCACCACAACGCCTCATATCCGCTTCCTGTTCGTCAAGCCAGCGCTTTGCCTTCAGCTTCCTTCAGATTTCCAGTCACCCAGAACACCCTTGCCGTTCGGCTAACTCTTCCCCTTGTCGGGCGAGTAGAGGACTTTCACCTCCAAGTGAGTGCGCCCTGCCGGGCGCACCAACAGAAAGGCCTGCCCCGCGAGTAGCGGGACAGGCCTCCTTTGCTGCATTACACAGCGGTTCTCATGGACATCAGCTCATCGTTGATGTCCTTCCCGACAAAGGGAAGGCAGCGCCGCCAAACTCCTCCGACACCCGCCAGAATCCGCCCCATTTTTTCGGCAGCGGTATCTCCGGGTTCGTCGTTGTCAAGCGCCAATTCCCATACGGCCGTTGGGTAGCCCTTGACGCCGGCGGTAAGCCATTCGGGCTTCCACGACACGACGCCGGGCACGCACACCAGGATCTGGTTTGGCTTCACTCCCAGTTCGATCTTCGACAACAGATCGATCGGACCTTCGACCACCGTGATCATTGCCACCGGCTGATTGCCGTTCCGGAACGACAATGGCGTGCTCTGCTTGCCGTAGCGGATGCCCTTGGGTTCGTCCTTGTCCTTTGGCGCACGAATGATGCGCGCCTCAAGCCAAGTGGTTCCCAGGAACAGCAGCGGCCGGTAGGCCAGCGCCGTAAGACGCGCTCCCTCCTTCATCAGTCCGGACTTCATCAGCCAGGCCTCGCCGCTGTGCTGCTCGTTTGCCAACACCTCGCACAACATCCGATGGGCAAGATACGGTTCCACCGGCAGTGTGCAAAGATTGCCGTTGCGCGCCAGCGCCGCTGTTGAGGCGTCGGAGATTCCGCGGCTCCTGAGATACACAAGAACCTTTTCGCTGCCCCAGCCGACGGTTGCGCGGATCCGGTCGATGCAATGCACCAGGGCCCGCGTCTTCTGCTTTTCATCCTCGGTCTCGACGTCAGCAGCCGCCGGCGTTGCAGCGACGGCGGCAGGAAGCGCGATCGCCTCGTTGCCGACCGCCGCCCTCGCCGCCTCCAGCACACTCATATTGCCGGATACCGCAATCATCCAGTCGATTGCCGTACCCCCTTCGCCGCAGGACTGGCATTTCCACCGCCAGTTTCCGTCGCTGCCATGAAACACCGACAGGGCGTTGGCGCTGGTCCCCTTCCGGCGGCAGGCGGGGCAGTGCTCCGAGTTCGCCTCCCAGCGGCGGTCGTTCGACCGTCTGAGGTTGTCCCCGATGCTGCGACGAACCAGGTCCACCAACATCGCGCCCCTTCGGGCGGTTTCGATGATGGCGGTGTTGCCGGGATTCCGTCCCGGCGCGGTCTTTTCAGCCATGTTGGCTCCTTGTGCAGAGCAATGCCGGAAGCCGTCGCGTAAGCGGACGGCAAGCAGCACCGTCCGCGTTCGTTGAGAAATGTCGCGGCATCCCAATTGAGGACGACGTTCAAGAGAGTTGGCGCCGCCAGCGTGTATAAAAACCACTTGATTTGCGCCAGCGTTACATATACCATTGCGCGTATGTATACGCCTAATGACGTCATTCACAATACAGCCGCCGTGGGCGGCGCCTCGGGAGGCCGGGATGCGACCGCCGACGCAGGTGGTGTGACCGAGAAAGTGCTGACGCATCAGGTCAAGGGGGTCCTGGAGGCCCATGTGCAGGCGCTCCTGGCAACGGGCTGGAGACTTCAGTACTGGCAGTACAACCCGGACGAAGGCCATTCCGCGTTTCTCGTTCACAAAGAGTTCTCATGAGCCGTTACGCGCCCTGGGAAGACGACCGCCGCAGCGGTAACCGACTGGTGCTTTTCAGCGGAATCACGGGCCTATTCACTTTGGTCGTCCTCAATGCCGGCGTTGGCTACTGGTGGATCGGCGCCCTGCTCTGTCTCCTTCTGCTCAACGTCGGGCTAGTGCAGCTCCGCCGCGCCGGCACGCGCGAATTCGGCAAGGACTTCGAGGAAATGACCATCCGTCACGCCATCCCGGCGATCGGGCGCATGGGCTACACCGCGCACGCCAACCGCCGCTTCCAGAGTGGCGACATCGACCTGGTGGTGAGCTCAAGCAACGCCACCGTGACCATCGAAATCAAGTCGTTCATTCGCTGGCGGCAGTTCTACTTCTTCAAGGGCGAGCGCGAAGGCAAAGCCCTCCGGCAGGCCACCCGGCAACGCGCAGCCATCGATGCCGTTCATGCCATTGTCTGGCTACCGCAGGGCATTCCGAGTCTTCTGCAACGCCTCCCCTACGCCCGTGGCAAGTCCGGTGTGACCGTCGTCTTCGGGCGTGAGGCACCGCTACGCGCTACCCTGCGTCGCTGCTTCCATGGGCGCTAACGCATTCATGGTGCCAGCACCGGAAGCCGTGCGCGCCGTCGTCGAGCGAATCACGCACCGGAGCGAGGAATCCGACTGGACGGTGATGCGGGTGCGGATGACCGAGCCACACATGAACGAGCTCCAAACCGTCGTCGGCCACACCCGCGCCTATCCGGGTCAGGACATCGACGCCGTGGGGTTCTGGAAGATCGATCCGAGTTGGGGACGCCAGTTCGTCGCCGATCGCATCGTGGCCACCGCGCCAACAGGTGTCGAAGGCATCGAGCGCTATTTGGCTTCCGGCATGATCCGCGGCATCGGTCCGGTGGCCGCCAAAAAGATCGTCGCCACCTTCGGCACCGACACCATTCGAGTTCTGGACGAAGAATCCGACCGGTTGGTCAAGGTCAACGGCATCGGCAAGAAGAAATGCAAGGCGATCCAGACCGGATGGGCGGAACAAAAGACTATCAGCGCGATCATGCTGTTCCTTAACGAGCAGAATATTGCCCCGCACCTTTGCAAGCGCATCTACAGGAAGTATGGGGAGGAATCAATTGCGGTGATCCGCAACGATCCCTTCCGGCTTGCGTTAGAAGTTCCCGGTATCGGATTCAAGAGTGCCGATACCGTCGCCGCGAGGCTCCAGATCCCCCGTCATTCGCCGCAGCGCATCCGCGCCGGCATCGTCTATCTCATGCAGGACGGCGCGGGCAAGGGCCATTGCGGGATGCGGCGCCAGGATCTGATCGTGCAGGCCGCCGAGATGCTCGCCATCAACGCCGGACAGGTTGCCGCAGGCCTTGACTTCGATCTCGACATTGGCGGCGATGCACTGAATGACCGCTCGATGCTCGTTCAGCACGACGGAGTGATCTATCTGTCGTGGCTGGCCAACAGCGAGGAATACATCGCCAGGCAGCTCGCCCTCATGGCGGCGCAAAAGCCGCGATGGGCGATAGATGGGGCTACCGCCGTCAAGCATGCGGAAGCGGCGCTTGGCGTCACGCTAGCAGGCCAGCAGCGCGAGGCCGTGCTGATGATGCTCAGGAGCAAGGTCTGCGTCATGACGGGCGGGCCTGGCGTTGGCAAGACGCTGACCCTCAAGGTGCTGTTGCATATCTTCGCCCGCCACAAGGTGACCGTCGCCGTGGCAGCGCCCACCGGCAAGGCCGCTCAGCAGGCAGCCGTGGTGACCGGCGTCGCCGCGTCTACTCTCCACCGCCTGTTCGGCATCAAGGCCGGCGAAAAGGTCGACGCCA
The DNA here is from genome assembly GCA_026399515.1 of Pseudomonadota bacterium. Lineage (GTDB taxonomy): Bacteria > Pseudomonadota > Gammaproteobacteria > Burkholderiales > Rhodocyclaceae > JACRAR01. The sequence continues at coordinate 55,728 of JAPLQT010000058.1, read as the reverse complement.
AGACCGCAGCCGATGTGCTCGTAATCGACGAATTCTCGATGAACGACGTGCCGCTGACGGCGACGGTCATGCGCGCCCTCTCCGATCATACCGCGCTGATCCTGGTGGGCGACGTGGATCAATTGCCTTCGGTTGGGCCCGGGCAGGTGCTGGCCGATATCATCAACTCCGGCCGGGTGCCGGTGACGTGCCTCTCGCAGGTCTTCCGGCAGGCGGCGGGGAGCCTCATCATTCGCAACGCCCACTACATCAACAAGGGCGAGCTGCCGGTGAAGGGTGGCCCAGACGACGACTTCTTCGTGGTCCCGATCAACGAGAAGGATGGAACCGGCAGCAAGCGGGATGTCGGCGATATCGCCCGTTCGGTGGTATCGACCGTCGCCGACCTGGTGGCCGAACGCCTGCCTGCCCGCTATGGCTTCGATCCGTTCAGGGACATCATGGTGTTGTCGCCCATGAACGGCACCACTTCCGGCGTCTCGAACCTGAATACAGTGCTGCAGGAACGCCTGAACCCGCTGCCCCCGAAGGCGGTGATGCGCTTCGGCACGCGCTTTGGCGTCGGCGACAAGGTGATCCAGACGCGCAACAACTACGACCTCAACATCTTCAACGGCGACACCGGGCGCATCCTCGACCTCGACGAGGAAATGAAGGAAGCGCGGATCGACTTCGATGGCAATCAAGTCACGATGCCATACGACGATCTGGACGAATTGCGGCTCGCCTATGCCATGACCATCCACAAGTCGCAGGGCAGCCAAAGCCCGTGCGTCATCATTCCCATCACCACGCAACATTTCGTGATGCTGCAACGGAACCTGCTCTATACGGGGGTCACCCGCGCCCGGAAGCTGGTGATCCTGGTCGGCATGTGGCGCGCGATCGGCATGGCGGTGGCGAACCATAACGCAGACACCCGCATTTCGCGGCTGTGCGCCTTACTCAAGGGGATCTCCTGATGCGCGTCGGCGTTCTGCTGCCTGCCTTGCTGCTGTTTTCCTTTCCGGCCCAAGCGGAGACTCGAAACGGACTGCTGCACAAGGCCGAAAGTGCCCTCTGCGGCACCACCACGCTCCCGCCCAGTGGCACCACCGACGTCGGGTTCTCGCCGGGGAACGGTGCGCTCAATGTCGTGCTGCGGGTCATCGGCAGCGCCAAGCGGGAGATTCCCGTGGCGACCTACTCGTTCACCAGCAAGGAGATCGCGCAAGCTTTGGTGGAAGCCGCCAAGCGCGGCGTCGATGTACGGGTGGTCGTAGACAAGTCGCAGTTGGGCGAGCGGTACACCGCCGCCACGTTTCTGGCCAATCAGGGTGTGAGGTGCGCGTAGATTCGCGGCACGCGATCGCCCACTCGAAATATCTGATCGCTGACGGCATGCATGTCGAAACAGGGTCCTTCAACTACACCGATTCAGCGGTCAAGCGGAATTCCGAGAACGCCATTGCCCTATGGAACAACCCGGCGATGGCCAAGAGTTATCTGGCTAATTGGGCGTCCCATTGGGAACACGCCGAACCGTTGGCACCACGCTATTGAGAGCGACGGACCGTTATTGCCGTAGGCCTTAACTCTTGAAACGATTACCTGGGAGATTGGACAAATGAAACGAGTACTGAGCATCGCAGCCACCGCACTCTGCTGCCAGGGGGCAGTCGCCGGCGTCGATGGAACCACCATCAAGTACAAGACCTGGGATGGCGAGAAACCCTCCGTGATGGTGCTGCGCTCCAAGGAAGATAGTTGCACCCGCAAGATCGCCCTGACCTCGCGTGGCAGATTCGGCTGGGTCGTCATGAAGGACGGCAAGAACGCCCTTCTAGAACCCATGAGCGCCGTCGGCAAGGATCTGCTCGACCGGAACGGCTACGACACCGATCCGAATAGCAGCGGCATCGGCAACCCCCAGGTCTTCATGGTGCAGGAAAAGGCGATCGGGGACCCGGCCGAGGTCCAGAAACTGATCACAATCTCAGACGACAGTCATGCCTTTCAGCAGGGCGACATCGCCGCCGTGCCGATTGGCGCGAAGAAAGCGCTGTTGATCACCACCGTCTATTCCCACAACCCGGACAGGACCCCGGCACACATCCTCGCCGTCGCGTTCAGCGACATCAGCGACGACAACCTGCGGGCGATCGCCTTCGAGGAAGGCGTAGTCCGTCACTTTTGCTGGCGAAAGGATTAGCGCTATGCGGACTCGCGTCTTGCGAACCATTAGTGTTTGTGCGCTTGCGGCAGGCCTCGCCTTGGCCTCGCTTTCGTCCGTCGCGGGCAATGGGATCGATCCGGCCACCATTACTTACAAGGAATGGGACGCCGCCAAGCCCAAGACGATGGTGATATTGCCGAGGCGTCCACAGGTCAACAAGGCGGTGCAGTTGTTCGGCGGCTGGAAGGGCCGGTTCGAGTGGTCGGGATCGGAGGAAATGACGCAGATCGGCAATGACCTCTACAAACGCAACAACTTCGATCTTGCCGAAGGCCGGGTGCATACCACCGTCACCGAACTATACCTGGGCGGGGCGGACGGGTTGCTCAAGGTGTTGCGCCCCACGTTCGCCCACTATCAATGGCTGTCGGCGGAGGATCTGCGGAGCATTCCGGTTGGCGCGAAGAAGGTGCTGTACGTCACCACCAGGAATTCGGCGGGGATGGCGTCACAAGGCATTGAAGCGATCGTGATCGCCTTTGATGAGTCCAGCGACGCGGACATGCGCCGTATCGCCTACGAGGAAGCGGTACTGCGCGAATTGAGGTACCGCGAAGACTAGCAGCAGCAACAACCGTTTCTTTATCAACTTAAACAAGGAGATTTGCATGAAGATGACGACTACCCTGATGGCACTGGCCATCGTCCTGCTCGCCACAGGTTGCGCCTCGTCGATGAAGCAATCGACCTACCAGACCGGCGCTGTCCAACATAAGATGCGCGTCACGCTCGCCACGGTACTTGACGTGCGCGAAGTCGACATCGAGGTCAAGGCCTCCGGCGCCGGCGCTGCGGCCGGGACCGCGGCAGGGGCGGTGATGGCCGGGAACAATAGCGGCACCAATCGCGGCATCGTGTCCGGCATCGCTGGAGCCCTTGTCGGCGGGATCGCCGGTACGCTAGCCGACAAAGCGGCCAACGCCAAGAAAGGTCAGGAGATCGTCTACAGAATCGACGGCACCAATGAAACTCAGGCACTTGTGCAGGAAGTCGATGATGACCCGATCAGGGTCGGCGATCGCGTGCGCCTGATGGAAGGCAGCTTCTCCGCGCGTTTGGTGAAGCTCGGCAAGACGGTGATGCAGTAAGCCGCGCCCCTGGTCGAATTCGCTTCGGTGATTCACGTGTACGCGCCGCCGGCGACGAATCGCTTCGTCATGGCCGGTATCTGCCCAGACTGCGGTAAGCGCACGCGCTTCATCGGGTGGGCCTATGAGTGGTTCGGGGAGAGCATAACCTGCCTGCGCTGCGGACGGCATTGGGAAGGAGGTGAGTGGATGCCCTTCCCATTCATCCGCAGCTCAAGGCAGCACAACATCAACGAAGCAAAGGCCCGCTGGCGCCGGGGTTCTGGACGTGACCCACAAACGCCTGAGCAATCTTGATGCAACCACTTAAGCCAAACGACCTGATGGGCTTGATGGATTTCGAGGCCGACATGGTGGGCGAATACACGCAGGCGAAGGCCGATTACCACGAGGGGCTGCGTGCGACCGTCGCCTGCATCGCATTTGCCCTGATCGCCGCATACTACATCTCGCCGTTTGCCAAGCCGCTGGCGGTCGCCTCGCTGCTGCTAGGCGGAGTGGCCAGTGCGCGGCTCGTTCTGGAAACACTCAACAGACGGGACGTTATGCGGAGATCAAGCCGTCAGTTGATTGAACAGGGCGTGGACGCCAGCGCACTCACGCGCCGGGATTACATGACCGGATACATTCAGCCCAAGATCCTCCGGGCATTGATAAACAGCGGCGTTTCGTTGGAGGACGGCGTCAAATTCGACCTGGAGCAATCCTGATAATCCCAGCGGATGATGTAGTATGCTCGAAAAAAACCGGTCGAACGGCCGACCTTTTCCCACATTCGAGTCTTAACAATGCAAGCAGTTATCCACGGCTTCATGGCGATGCTCGATTCGTTCTTGTATCGGCTGTCAGTCTATGGCGGAACCGTGTTGGTGATCCTGTCGGCCGCCGTCGTAGTTGTGTTGTTTCCGTCGCAATTCAATCTTGAGGGCGCAAGCGCGCTTGAACTCAGCGCGCTTCAGCAGGACGACGTGCAGGTGCCCATGACGCAGATCATGGCGGATCTTGCCAGCGTGCCGCCAATCCAGAGCATTCCGACGCGCCTCTCAGAATCGCCGTTCTGGTTTGCCACGGTGGTATCTGCCACCGGTCAGTCGACGATCCTCGAGCTACCCTCACGGCACGCCGTGGAAGCGGCCTGCTGGAACGCGGCCGATTTCAGCCCACTGGGCGCTGCCACCCGCTCGTGGAAACAAGGCGACATGATGGTAACCAAGACCGGCTTCGCGCTCGATCTCGGGGTCCTGCCGGCGGCCATTCGCGTGCTTTGCCGTGCGACCCATACCGGCCCGGCCTATATATCTGCAATCGCCTGGCCCGAAGAAGCGTTCAAGATGTCGGAGAAGAAATTCCACCGAAACGCCGGATTGCTGAACGGCGGAATGCTCGTACTTGCCATGTTTGCCCTGATGGTGTCCATCATCAAGCGTGACTGGGTCTACCTGTTATTCACGCTATGGTTGATCGCCAACCTTCGTCTCGCAAGTGTGTCCGCCGGGTGGGATGTTGAGTGGCTGGGCTATGCGATCCCGCCAGAGTGGTTGATTGTGAGCCGCAAGGTCAGCTTGTCGATGGCATTCTCCTTCAACGTGATGATGTTCTCCAAGATGTTTGCAAAGGAGCTGAATGAGAACCCACCATTGAGACTTTGGGGACAGACTGCTCAACTCACGTGCATTCCCGTGCTACTCGCAATGCTCCTGCCATATCGCCAGTATCTGCCAGTCATCTGGGTATCGGGATCCGTCATGGGAATTTCGCTATGCTATTTACTGGCCCGCATTCTAATCACCACCAAATCAAAGGTCGCGTTTTGGTACGGGATGGGGATGGCCATGGTCATTCTCACCTGGCTGTACGAAGTCGCGGCTGCTGCGTTTGGCGTCCGGCAATTGATCGGCGAAATCAACAGCGTGACAGGGGCATTGCTGTCCTCCGTTTGTTGCGCCCTCGCCATTGTGGAAAACATCGGGCAGGAGCGCCAGTCGCGGCTCGATGCCCAAGCCGAGTTGCACAACATCTACGAGGTGGTCCCGGTCGGCCTGTTCTCGCTTAGCGAGACCGGGCGCATCATCCATGTCAACGGCGCCTACCGGCACATGATGGGTGATTTCGGCAAGGAAGATTCTCCGTGGCGTGATGGCTTTGAATCCGGGGCATGGGAGAGGCTGCAAGCGTTCCTTAACCATCCGGTCGACCACGATTTCGTGATCAAGGATCATATCGATTCCGACGGGCAGCAACGCAGCTATTTGGTCAGGGCCGCCCGCATCAACGATCAGATTGAGGGATCGTTGCAGGACATTACCACCCGCGTCGAGGCGGTCGCCAAATTGCAGTTCCTTGCGGATCACGATTCAGTGACGGGGATACTCAATCGTCGAGGCCTCAGCAAGATATTTGACACAGTCAATCACGCGCGCCTGGACCACGACACGATGACGCTCGCGTATTTGGACCTGGATCAATTGGCGCTGGTCAATCACATGCATGGATCCCTCGCGGGCGACGCCGTGCTCAAGATGGTGTGCAAGATCATCAACGACACGCTCACTGAGCATCAGGTCCTCGGGCGAATGGGAGGCGACAAGTTCGCGATCATTTTCCAGGGCGGAACGCTTGAGGAAGCCGCGTTGCTATGCGAGCGCGTCAAGGACAATGTTGCGCGAGACCCTTTTAAGTTGGCCGAGCATAGCTTCCGGATCCATTGCTCGATCGGCTTGGTCCCGGTTCCTTTTGGTGGCAATGAAGAAGCCGCCATGCGTCTTGCCGAAGAGGCCTGTTACGCGCACGTCGACGAAGACGGCCGTCTCAAACGCCACCTTGAGCAGTGGCGCCGAGTCCATGAAGCTGAAGCTCTTGCGGAAGGATGGAGCCTGTTTCAAATCCGCGACGAAGGTATTGGCTTCTTGGATATCCTGCGCCACCCTGACGCCGCCATCTTCCCTGATGATTTCGAAGTGTGGAAGTTTGTGGTCCGAAGAGCCACCCACTCACCCGTGTCCGCCGCAACTGCCGCCCTCAACTGCCTCGACCCGGCGCACCGGCGGGTCGTTCTGGAGACGGTCTCAAAACAACCCCGGCTGCATTGACATGGGAAACCCCACCCCCTTCGCCGACCCTGAACGCCCGCAAGCCCGCCCAAATCCAACAGGACAGGTATACGTCCGGCTGTCCCGCGAAATCGACGAGGGCCATTCTCCGGGCGGCCCCCAGAATCGCACGGTTGGCCTATATCAGCCGGGCCACGACCTGTACCAACTCGCCAGCGGAGACTCCTGCTTCATAGAGGGTCATGCCAAACCCGATGTGCTCCTGACCAGAATCGACCGTTTTCATAATCCCGAAGATATCGTGCAACAGTTGCGCGCTTGGCAAAGCAGAGACTTGGTCGTTCACCCTTATGCTGCCATGCCGTTCATCGAAGACGGAGAGGGCTTGAACATCCGCGATCGGACGGGGTTTCATACGATGGCAAGTAGCTACCTCCTGGTCCGCAGATCCGATGTCGTGGATTGGCTCGGATTCGCCCACGCGAAACGCGGGCTCCACTGGCGCGCGTTGGAGGGGGTTCACTACAGCATTCAAGAGATCGTGATTTGGGTAAAGCCAACCCTGCCCGAGCAACAAACGCTCTACGGGTTGGTTGGGGCCAGTGTCGGTCATGTGCTTGGCGCAGAAGTGAGCCGCCTGTCAAGGCACTTGTTCGGCACCACCGGCCGGATCACCAGAAGTCTGGTGTGCCAGCGCATCAAGAATGAGTATGAGAAGTTTGGCGTTGGGCAATTGGCCCAGGAATTCGCTCTCGCAGGGAGATACACGGAGCTCGAGTTTGCCGAGGCGAATTGTCGGTGTCTGGTGGCCGATCCCCACCCGGTCATCCTTTCAGGCTAGCGGCACCGAGACATCCCTGGTCGCCTGATCTCAGACGCTAACGCCTCTTCACCCAATATCATGCTTGATCGCGTACCGAATTAACTCGGCATCGCTTTTCATTCCCAATTTCATCATCAAATGCGCTTTGTGCGCACTCACCGTCTTGGGGCTCACGCACAGTTGATCCGCGATCTCCCCGACTCGCTTGCCGCTCACGATCAACGCCAAAATCTGATGTTCACGCGGGGAAAGCGTCCCCGTGGCAGCCTCACTCCCCGACGTGCCTTGGTCGAACACCAGCGAGTCGATGACCGCCGGGTCCACGTGTTTCTTCCCGCACGCCACGCTTCGGATCGTCTCAATCAGCACCTCCGGTGGGCTTCCTTTCGTAACATAGCCGACGGCCCCGGCCTTCATCGCCTCGGCGATGATCGGTCCCTCGTTGTGCATTGAAAGCACCACCACCGGCGTCGCCGGGTACTTTTTCCTGAGCTGTGCAATCAGCGGCGGGCCGGATAGTCCGGGCATGTTCAGATCGACCAGCACCACATTGAACCAGTCGTTTTGCAGCAACGCCAGTAATTCCGCACCGTTGGAGGCCTGCCCTTGCACCACAATATCCGGGGTCCGGGACAGAATCTCCCGGATTCCTTCGCGAAGGTAGGAGTGATCATCGGCAATCGCGAGTCTTATTTTCATGCAGCACCAACGGGCAAATTTTCGATTGAGATCGTGGTCCCTTGGCCGATGGCGGTATCGACACGCAGTTTGCCGCCCAAAGCCATGATTCTCTCACGCATGCCGAGAAGCCCAAAACCATTGCCGTTACGCACTTCCACGGGATCGAACCCCTTCCCATTGTCATGCACCTTCAAACCCAAGCTGTCTCCGTGGAACTCCAGCGTAATCGTGACCGCACTGGCCTCGGCATGGCGCACTACGTTGGTGAGAGACGCCTGGGCGATCCGGAAGACGGCCGTCGTGTAAGCGTCATTCACGACCACCGGATCGCCCACCACAAGGAACTCGCACGCAATTTCCCATCGGTGGCCGAAGTCCTCCGCAAGCCATCCCAATGCCGACACAAGTCCGGTGTCCAGAACCGATGGCCGGAGGTTCTGTGCCACTTTGCGAACCAGATTCATGGTGTGCTTGATTCCATCCAAGAGCTTATCCAGCTTCTGTATTGGCCAACTGTTCTCGACGGAATCCATGCGCAGGGCGGACAGGTCGAGCTGCATGCCGGCGAGCTGCTGGCCCAACTCGTCGTGGATCTCCCGCGCGATGTGTTTGCGCTCCTCCTCCAGGACCAGTTCGTGATGGGCGGACAAGGTGCGCAGATTCTCCCTTACGCTCAGAAGGTCCAGTTCCCTCAGCTTTTGCTCGGTAATATCCTGGATCATTCCCACCATCTTCGCAACGTCGTTACTGACGCCGGTCAGCACCAGTTCGTTGCGCGAGAAGATGTAGCGCTCGGTGCCGTCATCCAGGATTATGTGGGCGGTGACACTATAGACCGTCTTGTTCTCGATGCTCGACAGGAGCGTGTTCCCAAATGACTGCCGTTGCTCGGGGAGAACCCGCGAGAGCAGATAGTCCAAATCGACGTTCGGCCGGAATGGCAGTCCGAAGATGCGGAGGACCTGATCGGAGCATTGCAGCCTCTGATGCTCGTAAGACCACTCAAAGTCGCCAATTGCGCCAAGCCGCTGTGCGTTCGACAATCGCGACTGGTTTTCGAGCAGAACCCGTTCGAGACGCTTTTGCTCGGTGATATCGATGACCACGGCACCAAGACCTGCAATCCTTTTGTTGCCGTCGTAAAGTGGGAAGTACGAACCCAGGCAATGAATCACGCCCTCAGCGGTGGCCGGGGCGTCGCAAATGAATGCCACATTTCGAAAATGCTTCCCTTCGTTGATAACGGACAGGTGTGTCGAATGAACGATCGGTGACGCGGCGGTATGCACCTCAGCCCTGGTACCAATCAGTTGTTCTGCGGGCATCATGATCATTTGCTCGAACGCGGGATTGACCAGCTTATAGGTCAAGTTTCGATCCATCACGTACATCCCGGTGGGAGAGGACTTGAAGAAACCGTGGAACAGGGCCTTCTTCTCGGCAACCGCGCCCGTTGCCGTCATTTCGCGTCGGTACACGATGAAGACAAACGCCAACGCGCTAACCAATGCGCCACTGAACAAGATCGCCACCGACACGTATCCCGAGAAGTCGCGGCCGCTCGCACCGATGCCATCAAGTGGAATTCCTACCACGACCAACAACGGATACTCTTCAATCTTCTTGTAGGCCAGCGCATACGCAGCTCCGTTCTGGGTTACCACTCTCGCGTGGGGGCTTGTGGGTGCTGACTGCTGAACGTCCGCAAGCGGGATATCATTTCGGAAGCTAATGCTCCCGAGGGCGTGTTGAACAACAATCTGAAACGAGGGGAGATAGGCAAGTTGAATAGTTGCCGTCTTGTTAGCCGCCGTGCGATCAAACGCACTCAAGAAGAGTGCCGGGTTAACTACCGCGCGAAGTACACCTGCCACCCGTCCATCCGGACCGGTGACCTTACGAGTGACCGCAATGATCGGATGGTGTCCCGTTTGTTCGATGGCCACGCGTTCGGCACCCGACGTCGCATTTCCAGTCAATCTGTGAAAGGACAGCTCTATCCCTTCCGCTTCCCCGCGACTCGCGGTCTGGAGGATTCGAGCGATCTCGGATGGCTTGCTCCATGCTTTGGCGCCGTTAATCTCGGCTTCCCTAATACTCAGACGCGCATCGGCATCTCTCATGATTAACGAAACCGCCGTCGCCAGCGATAAAGTCCATGAGGAGCCCGAGTTTCCGGCAGCTTTTACTCGCTGCGTGTTCGTCCGTGAGAAATCCTCATGCAGGAGAAATACAACCAGCACGATCATCCCGAGCGCTATGACGGCAATTCGCCGCAGAAAGCGATCGCGGAGCCAATCAAAGTGGGGCGGTTGAAAATCGGTCGTGAGGAAACCTTGCATGCTGGCGTATCGAGTTGAGTCGCGCGATTATATGCCCGCAGCCTGCGAGGGGCGGTTCTGGAGCATTGTCCAATGGGGTTTGAGCGTGGGTCAAAAAACACAATCAGCGTCAACAAATCACGTACGCAGTAGCAAATCGGTCGCGGCGTCGTGGTGTCAAGGTTAGTCTGACTGGTGACCCACAACCAAGGATTGATGCTGTGGACCAGAATATTTCCCGGCAAGTACAAAAGGCTCACTGCGCTGCAAAGATGCTGGCTCAAGCGTCGGCAGGCCATCGGGTCGAGAGTCGGATAACCGCATGGACCGTGGCTGGCTGCAAAAATCGCTCGGCGACGCACTCAATGCATTGAGCTGCGCCGCCGGATGCAACATTCGATGGTTGCTGCCGGCACTCGTCCGTCGGCAGCTCCCTCCTCCGCTATGCGGTCAACCATAGTCGGAAGTAAGGAATTCCAAAACAGTCCAGTCAAATTCATCTCGGAAACAAATGCTTTGCTTGGCTGCCAAAGATCCAACGGAAAACGCGGATCTGGACAACAAAGGAATAAGGCTGCCTAGGATTACGTTACCAGACGACCGGTCGAATCCGGTAGCGTTGCCGAAGTCTTCCCGGCCCTCAATACTCGAACCACATCGCCAGGGTCGATTTCCCACGATATCAAGAACCCCACGCGCACGAGTTCATCGAGCGCACGCCGAAGCAAATATCGAAACTTGGCCATCACCTTTATCCGCGACGAGCAGATCTGGTGGAGGGTCTTGACGTAAAGGCCAAATGGCTCGCGATGCGTGAAATAGAACGAATGCAATTTCTTCGCCATCGCCTTCAACTTCTTCCGTTGAGCCCAGTCCAACTTGGTAAATTCGGTGTCTGAAAATAGCCGCACTATTTCAGGCTCCAGCCAAATGCGCCAACGCTCCTTTCCTTCCCATTCAAACTTCCGAATCAAGCTCCCGGCGTACCCCTTTTCCTTATCCTGACCAGCCTGAACGTTAAAGCGCAGTTTCAGCGCATTCGCTTTAAGGCGGTCGATCGTCGCCTTTAGACGGAGATAATCCGCTTTGCCTGTGCCCCATCCAAGTTCCTTTAAAAGGTGATGGGCAGCAACTTCGACGCCGTGAGAGATCGGTTGTAGCCTCGCGATATGGATAAGTTGCAGGAATACGTCTTCGTCATCTTGCCGAAGTTCTTCTCCGGTATATGACATCTCAATTCCCTGCAAGGCAAAGATTACGGTACCCTTATGTTGCTCGCGAGGATCTGAGCTGTTACCAATCGTGAAAAGGGCGCTCCTAGCCAAGGCATTGGGTAGCCCCCGCACTCGATCTTCCCAAAGGGGCAACTGGTCCGGAATGACCACTGATAAAGAGTTTTCGTTACAGGGTCCTTGACGAGGGCGACTTCCTAGACGATTGCGCAATGCAATCGTTCGCAACTGAAGGTCGTTTGGACTGGCGTTATTCATGACCGATACTCGCATGGCCGCGACAATTCTTGAAGAGGCTATTCGTATACCGAGTGACACCTACCTCGTATTCCGACTGATAGTGTCCCCGAGGGAAATGAACACTGCTCCCAAGCCATTTCGTACTTCGAGTGATAGCAGGATTCGTATATCGAGTGATACTCCTCGTTCTTCGAGTGATAAAGGGACGTGTTTCGAGTGATGATATATCGTTTAACGAGTGATGACTATCACTCTCTAAATGACAGCGAAACAGGGAGTTAGGAGGTGTTTCCACAAAAGCTAATGCTTTTCTAATACTCCTATAATCCCGTATCCGCGAACCAGTGGTGCATCGCTGGCCCTCTCGGCTTGAAGGCCGAGGGCCAGCTGCGGTCATAACCGCCAGCGTGGATCGATATGTAGGTATCACTCGAAACACGATATCACTCGAAATACGAATTCCTATTTCTGCGCTGTTTTCTTATAGCAGATGGTATTTTATTCATCTGTTTCCTTGATACTCTAAGCCCTGTGGATGTATTCTATGGTTTCTAGGAAATTATATGGTAACCGTAGGAGCATTAAATGAAAACGGCAATGCAGTTAATGCCTTCACTTCGAGCGATTGATACCAGCATTGGCGTTCGTGAACTGGCGAATATCAATAGTCGCGCAGAAGAAATGTTGGCAAACGTGCGAGACGCAATGCTTTCGCCAAGTCCAGCGAAGATTGCGCCAACCTTCACAACAACCACTCTATCAGCATTGTGCGGCATTGATAAGACCAGGCTCAATTACCTGATCAGCAAAGGCGAACTCCCTCCGGGAGAAGCGCAAGGCGTAGGCAAGAGCCGGATATTTACCCTGGCCGAAGCGCGCCAGTGGGTCCGAGCAGAATCTGGTCTCCCATTGCGACCTGAAGGGAAGTCTGGCTTCAGTATTGTTGCTGCCAATTTCAAAGGGGGCTCTACAAAGACGACGACCGTCATGACCTTGGGCCAAGGTTTGACGCTACGTGGTCATAAGGTACTCGTGATCGACTTGGACCCTCAAGGAAGCTTGACAGCACTTTGCGGCCTGTTGCCTGAAAAGGACGTCGTCGAAGAGGATACGGTGATCCCGCTGATTTATGGAGACATGCCGGACCTTTCCTATGCATGTAGGCCCACATATTGGGATGGCATGGACATCGTTCCGGCGATGGCCTCACTATTTGCTGCCGAGTTTTATATCCCGTCTCAAGTGATGAAGCACGAGGACAAGTTTCGATTTTGGGAGATTATTAGCAATGGGATTGCACCATTGCGCGATGTCTATGACGTAATCCTCTTTGATACGCCACCCGCCCTGAGTTACCTCAGTATCAATGCCCTCATGGCCGGCGACGGCATGATAGTGCCGCTGCCGCCGCGAACTCTTGATTACGCATCCAGTGCATCGTTCTGGGCACTATTTTCAGACCTCGTCGAGAATTTTGAAAAGCAGGGTGCGAGTAAGAGATTTGATTTCGTGAGCGTGTTACTTTCGAGCGTGGCTTCGGACACGGCAGCACCGATCGTCAAGGACTGGATTCTGAAGACGTACCAGCAATTGGTGCTTCCCGTCGAAATTCCGAGTACGTCGATGGCAGGCACGATGTCCGCTCAGTTCGGATCGATCTACGACATCTCCAAATGGGATGGCAATACAAAAACGTATCTAAGAGCAAAGCAGGCTTACGACGGGTTTGTTGATCTTATCAATCAAAAGATTATTGCAAAATGGTATGGAGAAGACGGAGGCCAAGATGTCGCTTAAGGACACCCTTAAAGCTAAGACGGCTGGATTGAGGGCGAAGTCAGATGAAGAACTCGCAATAATGGCCAATCAGGAGAAGAGGCAGTCGCGTCCCAAGACCGGAATAGGACAAGCTAGTGAATTTCAGCTTAGGGTCGCTGAAAAAAATGAAAGAATCGCTCAGCTTGAGTCGAGGTTGGCGCAGGCGGGGTCAATGATGGTCGCCATTGATTCCATATCAGCAAACCCTTGGCAACCTCGGCGTGTTTTTGAAGATGGGGAGATATTGAAGCTTGCCAGCAGCATTCGGGAAGTAGGCTTGATTCAGCCGATCATCGTCAGGAAATGTGTACCCTCAGGGTACACCTCACAAAGTGTACCTCCAGGGTCCACATTTCAGCTTGTGGCCGGGGAAAGGCGACTTCGAGCGCATAAGCTATTGGAAATGCGGGAAATAAAGGCAGTCGTGGTGGAGGTGCCCGATCAGGATATGGCCGCCATGGCACTCGCGGAAAACATTGACCGAGAAGATCTAAGCGACTACGAAATCAGCATTGCAATTGTCCGGGCGGAGGCTGATTTCCCGAATCGGACCGCCTTCGCGGAGGCACTCGGGATGACGAGGAGCGAGCTATATCGCTATCTGGCATTCGACAAGCTGCCTGCCTTCGTGATTGCTGATCTCGAACAAGTGCCGCGTTTGCTAACCCGACACTCAGCAATTGCACTTAAGGATACTCTCGCGGGCCACGGTGAGCCGGCACTCCAAGCACTTATAGATTTGTGGCCTCAAGTGAAGGCAGGAGATATTCCCCATCCGAAACTTGCAGACGCAATCAAGAATCATGTAGCGAGGGGGAAGGCCACTCGTAGTGAAAGAGATATCAAGAAGCTCTTTGTGGGCAAGGAACAAGCGGGATCCATCACCCGAGACGCGACTGCACTAACTGTCAAGATCAGGATGGCCGCTCTTTCAAAGACCAAAGAAAACCGCCTCCGCGAGTTCGTCCAAAAGCTCTTGGTCGAGCCTGACTAATCGACGCTTCCCGGAATGATCCAGCTGCTCGGTTCGGGCTCTTCAGCGGGCCCGATTCAGGCAACTTTCCTCGCCACGGCCTTTGGATAATCCACCCGTTCCTGCAGTTCCTTTCCGGACTTGAAGTGCGGTACAAACTTGGCCGGGACCTCAACCTTCTCCCCCGACTTCGGATTCCGGCCGATGCGCGGCTTCCGCAGATTCAGCCCAAAGCTCCCAAAACCCCGAATCTCGACCCGGTTACCCGCAGCGAGTGTGGTATTCAAGGTCTCCAGAATCAACTTGACGGCCGCATCCGCGTCCGCGCGAGTCAGCGCCGTAAAACGAGCTGCCAGAGCATCAATGAGATCAGAGCGTGTCATTAGGCGATCTTGCCATATCTAACGTGGACGCAGGTCACCGAAAACGATCTACCGCTGCCTGAACCAGCGATAAATCGCCGGAATGAAGAGCAAAAACCCGCCGGGCACCAAAATGGCTGCCAGAGGGCTGTGACAGGCGCCGTCAAGACCGCGTCCAGGAATGCCCCGAAGGGTACCGAAGCCGAAGCCAACCTGTCGGCTGCCACCGGCGCCGCGGTCAAGGCTACCGGCGCGTCAGCTGCCAAGCTCAAGAAAGTCGCCTGACCGAATATCTGTACCGTCTCCTCCTCCAGTCGTCTAAGACTGGATTCAGCCCCGGCCTTGAGCCGGGGTCTTTTTTGGTGTCCGGACTAAAGCGCCTCCGCGCAAAATGCCGCCGGCGTCAGGATTCGGGTGTTTTCGTGGTTAACCCGTTTCAGGAGGCCGGCGCGGTGGTCCCCGGTTACCAGAAAGTCGGCTCGGCCGGCAATGGCCATGGCCAGAAGGAAGGCGTCAAACGGATCCTCAGCCTCGATGTCGGTGGGCAGGGACTCCAGGACGATGGCCCGTTGTAGGTTATTGACCATGGTGCCCACCCGGTGCGGCTGAAGGATGTCCTTGAACTTCGGGTAGCGGCTGGCCCGCCGCAGTTCATCCAGCTGCTTTGTGGAGGTCACGATCTCAAACTTTGCGGCGCGCCAGGCCCGATAGATGACCTCCGGCGGACCGTGCGGTGAAATCAGGGCACTGAGCAGAGAAGTGGCCCGGCAAAATAGGACTGGCCGATAAGTGGAAACCCTGCTCTTATGGGCGAGTAAATCGTCCGCGAAAGGAGCAGCAGATGAGAAGGCCCAGAAGGAATCATACGGCGGCATTCAAGGCAAAGGTCGCCGTCGCCGCGCTGAAAGGTGACAAGACCCTAGCCGAACTGGCAGAGAAGTTCGATCTGCACACAAACCAAATCACACAATGGCGAACCCAGCTGCTGGAAGGTGCGACCGACGTGTTCATGACGCCGGCGGAGAAACGAGACACCGGACCGAGTACGAAGGATATGCAAGCCAAAATCGGCCAACAAGCCCTGGAGATTGATTTTTTGGCCGGCGCGCTCGGTCGCATCGGCGATGCGAGCGCAAAGAAATGATCGACACCACTCACAAACTGCCGATGACCCGCCAGGCGGAGCTGTTGGCGATCTCGCATTCGAACCTGTACTACCTGCCGCGCCCGACATCCGACACGGACTTGGCACTGATGCGACGAATCGACGAGTTGCACTTGAACTATCCGTTCGCCGGTAGCCGGATGCTACGAGACATGCTGAGGCTCAAGGGCATCCAGGTCGGTCGCCAGCATGTGGCTACGCTGATGGTGAAGATGGGCATCACGGCGATCTCCCGCCAACGCAAGACCAGCACGCCGCATCCGGCGCATCCGATCTACCCATACCTGCTCCGGGGCCTCACCATCGACCGTCCCAATCATTGCTGGGCGGCCGACATTACCTACATCCCCATGCGCCGGGGCTTCGTCTATTTGATCGCCATCGTCGATTGGGCGACCAGAAAGGTGCTTTCCCATCGTGTGTCGATCACCATGAGCACGGACTTCTGTGTCGAAGCACTGGAAGAAGCGATCTTCAAGTACGGCAGGCCGGAAATCTTCAACACCGACCAGGGCAGCCAATTCACCAGCGCCGAATTCACCGGCGTTCTCAAGGCCAACGACATCCGGATCAGCATGGATGGTAAGGGACGTTGGATCGACAACGTCTTTGTCGAGCGCATCTGGAAGAGCGTCAAATACGAGCACGTCTATCTCCATGCTTACGAGAACGTCGCCGAAGCCAAGCAGAGACTGGCGACGTACTTCACTATCTACAACTCGGAACGACCGCATTCATCTTTGAACGGGCGCACTCCGGATATGACATACTTCAATCAACCGATGCCACTGGCAGCGTAATGCGAATCTGGTTACCCACCGCGCCACTCGCCTTCCGCCTCAAAGGGGCGGGCGGCGGCGCCCTGGATAACCACCACCCGCAGGGGATCCACTTAAGAAACCCCAAAATCTGTCCTAATAAACCGAGCCACTTCTCAGGACATTGGTGTCCAGGACGACCCGCATTACTGATTACGGGCCCACTGGACCGCATCGGCGACGATGGCCGCCAAATCCACCTCATTGACATCGGCGTTGGCCGCCTTGGCGTCTTCTGCCGTCAGTTCGAGGATATGCGACCGAACCGCCTCCTCAATGAACCTGGATAACTCCCCTTTGCGTCCGCCGCCCTGGCCCGCCAGATACATCCGGACGGACTGGTCGGTATCTGCGGAAACCGCCACATTCCAGCGAACTGAAGTCATGGAAACGCCCCGTGTTTGAGTGTATATGTGTATTGGTGTTTATACACCGATACAGGCAGTGCTGCAAGCGGAGATCGCAATCCCAGTCAAACGACGCCGACCAGCTTCTGCAGCGCCTCGGCCTCCGCGTGCGAGTATTTTGAGGTGGTCGCCAGGTCCTCGTGCCTCGCCAACTGCCGCACCACATTCACATTCGCCCCGCCGTTGATCAGATGCGAAATCCTTGAATGCCGCAGCCAGTGGGGTGTGGCGGCCTCCAGGGCCTTGGCGTCCTCCAACACCCCGGCTTCTTGAGCTCTCTTGGCCGCGGTCTTCAAGATCTTCCCCACCGCCAATCCCATGGTAGCCTCCGTCGCCCGTCGGCGGCTTCCGCGCATCGCCAGGAGGAGGGGGGTGTCCTCAGAAATGGTGTTATCCAGGCCAAAGGCCTCGGTATATTGGGCAAGCGCCAGAATGGCCCGGGGAGACAGCGGCACCCGGGCTTCCTTGCCCCCTTTTCCGACGACATACAGCCAGAATCCCTCGGAATCATGGTCGATTGAGCCGAAATTTGCCCCGACGGGCTCACTCAATCGCAGCGCGCTGTCGTAATACAGGCAAAACGCAAGGCTGATTCGGGCTTTTTCTCGCAATTCGTAGCGATGAAGGGCCGGCAACCACTCAATTTCTTCAAAAACCCTGTCAATCGCCGCCTTCGACAGATAGCGCGTCACCCCTAGGTTGGCGGTCGGGGGTTTGCGGTAGCGCTTCCGGTCGATCACGAATGGGTTGGTGGCCGCAAATCCCACCGCCTGCAGCCAGGCCAGCATTGACTTCAGGATCATCATGGCGTGCCGGAATGAGCTCTTGGTGAGCTGGCCCGCAAAAGGGCGCCAGTTCGGTTGGGCTCTGGCCGGCTTGCCCTTCGAGATCCAGGTTTCGGGGATGTTCTTCAGAAACGCTTCATACGCCCGCACGTCGTCGAGCATCAGTTGCTTCAGGGTGGCGCCTGGGCGAAGTTGGGTTATCCACAGTAGAAACCGCTCCGACTCGCGCCGGTAGGCTTTGAGGGTCTTCGGCGAATCGGAAAATCCGGCCAGCCATTCCGATACGGCATCCTTGTCCGTGTCGGCCTGAATTTGTTTCACGGGTCCCGGATAGGTGTGTCGTAAAACCTCAGGAAGCCCCGTGGTTACTGGGTTTTCTGGGATCTCGGCAGGCAGGTTTTCGTGAAACAATCGGGGGTACCGTGTTTTTCAGAGGTGCCCATTTTACCAGATGCCGTACGCTAGTACAACTAATACTGATTATCTCTATTAAGGCTACTGCGACAGATACGGTGATACTTATTAACAGAACAATCCTACGGTACTTGCTTGCAATTTGAAAGGCCTTCGGTATACTGAATCAGGAATTGTCTTCATAGGAGCGTCTTTTTGCCAACAAGACAGGAACTGGTACATCAGGAGTGCGACAAGATGGTCGCCGAGGCGATCGCTGCAGGTAACACGTATGTGCGGCCGACCCTGTCGCACCTGATTGCCTTCCAGCACCATCTGGACGCCGGAAAGATCGATGGCATCCCGCAAAACCTGGTTACGCAGTTCCAAGCCTTATGGGCCACCGCTCAGGCGGACGCCAAAAACGCCTTGGAAGCCGAACGTCTGGCCATCCAGGCATCGAATGCGGAGCTGAAGGTCGCCATGGAAACGCTCGCCGCAGAAAAGGCGGAAGCCTGGGCGGCGCATGGCGATCTGGAGCGACAGCTATCCGATATGGAAGATGTCGCCAAGGATCTGGAAAAGCAGCTGTCGGAAGCCAAAGCTTCCGTGATCGCCAAGGACGAGCGTATTCAGAATCTCAACGACAATATTGCCGCGTTGATCCAGGCGCACGGTGTGGAGATCAATCGGATTCAGGGGGAATCCACGGCCAAGATTGCCGAACTTGAGGACGCCCGGAAATGGGCGGTCACCCAGATCGATGTCGCCCGGGAGGCTGAGCGCCAGCTGAAAGCGGCGAACCAGGAGTTGCAGGGCAAGCTGGATGGCGCCCATGCGATTGAGACGGCACTCCGTCAGCGCGCTATCGGGGCTGAATCGGATCTCGCGAGTGTGAAGGCTGTGCAGGAAGTTTTGAAATCCAGACTTGCGGAGCTCGAAACCATCCGTGACACCTCGGTTGGCCAGCTGGCCGTCCTCAACGCCAATCTGGAAACAGAAAGGGCAGGGCGGCAGACCGTTGAGCAGGAAAACCAGAAGCTGAAAACGGATCTCCAGGAAAAGGCGAACCTCATTGTCACGTTGCACAAGCGGATTGAAGGCCTTGAGGCCAAGGCCTTCAAGGAAAGGCGTTGAAGTCCAGTCCTCGCTCTGCCAGGCTCACCTCGCGAGCCTCACCCTTGAGACAATAAAACACGAACGCGTAAGTTGTGGGCGGGGTAAAGTTACGATTCGGCAGTCATATACCAAAAATAGCAATCCACTGCGGACAATAAATGCCAAGAATCTTTGACAACAGCGACCAGGCGTTGCTGCCTGCTCTTCGGGATACCCTCAATGTTGCAGACCGGGCAGATTTTTGTATCGGCTATTTCAATCTTCGCGGTTGGAAATGCATCGATGAATTGATCGGGAAGTGGGCCGGCGGAGTAGGAGAACAGTGCCGGTTGCTCGTTGGGATGCAGCGTTTGGCGCAAGATGAGCTGCGCGAAGCATATACGCTCCTGCCGAACGAGGACCCGATCAGCAATCAGTCGGTTATTCGTCTCAAGCGGCGCCTAGCAAATGAATTTCGCCTGCAACTGACAATTGGCGCACCAACCGATGCCGATGAGGTAGGGCTTCGAAGGCTCTCGCAGCAGCTCAAGGACGGTAAGGTTGTCGTCAAGCTCCATCTCCGCCACACCCTGCACGCCAAGCTCTACCTTTGTTTTCGATCTGACCCCAACAATCCCATAACTGGGTTTCTAGGCTCCAGCAACCTGACACTCTCCGGCTTGTCGTACCAAGGCGTGTCGGCGCGCGTTAAATACTACCCAGGAGTGCGCGTTGAATTTTACCCAGGGACTTTAGCCGAATGTCATAGGTCGGCTTGTGGATAAGTGTAGCGTATTTTAGTTTCTGACTCCTCCTTTGCGACTGTTCTGTCGTATCTCCATCAAGACTGTTTAGATTGCGCGGGGGAAGCCGCGCAGGGCGTAGCCCGAAGCGGATTTCCCCGCGCGGCGATCGATCATATGGATTCGGCCTTCCCAGATGACTTGCCGCGTTTGCTCTGCTCCCGGGCCTTGATGCGCGATTTGGCTGTGGCGCTGCTGTGACGAAACCTGTACGACTCGTTGCCCGTCTCAACGATGTGACAGTGATGGGTCAAGCGATCGAGCAGGGCGGTCGTCATCTTTGCGTCGCCAAACACGGTGCCCCATTCACTGAAGGTCAGGTTGGTCGTAATCATCACACTGGTATGCTCGTAGAGCTTCGACAGCAGGTGGAACAGCAACGCCCCACCGGCCTGGCTGAACGGCAGATAGCCGAGTTCGTCGAGAATCACCAAGTCCATGCGCATCAGCGCAAATGCCAGCCTCCCCGCTTTGCCGGCCGCCTTCTCCTGCTCCAGGAGATTCACCAGATCGACCGTCGAGTAGAAGCGCACCCGTTTGCTGTGTTGGCCAATACCGGATACGCCCAGCGCCGTGGCCAGGTGCGTCTTGCCGGTACCTGTGCCGCCGATGAACACTACGTTGTGAGCCGCTTCGGTAAAGGATAGATCGGATAGTTCTTCGATCAGGCCCTTGTCGACTTTCGAATGCTCGAATTCGAATCCCGCAAGGTCACGATGCACCGGGAACTTGGCGGAATGTAGTTGGTAGCTGATCGAGCGCATCGCCCGGTCGGTCTGTTCGGTGTCGAGCAGGTGCTCGATCAGCCAGCGGGCGGACTGAAGCTCTGCCGAATTTCCCCGTGCGGCGATCTCATCCCAGGCGCCAACCATTCCATACAAGCGCAGGCCCTTGAGTTCTGTGGCGACATCACGCATGGCTCATCTCCTCGCGCAGACGGTCATACCGACCGGTATCGGCAACCGGCGCTTCGACGAGCTCCAGGCAGGTATCGACAGATTCTGGTGGTAACGCTGCCTTGAGCCGGTTGAGCACATTCTCGATGTGCTCGGCACTCGGATTGCCCGATTCGAGGACCAGTTCCACCGCGACCAGTACAGACTCCAGGCCGGACTTGGGAACGGCGGCCAGGACCTTGGCCATGATCCGATCCCCACCTTCGCGCTTGAGTAACAGACGACGCAGACGCTGCAACGGCTCCGGCATGTCGGCAAACGGTGCCCCGTTGCGAAGCGCGCCGGGCTTCCTTTCGATCAATGGAATGTAGTGCTGCCAGTCGTAGCGCACCTGGTTTCGCTCGAAACTGCGTGTATGGCTCGCCACCACGGCGTCGTGAGCAACGAAGTCGAGGCGTTCCGGGTAGATCCTGATGCTGACCATCTGTCCCACCAGTTCGCACGGCACCGAATAGCGGTTCCGATCCTCAATGACCAGGCAAGTGCTGTACACCTTGCCCAGCGTTTCGACATAGCCGTCGAAGGGCGTGACCATGGGCATCAGGCTGGGTTGTTCGTGTTCAAGCATTTCGGCAATGGTGAGATCGCCGTATTCGGTATGGCGCAGTTCATGCCATAGGGTGCGACATCTGGCCAGTAGCCAGAGGTTGAGTTCGGTGAAGGAGCCGAAACGTTCATTGGCAGCTTCCTGCCAGATGCGTCGCCGGCTGTCCTGGACGTTCTTCTCGACGACACCTTTCTCCCAGCCACTGGCAACGTTGCAGAAGTCCGGATCGAATAGGTAGTGCGAGGCCATCGCGGCAAAGCGAGTGTTGACGATCCTTGCCTTGCCCTTCTTGACCTTGTCGACGGCGGTCTTCATGTTGTCGTAGATGCCGCGGCGCGGGATGCCTCCCAGGGCGATGAAGGATCGCGTATGGGCGTCAAACAGCATCTCATGGCTTTGTGTCGGGTACGCCTGAACCACGAAAGCTCGGCTGGCACACAGTTTCAGGTGAGACGCCAGTATCTTGCGCCAGACGCCACCGATCACCAGGCGTTCTTCGCTCCAGTCGAACTGGAAGGCTTCGCCCAGTTCAAACTTCAGTGGGACATAGGCTTTGACCAGCGCCTGGCCGCCGTTCTCACGCCAGTGCCGCACAAATTCCGTGACGCGGCTGTAGTCACCTTCAAACCCGGCGCTCTGAATTTCCCGAAACAGTTTGAGGGCGGTGCGCCGGTCACGCTTTGGGCGACGGGCATCAATTTCCAGGGCTTTGGTCAGCTGCGCCGCGAACGGCGCTATCTTGGTATCTTCAGCCGGGCGTCGTTGATACTTCGGCTCCGTACCCTCCGCCGTCTTCAGCCATGTCCTCACGGTCTTGCGCGTCAGGCCAGTGCGTCTCTCTATCTCCGATAACGACAGGCCATCTCGGTAATACAAACGTCGAACTCTTCCCAGTTGGTTCATGGTGATCATCTCCTTTTAACCCTGCTCAACATTGGAGCAGGGAAGGTTAATCACCCTGGGTAATTTTGAACGCGCACTACCTCATAAAACTGGGTACTTTTCAGCGCGCGTCAACAACCAAGGCGAGCTCAATGTGGATGTGCTGGATCACGACGCCACCAAGAAGTTGGAAAGCTGGTTTAACGCCCGCTGGGCTGACAAGTGGTGCATCGAAATCACCCAGGAACTGATCCAGGTCATCGACGAGAGCTGGGCGCGGTCCGAATATCCACCTCCCTACCAAATCTACGTCAAGATTGCATACCACCTGGCGGAGGAAGCACGGGCCGGCCTCTCGGAATTCAACATCCCGACGGATATGCGTGGCGTGCTCCTTGAGTTTCAGGCTGCCGCTGTCCGCATCGCTGCAAGGCATCTGGAGAAGCGTGGCGGTGTGATCCTTGGCGATGTCGTCGGCCTTGGGAAAACACTCATGGCGACTGCGCTGGCCAGGATGTTCCAGGACCCGCCACGGTCTCTGGAGACCCTTATTCTATGTCCCAAGAATCTGGTCAAGATGTGGCAAGACTACGCTGACCGCTATCGCCTACTCGCTAAGGTTGTCTCGATCACCCAAGTCCAAAATTCCCTGCCGGACCTTCGCCGTTATCGCGTCGTCATCATTGATGAGAGCCACAATCTACGCAACCGGGAGGGAAGACGTTGGGCTGTGGTGCGCGACTACCTCGCACGAAATGCCAGCAAGTGCATCCTGCTCTCTGCGACGCCATATAACAAAGCCTACCTCGATCTGGCCAACCAACTTCGCCTCTTCCTTGATCCTGAGGACGTGGTTGGCATTCGGCCTGAGGAGTATCTGCGCCGAGAATGCGATGGCAGACCGGAAGAATTCACTCGCAGGCACCAGTGCGCGCTAAATTGCCTCTCTGCTTTCGAAAAGAGCGAGCACCCAGACGACTGGCGGGAGATGATGCGGCTGTTCATGGTCCGCCGCACGCGCAGCTTCGTTGAACGAAACTATGCCTATACAGAATGTCCGTCTTGCCAGACCATCGTCCAAGCCACCCAGGAGGCATGCCCCTCGTGCTCGCGTCCAAAGGTAAAGTCTGAGCGCCGTTTCCTTGTATTGGAAGGCAACACCCGCTTCCACTTTCCCAAGCGTGTTCCAAAGGCGTTGCACTTCCGTATCAGGGATAAACATCCAGACGACCAATATGCGAAGCTGTATTCGGACACCGTCGTAGACACCGTTCGCCTGCTGCATTTGCCCCGTTACGGCCTGGCCAACTACCTCAAGCCCACGCTGGATGAACCACCGACATCAGACGAAGCGGAGGTGATGAAAAACCTGTCCCGCGCAGGCAAACGGCTAATTGGCTTCTGCCGCACCAACCTGTTCAAGCGGCTCGAAAGCAGCGGTCATTCGTTTATGTTGTCGCTTCGGCGTCATATCCTTCGCAATTACATCTTTCTCCACGCTCTTGATAACGGGCTGCCGGTCCCGGTTGGAACTCAGGACTCGTCTTTGTTCGACACCCGCACCGACGACCAGGACAGCGACAGCGAACTCTTTGGGGCAGAAGAGCCGCAGGCGACGGTTCCCACCGAGATCACGGCTAAGTCTCTTGCAGACTTCGCCAATGCGGGCGCTGCCGGCTATGAGTTGCTCAAGGCCGAGCATGGCGCGAACTTTGAATGGCTGCGGCCCAACCATTTCATGGACGACCTAAATACTCATCTGCGTCAGGATGCCGTTCGACTATTCTCGGTGCTTGAGTTGGCCCGCGACTGGAATCCAGCCACGGATGAGAAGCTGGCTGAACTGTACAAGCTGCTCAGCAAGAAACATCCTGGCGAAAAGGTCCTAGTCTTCTCCCAATTCGCCGACACCGTGAGTTACCTGAGTGAGCAGTTGCGTGCTCGCGGCCTCAAGAAGTTTTCTGCTGTGACTGGCGACACCGAGGACCCGTCAGCGTTTGCGCGGCGCTTTAGCCCGGAATCCAACAAGGCAAGGGACAAGGTGGCGGTGGCCGACGAACTCAGAGTATTAGTTGCAACCGACGTTCTTAGCGAAGGCCAGAACCTCCAGGATGCCGCCATAGTCGTGAACTACGATCTGCCGTGGGCCATCATACGCCTGATCCAGCGCGCCGGCCGGGTTGACCGTATCGGCCAGCAGGCTGAGGAAATTCAGTGCTACTCATTCCTGCCCGCCGAAGGTGTTGAGCGCGTCATCAGGCTTCGCGCTCGCGTTAGGCAGCGCCTCCACGAGAACGCCGAGGTGGTTGGCACGGATGAGACCTTCTTTGAGGACGAAAAACACGACGATCTCGTGAGGGACCTGTTTACAGAGCGTTCCGGCATCCTCGATGATCCAGGGGACGATGAGGTCGACCTTGCATCCCTTGCGTACCAGATTTGGAAGAACGCTTGCGATGTGAATCCATCCCTCAAGAAGACCATCCCCGACATGGCGAACGTCGTTTTTTCGACGAAGAGCCTCTCAGAAGTCCCCCCAAGAAAGATCGGTGTCTCCGGAGCCAGCCCAGCATCCGGCGTCATGGTCTACGTCCGCACCGGTGACGGAAACGATGCGTTGGCATGGGTCAGCGAGGATGGCAGCACGGTGACCGAGAGCCAGCACGAAATCCTAAGGGCCGCAGCTTGTGAACCTTCGACGCCGGTTGCTGAGCGCTTGGTCACCCATCACAACCTGGTCCAGGATGCGGTAGAGAGCATCCACAAAGAGCATGCCTCCACGGAAGGACAGCTTGGCAAGCCAGCAAGCGCAAGGCGCCGGGCGTACGAACGGCTCAAGGACTACGCCGCGCAGGTCAAAGATAGTCTCTTTGACATCAAAGCTCTCCACCAAGCCATTGATGCCATATACGAGTCGCCGCTCACTGAGGCTGCCCGAGACCTGCTCAACCGCGAATTGAAGTCTGGCATTGAGAACGAGGCGCTCGTGGCGCTTGTTGTGTCGCTCCACGAGGAAGATCGTCTATGCGTGCCTCAGGACGATACGGAGTCGCGAGAACCAAAGATCATTTGCTCACTTGGTATTCGGAAAGAATAACCAATGCCGATGGAACTCGAACGCGCCAGACAGCTACTTCGCACTTGTGACCTCCCGACGTTGTTTGTCGAGGAACTTGGCTGGGAGCCGAGTCGCCAAAAGCTAGTCTTGAAGGTTGGCGACGCAGATTACAACCTGGTAGCGATTGCCGGTAAGCGCGGATTCACCGCCTGGCTCTGCGAGTCGGCGTCCGACACCCTTCATGATCACGCAACGCGCTTAAAGCTTGACCGTAAACTTTCAGAGTCCAGTTTTGAGCACCTGATCGTCTTCGTCAACAAGGACCGGTCGGCCCAGTCTTGGTTATGGGTCAGGCGCGAGCAGGGGAAGCCGCTTGCAGCGCGAACTCATGAGTATCATCGCGACCAGCCCGGCGACTCGTTGCTCCAAAAGCTCCAAATCCTTTATGTATCCCTGGAGGAAGAGGAAGCTGGCATCTCCACGATAGCTGTTGCCGGCCGTGCACGCGCCGCTTTCGACATCGAACGCGTCACCAAGGCGTTCTATCGCGACTTTGACATACACCGCAAAGCATTTCTCAAGTTCATCGATGGTATCGGTGAGTTAGCTGATCGAGAGTGGTATGCGTCAGTAATGCTCAATCGGTTGATGTTCGTGTACTTCATTCAACGCAAAGGTTTTCTGGACGGCGACCGCGACTATCTCCGGCATCGCCTTGAGCGGTGCAAAGCGGTGCAGGGAAAGGACAAGTTCTATAGCTTTTATCGCTATTTTCTGCTGCGTCTATTCCATGAGGGCTTTGGAAAGCGCCGCAAGGATCGCGCGCCGGACCTCGAAAAACTCCTTGGCAACATTCCTTACCTTAACGGTGGCCTGTTCGACGTCCATGAACTTGAGAAGCCCGAGCGCTACGGCAAGGACATTCAAATCCCGGACAAGGCGTTTGAACGCGTCTTTGACTATTTTGACCAGTATCAGTGGCACCTCGACGAGCGACCGCTGCATAACGACGACGAGATCAACCCCGATGTTCTGGGCTACATCTTTGAGAAATACATCAACCAGAAGCAGATGGGGGCGTACTACACGAAGGAAGACATCACCGAATACATCAGCAAGAATACGGTGCTGCCATTTCTGTTCGATTCTGCGAAGACCAAGTGCAAGGTTGCCTTTGAGAACCCCAACGGTCCGACTGTTTGGGATTTGCTCGCAGAGAACCCAGATCGATACATTTTCCCGGCTCTGCGCCACGGCGCGGACAAAAAGCTTCCTTTGGATGTCTCAGTTGGACTGGACACCGACAAGCCGAAGCTCATCGAACGCCGGGCAGGATGGAACAAACCAGCGCCCAGCGATTACGGGTTGCCCACCGAGATCTGGCGTGAGACCGTTGCCAGACGTCTGCGTTACGAAGATGTAAAGAAGAAGCTTGCGGCGGGCGAGATTCATGAGGTTAACGACTTAATCACGCTCAATCTCGATTTCCGCCAATTTGCCCAGGATGTGATCCAGACATGCGAGGGAACCGATCTTCTGATGGCGTTCTGGCAATCCATCACCAAGATCACTGTCCTCGATCCAACCGGTGGATCAGGCGCATTCATCTTCGCCGCGCTAAATATCCTTGAGCCACTATATGAAGCTTGCCTGGATCGGATGGAAGCCTTTCTGGAGGAGTGGGGCGCTGAGGGTAGTAAGACGCATCCCAACTACCACAAGAAATTCACGGACGTCCTGGCTCGTGTCGATGCCCATCCCAATCGACGCTACTTCGTTCTGAAGTCGATCATCCTCAACAACCTCTACGCCGTGGACATCATGGAAGAGGCTGTCGAGATTTGTAAATTGCGGCTGTTTCTCAAGCTCGCGGCTCAGGTTGAGCCTGATACATCCAAGGACAATTTAGGCATTGAACCGCTTCCCGACATCGACTTCAACATCCGTGCCGGCAATACCCTCGTCGGCTATGCTACTTACGATGAGGTTAAGAGAGCGGTCACGAGCGAATTCGACTTCGATGACACCATGGGAAAGATCGCCGGGAAAGCGGCTGATCTCCAGGCTGTGTTCGATAAGTTTCGGCAGATACAAACCGAGGGCGATGGCGCTGTTCCAGCATCGGACAAGATTGGCCTTCAAAAGCAGCTTAGGATCCTTGAGGATGAGCTTAATCGGCACCTAGCAAAGGAATACGGCGTCAAAGTCAGCAAGAAGGGTGAGTACGATAAATGGCTCAAGACTCATCAGCCGTTCCATTGGTTCATCGAGTTCTATGGAATCCTGAATGGAGGAGGCTTCGATGTTGTTATTGGGAACCCGCCATACGTTGAGTCCGTAAAGGTAAGAAGTTGCTATCAACCAAAGGGGCTTACGACAGTCAATTCTGGCAATTTGTATGGAATGGTTTGTGAGGTCGCGCTAAAGATTCTCGGTAAATCATCACGATTTGGAGTAATTATTCCGATGAGTGTGGTTTCTACCGCCAGGATGACCTCAGTTCGCAATTTTATTTTTGCAGCTTCTGACGCTGTCTATTTGAGTCACTATTCCGGGAACAGAAATCCTTCGGTGCTCTTCGAAGGTGTAGAGATGCGACTTACGATTTGTCTGACTAAGACCAAGACAGCCCGTGCTGAATCGAATGTTGTTCAAGCCTTCTCAACGGAATTCAGAAGGTGGTCAAGTTCCGCAAGAGAGTATCTGTTTTCCTGCACAAGCTATGTAAGAGTACCTGATAGGTTTCTCTCTGGAACCTTGTTTCCCAAATTTGGAACTGAGATGGAAGAGGCGATACTTGCCAAGATCATCGATGTCAGTGGGCCGTGTAATCTTGGCATCTCGACGCTCATCGATGGAGGACACAATGTATATGCACATCGAATCGCGTCATATTTTGTCAAGGGCCTTACTTTTGTTCCTCGATTTTCAAGCGAGCGGGATGGGGAAAAGCGATCAGAGGACTACAAAGTGTTCTCGTTTTCAAGCAAGGACCATGCTTCGGCTGCTTGTTGTGTAATAAATTCGAGTCTCTTTTACCTCTACTTTATAGTGTTCTCTGATGCCTACCATTGCGGTAGGGATCTAATTGAACAGTTTCCGGTCAACATACCTCACCTCTCTGGTTTGCAACCATTCGAGATCAAGTTGTTAGAAAAAGCACTGATGAACGATCTAACTACAAATAGTGATATCAGAACGATCTCATACGAAAAAACCGGTAGCGTAGAAATGCAGAAATTCTTTCCTAAACTATCAAAGAACATCCTTGACGAAATTGACACGCTATTGGGAAGATATTACGGGTTTACGCCACTGGAGTTAGATTTCATCATTAACTACGACATTAAATACAGGCTTGGTCGGGCGGGCGATGCTGAGGGAGAACAAGATGCCGTGTTATAGCCGCTGGGATGAATATATGGACAAGACCAGCCCAAGCTACTTTGGCGCCAAGCGCCAGGTAGAAGCCAAACTTGAGTCCGTTAAGCTCATTTTCGAATACTACTATGCCGCTGCCGGAATGAACGTGCCCACAGATTCGTCGTTACCACCCGCAACCCGGGCCATTCCCGCCGAGCCAGTCAAGCGTCAATCAATCTAGGACCCGCCAGAGGTTAGCCGCGGCGTGGTGCATATGCTCCCGTGGCCGGATCGAAATCAAGGCATCTCTCAGCGTCAAATGCCTGCCATAACATGTCCAGTAGCGGTCGCACCGTGTCGTCGAGATTCGCGGTGTCAAGACTCTCAATCCAGACTTCGGGGAGTATCAAATGCGGACGATCGGCAACTACTTTGCTGAAGCGGTGATAGCGTTCGCCGATAGCGAGTTCGTATCCAGCGACATTCAGAATTGCGAAGCTCAGGACGGCAGGTCCGGCAAATCCCCATTCTTTCGCTGCAATAATTAACTTTTCAACGACGTTGCGAAAGAATTTCGTCATGCTCAATGACCAGACAATTGCCCGATCCTTGTCGCCATCCTCTCCCTCACGTACCCCACCACCGAGCATGGCAGCTTCCATAGCTCCCGTCCTAAAGATGTGGTTATAGACGTAATGCTCGTCCTTTGGCCCTCCACCCGTATGGATGGTGAGACCATCCAAGTTGAATGTGCGACTTCCCCCTCCCCAATCGGCCTCAATAAATCGCGTGAAGCCCTTGGAATGCAGCGCCTGCAAATCAACTGAATGCCGACCCGCAAGGCCTACTATTGGTATCAAGTGAACGGCCCAGATTGGCCCTTCGATCAGCTGCTTCGGCGTTTTGCGCTCAATGATCAACTGAAGGCGCTGATCGATGAAACGCCTTGCCTTTTCTGCAAGTGTTGCTGTTCGATCAAATGCCGAGCGCAGTTGGTCGTAAGTCAGATCGGTGGTGCTGGTTCCGTTTCGCATTACAAATCTACGTGAGTTATTGACTCGAAAGCAGTGCGGACCGTCGAATGACGCCGGGACTCGTACAATTAGCACGTAGCCACCAGGCACCTCGACGTGATGAATATGAATCCCTTGGACCCGGGGCTCTAGTCCCGCATCCAATACTTGCGACAATCTGCGCTTTGCAGCGTCGTGAAGCTCTTCGGCGATGGGCGACAGCTCACTGGCTGTGCCAGCCTTTTCTACTATTCCGTAGACCAGATCGCCACCGTCAGCATTCGCAAAGGCACACACATCCTTGAGCAATTCCTGCTTGCCTTGGTCCGAAGTACCTGGCAGTTCGCGCTTGAAGTCAAGCGTAGCAGATTCGGGGCAGCGGTCATCACAAAGCTTCCGCAGGAATTCGGCGTTCAGTTGATCGA
>JAPLQT010000058.1:0-25207 GCA_026399515.1 Pseudomonadota bacterium | reverse complement strand
GCGAGCAGCAATTGGGTTTCCTTTAGGTCCGCTGGCATTGTACGACTGCCGAGGGGACATTGCTCTGAAACTCCAAGTCAGTTGACAGGTACTCAAACGGCAACTATGATAGTACCCAAAAGGTAACCATAATAGACCACCATGCCAACCCCCAACCGTGATCTCGAACACTTGGCCAGGCTCCAGGCCTACTATACTGAAAACCGGCGTATTCCGACCCAGCAGCGTATTGCCAACCTAATCGGGTTTTCCAAAGCTGCTGCGCGCAAGCTGTTGGACCGCCTGGAGATCGAGGGTCTCATAGAGCGCACTCCGGATGGCGATGGCTGGATTCCCTCAAAACGCTTCTTCGAACGCGCCCTTGCCAGTGATGCCGTCCGCGCCGGCGCGCCGGACATGATCCAGGGGGATGCCGGCGAACCCTTCCTGGTCGACCAATACCTGGTTCGCGATCCCGCCAGGACGATGATGGTCCCAATCAAGGGGGACTCCATGATCGATGCCGGAATACACGACGGCGATATTGCGGTGATCGAGCGTGAACGTGCTGCGGTTAAGGGCGACTTTGTAATTGCTATCGTGGACAACGAATTCACCCTCAAGGAACTCGACATCGAGCGTGGCCAATTCGTCCTGAAGCCACACAATCCAGCGTATCCGGTGATCCGCCCCAAGGGCGAGCTGGAAATCTTCGGTGTCCTGGTCGGCCTGGCCCGACGGTATTCCCACTAGGCGCCTGCCGTGAACGGTCATCAAGTTCCGGGAGGCACACCTCTCCCGGGTGTGCGACTTTTCGCCGGCCTTCCGCAACCCTGCATTCCGCAAGCAGGCATCCCAATACTGGCCAGCCTGGTGCCGGCCGGCTTTCCATCGCCGGCAGCGGACTTCGTGGAGGACCGGCTGAGCCTCGATGAGCACCTCATTGAACACAAGGAAGCCACGTTCTTTGTCCGGGTGACCGGCAATTCGATGACCGGCTTTGGCATCCATGATGGCGACCTGCTGGTTGTGGATCGCTCCCTACATCCTGCTGACCGGAGTGTGGTGATTGCCGTGGTGGACGGCGACTTCACCGTTAAGCAACTCTGCCGCCTCCCCGATGGCGTCCTGCTGCGTTCCAACGGCGCCGGTCACAGTGATATCTTTGTCGGCCCCGAGCAGGAACTGACTGTCTGGGGCGTGGTGCGCTGGGCCATCCACTCCGTTTGACCATGACCTTGGCCCTTGTAGACGGCAATAATTTCTATGTCTCCTGCGAGCGGGTTTTCAACCCCAGGCTCGAAGGTCGACCTGTGGTCGTGCTCTCCAACAATGACGGCTGCGCGGTCGCCCGAAGTGCCGAGGTCAAGGCCTTGGGCGTAAAAATGGGAGAGCCGTGGTTCCAGATGCGGGATCTCGCGAAGAAGCATGGCATCCTTGCATTGTCGTCCAACTATGCGCTCTATGCCGACATGAGCAACCGCATGATGACCGTGTTGAGTCAGTTTTCGCCGAACCAGGAGATCTACAGCATCGATGAATGCTTTCTCGGACTTGATGGTTTCCAACATCAGGATCTCATCGAGTACGGGCAGACAATGCGGCAACGTGTGCGCCAGTGGGTGGGTATTCCGGTTTGCGTCGGCATCGCTGAGACCAAGACGCTAGCCAAGCTCGCGAACCACTGCGCGAAGAAAAGCTATGCCGGCAAAGACGGGGTGTGCGACTTCACTAGAATGACCGAGACCGAACGATCGGTTCTCTTTGCCAAAATTGGCATCCGTGAAATCTGGGGTGTCGGGCCGCGCCTGACGGAGCAACTGGTCGGCCGAGGAATATCCACTGTGGAGGCACTGCGAAAATCGGATACTAAGACACTGCGCCGCGAATTTTCTGTCGTGCTCGAACGGACGATCGCCGAGCTAAACGGCATCCCGTGCATGGATCTGGAAGATGCCGCACCCAACAAGCAGCAGATCATGTCCTCCCGATCGTTCGGGCAGTATGTCTACGATCTGGCGCCGCTCCAGGAAGCTGTGGCCAGCTACATAGCCATTGCTTCCGAAAAACTCAGAAGCCAAGGATCCGTTGCCGGCATGGTGCAGGTCTATGTCCGCACCAATCCGCACAAGGCGGATGCCCCGCAATATCAGCGCGGCCTGACCGTTCCGTTGTCCCAGGCAAGCGATGACACCCTGCTGCTGACACGTGCAGCGCTATGGGGCCTGAAACGGCTCTACCGGCCGGGGTTTGCCTACCAGAAGGCTGGTGTGGCGTTGCTGAATCTGAGCGCCGCCGGCAGGCCGCAGATGGATCTGTTCTCGACCGCCAGAGACAACTCCCAGGTAATGGTGGTCATGGACCGGATCAACAGGATCTGGGGTCGGGGAACCCTGCACTCCGCTGCCGAGGGCGTTCGCAAAGACTGGCACATGAAGCGCGAGAAGGTTTCGCCGGGGTACACTACGCGCTGGGATGAACTACCCCTGGTGACCTAATTATGTGTGGTCGTTTTGCGCTCAAGGCACCGCCTGCAGAACTTGTCACCTACTTCGCGCTCGACGAGTGCGAGGACTTCAAGCCGCGCTTCAATATTCCGCCCACCGTCAAGATTCCAGCCATCAGGCAGACGCCAGAAGGCAGGCGTGTCCTGAATCTGCTGCGCTGGGGCCTGGTCCCGTTCTGGGCGAAAGACTTGTCGATCGGGAACAAGCTCAACAATGCCCGCGGCGAGACCGTCGCCGAAAAACCTTCCTTTCGCAGTGCGTTCAAGGCTCGCCGATGTCTTGTGCCCGCCTCAGGCTTCTATGAATGGAAAACCGAAAACAAGATCAAGCAGCCGTACTACATCAGCCTGAAATCAGGTGATCCCATGGCCTTTGCGGGCATCTGGGAATCCTGGACGTCCAAAGAAAGTGGGGAGATCGTTGACACGGTTTGCATCGTGACGACGGGGCCGAATGAAATCATGGCGCCAATTCACGACCGGATGCCCGTGATTTTGGGGCCGGATCACTGGCAAAGCTGGTTGACCGCGCCGGTGGAGGAGGTCAAGGCTCGTGTGGCGTCCTATCCTGCCGAGGAAATGCAGGCTTGGCCGGTGAGCCGGAGGGTGAGCCGAGCGGGGGAAGAGGGGGCGGAGTTGATCGAGGCGATATAGAAGGCCGTTCGCTGTTTGATATGAAAAAAACTACCGATCAGTGGGAGAGAAAGCTCAAATGACACGGGGACTGATGCGTTAGACTGTTATATGCTAATCAACGAAGATGAATGGGGGCAAGGGTGAAACTTGAGACAGTTCATGTGACAAACTTCCGTTCTGCGGAAGACAGCGAAGAGTTTAAGATTGGCCCAATCACTTGCCTTGTGGGCAAGAATGAAGCTGGCAAGAGCGCCATTCTTCTCGCCCTCGCGGCATTGAATCCGCACAACGCGACGCCGGCCGTGTTCGATAAAGAGCGTGACTACCCGCGGCGGTCGTTGACGCAATACCAACAGAAGCACCCAGACGGTGACGCGATTGCGATCAAGACAACCTGGCGGCTTCAAAAAGAAGAGCTTGAAGAGATTGATGCCGCAGTCGGTGCCAAGGTGGTGACGTCGCATGTTGTTACGGTTTCGCGGCGGTATGGCAAAGCGATTGAGATTGACGTCAAGCTCGCCATCGAACCGGCCCTAGAATTCCTCTACGTGAAGTTTGCCTTAGATGAATCGGAGCGCGCAGTTCTGGCAGCGGTTAAAACAACGACAGAACTCATCGATGCGCTACCAACCGTAACTTCGCCGACGGCCAAGCACCAGGAGCTGCAAGCGTTTCTAGCAGCCAATGGATCGGTCACGACGCAAGTACAGAAGTTGATTCTCAAGATGCTGCCAAAGTTCATGTACTTTTCGTCCTACGACCGGATGGAAGGCGCAATCCAGATCGAACACACTAGAACGCTCATCACCAATGGACAGATTGCGAATGACACGAATCGAGGTATTAGACTTTTCGTTGAGTTCCTGGCTTATGCAGGCGTTTCCATCGCCGATATCACCGGCATCGCGACTTACGAGACGTTCGACGCCAAGTTGCAAGCTGCCTCGAACAACATTACTGACCAGATTCTCGAATACTGGACTCAGAACCCAGACCTAAGTGTGATCGTCAAAGTTGAACAAGCACGTCCTGGAGATCCCGCGCCGCTTAATGCTGGGACCGTCGCACGAGCCCGCATCAACAACAGCCTGCATCGTGTCGACACTCCATTTTCCGAGCGCAGTGCCGGCTTTGTCTGGTTCTTTTCGTTCCTCGTGAAATTCGCGCAAGTCAAAGATGACGCCTCGCCGGTCGTGCTGCTGCTGGATGAGCCTGGACTAACACTTCACGGCAAGGCGCAAGCAGATTTGCTCCGCTTCTTCAAAGAGAAGCTTGCAACCCACCATCAGCTAGTCTATTCGACACACTCACCATTCATGGTGCCTGCTGACGACCTGGCTTCGGTCAGGATCGTTCAAGATCAGGTAGAGCTAAAGGGGCAGCGCCGGGTCCCACTCGGGACGAAAGTCAGGGACGATATCCTTACCCGTGACCCAGACACATTATTTCCTTTGCAAGGCGCCCTTGGTTATGAAATAAGTCAGTCACTGTTTGTTGGAAAGAATACTTTGTTGGTCGAGGGGCCGGGCGAAATCCTCTATTTTCAGGTGCTGTCCGATACCTTGCGTCGCAAAGGACGAACTGGATTGGATCCTCGTTGGACGATTTGCCCAGCCGGTGGTATCGATAAAATCAGACCCTTTGTGGCTCTCTTTTCCGGTAACGCTCTCAACGTTGCCGTCCTATCCGATCAGGCGGCCGGCGACAAACGGAAAGTCGAGGACATGAAGCGCTCCCAGGTGCTTAAGGCCGGACATTTCTATACGATGGCGGATTTCCTTGCCCGTGCTGAGGCCGACATAGAGGATATGTTTGAACCTGAGCTGTTCGTATCCATCCTAAACGACTGCTATGCGCTGGATGGGTTAAATAAGCTTACAGTTGATAAACTAAAGGCAGCCGACAAGTCTACCGAGCGCCTGGTGAAGCAGGCAGAGGCAGCGTTCAGAGTAATGGGCGAACCGATTCCAATGTTCGATCACTTCTCACCCGCCGCTTGGTTGATCCGCAATCCTAAGGTCCTCGATGGAAAGTCCACAGCGATCACGCATACGCTTGATCGAGCGGAAAAGGTGTTCGCCACCTACAACCAACTGCTCTGACGGAATTCCTATGGAAATTTATAAAATATGAACCAAAGAGATGCAGGCGCGGCAGGTGAGTCGACGGGTCAGCAGAGCGGGGGAGGAGGGGGCGGGTTCAATAGTGATTCACGTGGTCTAATCGAAGCATTGATTGGTAAATGGGGGATTATGAACACGAAAAGAGCTGTAGCAGTCTGCGTAATCATGTGTTTGGCAGGGATGACTGCATGCACCAAAACCGACTCGGCGGCGCCTGCGACCAAATCAGAAATCACTCCAACTGTTCAGCTCGACCTCGCAACACCGGACAAGGCCATCAAATCATATTGGGCGGTTCGAGATTCAGTGCGTATCAACTTGCATGCTAGAGGAAGCGACGTTGACGCAATCTTTCGAGCGGCAGAGGTGCAATTGGGGGCGGTCACCGAGGGCGCACTCCTGAAACGGTTGTCTAATGTACCGGACCCTCAGCCACCGGAGACTTTTGGACGAGACATAATCGACGTCAAAGTCGAAAGCGAATCGCGAGCGGTTATTGTTGCACTCATCAAGAACACGACTCCCGTTCCAGCTGGTGCTGAAGTGTCAAAATTTGAGGAGCAATATCGCCGTGATGGCGAACGTTACAAATATGTTCTCGAAAAGAGCCAAGCAGGGTGGAGAGTTGTGGAGATTTGGTCTTGGGAGACATACCCGAAAGCTGATTGGAAGAAGATGCACCCAGGCGACGGCAAGCCAACCGTGGCGGCACTTGCATACAACGGGGTCTAGTCTTTACGCTCCCGAATCTCTCCTCCCGCCAGCCGAATCAGAAGCCATGGCCCCCGTAGTGGGGGCATCCTTCCAGCAGACGGCATTGAGCGGTGGGCCTACTTGCTTCCCCATTTCTGCTTACCATACCTCGCCTTCAGGGCATCAATATGCTCCTTCCGTGTCGCCCAGGTCTTCGGCAACCTGCCAGTTTGGATAGCTTCCGTGATCTGAAGGACATCCGAATCTGAAAACAGGACCGCTGTCTTGCTCTTGATGTAGCCCGTATATCCAGTGTTCAAGACATTCTCTGGCATCGGGGTCTTGAACGTGCTCTCACCCCAGAACATGACCACGGAGTGAAAGAGCCCGTGATCGACGCCCAGGAACTCGGACAGCACCTTGGTGTGCCGGTAGTTCTGGCGCAACGGATTCTGGAATCGATACTTCCGGCCGCCCGGGATCGACTGGGTCCACTGGGCATCCTTTGGGTTGCCGAAGATCCAGCCGTTCATGTTCTTGGCTTCGATCGCGAAGATGCCATGCTTCGACACGATGACATGGTCGATTTGGGTGCTCGAGCCATCGGCTGCCAGGATGGTGACGTTGTTGATGGAATGGTAAATCGTAGTATCGAGCAGCATCCGCTGCGCCAGGGATCCTGCGGCTTCGCCGAACCAGCCTTTAAGGGAACTCAGAAGGCCCATTTCTTTGAGCTCACGCCTAGGCAGCAAAGAATCGCAGCACTTGGCGGTGTGCTGCAAAATCGGTCCCGAAGATCTCTCGAAGTGAGCGCTCAGAGGCTCCCATCAGTCCTCTTTCGAATGCCTCCTCAAGTGCAGTCTTTGGTCCCGGGATGGCGCCACCATGCGACGGATTCAGAGTCTTCGCGAGTCCGGGCCCGCTCGGATCAATCAGGGAGAACCGCAGACCAGAATGGGCGACGGCGTTGATGATTGCCGTATTGATGTGCGAATCCCTGAAGCCATAGCCGATAACCATCAGTCGCGTATCGGGCTGCGACAGACAATGTTCGAACTGTGAGAAATACCAGGAGAGAATCGGGTGAAATTGAATATCTCGAACCTTATCACCACCCATGATCAATAGGGGGCCAGCGATCTTGTCGTGCCAATTTGACGAGCCATGAAGCTCAACCACTGGCTGTAACCTTGGCTCAATCTTGAACTCTGTTTGCGGTAGCGTAAACCAATCGTAGTGAGCCCAGGTTGTGGGTAGAGGATATGCAGGGTTCGGGTTCGGCGATCGTGACATTCCGGGTAGTTGTGCGCCGCCCCAGATGCGCGGTGCGGTCAACGCGATATTCTCGTTCAAGTAATGGTGCTCCAGCAGCAGGTCCTGGTTTAGTGTAAATATCGCATCGAATCGGACGAGAAATGCGCGCACCGTGTGGTCGATGAACTGCTGATACTCAAAGTCAACGATATCCATGAACCCCTGATTCATGTCGGCGAACACATCGGCAATTGCCCGCTGCAGATATTGGAGGTGTTGTGTGTGATCTTGAGGGCTCCGTATGAAGTCTCTTTGCACCTCGGCCAGGGCATTCTCAAATCCACCGGAATCCCGCCGGCTCCACAAGAGCTGACGCAGATACGGATCGTTGGCAATTTCAGGACAGCCCAGAAGATGTCCGAAAACATCGTTTGCCAACATGCCACCCCAGTTATGGCTGAAGCCGGCGCCAAGAAGAAGAATATGGTTCATAGGCCTTCACATCTCCGAATCACCCCACCTGCC
Source organism: Pseudomonadota bacterium (assembly GCA_026399515.1). Lineage (GTDB taxonomy): Bacteria > Pseudomonadota > Gammaproteobacteria > Burkholderiales > Rhodocyclaceae > JACRAR01. The sequence goes on along the minus strand of JAPLQT010000058.1, from coordinate 17,491 downwards.
ACCCATATTAGTCTAGCGAGCATCAACAGCCTAGGCGCCCCATACCTATTGCCATCCGGAAATCTCAGGATCCATTCATCGCCCTGACGGCTACAGATCGAATACGTGCCGTCTGGCCAAAACACGACATAAGGAGCCTCCGCGATACTCACCACCAGATGTGACTCTGACGATCCTCCTTGGAGCGATCCACCAGCACCAGATTGAATTTTGTGATCGTCCAGGTCGGAAAATTGTGCGTATTGATGTTGACATAGATCCGTGAGTCCTTCGGTAGTGGCTTGTACTTGCCTGATTCCAGGTCGAACAGGAGTTGCCCGTCGATGTTTCCGGTGGTCAGGTTTAGCAGGAAGTAGTCGACGACAATTATCCTGGCCGGTAGGCGACAACTATCCTGGCCGGTAGGACGGCAAGCCGGGGAAGTCCGGGAAGCGAGGGTTACAGTGACTCCTGACGAGTAAGTTGGGAGAGGCTGAATGCCCGGCAAGAAGATAACGGACCATCAAGTGCGAAAGTACAAGGGAATCAGGAAGGGCGTCGTGCAAGAGATTGCGGCGGCGAAAGCGGGGATCAGTGTGCGCTCGGCACGTCGGATAGAGAGGGCATCAGGGCTGCCGTCGCAGCGTGGGCCACGATCATGGCGGACACGCCCTGATCCATTGGCCGGGCTATGGGAAACTGAACTGGTGCCACTGCTGCAGTCAGAACCGGGTCTGCAAGGAAAGACATTGCTGGAAGAACTGCAACGCCGGTATCCAGAGAAATTCGAGGCAGGGCTACTGCGCACGGTGCAACGGCGGGTGCGCGACTGGCGAGCTCAGCACGGGAGGGAACGCGAGGTGTTCTTCGCCCAGATCCACCCGCCCGGGCGGCTGGGGCTCTCGGACTTCACGGTCTGCAATGAATTGGACGTGCGTGTGGCCGGGCAGGCATTTGCGCACCGGATATACCAGTTTGCCCTGGCCTACTCGGGCTGGCGACATGGCGAAGTGCTCACGGGTGGCGAGAGTTTCATCGCGCTGGCCCAAGGCTTGCAGAATGCGCTCTGGGCGCTGGGTGGCGTCCCGGAAGAGCACCGTACCGACAGTTTGTCGGCGGCCTTCAACAATCTCGCCGAGCAGGAAGAACTGACCAGGCGCTACGATGATCTTTGTCGACACTACGGCATGCGCGCCAGCCGCAACAATCTGGGGCAGTCGCATGAGAACGGCAGCATCGAGTCCCGTCAAGGCACTTTGAAGGAGGCGCTCGACCAGGCACTCCTGCTGCGCGGGCACCGTGATTTCGCCACGGAGGCCGAATATCGGCAATTCGTCGCCGAGATCGTCGCCCGCATGAACGCCCGCATGCGTGTTCGTGCCGCTGAAGAGAAGGCAGTGCTTGGCGCCTTGCCGGTGCGCAGAACCAGTGAATTCGAAGAACACGAAGCCCGCGTCGGCAAGTTCTGCACCTTCAGCGTCAAGCGCATCCTCTACAGCGCGCCATCACGGTTGATCGGCTATCGCCTCAAGGTTCGCTTGTACCCAGAGCGGCTTGAATGCTGGCTGGGCGACGTTTGCGTGTTCGAAACCGTACGCGGTCAGGTTCCTGACGGAAGTCGACGAGGCCGGATGCTCGACTATCGGCACATGATGCCGGCGCTCAAGAAGAAGCCGGGGGCCTTTGCACGCTGGGCCTTGCGTGACGCCATGTTTCCCCGCGCCGAGTATCGCCTGACCTGGGAACGCTTGCAGAAGAGCCTGCCCGAGCGGCAAGCCTGCAAACTCATGGTCGGCTTGCTCGACCTCGCCGCCAGCGGTGCCTGCGAAGGGGCGCTGGCTGAAGTCCTGGGTGATTTGCTCCAGGCCGAGACCTTGCCGGAACTGAAGGGTTTGCAGGAGCGCTTTGCCCCCAGGGTTGGCGAACTGCCCCAGGTCACCGTGGATCTGCCGACACTGGCCGCCTACGACGAACTGCTTGAGGTCGCCGCATGAGCGCCCAGGAAGCAGCCACGCTGCCGCTCTTTCTGACTGAGTTGCGGTTGCCGACCATCAAGCGACTCTGGGCCAGCCTGGCTGAGCAGTCGAATCGCGAAAGTTGGCCGGCAGAGCGATTCCTGGCCGCCTTATGCGAACATGAGGTGAATGAGCGGGAGACGCGCCGCATCGATCGCCATCGGGGCGAATCGATGTTGCCGCCTGACAAGCGCTTGTCCAGCTTTGACTTCAACGTGGTCCCCAAGCTCTCCAAGGCGCATGTCACGGCATTGGTCGAGGGTGACAGCTGGCTGGAGCAAGGCGCAAATCTACTGTTGTTCGGACCGTCCGGCGTCGGCAAGACCCACCTGTTAGCCGGGATCGGCCATGGCCTCGTCGAGCGCGGCTATCGCGTCATGTTCACGCGCACCGGCGATCTGGTGCAACGCCTGCAGGCAGCCCGCCGCGATCTGCGCTTGCCAGCGGAATTGGCCAAGCTGGATCGCTTCGATCTCTTGATCTGCGATGACTTCAGCTATGTTCGCAGGGACCAGGCCGAGACATCCGTGCTATTCGAGTTGATTGCGGAGCGCTACGAGCGTAAGAGCTTGGCCCTCACCGCCAACCAGCCATTCTCCGGATGGGATCACGTCTTTGCCGAACCGGCCATGACCCTCGCCGCTGTCGACCGCTTGGTGCATCACGCGACGATCTTTGAAATGAATGTGGAGAGTTACCGGCGCCGCGCTGCTCAGTCGGGGCTCGCCCCGACCGAGCAGCCCCCAAAAGCCAAGACAAAGACGAAAGGCTAAACCAAACATGCCTCGCTTCCACCGGCCAAGATAATTGACGCCGACCGGCCAAGGTAATTGACGTCAAGCAAGGAAGTAGCGATCGCCCGGAAGAAAGGTACTGCGCATTGAGTGAATGCCGATATACATGCCTTTGGCGCCTTGGACCTCATGCACCGAAAGCACCTTCTTGTCCCTGATGTATAGGTTGGCGATCCGATTCTTCGGTCCTTTTTCGTACGAGAGCTTCACGCCAAGCGATGGCAGGATGTCATCGGCATACTCCTTGAGGGAGAAGCTGTAGAAGGGCACTGCAGCGAATTGCTCTTCCTTGCCCTCGACTGCGAAGGCGTTGCGGGAGACGGAGTCCACGTCTGCGATTCCGGCGCTCCGATGGACCTTGAGCGTCAAACTCCCTTGCTCAGTCGGCTCGATATAGAAGATACCCGACCCGTCCACCACCAAATACCGGAAGGCACGGAACGGCGATACCACGGGTTTCAATTGCCTGGTGGCCAGGTCATATTCGTAGAGTTCGCCCTTCTTCGAAAAGACTTGGCTCCCTTTGGACTCGTAGTATTCGTCCTTGATCAGGTAGACCTTGGACGAATCGGCAGACCATTGCAGCTCCCCGTGGCGAAAGAACTGTTTGCCGAGCGGCTTGCGTTCCAAGTAAACCTCCCCGACGTCCGCCACCCGCTGCGGAGCTGTCCCGTCAATCCCCACCACCCACAGCACGCTGTTCGATACGACCAGAGCCTTGGCGTTGTCGGGCGACGGGATCACGGTTCGTAACGACCCGCTGAAGAGAATCCTGGCCTTGGGGTCAAAGTGGTCGGCATAACGCAGATCCACACCGGAGTTCCTGTCTTTTGGATCGATTCCAATCGAGTAGAAGAACGGGTTCGTTCCTTTCTCCGCGAAAGCGGATGGCGAGTAATCAACAATCGTCGGGGGATCAGAGCCGAATATCAGGGAATAGAACAACACGGAGCCGATCGAAACTACGGCCACGATGGTCACTGCGAATCCAAGTACCTTGAGAATTGTCTTGATGAGCGCCATTTCAAATCAGGGGACCGGCGGAGGAACCGCACGATGCTGTCTCGCCAATCCTATCTCAAACGAAGCTGTGCGTTTGCGAGATAATCTTGAGTTCCTGACAGGAGATAGCTAAACATGTCTAACATCGCCACCGCAATACGGGCTGAGATTACCCGATTGTCACGAAGGGAACTCAAGATTTCAACGGATCGCATCAAGAAGACGTCCGCCCAGCATAGATCTGATATTGCATCGCTCAAACGTCGGTTGGCTTCGATTGAGCAATATCTGAAGCAGTGGGACAGGGTCGTCACTAAAGCGGCTTCGGCCTCCGGGGCTCCCAGGGCAACTACCGGGATCCGCTATTCAGCGAAGGGATTTCAGGCACAACGGCGGCGTCTCGCGTTATCTGCAGCGGATATCGGATTTCTCCTGAACATTTCCGGGCCGACGATCTACAACTGGGAAGCTGGCAAGACTCGTCCAAGGCCTGCGCAGATGCCGGCGATTGTTGCCTTGCGAAAGTTAAGCAAACGAAGTGCGCAGGCAATCCTCAAGCAGCAGGGGAAATAGTCGATGCCACGCAGTTGTTCATGGGCGCATCGGAGCGGGCAATACGGCAGCAATCGGCCTGTGCGGTCATTGCGACCGCCGAAAATGCGCTATGCTGAACGGCAGCATTCGCCGACCGAAGCGGACCGAAAACTTGAGAGGATACCTCGCGCATGGGATCAGCGACTTTCCCCCAAGTGTCCCGCATATTGCGGTATATACTGACCGGCAAAATACAAAGTGACTGAGAAATAAGTACATAGGTGCCGCTCTGGGTGTCATCCATATCAATTGTTGTGCGGACCCCAGCGCCCGTCTTAACACTGTTAGGGAACAGCCATGACCACCGAGGCTCGGCAGGCACATTTGGCATACTTGGGTAAGACGCTGGTTATCTTCCCGGAGATCGGGAAAGCCCTTGGGCACAATGATGCGGCATCGATACGAAAATACGGGTGTTGGTATGAAGCTCTTGACAAAGGAACGCTACCCGTCATGTCAGAGGCACAAAAGCACTTTGTTGAAGCCGTACATGGAAAAACCGCGCCCACAACGCAGCACGAGACAATTTGGATCGAGTACAAGAAACTCCTAGCGCAATCACTTATGCATGCAACATCCGGTGGCCAATACTCGCGCGCTCACGGACATTACGGAAACACAAATTCAAGCGAGTACATCCCGTGATCGCAGAAGCATTCAGTGAGCATGCCAATGGTTCCCTAACAATTCATTCCACCAGACCTGCGCGAAAATTCGCAAAGGCCGGTCGATTTAGACGTTACGGGCCATCGCAATGATGGTCGATTCCTATACTACCGCTGTCAATGCTGCGCTTCTCTCCTTTCAAGCTGTGGAGGAAGCGCTAAAAATCTGCATTGGAATGTCTTATGAAATTCTCGACAAGAATGCGCCTCCCCCTGTCGTTTTCAAGTTCAATCGCGCCAGGATTGCCAATTCCGCACTAGGTCGACTGATTGACATGTTCTCGGAGGTAAGCACCAACGAGGCCCTTATCTCAGACCTAAAGAAGATAGTTCAGTGGAGAAATTTTTGTGCCCACAGCGCATTCATGCACCATTCGATGAACAAGACAGGCCTAAGTACGTTCAAGCCTCATACTGAAATCGACGTATTGAACGTAGCAAAATTCGTTGGAGATCTAGTCGAACGTCTCGCAACTGAGATGCTTTCTATTCGAGAGGTGCACGACCATGTTTTCGGTAAAAGCGATGGCTCGTTGGCGCCGTCTGGCACCTAATACATAGTTAGGGCGCTTGTATTTGTCATGAGAACGCTCGTCGTGGATACTGGTCAAGATATCGTCGGAATATTCTGCGTCGAGGATAAGAGGTACATTCCGTATCGCGCGAGCGACATTCCGTCTGCAATTGAACAGATTAGGGAAGAGGACGAAGTCGTCACCTACAACGGAAAGCACCACGATTTAGAAGAACTCGGAAAGTTCGCAGGGATGCCTGCCGGGCAAGAGTTGCCCTTGGCAGGAATCCACACCGACATACGCAGCATCTGTTGGAGTGATCGAATTTGGGGTAGTAGCCTCCGAAACACCTACTCAATCCATTTCACAGAGCTTCCCGATTTTCCTGACACACATGAAGGTTCCAACGAGTTGGATGTATTTATGACATTTAAGCTTTGGGAGCTTTGGAAAGAGGGTCGGCTCAAAATACAGGACGGGCAAGATGTCATACCGTCGGCGCCCTAACCCACCCGTCGAGCGGACCTGCGCTACAATGCCGCGCAACGCCAGTGATTCCAGACGTTAGGACTCAAAGAAGGCTTCCCGAAATGCCCATACTCAAAATCGGCGACACTGCAACAACATTTGTCTTTGGCGCCAATGCTTATATAGACAAGCTATCCGCTCGTAACATTCATCTCAATCAAGCCGATCCATCGGCACCCGTGTTGCAGGTTGATCTGGCTCACTACTCGAGAAGAAAGCGCGGAAACTTGGAAGATTCAGACTTCGAGCACCTCCAACGGGACTGCAATCAAATATCGAAGTTAGCCATACGTGACGCAACGGTAGCAAAGAAGATTCGAGACTTTGCAACCGTTGTCGCTATAGAAGTTGACATTGGCTCTGGATCTCCCATTCAGCTTTCAGTCAAAACCCAAACGGCCGATCACCGAGAGGTCGCGTTTGAATTCTAACCATCGCTTCGAGGGGACCGCCGAAAAGCTGCGCTTCTCGGTTCCCCGTCGGCTTCGCCGCCGGGTGGCCCCCTCAAGCTAAACGTTGAACGGCAGCTTTCCCGATCTTCCTACTTCCGCTTTGTGGCCTGAAACGCCATTGAACATGAAAATGGCATCAGGCAGGAATGGGCACGGAGCACTCATTCGCCATTGACTGAAGCAGCCGTTCCGTTGCCTTACCGACCCAACGGCGGCAACCTGCACGACACCGGCCGCTCAACTGACCCCACGCCAACGGCAGCAATGACCGACAAGCAGTCCCGATGCAATCGGTCTACCCGATTACTTGCTTCCCCATTTCTGGTCATCATGCCGCGACTTCAGGGAATCAATATGCTCCCTCCGAGTCGCCCAGGTCTTCGGCAACCTGCCAGTCTGAATGGCTTCCTTGATCTGCAATACTTCCAATTCTGAAAACAACACCCCCGTCTTGCCCTTGATGTAGCCGGTATATCCGGTGCTCAAAACATTGGCGGGCATCGGGGTCTTGAAGGTGCTCTCCCCCCAGAACATCACGATTGAATGGAATAGACCGTGGTCGATGCCCAGGAACTCCGACAACACCTTGGTGTGCCGGTAGTTCTGGCGTAGTGGATTCTGGAATCGAAACTTCCGGCCACCCGGCATTGATTGGGTCCACTGCGCATCTTTCTCATTGCCGAAGATCCAGCCGTTCATGTTCTTTGCTTCGATCACGAAGATGCCATGCCTGGAGACGATGACATGGTCAATCTGGGTGCTCGAACCGTCCGCGGCCAGGATCGTGACGTCTTTCAGGGAATGGTAGATCGCCGCATCCAGCATCAGCCACTGCGCCAGCGATCCTGCCGACTCGCCAAACCATCCCTTGATTGAATTGAGTAGTCCCATCTTTCAGTCCTCCCCCCGCCTAATCACCCCGCCTGCCACCCGTATCAACCGCCAGAGCGCCAGCAGCCTTGGCGCCCCGTATCGATTGCCATCCGGCATCCGGACGATCCATTCATCACCTTGACGGCTGGCAATCGAATACGTGCCGTCCGCCCAAGAGACCAGAAAACGGGTACTGGGGGTAGACAGACTCGAGTCGTTGGAGATCATGGCTTCATGGCGCCGGACGGGGCAATCCCTTTACCGGAAAGCTACATCAACAGGAGGATCAGGAGCCTTCGGATTCATCGAAGGCATGTTCGCACTCAGTCATCAACAACTTGCCAAGATCGGATTCGTAATTGGGATCCAGTGATTCCTGGATTTCATGAGTGATGTGGAGTCCTGCCTCCCGGGAAACAGTTTCGCCGATGGTTCTTGCGAGCTGATCGCTGCATGCCGACAATTGTCTTCGCCGTGCGACGGACATCTTGCGCTTCGATCGGGCCAGCCATTCACCTGCCAGGGTGGCCCCCTGGGCGTCGCTGATCCACTTCCCGTGTTCATAGAAGATGGTAAGCCGTTCGCCCACCAGGGCAAAGATGATGGCGACACACGTACCGCGATCCGGTTCCGTCACGATTGGAGATCTCCTGCCATTTCGCGCCATGATACTGCGCCCCCAGGCTCACCAGGTGAGCCTCATGGGCGGGAAACTGATGGAATGCGGATATTTCGTCGTGCCGATGGCAGATTCTATGAAATCGCAGAACCCACGTACGATCTGCTGGGCGATCGGGTGATATCCACTTGCCACGGCTCCATCCATTCCAGACGAGGAGGCGTGCATATCTATCTGGCGGATTATGTGAGCGTCGACGACATCGCGCTAGTCCGGATCGCGCACGGGTATGTCGAAGTAGGGCAGGGCCGGAAAGGCACCTGATGCGCTCGGGGTCCCGGGCAGCATCGCCGGCGCCAGCTGTCATGGCATCCCGTCTTGCATTCATCAAGAAGATGGCTTCCCGCTGCTCGATCAGGTGCTCATCGAGATCAGGGAATCCCGGGCGTAGCAATTCGCGGAGTAGGGAAAGCCAACTGCGGTTTGCTGATTTGGTGTTTTTCAATGCGATGCGCGCCATCCTGCCGCGCAGGATGCCGAACAATTTTGCGATAATCTCCCGTTCATCACTGGAGACCACAATAAATGTCGAACATCGCAACCGCACTAAAGGCCGAGATCACCCGATTGTCACGGCGGGAACTCAAGAACGCAACAGATGGCATCAAGAAAGCGTCAGTTCAACATTGGTCTGAAATTGCATCGCTAAAGAGACGCCTGGCATCCATCGAAACGCATCTGCGGCAATTGGACAAGATGGCCTCCAGGGCCGTGCCGGTTTCGGCCGAACCCGGGCCACAGAGTGGAATCCGCTATTCGGCAAAAGGATTTCAAGCACAGCGGCAACGGCTGGAACTGACCGGACCCGAGGTCGGCTTCCTGCTCAATGTCTCGCCGCAAACGATTTACAACTGGGAGTCCGGCAAAACACGCCCAGGCGCCGCACAATTGCCCGCCATCGTCGCCCTCCGGAAATTGAGCAAGCGGAACGCGCAGGCAGTTCTCAGTCAGCACAGGCGTTAGTAGCCGGAACGCCCGGCCCGCCGCCGTGCCCAACCGGCGGTCTACTTGGTGGCGTCCTCGATGCGTTTCCGCTGTTCGTCCGCCTGCTTGTCCAGAGTCTCGCCGACGCCCTTGGCGTTATCCAGCACCTGCTTTGCATCCTGGACAATCTGTGGGGGAGGAGGAGGGGGTTCGACCTTTGGTTTATTGTTGCACCCGCCGAGGAAAGTTGCGACGAACGCGGCGACGAACGCCAACACCATCGCCCCGTGACTCACTGCCCCCCGGCCCGCCCGAAGATGCAACTACTTCTTTTTCGCGGCCTTCTTGCCTGCCACGGCGGCCTTGAAGCCGGCGCCGGCCGAGAAACGCGGTACCGTGGAGGCGGCGATCTTGAGCTCCTTGCCGGTCTGAGGATTCCGACCGGTCCGGGCCGCCCGCTTGCTCGACTTAAAGGTTCCGAAGCCGATCAGTGACACGTTGTCGCCCTTGGCGACGGCTTTGACGATGGCGGCGACACACGAATCCAGGACCGCGCCGGCGGCGGCCTTGCTGAGTTCGGCTTCCGTGGCGACGACGGCAATCAGTTCCGACTTGTTCATGAAACGCTCCTTGGTGGGTTCATCAATGGTGAGCATCAATCATAGCGCGGAATGACGGTGATGAAACATCGCCCGCGGCAAATCGGTGCCCGGACCCCGACCGCGCAGTCGCCCCTTCCGTTGCCGGCTGACCTGGCGACCGAAGCCGACGGTGGGGGCAATCTCTTCGGCCGTGTCGGATCCAGCCGGACCCGACACGACAAAAGCCACTTGAACTCCGAGACGAGTCGCGTAGAATGTTTTACGTAGGGACTCAGTAGGAGAGCGCCACATTGCATTGACCTGATTGCGGTGGATTTCATTATGGAAAGACATGACGGGGAAGTTGCGCCCGGATGTCTTGTTCGGAAATCCAACCTTCTCAAGGAGTCATGCAATGAAACGCGTTCAACCCACCCTGCGCAAAGCTTTTGCCGGACAGACCCTGACCCTGGCGCTGCAGTGCCGGACCCCGGCGAAAGCCAAACCTTCCCAGAATCCAAAATCCAAAGGCAGGCTCAACTACCTCGGCGGACCTTGGTCCACCGCCCGGAAACCCCCGGCCCGGCAGTCCTCCCCGCGATTCAGCACCAGCACCATCAGCAGCCAGGGCCGCTTCATCGGCGACTCAGAAAAGCTGATAGCCTTTGTGATGTTGGATGAGGACACCCTGCAAACCCACCCGGCGGCCAACCAGCCGGTGTTCTAGGCGCCTAACCAGCGATCCCTCCGCCGGCAATGCCGGTCGAGGGAACGTTGATGGCAAGCGCGAACCGTCCCGACGAGATCCAGAAGGTCGCAGCGCAACTGACAGCGCCGGCCGGCACTAATACTGTCGTTTCTCACGATTGCAAAGGAAAGCATATGAAGTTTCGAAGCACCACAATGATCGCTATGCCGGCGCTGGCCGTCCTCGTCCTCCTCCTGGCCCAGCCGGCGCTGGCGCGTCCCAAGTCGGTCGGTGGCATGATCGATAGCGCGGTGACGGAGTTCGTCCAAAGCCGTGACTCGGTCACCCTGCCGGCCACGGGGACGGTCGAGGTGGCGTTTTCTCCTAAGGGAGGATGCACCGCCGCGACGGTGCGCTTCGTCGAGGAGGCGCGCCAGTCGATCCGCATCGCCGCCTACGGCTTGACCTCGAATCCGATCGGCAAGGCGCTGGTCGAGGCCAAAAAGCGCGGCGTCGATGTCCGGGTGGTGGCCGACCGGGAGCACAACGGCCGGCGCGACAAGCCCAACAGCGTTGTTAATTTCCTGGCGGCCAGCGGCATTCCGGTCAGGATCGACAGCGCCGTGCGCATCCAGCACAACAAGGTCGTGATCGTCGACGGCCAGTCGGTGCAGAACGGCAGCTTCAATTTCACCGCCGCGGCCCAGACCTCGAACGCGGAGAACATCATCATCCACAGGGGTTTCCCGGAGCTGGCCCGGACTTTCACTGACAACTGGAATCATCTTTGGAACGAGTCGACGGACTATCAGCCGACCTATTGACGGGTCGGTTCGGTGGATCCCGGCCGGCGGGCCGGTAGTCCCGGCGTCAGTGCGTCCGGGGCAGCAGGCCCCGGGATTCAAGCGCCCGGCGCACCTGGTCGACGTCGTCCGCCAGCCGCGGCACGCCGGCCAGCACGTCGGGGTGCGCGGCAAGCATGGACTGCAGGTGGCGCCAGGAGTCGTTGTTCTTCTGGCCGCCCTTCCAGATCGCGGTGAGAAAGGCGTATGCCGCATCCGGGTACTTGCCCAACTGACTGAGGGCGACGCCCAGAGTGTGATAGGCGAAGGGCCATCCTTCGTTCAGGCCGATGGCGGCTTCGGCGTAGGGGACGGCGTCTTCAAAGCGCTTCAGCTGGATCAGCGCGAAGGCCAGGTTGTGCGTGGAGAAATAGCGCGACACCGGATCGGCCGGCTGGATCCTCAGGACCACTTGGTAGCAGTCGATGGCGCCGGCCCAATCCATGCGCTGCTCGGCTTCGACGCCGAGCATCCAGAAGGCCTTGGCCTGGCTTTCCAGATTCCCGGTATGCGACAGGAAGTTCCGGATGTCCGGGTTGGCGATGGTTGCCGGGTCGATGCTGGGGATGCCGAGCTTCGAGAGATCGACGATTTCAGCCGGGGATGGCTTGCGCGGCTTAGCGGGTTTCTTGGCCAGGATACACTCCGTCAAATGCGGGGTTGTCACGACGGCGCAGATCCGCGATCAAATGTGGCCCCTTAGCATCATGAGTGGCACCGTCACGACCACCACCAGCAACTGGGCCAGCGCCGACAGCTTCGCTGCCAGCCACCCGTCGGCCGGCTGCCCGGCGTTGTCTGTCGCCCGCCGGTGAAATATCCAGGCGCCCAGGGCCAGGTTGACGACGACCGTGGCGATCGGGATGGCTGCGGAAAACTCGATCCCCGCCTTCACCAGGCCCGGGACCAGTACGAAGCTGGGAATATTCATCGCCACACCGAACAGGGCGGCGAGCGTCCAGGAGATCTGTGTGCGCGACAGCATGCGGGCAGCCAGTTTGGCCAGGAGCGTGTAAAGCAAAACCAATCCGGCGAACGACAGGATCACGGAGACCAGGAACATGGTTGAACGCAGCGCTGCAGTATCAGGACAGGCGAAATGATAGCGGCCTGCCTGGCATTCGCCAAGGTGCTTTGCGGTCCGGGCAGATCCGGCTCGTCGTGTCGCCGGGGTTGAATGAATTCGCGGTCATGATCGGTCAGGAAGATTCGACGCCTGCGCTTGTCGGTCGGGTCTGCTTCGGAATTGTGAGCCAGCCAAGCGCCTTGAGGATGACGAAGACAGCGACGAACAGGAGAAGGGAATCCATCACGCGGCCTGCTGTCCGACCTCGATCTAGGCGTGCGCCAGCCTCGGCCGAACGAGATTCTCAAGGCTCATCCGGCCGGCGAGGTCAATATGGATGCCTGCGTGCCCCGAATGGATGGACCCGTGGTACGTCGCAGGCAGCAATCTGGTTTGCGGAGCAAACAGAATGACGATGGTAAAGCGTTTGGCCGCATCTGAAGGCCGGCGCCGCCGACCACTGCCTTGGCCAATATCTCGGATTTTGGGATTGGCGTTACGCGCACGGCCAAAAGGCGACTGTGCTCGTATGCTGTGCTCAAGCCGGGATTTTCTGGAACTCGAGGAGGCGGGCCAGCAGGTTGGCTGCCGGATCGGTCTCGCCGTCTTCGCCGGTGGTGGCTTCCCGCCAGGCGTCGGCCGAGTTCTGGAGTTCCCGGTTGTAGGCAGCGATGGTCGTGGGCGGACCCTGGCGACCGGTCGCCCGGCGGAAGTTCTTGAGTTCGTCGGCGGTCAGTCGGATTTGGTCGGTGTCGGCTACGCGAAGCATGATGTCCTCTTTGTTTGGTGTGCGGCAGTTCGGCTGCCTATGAATTGAAACCAGAGTAGCCCACTTCTGCCGGGACGCAAGTAATTATTTTCACGGTGTGCCGCGCTGCAAATTCCGGCTTGGATTTTGGAACGAACACGGCCGTTGCGCTGGTTCAACTTTCGTTCAGGCTCGTCGTCGTTTGAGCCCAAGCCTGTCCGTGTAAATGATTTTCGGGGGTGTGTCTGCCGGCGGGATTTCCGATTCGTCACCCGCATCTCCGTGGCCGGTGGTCCATGCATCCACCGCCTTTGTGGCCTGATACGCACGGCAAGTTCTCTTGTGGATCGTCTGGCTCCCGTCGGGTTCCCTGATCAAAATCCGGGCGCACTGGGCTCAAGCCAACGGGTAAAGCGCATTACTCCACGGCAAACACATTCTTTGGGTCCATCGCCATCCCTGTCAGGGGCCCGGATGGCGCGCACCCGATTTTCTTGGGCCAATCCACCACGATATCAATTCAATTTCAAAAGGCGAGTCCAATTCTTCACCTGGGTCGTCCTCCGTCAGCGGTTCACCCTTCGCCTCGTGCGAGGATGCCTCCCGCCTCCCGGATCAGGCGCCAGAGGCTGAGCAACCGGGGCGCGCCATAGCGGGCGCCGTCGGGAAATCGCACGATCCATTCACTCCCCTGCCGGCTGCAAATGGAATAAGAGCCGTCCGGCCAGATCACTTCGTACCGGGAAGGCAGGATGACGGGAACGACTTCAGACGAGGTCATCATCAACGGATGGCCCTTTGCGTGACATCATCTGACCTGACTTGGCCATCTCATTTCGCCGGCGCTGGCACAAACACAAACATCGCCTGCGTCTGATCCGAGAACAGCGAAGGAATCCATCGATTCTGGAATTCCTGCCGGAGGATTTGCCGCGCGGGTTCCCGATTGCCGGTGGTCGTCATGTCAAGCCGCAGCGACCAGATGAAGCTTTGCAGGACGCGGCTGTAGGCCGGCGTCACCGACAGCCGGGCGCAGCCCGCGACCTTCCGACAGATCGCGTCCGTATCGATCGAAAAGCTCACCATCCAGACACTGGCAACGGAAAACAAGAAGAGCATCAGAATGACAGCCAGCGCGCCGGCCGCGGCATCCCGGAAGGCGTTGTCAGAAGCGTCGTTGGAGTTCATGAAAGAAATCCTACCGCAATGTTCTCAAATTACCAGTTCTAATTTTGTCTCTATTTCAAATTCCGTAACGGATTCTGAAACTGGCGGCGTAGGAAATCATTTTTGCAAATTAAAACTTGCAGTTTGAAAGAAGTTTGATAAGTTGCTTGCATGAACTACGTCGAACGCATCCAGCTGAATCTCCGGACCGCTGTCCAATTCCTGGGGCAACTCCTGGCCTTGTTGCTATGCAATGTCGTTGCCCTGGTTCCGGCCTTGGCCGCCCTCATCCTGTTCCGACCGGTCGGCGGAATCCTGGATTGGGTCGGCATCCTTCCTGATACGCCGGTCTGGACATCTGCGGACATTACCGCGCTCCTCGCACTCACGGCGGTCGCCGCGCTGGTGGCCATCGTGGCCCTACCCCAGGACACCGCTACCCGCTCTTGGCTTCCCTTTGTGATAGGCGCCTTGTGGGTGTTGGCCTTCCTGCTGATGTTTCGGGATGCGATGGTGTTTGCCCGGTTCGAGCTGGCGATCCTCCTGGTCCTGCATGTCGTTCAAGTCCGCTGGCAGTGGATGCATCCTCTTTCACTGCCCGAGGAGCCGCCGCATGAAAGTGGCATTAAGCGGACCCCTTCCGCCGCACCGCAACGATTTCAGCCGACCGATGCGACGCGGCCGGCGGAAAATCATTTCCCGACCATTCAATTCCAGGCGAGGCGAGCTCGCTTTGGCCGTCTCGATATTGTCGGAGCAACTGAGGTGGTCGTCGAAATGGAGGCCGCGGTCGCGGAGTCCTTGTGGGGTCGGCCGGGTGAAACCGAAGGGCGCCGCGGCGCCGCTTCGGACCGCCGCAACGGCATCCTCCTGGCGGGGGATCCGGGCAACGGCAAAACCTTCCTAGCCGAGGTGATGGCCGGTATTCAGGGTGTGGATTTCATCAGTGTGTCGTTCGGCGACGTCTCGAGCAAGTGGATCAATGAGACCACGCAATTGGTCATGAAGGTCTTTGACGACGCTATTGCCCAGGCGCCCTGCGTCCTGTTGATCGACGAAATCGACTCGCTCTTGATGTCGCGGCAGACCATCGTCAATGCGGACAGTGAAACCGCCAAGACGGCCAATGCCATCCTGACACGGTTGACGGAGGTCCGCGGAAAGAGGGTCTGCGTCATTGCGGCCACCAACTTCCCGGACAAGCTGGATGCGGCCGGCACTCGCGAGGGGCGCTTCGACTTCAAAATCACGCTGCCCGGCCCGGATCTGGCGGCCCGCATCCACTTGCTGCGCTCCGCCCTTGCTACGTCCGAGACCACCGTCGAGAAGGACCTCCTGACCCGGGTGGCGGGCCGCTGGGAAGGGTTTTCTGCAAAACGAATGCTGTCGATCGGCCAGGCCGCCGCAGAGATGTGCCCAGGCCGCACGCTATCCGCCCACGACCTGTTTGCCGCCTTGCGCAAGGTGCGGGGGTTCGGCGGCGCCCGGCTTCCGGAGGACACCCCGGGGTTGTCGGAACTCCATCTGGCTTGTGGCACCCGTCTGCGCCTGCGCGGCCTGGTGGAACGAATGAGGAATGTCATCGAGGTCGAGCAGGCGGGCGGTGGCATCCCGAGCGGAATCCTGTTCTATGGGCCGCCGGGGACCGGCAAGACGTTGGTCGCGAGTGCCTTGGCGAAGGAGACCGAGTGGTCGTTCGTGCCGACGGTCGGCGCCGACTTGATCCATCGGGAAGGCGAAATCGACCGCCTCCTTCAAAAGGCGCTGAATCTGCGCCCGTCAATCATTTTCATTGATGAGGCGGAAGACATCCTTGGCGATCGAGCGACTTCCCTCTATGGCCGGGCAGCCACCAACAGGTTGCTCGAAATGATGAATGGCTCCCAGCGGAAACTCCACGACGTTCTATTTATTGCGGCGACCAACCATCCAGAGGTGCTCGACGATGCAATGCTGCGCGGCGGGCGGTTCGGGGAGAGGATACGCTTTGATCTGCCCAGCGAGGAAATCATTTCCCGCTATGTCGGCGACTGGCTGGCCCATTGTCTGCTGCCGGTTGACCCGGCGTTCACTGCAACCCGCGCGGCCAAATTGCTTACCGATCAGTCACTGGCCACCGTCAAGTCGGTGCTCACAGGAGCGGTGAATCGTGCGCTTGAACAGGAAGGTCGGGTCAAGACCTTGACGTTGAACCACCTCACTCAGGCACTCTGCGATGCATCTTGAGACATCAGGGCTTGCGACGGCGGGTGGTCAATTCGGCCAGGCCGATCAGAATGCCGACGAATGCGATGGCGGCGACGGCAGCCCAGATCAGGATGGGGAGGTTTTCTGTCATGGAATCATGGTACGTGATGCTCGGGCGGTTTCAAGTCTTAATTGCGCATCAATGGCTGGACCGGACGCGTATTGCCAGCGCGTTGCTGCCGTTCGAAGCAAGGAAATACCGAATTCGGCGGGGCATTGATCGGAAACGCCTCACTCGTTAGCCGGGGTGTTGCGAGGTGGATTAGAGAATCAAAACCAAACGGAAAAATTATTTAAAGGGACTGAAAAAATGTTGGAAATCTTGATGGTCGTAGTCCAGTTGTGCGGACTCGCATTTGTAATTACCCAGACCCTGAAGTCGGATCGACTGGGGCAATACCTGTTGGCCTTTGCGCCGCTGACTTTGTTGCTCTTCGTCAATCTCGCGTTCAATGGCTGGGCGGATATGTCGAGCCTTGAGAGAACCGCAAGTGTCCTGGTACTCGCTTGGTCATCACTGGTGTCGATTCGGTGGCTCAAGGAGTGCCGACGGGGCGCGGAGCAGGGCGAACAGTCAGCGGAGGTATCTGTACTTGCCATTCGCAAACGGCCCCCGCGTCGTCCTCGATCCATTGACGCGACAGATGCAGGCGTCGGGCCAAGCAACAACATTGTCGATATGCGGAGTTATCGGGTGATTGGTCGTGGGAAGCCGATTCTGTCTGAACAGCAGTTGAGAGAGATCTTGAGGAACTCGCGTATCAGGAGGGCGCCGGACTACTTGGGCTGGCTGGGACATGCCCTCGGGGCTGCGATCGTTGCTTTACTGATGATCAGTGTATTTCGTTAGTGGTGTCCGAGCCGATGGGCTAGAGATCTAACCCAGTGCGCCCTTCTTGCTACCTCCGATTTGGGTGAAGGCGTCCGTGTGGAAGTGACAATTCAACGGCTGGTATGTGGCAACGAGATCGAGGGTTCGACTGTCTCTAGCCGCCATCTATGCAGAGAACGAAACTATGCAGAGTTTGAGAGTGGAATTGCACGCCGGCCCAGCATTGGTATGCGCTGAGCCAGCGGCAAGCTATGCATAATTACAGGTCAATCAAGAACTGCATCAAGGCATCTGGCGGAT
>JAPLQT010000075.1:65082-66036 GCA_026399515.1 Pseudomonadota bacterium | reverse complement strand
GGATGCGCCGGCAATATCGCCTACAGCCTGCAATTGCTCGAAGGCGAGCCCCTGATCATGGGCACCGTCGGTGAGGACAGCGCCTACTATATGCGGCGCCTCAAGCATCTCGGACTCGATGACAGCCATATCCGGGAAATCCCCGACAGCTTTACCGCGCAGGCTTTCATCACCACCGACCTCGACGACAATCAGATCACCGCCTTCCATCCGGGAGCGATGAACCACTCGCACTTGAACCATATTGCGGATGCCCGCGATGTCTCCCTGGGCATCATCTCGCCGGACGGTCGCGACGGGATGCTCCAGCATGCGCGCGAGTTTCACCAAGCCGGCATCCCTTTCGTATTCGACCCCGGACAGCAATTGCCGGTGTTCAGCAGCGATGAACTGAGAAGCTTCCTCGAGTTGGCCGACTACTGCACGCTCAATGATTACGAAGCGAAGCTGTTGAGCGAGAGCACAGGCGAACCGATCGAGGAACTCGCCCGCCACGTCAAAGCACTGATCGTCACCCTGGGGGGCAACGGGTCGGAGATATACGCCGACGGGGAACGACTGACCATTCCCAGCGTCAAACCGGAGGCGCTGGTCGATCCGACCGGATGCGGCGATGCCTACCGCGCCGGCTTGTTGTATGGGATCGCGCAGGGTTGGGCATGGGAAAGGACCGGGCAACTTGCTTCGTTGATGGGCTCACTCAAAATCGCCCAGCGCGGCGGCCAGAATCACAAACTGACGCGCGTCGAAATTGCCGCGCGGTATCGCGAAGCCTTTGGCAGCGATTTCTAGGAGGGAAAGATGCCATGAAAAAGACGACCATGATTTTGACCGCGATGTTCGCAGGCGCCGCGCTCCTCGCCGGTTGCGCCTCTCCCAGCCTGTCCGGGAGCAGCTATTCGCATGGCCAGGCGCAGCGCGAGATGACAGTTCGTATGGGGGTGGTGGACAGTG
>JAPLQT010000075.1:0-65026 GCA_026399515.1 Pseudomonadota bacterium | reverse complement strand
CGTTGCCGGCGGATTGATCGGCGGCATGGCCGGCAGCAATGTGGGCGGCGGCAATAAAGGCTCGACGGTCGGCTCCATCCTTGGCGCCGTGGGCGGCGCAGTGGCCGGGCATGCCATTGAACAGAGCATCACCAAGAAGGCCGGTCTCGAAATCACCGTGAAATTCGACAACGGTTCGATGAGCGCCATCACTCAGGAGGCTGACGAAGAATTCAAAGTTGGGGACCGGGTCCGGGTGTTGTCCGGCAGCGGTTCGACCCGCGTCACGCACTGACCCGCGTTACCGGAAATCGCCTAGCGGTTTTTGGAGGCTACGGAGTCGTTGCATCCGCATTCGACCTGGAATATCTCCCGATCTTCCAGTCTGACAGCGCTCAGATGGCCTCCCCAAAGGCAGCCTGAGTCGAGTGCCAACAAATTGGCTGTCAATTTCAAGCCGAGCGCCGACCAGTGGCCGGTAATCAACACCTGGTCGGAACTCTTGCGATCGGGCGCTTCGAACCATGGCAGATAGCCGGGCGGCGCGCTCGCCAGTTCACCCTTGCTGTTGAACTCCATGACGCCTTCAGGTGTGCAAAAACGCATCCGCGTCATGGCATTGACGATCACTCGCAATCTGTCCCAGCCTGCCAAATCGTCGCGCCAGGCTTTCGGGTCACCGCCCCACATATGTCCTAGAAACTTGCGGAATTTCTTGGCGCGCAACGCGGTCTCGACTTCACCGCCCAAAGCCAGCGCCTGGGGTATGCTCCATTGAGGCAACAGACCGGCATGCACCATAACGTAACCGTTTTCCGCGTGGATCAACCGCTGCGCGCGGAGCCAGGCCAACAATTCCTCTCGATCGGGTGCTTCGAGGATGGGGGTGAGCGTGTCATCGTTGCGTAGCCGCGATTTGCCCTCCGCCAGCATGATCAAATGCAGATCGTGGTTACCGAGCACGGTGATCGCGGCGTCACCCAGGCTCTTGACGAAGCGCATCACTTCGAGAGATTGCGGTCCCCGGTTGACCAGATCGCCGACCAGCCAAAGCCTGTCGGCGTTTCGATCGAAGCCGATGACCTTCAGCAATTGCCGGAATTCCCTGAAGCAGCCTTGAATGTCGCCTATCGCGTAAGTTGCCATGCTCGCGCCTCAGAACTTGTCTGGGGTCAGGCTTGACGAGGGACGGTATTCCGGGATTCGTGCCGCCAGCCCGGCCTTGACCGCCGCCGGGTTCAGACCGGGCAATTCCAGCCAGACACGCAGCTCCGCCAGCCATTCCGGGTTGTAGCAAGCGTCGGCCCGGGCCACGCGCAACTTCGGATGGGGGGTTGGCAAGGTTGTTTCACCGTCGGCGAGCAGTTCCTCGTAGAGTTTTTCGCCCGGACGCAAGCCGGTGAATTCTATGCGTATGTCCTCTTCGGAAAAACCCGAGAGACGAATCATGTCCCGTGCAAGATCGACGATCCTGATGGGTTCCCCCATGTCCAGCACGAAAATTTCGCCGCCCAGTCCCATGGCTCCCGCCTGTAGGACCAGTTGTGCGGCTTCGGGGATCAGCATGAAATAGCGCACGATCTCCGGATGGGTCACGGTGACCGGCCCACCCTCGGCGATCTGTTCGCGGAACTTCGGAATCACGCTGCCGCTGCTGCCCAGCACATTGCCGAAGCGCACCATGACAAAGCGTGTGGACGAGGCTCCACTATTTTCGCTCAGAACCTGGCAGACCATTTCCGCCAGGCGCTTGCTGGCCCCCATGACGTTGGTGGGATTTACCGCCTTGTCGGTGGAGATCAGTACGAATCGGCCGACGCCATGGTCCATGGCCGCGCGCGCCACACACCAGGTTCCGAGCACATTGTTGCGCAGCGCCTGCCAGGCGTTCTGGTTCTCCATCAGCGGGACATGCTTGTATGCCGCCGCGTGAAACACGATATCCGGACGATACTCGGCGAAGATTTCCAGCAAGCGGGCTTCGTCACGCACGTCCCCCATTGCGCAGGCGAACCGGACCCGGGGGAACTGTTTGGCGAACTCCTGTTCGATGCGATACATGGCGAATTCGGAGATTTCAAAAAACACCAGCAGGCTGGGTGAATAGCCGGCGATCTGGCGACAAAGTTCCGAGCCGATCGATCCCCCTGCGCCGGTGACCAGCACTACCTTTCCCGCCAGCAAGGCAAGCAGACCCTGTTCGTCGAGTTGCACCCGATCGCGCCCCAGCAGATCCTCGAGTTCCACTTTGCGCATCTGCGAAATGGCGACGCGTCCGGAGAGAAGATCCTCGAACGATGGAACGGTCAACAGCGTCAGCCCCGCCTCGGCGGCCAGTTTCGCGGCATGACGGCGAACAGAATGAGCCGCCGAAGGCATGGCCATGATGGCATGCCTGACCGCGTGGCGGCCGGCTGCCGCGGGAATTTCGCTTAACGGCCCGAGCACCGGGACGCCATGGAGCAGGCGCATGCGTTTGTTCGGATCGTCATCCAGCAGACCGACTACATGCCACTGCCGGCTTCTGGCCAACTCGCGCAACAAAGTCGATGCCGCTTCCCCGGCGCCCAATACCAATACCGGTTCGCCGGTGACATCGCGGAAACCCAGCAGGTGCCCGTCCTTCCAGGAACGATAGAGGAAGCGAGTTCCTCCCATGAAGAGTATCAATAGGATCGGGTAGAGCACCAGCACGGAACGGGGTACATCGGACATGCGCTGCAGCATATACAACAGCATGGGAACGGTCACCGCCCCCGCCGTTCCTGCCGCGATAATGCGCTTGAGATCCGGCAGGCTGGCGAAGCGCCAGATGCCGCGATAGAGTCCCAGTCCCCAGGCAATCGCGCCCTGCAGGGGAACGACGACGACCAGCGTCGCGAGCAGGCTACTTTCATAGAGGGGCGGAATATCGAAGTTGAAGCGCAACCAGTAACCGAGCGCCCAGGCCAAGGCGCTGGCCGAAAGGTCGTGAAGGATGACAAGCAGGGAACGCAGCTTCACAAGTTTGGATTCCCGGGGTTCGTGGAAGTTACGAAGTTCACAAAGCGCCGCCAATGGATATCGATGGCCAGCATCATGCCCGCAAATGCCATTGCCCATCCGGCGAGGATAAACAACTGTACCCCAGGATCGAGGCGCAGGCCCGCCACCGCGCTGGCCGCTACGCCAGCCATCAGCGCATATTCCGCCAGGGCGGTGCGGCGGTGGGTCCATCCCATCCTGATCAGGCGTTGGTAGTAATGATCGCGGTGCGCTTCCCAGAAACGTTCTCCTCGCAAAATTCGCCGCAGCAGGGTCACGCTGGCGTCGGCCAGGAAGGGCGAAAAAACCAGCACGGGAAACCATAGCGGCCATGCTCCCAGGTCCCAGCCGGTAAGTCCCAGCACAGCTGCCAGAAAGCCCAGGGAAATGGATCCGGCGTCACCCATGAAAACCTTCGCGGGCGGAAAATTGAACCAAAGAAACGCGCCCGTCGCCGCCGCCAGGATAAAGCTCATCGTGGCGAGGGGTTCCGCGTGGGCCGCCCAGGAAGCGAAACCGTAGGCCGAGAAGCCGAATACCGCCATTCCTCCGGCCAGGCCATCGGCGCCATCCATGAAGTTGTATGCGTTCGTCATCCAGACGACGGATGCCACCAGAGCGGCGGCAACCCAGGCACCCTGGCCGCCGCCTGCAAGTCCGGAAAGCACCATGGTCAACGCGGCGGCACCGTGAAATGCCAGGCGAACGGTAACCGACAACCCATTCCGGTCGTCGAGATATGAAATTCCCGCAAGCGCCGCGGTCACCAGAATCAGGACTTGCGGCACTTCCGCCAGTTGAGCCCAAACGCTCAGCACCGCTACGACTATGGCGATACCGCCGACGCGGGGGACCGCAAGGCTGTGCAGCGAACGCTGGTTGGGTTCGTCCATCGCCAGGTGCCTGGCAACGCCGGTTTTCAGGAAGATGGTCAATATCAGGAATGACAGGCCGAAAGCCAGCAGGAGCAGCGGTAACGGTAAAAGGGACATGCGGGCTATGGAGTGAATTTGTTCGGCCGATAACCGAAATCGCGGGTGGCATCGCCATGCTCGTAGACCAGGTCTTCATTCATGCGCTGGGCCATGGCAATATTGAAGTCGCGATATCTCGGGATGACGGCGAGTGCCCCGATGCCGGCGCTGAATAATGCCATGGGGATGGTCACGAATCTGGGCTTGTGGTTCAGGCTTTCGAAGATGCGTGCCACCATGGCGCGATAGGTCAAGGTTTCGCCGCCGCTGAGATCGTAGGCCTTGTCGAAAGTGAGCGGGTTGTTAAGCGCCGACATGCAAGCGGAAGCCAGATCGGCGGCATGCACCGGTTGACGCAGGCCCGATGCGTCGCCCAACAGCGGGAATACCCCGACAGCCCTGATCAGCCGCCGGATCAGGGTGATGTTGCGGTCCATTTCCCGGCCATAAATTAGCGTCGGGCGAAAAACCGTCCAACGTATTCCGTGTTTTTCGCTCAGCCGGGCCAGGGATTGTTCGGCGGCGTCAAGGCGTTTTGCGAAAGCGCGCTCGGCGGCGATCGGTGATTCCGCCTTGCTATGCCTGCTTGACGAACTGAATGCGATGATGCGCTGGATGCCTATGGTGGAGAACGCCTCGATTTGTGGCGACAGTATGTTCAATGGGGCGAGATGGATCAAATAATGCGCCGACGGCAGGGCGCCCAGCGAATATGTATCCTGAATATCCGTTTGGAGCCAGGAGACATTGCCCGGGGCATCCAATCCAAAGTTCGGGACGACTTGACGGCTCAAGGCGATGACACGGAATCCCGCCTGGGCGAGGAGCGGCAGCAGGAAGCAGCCTATCTGGCTGCTCGCGCCGCTGACGATGACGGTGCGGGATGCATGCGTGGAGCCGGTCATTCGCCATAGTTCAGCGCACTGCAAATAGGCCGAACGCATATCCGGATGATAACCCCGGTTCCCCTTGATAAGCAGGTAGGGTGCCATCAGGGCGATGCGGGCCCATACCGCCGTGATGACCAGGAGCATCAGCGCCGATGGATACTGGTGGCGAAAAAAACGCAAATAGAACCGCGTCATTCCCTTGTGTTTGTGCCATTCGACGAAGAGTGGCGGCGCCCGGCTGCCGCCCTTGAGGTGGGTGATCTCGACGCCGGGAACGAACAGGATGGTGTATCCGGCTTGGCGGAACCGCATGCACCAGTCGAGGTCTTCACAATGCAGAAAATAGTGCTCGTCGAGATTTCCGACCTTCTCCAGCGCTTTCCGCCGTACGAACATGAATGCGCCGGAGATTGCCTCGATGACCACGGGATTCGACGGCAGCGGCGTGCCCGCCAGGTTGAAGGTTTGAAAACGCGGGTCGCGCGGGAACAGCCTGTCCAGCCGCAAGACCCGGACAAAGGAACGCCAGGGTGTCGGGACGTAGCGCCGGCAACCAATCTGCTCCGAACCATCGACATTGCGGATCAGGCACCCGGCCATGCCGACTTCCGGATGGGCCTCCATGATCGCGCGCATGCGCACGACGGTTTTCGTTCCGACCACGCAATCGGGATTGATGAATAACACGTATTCGCCTTTTGCGTAGGGCAAGCCCTTGTTGCAACCCGCGGAAAACCCCAGGTTCGCCGTGTTTCTGATGATCGTAAGGCGCGTGTCGTCGCCATAGAAAACCTGTAGGCGAGCTAGGCTGTCGTCGCTCGAGTGGTTGTCGGAGACGACGACATTCACCTTGCATGATGATTTGAATAAGGAGGCCACGCACGCCGTCAGCAGGGCGCCGCTGTTGTAATTGACGATAATCGCGGTAATCACGGCTGGCTGGTCTCAATAATCATGATTTCTGAATGGCCGATCGGCCCGGCTCTCGGCAACCGAATCCATTGTACTGCCTGATCATTTAAGCGGCTACAGGAGCTCGGCGCATCAGTCATTGTCGTTCGCTATTTCAGTCGGATCGCCCTGCTAATTCGGCGGCCTCACGAAGAACTGGGGTATGCGCGACAAGATTTTTCCGAGCATGAAAAACGGGGTGACCGGCAGGCCATTCTTCAGGCAGGCACGATATGCCTCGAGATTGCCTTTCAGGATATTCGCCAGGCTGTTGTTGGTTGCGCCACCAACGCGCATTTTCACCAGAACCCGCGGAATATATATGGACCTGATGCGATGCACTTCGAGCAGCCTCATGGCCAGTTCGAAATCGGCCTGTAGTCGAAACTGCAGGTCGAATCCGCCAAACCTCACATATATCGCCCGGCGTACGTAAAACGTCGGGTGCGCAGGCATCCAGCCTGTCCTGAACTGACCGTATCGATACGCGTTGGATTTCCAGTAGCGAACCACCTTGCCCGGATCATGTTTGGCCACATACACCAGATCGGCGTAGCAAGCCTCGATAGCCGGATCTTCAAAGGCCTTGGCGACGAATTCCAGCTCGACAGCGCTGGCAAAAACATCGTCAGAATTCAAGAAACCGATGACATCTCCGGATGCAAGCGCAATGCCCTTGTTCATGGCATCGTAGATGCCGCTATCCGGCGCCGACACCACTTTCGCCAGCCTGTCCCGATGGCGATTGACGATTTCCATCGTCCTGTCCGTCGAGCATCCATCGACGATGATGTGCTCGATTTCAGGATGAGTCTGCTCCGCCACCGACGCCAGTGTGTCCTCGATGGTCGATGCGCTGTTGTAACAAGCGGTGACGATGGATATCTTGATAGTAGTGCTCCAAATTCAAACTGCTGAGGGACAGCGGTCCCCGGATTTAACAGGCGTCAATCCTGTCGCGGACCGACGGCGTTACACATTTGCTTGACCACTTTGTCGATATCCGTCGTGTGACTCCAGCCCAGGCGATTTCCGGCCTTGGCCGGATCCGCACGGTTGATGAGGATATCCGTGGGACGAAACAGGCTCCTGTCGATTTCGACATGATCTTTCCAGTCCAGGGAGAAGTTTTCGAATGCCTTGGCAATGAAATACTCCAGAGATACGGTGCGCCCGGTCGCGATCACATAGTCGTCCGGCGCCTCCTGGCGCACCATGCGCCACATGGCCTCGACATAGTCCGGCGCCCAGCCCCAGTCCCGCTGGATATGAATATTGCCGAGGCGCAATCTCTCATCGCTGCCGCCGGCGATCCGGGAAGCCGCGCTGACGATTTTCTGGGTCACGAAGCGTTCCGGGCGCATCGGTGATTCATGATTGAAAAGTATCCCGGTACAGGCGAAAAGACCATAGGCCTCGCGGTAATTGCGTACCAGCCAGTGCGCCGAGGCCTTAGCCACGGCATACGGACTGCGCGGCCTGAAAGGCGTTTCCTCGGTCGCCGCCTGATCGCCGGTATCGCCAAAACATTCGCTGGATCCGGCATTATAAAAACGCATCGGCCGGTTGATGAAACGAACGGCTTCGAGCATGCTCAGCGTTCCGCCGGCGATACTGTCCATGGCTTCGACGGGCTGTTCGAACGAGAGACCGACGGATGTCTGTCCCGCGAGGTTATAGATCTCGTCGGGCTCCTGGCGATCCAGGGTGCCCAGGACGCTGCGGAAATCGTTGATCGCCATGGACACGATCTTCACGCGATCACGAACGCCAAGCCGCTCCAATATCCCGAAAGACGCCACCATGGCGTCACGCGAAGTGCCGATCACCTCGTAGCCCTTCTCAAGCAGGAGTCGAGCAAGATAGCCGCCATCTTGTCCGCCGATTCCACAAATCAAAGCTCTCATCCCAGAACCTTTCTATAGACATCCAGTGTTTCCTGCGCGCAGCGCGCCCAGGAAAAAATTTCGATGCGTCCGCGTCCGCGCAGGATCAGCGACCGACGAAATTCGTCATCGCCAACGACCCTCTCGATGGCACCGCGCATGGCCTCGGCATCATATGGATCGAATGTTGCCGCTGCATCTCCGACGACCTCGGGAATCGAACTGACGCCGCTGCAAATCACCGGGCAGTCGAAACTCATCGCTTCCAACGGGGGCAGGCCGAAGCCTTCGTAAAGCGAAGGGAAAACAAATGCCCGCGCGGCTCGATAATAAGCTTGAAGAACCGCGTCGTCACCGGAAACCTGCGTGACCCGGTCTGCGGGTATGCGTAGATGCTGCATCAAGTCACGCTCGGCGGAAGTCCAGCCACCGCCGCCAAAACACACCAGGTCGACTTCCGCCCTCAGCCGGGGTGATGCGGCATAAGCCTTCAGCAAGCCCTCGAAATTCTTGTATCCCCCGCGTTTGCCGACATACAGTAGGAATGGGCGCGGCGTCGCGATCTTATGGTGTTGGCCCGCAGCCGTATCGGTCAGGGAAAATCCGAGATATACCACCGATGTCCTGGCCGGATCGATATCGATCATTTCGAGCAGATCGCTTCTTGTCTGTTCGGAAATGCAGATCACATGGTCCGCGCGCTTGACCGCCTGAATCTTTTCGCGGCTGACCGGGTCGAAGGCGGAAATGCTTTCCTTGAAGCGCTCGTGGATCATGTCGAACACCGTCAGCACGACTTTGGCGCCGCGCGGTGCCACTCCCGAGTTTGCATAGTAGGTCTCGTGGACGATATCCGGTCGAAAGCGTCTCAACAATGGCGCTGCAATCACTGCATTCACCATGCGATAGAAACGCCCCGACTTCGGCAAGTAGGGACTCGCTATTCCGGTAATCCGGAGCTCGACAGGCGCATTGGCCAGATAGCGATTGACGTAGAACGGCGCGATTATTCCAGTCTCCTGTCGGCAGGTGCTTGCCATTTCCCTGGCGAGCTCATAGAAATAACGCGATATCCCGCCGTACTGCTGCCATCCGAATATCTGGTGGTCGTAGGCGATGCGCATACGGGTCAGCGCTCCGCCACACGCAGCAGATCGGTGTGGTCGGACATGGTTTTCGATCCGAGCATGCGCCGAATATAGACAGTTGCCGGGTATGCCAGTTTCCCGGTGAGCCGTTTCAGATGGGCGAACTCCGCCGGCCTGTCGGTAAGAATATGCATTCCATTGGCGGACATGAAGCGCAGGTCGAGGCGTTCGGCGAGCGCCGCCAGGGTGCGGGCTTGGTAGAAGGAAATGTGCTGGCCGGTCTCGAACGCGTAATACCACCAATCCTTGGTCGGTATATCGCCGCCATAGGTTTGCGTCGAGAAGAGCAGGGTACGCACGCCATGTTCTTTCAGCAGACCGGATACAAAGCCGACGGGATCCTGGACATGTTCCAATACCTCGAACGCGGTCAGTGCAGAAAACTGCCTGCCGGCTTCGCTGGAACCAAAGCCGCGGGCCAGGATATTCTCGCAGTGTTTGTCGCTCCAATAGAAATCGAAACCGATATCCCGCATCAGGCGAACCAGCATCCCATATCCGCCCGCCACATCGAGATAAGCTCCTTTCGGCTCCAGGCAGAAATAGAGCACGGCCGAAAGCTTTGCCGCGATGCTGAAATTGCGCTGGATCAGACCGGTGTCGCTGACTGCGATGGGATCTCCATACGCCTCGTCCAGCCAGTAGGGATCTTCTGTTTGCAGCAGGCCGCACTTGGCGCAGCGATAGTAACTGACCTCATGCTTGTGCAGCAGCGTGGCCGAAAAGACCGGGTCCATGGTCGTATCACAAATCGCACAGGGTTTCATCAGGAAATCGCTACGACATTAAGGGAGTGGGGATTTGATTCGAATTCCAAGCAGCATCGCATTTGTTTGCAGCCAGAAAAGCCTTCTGCCGTCGATCAACAAATAGTTGGCGAGCCAGATTGAAACTCCCTGAGCGCCTACCGTCGCGATTGCCGCGCCGATGGCGCCATGCGAGGGAATCAGATATAAGTTGAGAGCGATGTTCAGCACGGCTCCCAGGGTGGTTTGATACAAAGCGAGCTTGGCCAGTCGCTCGTTGATGATCCAGGGGGTGGTCCCCGCGCCCATGAATACAAAAACCACGGACCAGATATGGATTGCGAGAATGCTGCCCGATGCCGCGTATGCAGAGCCAAATATCAGGCTTGCCAAGGGAGTTGCGAACAGGGACATGGGGATCGCCACCAGGACGGAAACCCTGATCAATAACGTGAACAATTGCTGCAAGCGCTGGTAATAGACCGCCTCTGACCGGCCGCGCGCCTCGGTCAGAAACGGCATGACAGACAAGACGATCACCTGCGGCATCAAATACCACACTTCGGACAAGCGAACCGCGGCCGAATAGAGACCGACCTCATGTTCGCCCACCATTTCCGCCAGCATCACCTGATCGACCCGCATATACAGCATGGCGCCCAGGCTGGACAGGAGCAACGGCCAACTCTCCCGCACCAAGCCGCGGGTTACCGCCCAGGTCGGATGCAATTCCAGCCAGCGATTTCCTTCCGACCTGAAGGCGATGACTAGTCCGAAGGCGCCCAAGGCGAGTTCCGCCGTCGACACCCAGGCAAATGCCATCACCTCCGCCTGGGACAAAATGAGCCAGACCTTGGCAATCGTCAAAGCCAAAAATGCACCGTTCTTTGCCAGTACCGAAAACTTGGACTGCACCCTGGATTGAAACCACAGGTCGGCGACGTCGAACGCCTGGAAAATCATGCCTGCCGCGATTATGCCGACCAACCACCGGCTGGTCTCATCTCGGGAATGCATGGCCAGGATCGCCGTCAGTGCCAGGACAAAGGCCGAGAATCCACCCGCCAGCTTGAGCGCGAAAGCCGACCCGAGAATTTCCTGCTGCAGATCAGGATGGCGCACCAGTTCCCGCACGACCACGCCATCGAGCCCCAGGATTGCGATCGGGCTGAACAGGGCCACGAAGGCAATCGCGAAACTGAACTGGCCGAAACGTTCCGGCCCAAGGTAGCGCGCCAGCCAGACGCCCACGACCAGGCCGATTCCGAGGCGCACCAGCTTATCCAGGAACAGCCAGCCGCTGTTGCCGAGAATGGCTTGCAACAACGGCCGATTCTTAAGCCTGTCGCCAAGAAATCCGGGGAGGTATTTTACCCAGGAGACATTCACAATTGGCGGCTGCGCGGCTTTGCCATAGCGGGAACCGCCCGATGCGCCACCGGAACGGGTACGGCCATCATTGCGTTCCTAGATAGTCGGCATACGCGAGGCGTATTCCTTCCCTGAGGGTGGTATGCGCCTTCCACCCGAGCGCATTCAAGCGGCTCACATCCAGGAGCTTCCTCAAGGTGCCGTCGGGCTTGCCGGGGTCCAGTACAAACCTGCCGGAGTAGCCCACCGCCTCCTTGACCAGCCCGGCCAATTCAAGAATGCTGAGATCTTCGCCGCAACCGATGTTCACCAGAGGAGGAGCATCCGCACCCAGGACTTTGCTGAACAGCACGTCATCCAGGTTCATCAAATGCAGGCAGGCATCCGCCATGTCATCGCTGTAAAGGAATTCGCGGCGGGGCGTGCCGCTACCCCAGATGGACACCTCCGCATCCTGCCCAAGCTTCGCCTCATGCACTTTGCGGATCAATGCCGGCAGCACATGGGAGTTGTTTAGATCGTAGTTATCTCCCGGCCCGTAAAGATTGGTCGGCATCGCCGCCAGAAAGCGGGTTCCATATTGGCGGTTATAGCTCCAGCACATCTCGACACCGGCAATCTTGGCCAAGGCGTAGGGCCGGTTGGTTTCTTCCAGCGGACCGGTCAACAGATATTCTTCCCTGATGGGCTGCGGACATTGCTTCGGATAAATGCATGACGATCCCAGAAACAACAAGCGCTTGACATCGTGGCGCCAGGCTTCATGAATGATATTGGTCTGGATCGCCAGATTCGAGTATATGAATTCAGCAGGGTAAGTGTTGTTGGCATGAATCCCGCCGACTTTGGCTGCTGCCAGGAAAACATAGTCGGGACGTTCCCGGTCGAAGAATTCACGGACCGCACTTTGATCGGTGAGTTCCAGTTCAGCGTGAGTGCGGACGATGATGTTGCGGTATCCACCCTTCTCAAGCCCACGCAGCAGCGCCGATCCGACCAGCCCGCGATGCCCGGCAACGTAAATGCGGCTGCCCGGCCCCATCCCTTCATTCATGGAAATTGTAGGCCGAATAGCCGTGTCGCTTGACGAGCTCGTCCCGCTCGGCCGCCTTGAGATCTTCGCGCACCATTTCCGAAACCAGTTCGTGGAAGGAAATCTTCGGCGTCCAACCCAATTGGGTCCTGGCTTTGCTGGCGTCGCCCAGCAAGGTTTCCACCTCGGTGGGACGGAAGTAACGCGGATCGACGGCCACGATGCACTTGCCGTTGTCGTCGTAGCCCTTTTCATCCACGCCCTGGCCATCCCAGCGCACATTGATGCCGATTTCCCGGGCGGCCGCTTCGACGAACTCGCGCACGCTGTATTGCACGCCGGTGGCGATCACATAGTCTTCCGGTTTTTCCTGTTGCAGCATCAGCCATTGCATTTCCACATAATCCTTGGCGTGGCCCCAGTCCCTTTTCGCATTGAGATTGCCGAGGAATATGCAATCCTGCAACTCAAGCTTGATGCGGGCCAGGGCGCGGGTGATCTTGCGGGTGACGAAGGTTTCGCCGCGCACGGGGGATTCGTGATTGAACAGGATGCCATTGCAGGCATATATGCCGTAGGCCTCGCGATAGTTGACGGTAATCCAGTAGGCGTACAGCTTGGCGACGGCGTAGGGAGAACGGGGATAGAAAGGGGTGGTTTCCTTCTGCGGGATTTCCTGCACCAGGCCGTACAGTTCCGAGGTCGACGCCTGATAGAAGCGCGTCTTCTTCTCCAGGCCGAGTATGCGGATCGCCTCGAGCACGCGCAGGGGACCGAGCGCGTCCGACTCGGCCGTATACTCGGGTTCCTCGAAGGACACCGCCACATGGCTCTGCGCGGCAAGATTGTAGATTTCGTCGGGCTGGACCTGCTGGATGATGCGGATCAGGCTGCTCGAATCCGTCATGTCGCCGTGGTGCAGTACGAAGCGTCGATCGTTGACATGAGGATCCTCGTAGAGGTGATCGATGCGATCTGTGTTGAACAGCGAGCTGCGCCGCTTGATGCCATGGACGGTGTAACCTTTGGCCAGCAACAACTCGGCGAGGTAGGCGCCGTCCTGTCCGGTGATGCCTGTTATCAGTGCAATTTTGCTCATGCTTTCTATCTTTCTGCTTGGCGTGAAATACCGTTACGAAGCGCCCCGTACCCCACGAGCGCAGTGAGCATTTTGTAGCCCCCGCCTGGGCGGGGGTTGGGGGTGGGGGCGTGGCCCAAGGCCACTTCCTTCGGGGCGTAAATCTTGTCTTTGAACGGTTTCATGGCATGGGGATGGTCTGACGACCAGGTGAGTTAACTGCGTCCATAGGTATCGTCGAAGCGGACGATATCATCCTCTCCCAGATAATCACCAACCTGTACTTCTATCATCACGCAGTCGATCACCCCCGGATTCACCAGGCGATGCTTGGCGCCGATGGGTATGTAGGCGGACTCGTTGGAGCGGACCAGGGTTTCCTGATCGCCGTTCACCACCAGCGCCGATCCGGATACCACCACCCAGTGCTCCGAACGATGGTGATGTTTCTGCAAAGAGAGGCTGGCATTGGGTTTGACCACAATGCGCTTGATCTTGTAGCGGCTCCCTTCCTCCAGAATCGTATAGGTTCCCCATGGCCGGTGTGTCGTTCGGTGGTGCTTGTAGGTTTCGTTTCCCGCGACTTTGAGTCTGTCGACGATCTTGCGCACATCCTGCACGTGATCCCTATGGGCGACCAGCAGCGCATCCGGCGTGTCGACGATCACCAGATCCGCGACGCCAACCGCGCCGACGATACGCTCTGAACTCCGGATATAGCAGTTCGCGACGTTCTCGAGAATGGCCCCATTCGATTTCCCGTCCAAGCGGTTTCCTTGTGCGTCGGGTTCTTGAAGACCGGCAAGCGCGCTCCATGAACCGATATCGCTCCAGCCTATCTCGCAAGGCACGACCATGACGTTGCCCGATTTCTCCATCACGGCATAGTCGATGGAAATATCCGGAACGTTGGCAAATGAGGTTCCATCCAGCGCCAGCGCCGCCAGTCCATCCCCTTCGGTGGCAACGGAGCTTGCCAAGGTCTGCTGTACCGCATCCAGCAACTCCGGTGCATGGCGACGAAATTCGGCCAGCATGGTTCCGGCGGTGAAGCAAAACATCCCGGCGTTCCAGAGATAGCGGCCCGACGCCAGATATTGCCGGGCAATTTCAGGCGAGGGTTTTTCGACAAAGCGGAGCGCCGGGTAAGCGCCTGTCCCACCGCCGGCGCCAGATTCCGCCGAGGGGTCGAATTCGATGTAACCGTATCCGGATTCGGGCGACGACGGCCGTATCCCGAAGGTCACGAGTCGCCCTGTCATGGCCGCTGCCTGGGCACATGCACAGGCCTTTTGGAATGCGGGCAAATCGGTGACGATGTGATCGGCCGACAACACCAGCATGCAAGCCTGGTCGCCGTGTCGGGCGGCGATGACCAGCACGGCGGAAGCGACCGCCGCGGCGGTATTGCGGCCGAAAGGCTCGAGAATATATTGGTGCCTGATCTTTCCTGATCCTGCGGTTCCCACTGGCTTTGCGGTAGCGCGATATTCGTCTTCAGTCTTGAAGTAATTTTCCCGCTGGGTCACCGTCAATATCTCTTCCACTCCTGGCAATGAAGCCGCTCGGAGATAGGCCTTCTGTAGCAGGCTCTGGCCATCCGCCAGCTTGATGAAGGGCTTGGGATGGGCTTCTCGCGACACTGGCCATAGGCGGGGGCCGGCCCCGCCCGACATGATGACAGGAATAAGCATGGGAAGAGATATGGATGTCCGATGGGCTGATCGCGTCAAATCGCAACTTGATGAAGTTTACAGCATATGCACGCTTGTCGGGCTAAGGCGCTACCCGCCTGTAATCCGAGGATAGGCGACCCCTTGCCTTGGGCCGCGTCAAATCTAAATTTCTACCCGTCCAGGATGATTTGTCGGGTTGTATCCCCGGCCTATTTTCTTCCGGCAATCCCAAGGTTCTCTATGTTCTTGTCCAGCCGCAGCCGCAACGGCACTTTGGCCAAGCGCGGACTTTCCTCGCTGTCCTGGCTGAAGCCGACCACGGATTTCAGCGTAGTCATCAGCGAATTGTTGTTTGTCGCCCTGGTGGCGGAGAGTACAGGACTGCCCGGTTGGTCTGTTGCAGGGAACATTCCTCGTGCCGATATGCCGGCAATGACGCCCACCAATAAGACTGCAACGGTCGCCATGGATACCCAGCGCCGGCCTATGACGCGCAAGCCGCTGCTGAAGGCTTTCCATTCCATCCGGACCCGCGCCCGGCGAGTACTCCCAGCCTGCTTCGCCGCCGCCCGGCTGGCTGTCGTCTCTTCAAGCAGCTGAGCCGCGGCAGTTTGCCTCTCCAAGGCGGCGGCTTCGGCAAGGCGTTCCGCTTCCAATCGGGCTTCACTGAGTTTGCGGGCCTCGGCCAAAGCCGTGGTCTTGTCGCGGGCGTGTTTGCTGGCTTTGTTTTCCGCATCGATCCTGGCCGCCGCGGCCGCTTCCGCCGCGCGCTCCGTGGCGATCAGGATTTGAGCCTGTGTTTCCAGCGTATGATCGGCGCGAGCGCGAATGTCCGCCAATGCCTTGGCTTCGCTCTCGCTTTGTTCACGCAGGCGGAAGGCTTCCAGGGCCTGGCCATCCGCTTCGATTCGTTCTCTGGAGCGCGCCTCGGCGGTGGCTTCGGCTTCCGCGCGGGAAGCGGCATGCAGGCGGGCGCGTTGGTCGGCTTCGGTCCTCCTGTGCGCGGCTTCAACCGCAACAGCATCGGCTTCGGTACGCCGGCGGGCGCTGGCGACCATCTCCGCTTCCGCTTGCTCGCGAGCTTCCGCCTGTTCGGCCGCCCGGGATTCGGCCGCTTGCCGTTCCAGTGAGGTAAGCTCCAGCTTGCGTTCGGCATCCAGGCGCGCCTCGGTCGATAGACGGGCTTCAGTTTCCGCCTTTTCACGTCGCCGAGCCTCGAGAGCGGCACGCCCTTGCGCGGCAATGCGCTCGATCAACGCGGCTTCAGCGGCACGTTCGGCTTCGGCGCGTGTGGCAAACTGCGAAGTCAGGTCTTGTTCTTTTTCAATCTGTAGCTCGGCGTTGGACAATAATTCCTGTTCAGCCAGGATTTCCGCCTGTGCCGCTGTTATCGCCCGTACATCGACATCCATCCTGGCGCCGCTTTCCGCGGCTCGGGCTGGGGTAGTTCGGACTTGGTCGGATTCCTGCATCGCTTGAGCTTATGCTGCTCCATCATTTATGCGGACGGGAGAGCCGTCAGAATATCGAATCCCCCGTCCGTATTATCGGCCTTTTAATCATGCCGACGACCCGGAAAACCGGGGAGAAACCCCTCTAATCGGTCGATCAACCCGGGGTTGCCAAGCCGGAGTTGGCGACATCCACAAACGGACATCTTCAGCAATGGCGGGACGAGACCGCTTCAACCTCGCTGGAAGCACGGTAGAATCCTGCCATGTCTACATTGCTGGTCCTCACCAACCTGCCCGACGCGCACAGTGCCCAGGTTCTCGCCCGATTGTTGATCGAACAACGCCTGGCGGCCTGCGTGAACATTCTTGGGCCCTGCATTTCGGTATATCGGTGGCGGGAGAAGGTCGAGGAGACGAGCGAAGTGCCGCTCCTCATCAAAACCACCGCCGGGTGTTATAGCCGAGTCGAAGCGGCCATACGCAAGCATCATCCCTACGAACTTCCTGAGATTATCGCTGTCTCTGTTGAACGCGGCTTGCCTGAGTACCTGAACTGGGTAGCTGCGGAAACCTCTTCGAACACGTTATCCGACCTCTCATGCTGAAACGCCTCGTCCTGTTGTTGCTGACGCTGTTTGCCACCCTGGCAAGTGGTGCAGGTGAGCCCCTCGATCCGGAAAAGGCATACCAATTTTCTGCCCGAGCGCTGGATGCGAAAACCATAGAAGCGCAATGGAAGATCGCCGACGGCTACTATATGTACCGCGACAAGATCAAGTTTTCCATCGAGTCCGGCACTGACGCGGTCAAGCTCGGCACGCCGCAGTTCCCCAACGGCAAGATCAAGGACGACGAGTTTTTCGGCAAAGTCGAGATATACCGCAAGGAACTGAAAGTACTCCTGCCCGTCGAAATGGCATCGAATACGTCGCCAACCTCGATCCTGTTGAAGGCAAGCTCACAGGGTTGCGCCGATCTTGGCATTTGTTACCCGCCTTTGCCGCAACAAGCGACGGTAAAGCTGGTCCCGGCGAGCCTGGTCGCAGCCGCGCCAGACACTGCCCGGCAGCCGCAGCCAGCGGAGTTGTCCGCCGATTCCGCCAATGACGAAAGTTCGCAAATCGTCCGCTTGCTGAAGAACGCCAGCATCTGGACTATCCTGTTGTTTTTCTTCGGCGCCGGCTTGGCGCTCGCCTTTACTCCCTGCATGTTTCCCATGGTGCCGATACTTTCCGGCATCATCGTCGGCCACGGCCATGACATCGGCAAATCCCGGGCCTTCGTCCTATCGCTGGTCTATGTCCTTGGCATGGCCCTGACTTACGCCGCGTTCGGCGTCGCCGCGGGCCTGTCCGGAACCCTGCTCTCCAACGCCCTGCAAAACGCCTGGGTGCTGGGGGCTTTTGCCTTGGTATTCGTCGTGTTGGCCCTGTCCATGTTCGGCTTCTACGAGCTTCAACTGCCGTCTTCGATGCAAAGCAAACTCGCCGACGAGGCCAATCAACAGCAAGGCGGAAGTCTGCATGGCGTGGCCTTGATGGGATCGCTATCGGCGATCATCGTCGGTCCCTGTGTTGCCGCCCCGCTGGCCGGCGCACTGCTGTATATCGCCAAGACCGGCGACGCCATACTCGGTGGCGGCGCACTGTTCATCATGGCCTTGGGCATGGGCCTGCCGCTGCTGCTGATCGGCACCTCGGCACGCCACCTGCTGCCCAAACCCGGGCCATGGATGGAGGCCATCAAGCAATTCTTCGGCGTATTGCTGCTCGGCGTGGCGATCTGGTTGGTGTCGCCGGTGATTCCGGTCCTGGCCCAGATGCTGGCCTGGGCGGCGCTGCTGATTTTTTCGGCGATTTATCTTCACGCGCTCGACCCGCTGCCGCCGCACGCCCACGGCTGGCATAAGTTTGGCAAGGGGCTGGGAGTTCTGGCCCTGCTTATCGGCGCCGCCTTGCTGCTGGGCGCGCTGGGAGGCGGCCGCGATCCCCTGCAGCCCCTGTCTTTCATGCGCTTCGGTGCTGCCGCCTCGGAATCGCGTGGCGTGAAGTTCGAGCGGGTGAAGTCGCTGGCCGAACTGGATGCACGCATCCAGGCGGCGGGGCGTCCCATACTGCTGGATTTCTATGCGGACTGGTGTGTGTCCTGCAAGGAGATGGAGCGCTTCACTTTCACCGATCCGGCCGTCGCTACGCGGATGAACAGGATGCTGTTGCTACAGGCCGATGTCACAGCCAACAGCAATGACGACAAGGCTCTGTTGAAACGCTTTGGCTTGTTCGGCCCGCCCGGCATCATCTTCTTTGATGTCAAGGGACAGGAAACCCAGAATCTGCGGGTGGTGGGCTTCCAGGATGCCGCGCTTTTCGGCAGCGTATTGGATAAAGCTTTCGCCCCGCTCTGATCCTACACAACCGCACTATAAGGCTGAAATCGACATGTTCTCAGGCATCATCGCTGCCACCGGCAGGATTACCCGCATCGAGCCGCGCGAATCGGGTTTGACCTTGACCATAGCCGCCGGTGATCTGGACCTCGGCGACGTGGCGGTGGGCGATTCCATCGCCTGTGGCGGCGTTTGTCTCACGGTGGTCGCGCTTACCGGGCAGTCGTTTACCGTCGATGTTTCGCGCGAGACGCTGAATTGCACCGTCGGCCTGGACGGCATGCACGACGTCAATCTGGAAAAAGCATTGCGCCTGGCGGATCGACTCGGCGGGCATCTGGTCAGCGGCCATGTCGATGGCGTCGGCGAGGTGGTGAAGTTCGAACGGATCGGCGAATCCCATGAACTGGTGGTCCGCTCGCCACAAGCACTTGCCAAGTACATTGCACGCAAAGGGTCGATCAGCGTCGACGGTGTCAGCCTGACCACCAACACGGTCGACGGCGCCGAATTTTCCGTTAACCTGATCCCGCATACCGTGGAAGTGACCACCCTGAAACGGCTCAAGCCAGGTAGCCGCGTGAACCTCGAAGTCGACCTGATTGCCCGATACGTCGAGCGGATGTTGGTGGGGTGATCATGACGACCACCCTGAAAATCGACTTTGTCTCGGATGTATCCTGCCCATGGTGCGCCATCGGGCTGAGCGCGCTGGAGCAGGCGCTCCAGCGCGTGGCGGAGGAAGTCACGGCGGAAATTCACTTCCAGCCTTTTGAGCTCAATTCCCAGATGCCGCCCGGTGGTCAGGACATCACCGAACATCTGACGCAAAAATACGGCTCCAGCCCCGAGCAGCAAGCCCAGAACCGCGAGGCCATCCGCCAGCGCGGGGCCGATCTGGGTTTTAGCTTCCGCAAGGCGGGGCGAGACCGGATCTACAACACCTTCGATGCGCATCGTCTGTTGCACTGGGCGGGTTTGCCGGACACGCGGCCGGCCGGCTTGCAACCTGCCCTCAAGAAAGCCTTGCTACAGGCCTATTTCACCGATGGGGAAAGCCCCGAGTCCCATGATGTCCTACAGCGCGTGGCGGGCGACGTCGGCCTGGATGCGGGACGCGCCCGTGAGATTTTGAGCGGGGACGATTATGCAAACGAGGTTCGGGAGCGCGAACGCTATTACACCGATGCGGGGATTCATTCGGTACCCGCCGTCATCATCAATGAAAGACACCTGATTTCAGGCGGTCAGCCGGTCGAAGTCTTCGAGCAGGCGCTGCGGCGGATTGCCGCCAGCCTGGCATAGCCACAGAATACCGTCGTATTGAGCCTCGCAGGCATCGAGTCGCGGTGACATGACGGTTACAATGCTTATTTTCCAGGATACCCACCCCTCATGAGCGTCAGCCCCATACAAGATATCGTCGCCGACATACGGGCAGGAAAGATGGTCATCCTCGTCGACGAGGAAGATCGCGAAAACGAGGGCGACCTCGTCATTGCCGCTGAACACGTCACCCCGGAGGCCATCAATTTCATGGCCAAGTATGGCCGCGGTCTGGTCTGTCTGACGCTGACCGAGGCGCGCTGCCGCCAGCTTGGCCTGACGCAAATGGCGCGTGAAAACAATAGCCAGTTCAGCACGGCTTTCACTGTTTCAATCGAGGCGGCGGAAGGGGTCACCACCGGCATCTCGGCGCATGATCGCGCGCGCACGGTGCACGCGGCGATCGCAAAGCACGCACTGCCTGCCGACATCGTGCAGCCCGGACACATTTTCCCGATCAAGGCCAAGCCCGGCGGAGTGCTGGTGCGCGCCGGCCACACCGAGGCCGGTTGCGATCTTGCCCAGATAGCCGGCTGTGAACCGGCGGCGGTCATCTGCGAAATCCTCAAGGATGACGGCACCATGGCGCGTTTGCCCGACCTGCTGGAATTCGCCGCCGAGCACCATCTGAAGATCGGCACGATCGCCGACCTGATCCATTACCGCAGCGAGAATGAGACCCTGATCGAGTGTGTCGCGGAAAAAGAGATCGTGTGCCGCCACGGACACTTCAAGTTGTCCGCTTTCGAGGATAAGTCCTCGGGAGAGATGCACCTGGCGCTTTCCTTGGGCAATATCCGCCCCGATCACGAAACCCTGGTGCGTGTCCATGAACCGATCTCGGTGCTCGACTTCCTCGATTGCCAGAGCCGGCGCCACAGCTTCAGCGTCGACCAGGCGATGGAAACCATCGCCGCCGCCGGCATGGGTGTCATCGTCCTGCTGCGCCGCGCCGAAGCCGGCGCTGACCTGCTCGCAGCGTTCAAGGATGAGCCCCCGGCAGCACGCCCGGGAGCCAAGTGGGACCCGCGCCTGTACGGCATCGGGGCGCAGATATTGCGCAACCTCGGCGTCGGCAAGATGCGTCTAATGGCCAATCCGCGCAAGATGCCGAGCATGACCGGCTTCGGCCTGGAAGTCTGTGGTTATCTCGCGGCCGACGGCTCCAAGAAATAAGGAAAACACCAGACTCGCAGGCCATGGCTTGCGTGTCGGTATCGTCATGAGCCGATTCAATCCGGATATCGGCGAGGGGCTGTTGTCGGCCTGCGCCGACGAATTGAAACGCCTCGGCGTCGCTCCCGCCGATATGGCGATCGCCAGCGTACCCGGTGCCCTGGAGATTCCATTGGCATTGCAAACCATGGCACAGAGCGGAAAATTCGATGCCCTGGTCGCCATCGGCTGCGTGATCCGCGGCGAGACCTACCACTTCGAGATCGTTTCCATCGAATCGGCGCGTGGCATTACCGATGTCCAGTTGAATACCGGCATCCCCATCGCCAATGCGGTGCTCACCACCGAAGACGATGACCAGGCTTTGGCCCGCATGGCCCCCAAAGGCTCGGAAGCCGCCCAGGCGGCGATCGAGATGGCCAACCTGCTGAAAGCGATCAAGACAAAATGAGCATCCTCCCTCGGGTCGGTGACAAGACGGAACTGCCGACAGGCAGCCAGGAACCGAAGTCCACAGCGGCCAAGGGCGCGTCGAAACGGCGCTCCAACCCGCGTCACCGCGCTCGCGAGTTTGTCCTGCAAGGCCTCTATCAATGGCTGGTGGGCGGCCAGGACGTCGTCGCCATCGAAGCCCAGGCGACCGGTGTGCCCGGTTTCGACAAGGCCGATCAAGCACTCTACCTTTCCCTGTTGAACCAGTCGCTGGATCATGCGGACTCCTTGGAGGATATGCTCAGGAAGCACCTTGACCGTCCCTGGGCGGAAATTTCGCCGATCGAGCGCAGTATATTGCTGCTCGCCGCCTGCGAATTCAGCCGCTTCCCCGAGACGCCCTATCGGGTAGTTCTCAATGAAGCCATCGAATTGGCCAAGGACTTTGGCGGCACCGACGGCCACAAGTTCGTCAATGGCGTGCTCGACAAGCTGGCCACCGAGCTTCGCCCCGCTGAAACCGGAAAAAGCTGAGGGTATCCGGAAGCCCCCAAGTGACCGATACCGGTTCATCTGGAATCACTGATTTCTGGTGCTCAAAGTGCCTTCCGAATTTGAACTGATAGCCCGTTATTTTACTCGCCCGACCACCCATACGCTGCTGGGCGCCGGTGACGACGGCGCCATCGTGCAACCCTCACCCGGCATGGAACTGGTGGTCTCCACCGACATGCTGGTGGCGGGAACGCATTTCCTCGCCGATACGGATCCCGAGGCGCTGGGCTGGAAGACTCTTGCAGTGAATATTTCGGATATCGCGGCGATGGGCGCCCGGCCGCGTTGGGCGCTCCTGGCAGCCGCGTTGCCGACAGCCGACGAAGCCTGGATTGCCGCCTACGCCAGCGGCTTCTTCGCCTGCGCCTCCGCCTTCGGCGTCGACCTCATCGGCGGCGACACCACGCGCGGGCCGATGAGTTTTTGCGTCACCATTTTCGGTGAAGTTTCTCCCGGCCGGGCCTTGCTGCGTTCCGGCGCCGCTCCGGGCGACGAGATCTGGGTCTCCGGCGCACCGGGGCGCGCCGCATTGGGTCTGGCGCACTTGCAGGGCCGATGCGCACTGGACGAGCCGACGCTCGGCGAATGTCTCGCGGCCCTGCATCGTCCTCAACCGCGACTGGCCTTGGGCTTGGCGCTACAGGGGCTGGCGTCAGCGGCAATCGACGTGTCCGACGGCTTGCTGGCCGACCTCGGCCACATCCTCGAACGTTCCGGAGTCGCCGCGACCGTTCATGCCGACCGGCTTCCGGACGCGGTGGCGCGCGCCTGCCCGAACGATCCTGGTCTGGCCCGGCACTGCCTGCTTGCCGGCGGCGATGATTACGAATTGGTGTTCACCGCGCCGTCCAGCCGACATGGCGCGATAATGGACTTAGCCAGTACTCTCGGCCTGGCACTCAGCTGCATCGGCGGCATTACACATCAGGGTTCAAGTGAATTGACGCTGGTCGACGCAGAAAACAAAGAACTACCGATGCCCAGTCGCGGCTTTGACCACTTTGCATGAACGTGAAAATCAAGCGATCCCCCTCGCCACCCTGGCGTTTCCTGTTCAGCCATCCGGCCCATTTCATCGCCTGTGGACTGGGGAGCGGCCTGTCCCCGGTCGCTTCGGGTACCGCCGGCACCCTATTCGCCTGGGCGCTTTTCCCGCTGCTGCGGCCCCAGTTTGGCAGCGGCGACAGCGGATTTGCGGTGTTTCTGCTGCTGGCCTTCGCTTACGGCGTGTTGGCTTGCGACCGCACCGGCCGCGACCTGGGGGTGGTGGATCATGGCGCCATAGTCTGGGATGAGATCGTGCCATTCTGGGGGGTACTGTTTATGGCCCCGCCGGGATTGCTTTGGCAACTGGCCGCTTTCCTGCTGTTTCGTATCTTCGATATCTTCAAACCGCCGCCAGCGAACTGGTTCGACACCAAGGTCAAGAACGGATTCGGCGTCATGATGGATGACGTCATCGCCGCCGGCTATACGCTGCTGGTCCTGGCGGTCATCAAGGTCTTGATTGCCTGAAATGGATGGCGACATGCAGGCCTTGTCGATCGCGGTCGGAACCGCCCTGGCCAGCCGGAAGTTAAGACTCGCTTGTGCCGAATCCTGCACGGGTGGCTGGGTTTCAGAATTGGTCACGGAGACCGCCGGCAGCTCGGAGTGGTTTGAGCGCGGTTTTGTCACCTATTCCAACGCTGCCAAGCAGGAAATGCTGGGCGTCAGGCAAGAGACTTTGGAGAGCCATGGCGCAGTCAGCGAGGAGACTGCATGCGAGATGGCGCTCGGAGCACTTGCGCATTCCCATGCCCAGATTGCCCTGGCGGTCAGCGGAATCGCCGGACCCGGGGGTGGCTCACCTGGTAAGCCAGTGGGTACCGTATGCTTCGCCTGGTGCAGGGATCAAACGTCGGTCGTCAGCGAAACGCGTTATTTTTCCGGCGGTCGCCAGGCGGTACGGCGGCAGGCGGTCATCACCGCGTTGCAAGGTCTGCTCTCCCTGCTGAACGGCGCAAAAACTGTGCCATAATTCTCACAGACTACGTAAAGGAACAAGCATGGACGACAATAAGAGCAAGGCCCTGCAAGCGGCCCTGGCCCAGATAGAAAAGCAGTTCGGCAAGGGTTCGATCATGAAAATGGGGGCGGCCCAGATCGAAAACGACCTACAGCAGGTGATGTCCACCGGATCGCGCGGGCTGGGCGTCGCGCTGGGTATCGGTGGCTTGCCGCGCGGCCGGGTGGTGGAAATCTATGGTCCGGAATCCTCCGGCAAGGCCACCTTGTGCCTGCATGTGGTCGCGGAAATCCAGAAAGCCGGCGGCGTGGCCGCCTACATTGATGCCGAAAACGCCCTCGACCCGGTATATGCCGGCAAACTAGGGGTGAATGTCGGCGATATGCTGATCTCCCAGCCGGATACCGGCGAGCAGGGTCTGGAAATCGCCGATATGCTAGTGCGCTCCGGCGGCGTCGACATCGTGGTGATCGACTCTGTGGCGGCACTGGTTCCCCGCGCCGAAATCGAGGGCGAAATGGGCGATCAACTGCCCGGCCTCCAGGCGCGACTGATGAGCCAGGCCCTCCGGAAGCTCACCAGCAACATCAAGCGCACCAACACGCTGGTCATCTTCATCAACCAGATTTTTATGCTTCGGTGCGCCTGTATATCCGGCGCACAGGAGCGATCAAGAAGGGCGAAGAAGTGATCGGCAACGAGACCAAGGTCAAGGTCGTCAAGAACAAGGTGGCGCCGCCGTTCCGCGAGGCGCGTTTCGACATCCTCTACGGCGAAGGCATCTCGCTCGAAGGCGAGATCATCGACCTCGGCGTCGAGCACAAGATCATCGATAAATCGGGAGCCTGGTATGCCTATAGTGGCGAGAAAATCGGCCAGGGCCGGGACAACTCACGTGAATATCTGCGTGAGCATCCCGAAATCGCGCGTGAGATCGAGAACAAAGTGCGCGAGGCGGTGGGCATCAGTGCCCTGGTTCCGGTAGGGGCGCCAAGCGAGTGATGAAGACCCTGCCCGGCGGCCCACAGCCTTCGCTGCGGGGGCGGGCAGTCAAACTCTTGGCCAGGCGCGACCACAGTCGCGTCGAACTCTCCAAGAAGCTTACCCCACTGGGAACCTCTGAAGAAATCAACGCCGTGCTCGATCAGCTCGAACAAACCGGATTGCTCTCCGACGCGCGCGCGGCGGCCGCCTATGTGCGCGGCCACGCCGCGCGCTTCGGCGCGGCGAAGCTCAACCATTCCTTGCGCGCCAAGGGCATCAGCGCCGAGTTGATCGAAGCCAGCCTAGCCCAACAAGAGCTCGGAAGCGAGTTGCAACGCGCCCGCGAACTATGGCAACGCAAGTTCGGCAAGCACCCTGCATCGGATGTTCGCGATGCCAAGGAATGGGCACGCCAGGCGCGTTTTCTGCAAAGCCGCGGGTTTTCCGCCGAGATCATCCGCAAACTGCTGTCGGCACCGGACGATGAGTGAGAGCGGCAAAGTCGCGACGAAGAGCCCCGGGAGCAGGTTGATGGTCAGGGGCCTGAGCAAGAAATACAAGACACGCAGCGTCGTCAAGGATGTCTCTTTCGATGTCGGCAGCGGCGAAGTCATCGGCCTGCTGGGACCCAACGGCGCAGGCAAGACAACTTGCTTCTATATGATCGTCGGCTTGGTGGCCGCCGATGGCGGCGATATTCGCCTCGACCATAACGGCAATAGCGCCAACCTCACCCACATGCCGATTCATCGCCGCGCACAACTTGGGCTGTCCTACTTGCCGCAGGAAAACTCGGTGTTTCGCAAACTCAGCGTTGCCGACAATATTCGTGCCGTACTCGAACTGCAAAAGCTCTCCAGCGATGAAATCGACAATCGGCTTGACGTGTTGCTACAGGAATTACATATTACCCACTTGCGCGACAACTCCGCTATCTCGCTGTCGGGAGGGGAACGTCGCCGTGTCGAGATCGCCAGGGCGCTGGCGACCACACCACGTTTCATCCTGCTTGACGAGCCTTTCGCGGGCGTTGATCCGATCGCCGTTATCGACATTCAGAAAATCATCGGCTTTCTCAAGGAAAGAGGCATAGGGGTGCTGATCACCGACCACAATGTGCGCGAGACCCTGGGTATCTGCGATCGCGCCACCATCATCAACGCCGGCGAGGTATTGGCCTCCGGCAGGCCAGATGAAATTGTCTATAATGAAAGCGTCCGCAAGGTCTATCTTGGCGAAAATTTCCGCATGTAGGTCGTCTGAGTCTAGACCGGATCATGAAACAGACGCTCCAACTAAAACTCTCCCAACATCTTGCGCTGACGCCGCAGCTACAGCAGTCGATCCGTCTGT
Source organism: Pseudomonadota bacterium (assembly GCA_026399515.1). Classification (GTDB taxonomy): domain Bacteria; phylum Pseudomonadota; class Gammaproteobacteria; order Burkholderiales; family Rhodocyclaceae; genus JACRAR01. The sequence goes on along the minus strand of JAPLQT010000075.1, from coordinate 38,596 downwards.
TGCAGTTGTCTACGCTTGAGCTCAATCAGGAAATTGAACAATTTCTGCAGGACAACCCGCTGCTTGAACGTGAGGACGTCAATGAGGGCGCGGCCTTCGTCCCGGCCAGTGATGCATTGTCTTCACCCCAGACGGTGGCCGACGAGCCGCCGACGGCGACCTACGACGAAGCCTACAACATACCTGCCGATTCCAACTGGAGCGGCGATGCTCCCGGCAATCGCAATCCGCACGACAGCAACGATGGCGATGATTCGGATTTCGCGGAGATTCAGGCGGCGGCCAGTTCCCTGCGTGACCATCTGACCGCACAACTCGGATGGCACTCGATGAAGACGGCTATCTGGCCCAGGATCTGGAGGAACTGCTCGATGTGCTGACTGAAGAAAATCAGGAAACCAGTCGGGAAGAACTGCTGGAAGAATTGCACATAGCCTTGTGCCATCTACAGAATTTCGATCCAACCGGGGTTGGCGCGCGCAGCCCCCGGGAATGCCTGGCTTTACAATTGCAGAGCCAGGCGGCTACACCGATTCGCGATTTGGCACTGGTGCTGGTGCGACAGCACCTGGATTTGCTTGCCGCGCGTGATTTCGTCAAACTGAAAAAAGTCTTGCGCTGCGACGACGTCGCGTTGCGCAGCGCCCATGCCTTGATCTGCTCGCTCAATCCCCGCCCGGGCGCCCAGTATGCGCCCAGCGATACGCGCTACATCATTCCCGATGTGGTGGTACGCAAGATGCGCGGCGGCTGGACCGTCAGCCTCAATCAAGACGCCATGCCACGACTGCGCATCAATCGCCTCTATGCCGACATCCTGCAACGCAGTCGCGGCAGCGGCGCCAGCCCTGGAAATAACAACGCCGGACTGACCAGCCAGTTGCAGGAAGCCAAGTGGCTGATCAAGAACGTGCAACAACGTTTCGAAACCATCCTGCGGGTATCCCAGGCGATAGTCGACCGCCAGCGGCAATTTTTCGAACATGGCGAAGTGGCGATGCGCCCCCTGACCCTGCGTGAAATCGCAGAAACACTCGGCTTGCACGAGTCGACCATCTCCCGCGTGACGACCCAGAAATTCATGGCCAGTCCGCGCGGCATATTCGAGCTCAAATATTTTTTCGGCAGCCATGTCGCCACTGAGGCCGGCGGCGCGGCATCTTCCACGGCGATTCGGGCGCTCATCAAACAACTCGTCAGCGCGGAGGACGGCCACAAGCCGCTTTCCGACGCCAGTATCGCCGAAATCCTCGGCCAGCAGGGCATCGTCGTGGCTCGGCGGACCATCGCCAAGTACCGCGAAGGGCTAAGCATTCCGCCGGTCAATCTACGCAAGTCCTTTTGATACATCAGCATCCCCCAATAAGGAGCCATCATGAATCTCAACATCACCGGTCACCATATGGAAGTCACGCCAGCCATCCATGACTATGTCAACGCCAAGCTCGACCGGGTGATCCGTCACTTCGACAATGTCATCAGTGCCCATGTGATCCTGTCGGTGGATAAGCTCAATCAAAAAGCGGAAATCACTTTGCATGTAAAGGGCAAGGACATTTTTGCCGACAGCATCGAACCCGATCTTTACGCCGCTATCGACACGCTGGCCGACAAACTCGATCGCCAGGTGGTGAAGTACAAGGAGAAGAATTCGAACCATGCCCACGAAGGACACAAGCGCAAAGCCACCGAATAATCTGCCTGAGTCCGCCCGTCTTTAGCGGTATACTGCGCCCCCCATAGCTGCGAAGGACCTATCCTCTCTCGTCACCGATGAACCAGATAGCCAAACTCCTGCCGACTTCCAACATCCTTCTCAACCTGGATGCGGGCAGCAAGAAGCGTGTTTTCGACCAAGCCGGTTTGATGTTCGAAAACCACCAGGGAATTGCCCGAAGCACGGTGTATGACGCTCTTTTCGCGCGCGAAAAACTCGGCTCGACGGGACTGGGCCAGGGCATTGCCATTCCGCACGGTCGCGTCAAGGGCCTCAAGGAAGCCGTCGGCGGCTTCTTGCGCCTGGCGGTTCCGGTGCAGTTCGATGCTCCCGACGGGAAGCCGGTGAGCCTGCTCTTTGTACTGTTGGTCCCGGAAGCCGCCACCGAGCATCACCTGCAAATTCTTTCCGAGTTGGCGCAAATGTTTTCAGACCGCTGTTTCCGGGAAAAACTCGCCACGGCGCTGGATCCTGCGGAAATTCATACCCTGTTCGTGAACGGGCAAGTCGATGCCACATCTGACAGTCAAGCAGCTACTTGAATACAATCGCAGCCGCTTGCATCTTGAGTGGGTTTGCGGCTCGCTGAACGCCTCCATATCCGTACCGCAACTGGACTTATCTTCGGCTGACCTGGTGGGTCACCTGAACTTGATCCATCCAAACCGAGTCCAGGTATTGGGGGCTCCCGAAATAGATTGGGCCAACCGGCAGGATCCGGAAAAAGTCATCCACCATATCGGCGAAATCATCTCGGCGAGACCCCCGGCACTGATCGTCGCTGATGGTTGCGAGGTCCCGGAAACGGTCCGTAGCCTGTGCGAAAGCGGCGATACCCCGTTGTTCATGTCTTCGCTCTCGGCTGCCGCCGTGATCAACTCATTGCGCCTTTACCTGTCGCGGCAACTGGCGGAAACGGCGTCCTTGCATGGAGTGTTCATGGACGTTCTGGGGATGGGTGTGCTGATTACCGGCGATTCCGGTGTCGGCAAGAGTGAGTTGGGGATCGAACTCATTTCCCGCGGCCACGGCCTGGTGGCCGATGACGTAGTCGAAATTTCACGTCTTTCACCGGATGTTCTCGAAGGCCGCTGCCCGGATTTGCTTAAAGACTTTATCGAAGTGCGCGGCCTTGGGCTGCTCAATATCCGCACGATATTCGGCGAAACGGCCTGCCGCCGCAAGATGAAATTGAAGCTCATGGTGCATCTGCAAAAGACCCAGATCGGAGTTCCCGAAGCAGCGCGCCTGCCCCTCGATGCTCAAACCGAGATCATCCTTGGTGTTGCGGTGCGCAAGGTCGTGATTCCCGTGACAGCCGGCCGCAACCTGGCGGTTCTGCTGGAGGCCGCAGTGCGCTCCACCATACTACAGTTGCGCGGCATCGACAGCATGCAGGAATTCCTCGATCGCCAGCAGCGGGCGCTGAACATCACCGACGACGAGTCCGAAATTTGACCGCTAGGCTTGGTTAACCTGAAATACCGTTACGAAGCGCCCCGTACCCTGACCCCAAAGTCGGGCACCAGTAACCCACGAGCGCAGCGAGCAACTTGTAGCCCCCGCCTGGGCGGGGGTTGGGGGAGGGGGCGTAAACCCTGTTCTTGAACGATTTCATTGCACGAGCGTGGTCTGACGACGATGCGAGTTAGCGGTCTATGGGCTAACCTGATCGATGGTCAGCTTGATGCCCTTGGCTCCGATCTTGACAGGGCCGCTCTCGCCGATCAGGTCACCCGGCTGGCGGATCGCTTGTCCCGATTTCGTCACGCGCGCTTCGAGTTTTACTTCGCTGGCACCCGATAGTTTTATGTCCGGACTGATGGCCAAGGAGTCGTCGAGGGTGAAGTTCAGCGGCAGGTCGCCGGCATGTCCGCGCAGCAAGGCCAAGGGCATGCGCGAGCCGGCAACCGGACGCGCATAGATGAACAGTGCATCGCCCGGTTGCACCTTGGCGGCCAGTGCCGGCGCCAGCGTGACGCTGCCGCTGACGGTCTTGCTCGAAGATGCCGGCTTTCCGCTGTCCGCCTTGGCCACTGGTTGACGGCCCACCTCGCCACCGCTCTTTCCGCTTATATCGGCAAGCGTGGCGCTGAGCGACTTGGCATCTTCCGAATCCGGAGGCAATAGCTTGAGGAGACGATTCCAGTAGCGTGAGGCTTCCGGGAAGTCCTGGCGATTGTAGGCAGCCGTGCCAGCGAGCGCCAATGCCATGAAGTTTTCCGGGTCTATCTTGAGCGCCTGCTGGACCATTTGCAGCGGCTTGCCTTCGAGGTTGCCATTGGCGCGCACCGCCAGAAGATCGGCATACTCGGTCAACAGCGCCGCATCCTGGTTCACTAGATCGCCGGCACGGATAAAGGCTTTCTCCGCTTCATCGAATCGACGCAGCGCCTTGTAGGTGCGTCCCAGCATGGCCCAACCTTGCGGATCATTCGGGTTCTGTTGCAAGCGTGCGTCCAGCTTGGCGACCATCTCATCCATCTGGCCTGCCGTGGCTTGATGGCGTGCCTCTGCCGGCTGCATCGCGGCCGGATTGCCCAGCCACGCATACAACAGGGCTGCCGATAGCGGCAACAGCAGCGCCACAGTCAATGCCGTGCGCTTTGCCGGACGCGGGACTGCGGGCGGCGCATCGGCGACTGCGGCATCCTCCAGCAGGCGGCGTTGCAGCTCGACACGCGCCTGTTCGAAATCGCTATCGGCGAGACTGCCGTCCGCGCGATCCCGTTCCAGTTCGGCCAACTGGTCGCGGTAGATCGCGCTGTTGATGGCTTGGCGCGAGGCGCTCGATACACCGCCGGCGCGGCGCAGCAGCGGACGCAGCAACCAGGCCAGGGCCACCAGCGCCATCACTGCGGCGGCAACCAGGAAGGGAATACTCATTGTTTGTTCTCGCTCTCGTTCATATCGTTCTGTTTCAGCAATGCATCCGCTTGCCGGCTTTCCTCGGCGGAAAGCGTCGTCTCCAAACTCTCGGCGGAAGTGTTGACACGTTCGCCGCGACGGCGCAGATAAACGACCAGCGCGGCGATGGCGCCTGCCAGCAAGAGGAACGGGCCAAACCAGAGCAGGTAGGTGCTGGCTTTCAGCGGCGGCCGGTAACGGACGAAATCGCCGTAACGGCTGACCATGAAATCCATGATTTCCGCATCCGACTTGCCCTGCTTGATCAGGGAACGGATCTCGCGCCGCAGATCCTGCGCCAGTTCGGCGTGCGACCCGGACAACGACTCGTTCTGGCAGACCAGGCAGCGCAGTTCATCGGAAATCGCCACCATGCGCTTTTCGACCGCCTCGTCCGCCGCCATCGGCACCGCGTCCTTGGCTTGGGCGAATGCACACAGCAACGCGAGGCTCAGGGCTAGGATTATCCTCATGACTTCTCAAGCTCCTTTACCAGCGGCAGGATTTTTTGACTCAAGGCTTCAGGTGTCACCGGGCCGATCTGCTTGTAGCGGATGACGCCGGCCTTGTCGATTACATAGGTCTCCGGCACTCCATAGACACCGTAGTCGATGCCGACTCTCCCGTCGAGGTCGAGCGCGGTCAGCATATACGGATCGCCACGTTGTGCCAGCCAGGCATTGGCTCGCTTGCGCGCCAGCAGCATCTCGTCGGCCGGCTTCATTTTGCCGGTTTCGATGTCACTGTCGCCCCGCACTTCCTTGTAGCTCAGGCCGACGATCGGGAGCATGCTCTGCCTGGCGAAGGAGACCAGCACCGGATGTTCCGCGCGGCAGGAGACGCACCAGGAGGACCACACATTGAGCAGCCAGACCTTACCGAGCATGTCCTTCGGCGAAAAAGTCTTGTCGGTATCCGCCAACTGCGCCAGTTGGAATAGTGGGGCCGGCTTACCCACCAGCGGTGAAGGTACCTCGCGTGGATCGAGCCTCAGCCCGATGGCGAGAAATCCCACCAGCACCACGAACAGTCCCATCGGAATCAGAAATCGTTTCATGCCCGCGCACCTTCCAGATCGGCGGGCAGCGATTTGCTTGCCTTGGATTTAAGCCGGTAACGCCGGTCGCTGACGGCGACCAAGCCACCCAATGCCATCAGCAAGCAGCCGCCCCAGATCCAGTCCACGAAGGGCTTGTGATGTACGCGTACGCTCCAGGCGCCGCTGCCATCCTCTATGCCGACCGGCTCGCCGAGCGACACATAGACGTCGCGGGTGAAGCCGGTGTCGATCGCCGCCTCGGTCATCGGCATAGCGGAAGAAAAATAGGCGCGTTTTTCCGGGTGCAGATGGCGCAGCAGTTTGCCGTCCCGGGATAACTCCAGGTCGCCCATCGCCGAGCGATAGTTCGGCCCCATCGCATCTCTTACACCAAGCAGGCGCACCGTGTAGCCGCCGACCTCGACCGTATCCCCCGGCGCCATGCGCACATCCTTTTCGGATTCGTAGCCTTTGACCATGGTGACGCCGATGACGAAAACCGCTACGCCGATGTGTGCCAGATGCATGCCCCAGAAGGCGCGTGTAGCACCCGTGCCGGCTCCGCTGAACCGCTCACGAATTTGCACGATGCTGCTGGCGACGATCCACACGGCGAGCAATAGCCCCAGGCCTATCAGCGGCGTCCAGCCGCCGAAAGCGAATGGCAGGCCGATGCCGGCTACGACCGACACTGCCAAGGCAACCCGCAATCGCCGGGTCATGTCGCCGCTGCTGGCCTCTTTCCAGCGCGCCACCGGTCCCGCTGCAATGAGAAACAGCAGGGGCACCATCAATGGCACGAACACCGCCTGAAAGTAGGGCGGGCCGACCGAGAGCTTGCCGAGGCCCAGCGCATCGATGATCAGCGGATACAGGGTGCCCAGCAGCACCGAGCCGCAGGCCACCACCAGCAGAACATTGTTCACCAGCAGCAGGGTTTCCCGGGACATCAGCGCGAAGCGGCCACCCAGGCCGACCTTGGGCGCACGCCAGGCAAACAGCATGAGAGAACTGCCGATCACCATTACCAGGAAAGTCAGGATGAAGATGCCGCGGCGCGGGTCGGTGGCGAAAGCGTGCACCGAGGTCAACACGCCGGAACGGACCAGGAAGGTTCCCAGCAGGCTCAGCGAAAAAGCGCCGATGGCCAGCAACACCGTCCAGTTCTTGAAGGCACCGCGCTTCTCGGTGACCGCCAGCGAGTGGATCAGCGCCGTGCCGACCAGCCAGGGCATGAACGAGGCGTTCTCCACTGGATCCCAGAACCACCAGCCGCCCCATCCGAGTTCGTAATAGGCCCACCAGCTCCCCAGGCCGACGCCCAAGGTCAGGAATATCCAGGCGGCGACAGTCCACGGCCGCGACCAGCGCGCCCAGGCGGCATCGAGCTGCCCGGAGAGTAGGGCAGCAATGGCGAAGGCGAAGGCCACCGAGAAACCGACGTAACCCATATAGAGCATCGGCGGATGTATCACCAGGCCGGGATCCTGCAACAAGGGATTCAGGTCGCGCCCGTCCGCTGGAATCTCCAGCAGCCGCTCAAAGGGGCTGGAGGTGAGCAGGATGAACAACAGCATGCCGCAGGAGACCAGGCCCAGCACGCCGATGACCCGCGCCACCATGGCTTCCGGCAAGGCATCGGAAAGCAGCGAGACGGCCAGGGTCCAAGTCGCCAGCAACAGCACCCAGAGCAGCAACGAACCTTCGTGCCCGCCCCATACCGCGGCGAAACGATATATCGTCGGCAATTGCGAGTTGGAGTGCTCGGCGACATATTGCACCGAGAAATCGTTGGTGATGAATGCGTAGGTCAGGCAAGCGAATGCCAACAACAGCAGCAACCATTGTGTCTGAGCGGCCGGCCTTGCCAGTGCTATCCACTCCGCATTATTGCGATGCGCGCCGACGAGCGGGAGAACGCCTTGTATGACCGCAACCACCAAGGCGAGGATGATTGCGAAATGACCGAGCTCTGGAATCATGATTGCCTCACTGCATTAAAGTTTTTGCGGTCTTGCCTGCCTGGTCGACGGCATGCTTGGCTTCGGGCGGCATGTAATTCTCGTCATGCTTGGCCAGCACTTCACTGGCGATGAACTGGCCGTTCGGTCCCATCTTGCCCTGTGCGACCACGCCTTTGCCTTCCTTGAACAGGTCGGGCAGGATGCCGGTGAACGCAACCGGCACTTCCTTGGCCGTGTCTGTGACGACGAAGCGGATGGTCATCTCGTTTCTTTGTACCGTGCCGGTCTTGACCAGTCCGCCGACACGGAAGACCCGGTCTTTCGGCGCTTCACCGGCCGCGATCTGGGTGGGCGTGAAGAACAGGGCAATATTGCTGTTCAGGGCATTCAGCACGAAGAATGCGGCTATGCCCAGCGAGGCGAGGCCGCCGCCGATGATGGCGAAGCGTTTGTGGCGAGCTTTCATTGCAAGGTTTCCTTGACGAGATTGGCCATGGCCAGGGTGCGGGTTTCGCTCTCTGCGTTCAGACCGGAGATCACGCCGGCCCGGTCCGGGGCCGAACGATTCTGGCTGAGCTTCCATTTGCCGACGAGTCGGGCGACCGGCATCTCGATGCCGACGATGGCTTTGAGCATTTTTTCGATGTAATCCTCCGGCGCATCGGTTACCTGCCACGGATGGGGACGGCCGGCCTCATGGCGATCCGTCAACGCTCCGACCAGGGCACGCAAGCGTTGTTCGTCGTCGAAAAAGCTCAATGGCCCATGAGCATGAACTACGGCATAGTTCCAAGTCGGCACCGCCTTGCCGGCTTCCGCCTTACTGGGATACCAGGCGGGCGAAATATAGGCGTCTGGACCCTGGAAAATCGCCAAGGCAAGGGTCGCTCCGGAAGGTTCGCGCCAAACGGGGTTGGCCCGTGCGACATGCCCGCGCAGCGTGCCGTAAGGTGCAGGGAGCGGGTCATATTCCATCGGAATGTGATTGGCGGCAAGGCCGTCACCGGACGTTGTCACCAGCGTTGCCAATGGGTGTGTGCGCATCAATGCAGCCAATACCTCGATGCGGGTTTCCTCGAAATGCGCCGGCACGTACATCAAACGGTCTTCCCCTGCTGTTGGTCGGCGCTGCGCTCACGTCGTAAACTATCGATCACGTCGTGTTGACGCTTCCTCAGCAGCAAAGGTTCAATTGCCAGGGCCACGGCGGCGACGCCGAAGCTGCCCCAGACGTAGAAAGCATAGCCTCCCATGGCGAAAAATTCCCCAACGCTATTCCACTGCATGTTTCACCCAATCACTGTGCCGTTCACGTTCCAGGATGATGGCGCGCACGCGCATCAGCGTCATCGCGATCGAATACATCCACAAACACAAGGCCATCAACAACATGCCCCACAACATCGTTACCGCCATGCTCGGTGCCTTGGTCATCGAGATCGAGGCACCCTGGTGCAGCGTGTTCCACCATTTCACGGAGAAAGCGATGATAGGAACATTCACCACGCCGACCAGGGCCAGGATGGCGCCGGCCTTGTCGGCGCGGCGCGGCTCATCGATGGCCGCCTGTAGCGCGATGAAACCGAGATAGAGGAACAGCAGGATCAGTTCCGAGGTCAGGCGAGCGTCCCACACCCACCACGTGCCCCACATCGGCTTGCCCCACAGCGCCCCGGTCCACAGCGAGAGAAAAGCCATCAGCGCCCCGGTCGGCGCTATCGCGCTGGCCATCATGGAGGACAAACGGGTGTTCAAGGCCAAGCCGATCCCGGCCCAGAAGGCCATCACCGCATAAAGGAACATCGACATCCAGGATGCCGCCACATGGATGAAAATGATCCGGTAGCCCTCACCCTGGGTCGCGTCGGTCGGAGCGACGAAAAGCCCCAGCCACAGGCCGGCAATGCCCAGGATGACTGCCAGGGCGACGAACCAGGGCAGCATTTTCCCAGCCAGCGGATAGAAACTTTGTGGCGAGCCGAACTTGAACCAGTGGATGATTTTATTGTTCATGTCATTCCAATGCGATCCGCAACGATGCCGTGGTTGCCCACGGCGCGAAGAATACCGACAGCGCCAGCAGCGCCGCCAACAGTGACAGATGGCCGACGGCGCCGAGACCTGAGATATCGGCTTCGACAGCGCCGGCGCCGAAGATCAAAGCGGGAATATACAGTGGCAAGGTCAGCAGGGACAGCAGCACCCCACCGCCGCGAACACCCAGCGTCAAGGCCGCGCCGATGGCGCCGATCAGGCTCAATAGCGGGGTGCCGATCAACAGCGACAACATCAGTATGCCCAGTGCCTGCGGCGCCAGATCGTACTGCAATCCCAGCAAGGGCGCGATCAGCACCAGCGGCAACCCCGTCACCAGCCAGTGTGCCACGATTTTGCCCATCACCAGCAAGCCCAGCGGGGCGGGAGAGAGGACCATCTGTTCCAGCGTGCCGTCCGCGTAATCGGTGGCAAACAGGCGTTGCAACGACAGCATCGCCGCCAGCAACGCCGCCACCCACAACACGCCTGGGGCAATGATGCGCAGCAGGGCCATTTCCGGGCCGATGCCGAGCGGAAACAGGCTGACGACTATCACGAAGAAAAACAGCGAGGTCAATACTTCGCTCTTCCTGCGCAAGGCCAGCAAAAGGTCGCGGCGTATTACCGCGGCGAGCACGCTCAGGGCGCCTAGTCCACCGGCCTCGGCGGATGTCGCCGGGAGTTGCGCCGCCAAGCTGTTCCTCATTGAGTAAGCCTCACCGTCTGCGCCTTGCCAGCGGCGATCTCCACCTCCTGGTGGCTGGTCAGCACGGCCATTCCGCCGGCGCTCAAGTGCTTGCCGACGATGTCGGCAAGCCAGGTCACGGCGGCACTATCGAGGGCGACAAAGGGTTCGTCCAACACCCACAAGGGGGCGGCGCTCCACAGCAAACGCGACAAGGCTACGCGCCGCTTCTGCCCCTGGGAAAGAAAGCGCACCGGCAATTCCTCTCGTCCCGCCAGACCGACCCGGCCCAGCAGTTCGACGCCCTTGGCGTCGTCGATCGCCACCCCCGCCAATGCGGCTGTGGTGCGCAGATTTTCCAGCGCCGTGAGTTCTTCCTTGAGGGCGTTGTGATGACCCAGATAGAGCACTGCCTTGCGATATTCGTCGCCCTGGCGAGCGATAGTCTCGCCTTGCCAGCGAATTTCGCCGGCTTCTGGCGGCGACAAGCCGCACAACATGCGCAACAGGCTGGTCTTGCCGGACCCGTTCTCTCCGGTGACGTGCAGACGCCCACCCGACTCCAGGTTAAAGCCTAGATTGGCAAAGAGGCGGCGATCGCCCCGCACACAGGCGAGATCTATGGCAGTCAACATGTCTTGGGTAGGTGAGGCGTTAATGCGGGCGGAATTGTGCCCGATTATGAAGGGTCGTGGGTTAACCGCCAAGGAGTTCCCTCACGATCCGCCTTGTTGCATGCAATATTATATTGGGTCGCGTCGATCGCTGCTTGATACACGTCAAACGAATTTTCTGCTCTGAGAGTGTGGGTATTCATGCGGCAGGAGCGGCATCCGCGAGCAAGGTTTCTGTAGCTTCGATGACCGTCCGGGCCGACAATTGTTCCAGACATTCACTCTTGCTCTGGATATTCCGTTGGCATCCTTCCAGCATGCAGGGCACGCAATCCCCAGGACCTTGCAGCAGGAACACATTGCCCCGACGGTGGCTGCCGCGGCGCTGCCAGGGACTTGTGCCGCTCGTCCAGCCGTGCGGCCACGGTCCCCATTTGACCGGATTGGACGGCCCGAACAAGGCCACGGTCGGCGTACCGGTGGCTGCCGCGATGTGAGTCACCGCCGTGTCCGGACCGACATACAAACGTGCACGACGGATCAGTTCGGCCGTGGCGCCAAGTGTCAGGGTGCCGGCAAGATTGAGCGTGAGGGGGTTGTCGGGAAGAGCTCGTGCAATGGCGTCGATATACGCCAGTTCCGCAGGCTCGGCCCCGCCGGTGAATACCACCGCCAGCCCTCGCTGATGCAGCCACTGTATCAGGGTGACCCAGGCAGCGGGCGTCCACATCTTGTAAGTAAATTTTGGATAGAGATGGAGCACGGCGAATGGATGACCCGCCAACGGACCGAGTCGGGCCAGCAACGCGTCCATGTCTCCCGGCGCGATCCGAGGCGGCACCACCTCGTAACACGGCTCTATCCCCAGTATTTCAGCCAGGCGCAAGCCCATGGCCACGGTATGCGTGTCAAGATCATCGAAGTTGAGGGTTTGATTCAGCAACAAGGTCTTGGCGCGATCCTTGACGCCGGCGTTGATCGGACCTACGCGCCAGCGCCCTGCTGCCCAGCAATAAAATCGGGCGCGGTCGGTTGCCAGCGGTGTCAGCGCCAGATCGTAACGCCGCCACAGAGCCCGCAATTCAGCTATCCTCGCGGCGAAAGCTGCACGCCGTGGGACGCCTATTACTTCGGCGATATCCGGATTTTCGGCGAGCGCCCCTTCGGTGCCTTGAAACACCAGCATGTCGATATCAGCCTTGGGCCAGGCATGTTTCAGCGATCGGGCCAAAGGTGTGGCGAGCAGCACGTCTCCAATCCGCTGAGGACATGCCAGTAGGATGCGGCGAGGTGTTTCCTTGATAATCCTTGAATCCAATTGCACCTTACCCTCTCCACTATAATGCCTGCCAACTTCGTGGCCCAGCCGTTTACACCCCTGAGGGCATTATGCCCAAACTCACCAGCGACGAGGTCGTCGATATTCCCAACCAGGAAAGCAGGCAAGCTTGATCCAGCGGTTGATATTCTCTGAAAGTTCCCCCAACCTCGGCGGCCAGGAGTTGCAACTCTTGCAGCAGATGTTGGCGTTGAAGGAACGTGGGATTGCGGTACGCCTGTTATGCCGTAAGGACAGCAGCATCGAACGGCTGGCGCGGGAGCGCGACCTGGAAACCATGGCCGTCCCGTTCCGCAACAGCCTGCATCTGCCCAGCATAGCGGCGGTAGCCGGATTGATACGAGGCTGGCGCCCGGATGCAATCGTCAGCCATAGCGGACACGATGCCAACAATTGTGCCGTCGCTGCGCGGCTGGCCGGCAATCGGCCGCGCCTAATCCGCGTCCGTACCTATCAGGCGGGTCCTTCGCATGCTTGGACTTACAACGTCCTGGCCGATCTCACCCTGGTCCCGAGCGCCGCGCTACGCGACAACCTGCTTGCCAATCGAGGCATTCGTCCGGAACGCATCCACGTCCTCTATCCAGGTATCGATTTCGATCTGGTGTCCAAACAAAGTCAGCATCCTCTTCCTGCGCAACTACAGGCGCGGCTGGCGGTGCTCCCACGGCGACGCCTGGTGCATGCGGCGATGCTGCGGCCGGAAAAGGGCCATCTGCTGATGCTGGAGATATTGGCCGCCTTGCGCGACAGATTTCCGGATCTGGCTTATGTCGTGGCGGGGGAAGGACAGATGCGCGCCGCCATCGAATCGCGCGCCGCCGAACTCGGCTTGCATGACCGGGTGGCGTTGCTCGGCATGGTGGAGCATGTTCCGGCATTGCTCCGACAGGCGGAAATCATTGTCATGCCTTCTTCATACGAGCCGCTGGGGATGTCGCAGATCGAGGCCTTGGTCCTGGGCATACCGGTCGTGGCCAGTCGCACCGGCGGTATTCCGGAAACTCTCGAACACCAGCGCAGCGGACTGCTGGTCGAACCCGGCGATGCGACTGCGTGGGTCGACGCCCTGGCGTGGGCACTCGATCATCCGGGCGAAATGGTCGGCATGGCGAAGTCCGGCCGGGATTTCGTGCGCAGCCGATTTTCGGTGACTGCCAATATCGATCGCCTGCTCGGTTTTGCCGCTCCGGCTTCCCCTACAATCCAGCCATGACGTTGCCGAATTCTCTGCGAAGCATGGCCACCTGGAGCGCGATCCTGCTGGGTTTCGCCATCCCGATTTCGACGGCGGCAAGCAACACCTTGCTCGCCATGGTGGTGGTGTTGTTCGTGGTTTCCGGAGATTACCGATATAAATTCCGCACCATCGCCGACAACCCGGTATCCCTCGCCATACTGTTGTTTTGCGCGGTCACGGCATTGGGCTGTGCTTATGGATTGGGCAGCGCCACCGACAAACTACATTACCTCGGCAAGTATTTGACGCTGCTGTTGGTTCCCCTGTTGCTGCCGCTTTTTGCGAACCGCGTCGACCGGCTCCGAGCACTCGTGGCTTTTGGTGCGGCGATGCTATTGACCCTGGCGCTGTCCTATTCGATACGTTTCGATTGGCTTCCCGCGGGGATCCGGGCACTGGTGGACTCGAGAGACCCGGTGATGTGGGGAGCGGGCAATCCGGTAGTGTTCAAATTGCACATCACTCACGGGTTCCTGATGGCTATTGCCGCGTTCCTGCTGATGATCGCTGCCCGGCAAGTCTCAAGGCCGCGGCTGCGCTGGACATGCATGGCCTTCAGCTTTCTGGCGGCGTGCAACGTATTGCTGATGGTCAAGGGCCGGACCGGTTTTGTGGTGCTGGCGGTGCTCGGCACCTACCTTGTCTTCCGCCGTTTCGGCCGCAAAGGGATCATCATCGCCGCGCTCGGATTTGCGCTGATGGTAAGCGCGGCTTACCAGTGGTCGAGCTCTTTTCACGCCCGCATGCAAGAGACGATTTCCGAAGCCGGCGCGTGGCGGGAAGGGAAGGGCGACCAGACCGCCACCGGCCTGCGCCTCGATTACTATTCGAATACCCTGGCCATCATCCGGGATCAACCATGGCTGGGTGTCGGGACCGGCGGGTTCGAACGTGCCTATGGCGAGCGGATCCAGAATACCCAGATGCTGCCGTCCAACAACCCGCATAACCAATATCTGCTGATTGCGGCGCAACTGGGACTTGTCGGCCTCGCCGCGCTGATTTTCCTGTACCTGACCTATTGGCGGCAGGCCGGCGGGCTTACGCCATCCTTCCAACAGATTGCGCACGGCGTGCTGCTGGCGATGCTGGTCGGCAATCTCTTCAACTCGTTCATGCTCGATTTCACCGAGCGGATATTTTTTGCGTGGATCAGCGGCGTGCTGTTTGCCGAATCAACCGCGCGCCGCGCGGCACAATCTGAGTGAAACCTGGGATCAGGTAAGCAGGCGGCACGGCAGTGCAGCTTTCACGCGGCGACATTGATCACCATCCCGATCTTTTCACCGCCGGCGTTGACGCTGGCCGACGGAGCCGTCTTCACAGTTGTTGAGCCGCCGTCATCGGAATCTCCGTCTTTGTCACGGGATCCCTTGAGCTCAGCCAATTCCGGTGTACGTTGGATGGTTTGAACGGCATTGCTTGAACCGCTGTTGATGGAACCTATCGTGCTCATGACGCATTTCCCTTCGGTAATAGGTGCCGGGAAGCACACCCGATGGCAATAAAGGGCGATCCCTATTCGGAAGCCCCCGGACAAGACTTTCAAGCCTTACTGTTAAGCAACAACCCCTTTTGGAACTGATCCAGTCCCTTGGCAATTTGTAGCGCCTGTTCCGATGGAAATTGACGAATGACCTGTTTTGTCGACGGATCCGTTATCGTGATAATCGATCGACCGCTGCTATGATCGACTGAGAACGCCAGCTCGGGAGCAACAGCGCCGACCCTGCGCTGCAATTCGTCGGCAATTTGCCTTATGTCGTTGGCATCCAGGCGAGGCTCCGCGGGCTGGGTAACCGCCGTGGGGTGAGCATCCTGAACCGGCCGACTGGACGAGATCGGAGCGGGTGCCCCGGATCCAGCCGCTTCAGCAGTCGACGATGATAAGCGTTGATCCGCCGCCACTTGCGGTGGCAAGCCGAGGTTAGCCGGGATGTTGGTCATGGTGAATTCCATTTATGCAGAATGGAACGCTCACGCAGTTGTATTGACTATATTTGCCGTGCTCGCGAGTGTGCTGCTGCCCGAGCTTTGGAGATTCTGAACCAGGGTCTTCAAGAAGGTCTGGAGGTCCGGGGCATTTGACGCACCGTTACCTGTCTGAAGCGCTTTTTCCAAGCTCTGGAACGCCGAATTGAGATCTGACGTACTCCCGGCGCCGCCACCGGAGCTTGATGTCGCGGTCCCGGCGGACAGCGACTGGATCAAGTTTTGCAATTTGCTTACCAAGCCGCCGTAGCCTTTGGCGCCATTCACCGTATTGCCTGAGGCGTTGCTCCCGTCGTTATCTCCATCCGCATCGGCACCCTTGGGCGTTTGTCCCTGTGCTTGAGAGCCTGCCGACCCTAAGGCCTGGAACAGAGCGTGCATAAAGCCCTGCAACACTTGTCCGACGTTCTGGCCATTGGCGGCATTCGTTGCATCGCTTACGCCGCCAGCGGCTTGTGTCGTGGTGGCCGGCGGCACGGCGCTTGGGCTAATCGTGCCTATGCCCAATTGACTCAAGGTCTGGGCAATGGCATTGATCATTTGACCCCCACCGCGGCGGCTCCCTTGCGCCCGGCCGCCACCATCATTGTCTCCGTCCCGGTCGACCCGTCCGCCCGCGGACGCATTGGATGTCCCGACGGACTGAATGGTGTTGCTGAAAAAGCTGCTGATACTGATGGTGTTCACCGTCGTCTCCTATTTACAGGGTTGCTTTCCCTGTTCACGTCAGATATTTACGGTACTTAATGGAGAAACTTGAGCGATCAAGTTGTAAATGAATGTAATCAGCCGCATAGCGTCGATACTGTGGCCAACGTAATTGGTGCCCAACGAGCACCAAGTCCGACATCGGGCCGCACCCAGCCTCAAGGTTTCACTACAAATCTCTGTAGGGCCGTTCGCACTTCGTTGACGACCGTCGTCCAGTCGCCGGCGCTGGGTTGGCGAAAGAGGCGCATCACGCCGGGATACCAGGGTGAATCGCTGCGTACAGTCAGCCAGCGCCAATCGGTCTTGTAGTCCGGCAATACAACCCAGCAGGCTTTGCCCATTGCTCCCGCAAGATGGGCAACGGCCGTATCCACACATATGACCAGGTCCAGATTTGCCACAATCGCGGCAGTATCCGCAAAATCCGCAATTTGCGGCCCCAGATTCACCAGAGGCAGGCTCCGCGGCGGATTGGCGGCATCTTCCTCACCGGCACCTTTCTGCATGCTGAAGAATCGCACCCCGGCGATACTCCCCAAGGAAGCCAGTAACTCCAGATTTGGAAGCGACCGATCCGCATCGTTCTCGAAACGGGGATTGCCTTTCCATACCAAGCCGACGCGGAGATCCGATGGGGAACTGTCTCTGGCTAGGACGGATGACCAGTATTCAGCCTTTGCCTTATCGGCTCGCAGATAGGGCAAGCTTGCCGGAATCGAATCCAGCCGGGTTTGGCAATAGAGCGGAATGCTGAGAGGCGGCGACCAGTAATCCCAATCGGATGTGGGCAGATCCTCGTCGATAGCTATGACAGAATCCACGCCGTCCAAGGTGGCAAAAAGGGTTTTCAAGCCCGGATGACAAATCACCGAAATCTTTGCAGCGCCCCGGGCCTTCAAAACCGCCGAGTAGCGACAGAGCTGAATCATATCGCCGTGTCCAGCCTCGAATCCGATTAACAGCGATTTGCCATCCAGAGGCTCCCCTCGCCAACGAGGGCAAGTGAGATGCTTCTCCAGAGGCGCGTACCAGTTGCGCGCCTCCAGGCATTTCCATCCTTCTTCGAACCGCCCCTGGCGCAGTAATAGATAGCTAAGATTGAATTGGGCCAAGCGGTAACCGGCGTCCAGTTCCAATGCCTTGCGATAGCTTTGTTCAGCCTCGTCTTCCTGCTTTCGGCAAGCCTGTAATACCCCCAGGTTTGACCAGGCCGCAGGGGAGTCCGGAGCCAGTTCGAGCGCCAATCGATAAGCGGCGTCAGCCTCTTCAAATCTCTTTTGGCGGGCCAGCATTGCACCCAGGTTCAAATGGGTTTGCCCGAGATTGGAATTACATGCGATCGAACACAAGTAATGTGATTCCGCTTCCTCCAGCATGCCCGCTTGGTCAAGCATCAAGCCGAGGTTGGCATGGGCTTCCGCCAAGTCCGGCACAAGGGTGATCGCCTCCCGAAAACACGCCTTCGCTTCCTGAGCATCGCCGTCAGCCATATGGCGATTCCCTGCAAGAAAGAGATCCTCCGCGCTAGCGAAGTTTTCGCTTGTCCGATGTGTCAAGGTCGTGTCGAGAGACTCCGATTGCTGTTGATCAAATTATGCGGGTTCCCCATATCCGTCATCCATGCTTAATGTTACAAAACGTCATCGTCCAGTATGAGCTTACACACACTTACAAAGTTCAACACGCTTGCATCATTTGCCTCAGTATGCGACGTATAGAATGCATTATGCAATCAGCTTAGGCGGTCATTGGCTCGCACCCAACGGACAAGCGATTCCCTCCTGGACGATGTCCAAGCGATCTCAACAGGATCTCAACAATCCGCGCCTATCAACAGTACATTCGGGTGCCAGGACTGCGATGATGAAACCGATACTGAAAACACCGGCAAATATCCTGGTGATCGATGACGATCTGCGATTGCGTGAACTTCTAAACCGCTACCTGACGGAACAAGGTTTCTCGGTCAGGACTGCTGAAAGCGCAACGGCAATGGACAAGGCGCTGCTCCGGGAAAACTATGACCTGATGGTGCTGGATCTGATGATGCCTGGCGAAGACGGCGTATCGATCTGCCGTCGATTGCGCAGCGCGAAGAACGATATGGCGATCATCATGCTAACCGCCAAAGGCGATGATATCGACCGCATTGTCGGTCTCGAAATGGGCGCTGACGACTACATGCCCAAGCCGTTCAATCCTCGCGAACTGGTTGCCAGAATTCATGCCGTATTGCGCAGACGCGCTTCCGCCCCGCCCCCAGGGGCGCCGGCATCTGACGAGGAGGTGGTTTCCTTTGGCTGCGTTTGCATCAATCTGGCCACACGCGAACTGAGTCGCAATGACCAGTCTACGCAATTGACCACCGGTGAATTTTCGGTGCTCAAGGCACTGGTTCGACACCCCCGACAGCCGCTGTCACGCGACAAACTGATGGAATTGGCTCGCGGTCGGGAATACGACGTATTCGATCGCTCCATCGATGTGCAAATTGCGCGGCTGAGAAAGCTCGTTGAGGATGATCCGTCCAAGCCGCGTTATCTCCAGACCATCTGGGGCTTCGGCTACGCCTTTGTTCCTGATGGCGTCAAACATGCATGAAGCAACTCGAGCCGCAAACCCTGCTCTGGCCGATTGTTCAGGCGGTCGTATTTATCGAGTTGCCTGCTGCTGACGAGCCGCCTTCCGAACTCCCCAAAGCGTTCAACGCGCCCAGGCTGGCATTGATGGTAGCCGTTGGCGCGGACGCATTTTGGCTACTTCCTGCATGGTGATGATGGCCATGACGGACCTGGCTCATCAACGTGGTCATGCTGCTAACGAAATCCTGCTTCGATATACTCCCCGTTCCCTTGGGATCGAGTTTGGCCCAGATCGCGTCCGCCCCCGCCTGCTGAAATCCTTTCGGCGGATTTCCCTTCTGAAACGCCTGCTCGAATTGTGCCTTGGTAATGGTACCGCTGCCCGAGGTGTCGATCTTGTCGAATAGGGCGGCCATCTTCTGTGCCGGAGGCATGCGCACGCTGGCTCCCGACCAAACTTGCGGCATTCCGCCGATTGCCGATACTGAACTCATCATATTTCTCCTTAGTTTGTTTTTGGCGTAAAGCCGCTCCGTTGCAAGGGCTATTTCGACCGATTTTGTCCACCCTTGAGACGGTCCGGCATGAATTTACAAACCGTTACGTCGAGGCCTTCCCACTGGTTCCACTGTTGTTGGTGGCTACGGTCGATCCCGACGCTGGCGACGTCACGGCGGCAACCGGAGGAACCGCATTGGGTGGCACGGTGCTCATGCCGAACGAGCCGCCATGGTGATGATGATGGTGGCGGTGTCCTCCGTAACTACCGGAAGCCTGGCCCGATGCCTGCAGGTCCTGTTCCAGTTGGGCGAGGAGTTTCTGGGCGCCGGTACTGTCTCCGGACTGAAGCGCCTGATTCAAGGCATTCAAGTCGTCTTGAACGGAGCCGGTCGTCGGCTGGGAACTTGCGGCTATGGCTCCAGATGTCGTTGCCTGGACGCCCTGCATCAACGCGTACACCGACTGCGCGGTCTGCGCCTCCTGCTGAAGATGCGACTGCCAGGCAAGCTGAGCATCTTGCTGTAGCTTGCCAAGAGCACCCTGCGCGGACGGGAGATCTCCCGACTGGAGCGCCACACCCAAAGCCGACCAGTCCGATGTCACGGCATTCGGCATTGTGGTCGCTGCGGAGCCGCCGGCCGGCGTCGTCGTCGGACTCGTCAAACCCGACTGGATTTTCTGAAAGTCGGTATAAGCCTGTTGTGCGGCACTCAGATTGCCGCTTTGCAGCGATTGGTAGAGCTGGTCAAAGTCCTGGTCTGCCTGGCGGACCGTGGAACGCCAGTCGGATGATCCAGTCCCTTGAGTAAGACCGACACTGATTACGCTCATGATGACTCCTATTCAAATTAACTCCGGATGGTGCTATCCCGAAGCTCGAATGATTTCTACCGGCAATTTTTGCCGCCATGCGGGCTGGTTGCGGCAAGCTTCGTACTATGGGAACCTGCCGATACCCGATTTACCAGGTACTGTCCTAGGCTATGCAGAGGGCGTGCCGGATCGGGGGAGATCGGGAAACATTTACAAACCATTACAAACCGGGTTCGTCCGTCTTGACGGGCGATTCGACACTCGGATCCTGGTGGAGCAATCAGGCCATCACGGATCCTGATCGCTCGAAGACAACAGATCGCCGCCGCTTTTCCCCTGGTCATCGATCCAGAGATGGGGCATGCCCGTTGAAGCCAACCATCCGATCCCTTCCCTGCCTTTGAGCATGGCGATGGTCGAAATGCTCCCGGCTAGCAGGCAACGTGGCGCTGCGACCGTAACCGAGGACAAGCCCTGGGCGGGCCACCCGGTGGTCGGGTTGAGAAGGTGGCAGTATCGTCGGCCGTTCGCTACGATGCAGCGCGCATAATTTCCGCTGGTGGCCAAGGCGCCCGAGGCGATCGGAAGTGTGGCAAAGGCGGTTGCGGGTTCCAATGGGTCGCGAATCCGAATCGGCCACGGACTTCCATCGGCTGAGCGGCCGATCAGCCGGATATCGCCGCCAAGATCCACCAGTCCATAAGCAATACCGGATGCCTCGCAGTGCTCTGCCACGCGATCCGCAGCGTATTCCTTGCCGATTCCACCGAAGTCGATTTCCATGCCTGGTAGGTTGAATTTCAGAGATGGGCGTTGCCAGTGCAGTTTGTCGAGGCCGATCAAGGGAAGCATGGCAAGAAACGCCGGTGATTCCGGCAGCCGGCCTGCATCGAAATTCCAGGCCCGGCGCAGGAGGCCCGAGGTAATATCGAACAGACCGCCACTTTGGCGATGACAGGCAAAGGCATAGTCGAGCAACGCCCCAGTCTCTTCATCTACCGGAATCGATCCGCCACGCGCGGCAGCGCGATTGATCTCGGACAGAGTGCTGTCGGAGCGGTATCGGGAGTACTTCGCTTCGATGCGCAGCACTTCTGCAATGGACGCAGCGGCAATTTCTTCGGCGTGGCGGTGGCTGCCGGCCGATAAATAGAGGGCACACTCGGTGCCCATTGCAGAAAACGTCGTCGACCAAAGTGACTTCAATTCGACACGTTTTACAGTTGCGTCGATGCCGCCATTCGACGAGATACTCTCGACGAGGCGCAGTCGGCCCGAAGAGTTTTTCTGCGGGCCGACATTCCGGAATTGCCGCGCACAGATGATTCACCTTCTAATGCACGGATCGCCGGTTTATGAAAGCCATGTTCGGCTTGGGCTTGTTCGAACGCGTCGATATCGAGTTGCTGAATGGTTCTGGTAGCCTCGATCCGCTTTGGGTTAGTTGCGAAGCATCGCGGGCACAGGATTTCCATCAAGGTGGGCGGGTTGGTGATCATGTAGTTACCTCCGGCCATCACGGCCTTAAATTGTAGGGGGTCATTGCAGCAGCTCATCCTGTAGCAGTTCCGTTCGTATTATCTCTTGCGCCATTTCCGGGCAATATGACGACCGGACAGTTGTCGTGCTACAGAGGAACCTGACCGACGATCACGAGCTCGCAACGGCTTGTCCTTTGTGATTGCACTTCAATGCCGACAGGCTCAAGATAACAGGGGGCGCGGTTCGTCCTGTAAATGAGCGTTACCAATTATTGCCGGCCGCCAAGGGACCCCGAGCTTGCTCAAGCGCCGATCCATTGTTTGACGCTGGACTCGAAACAATGATTTACAACTAAATTTATCAAGTCGTAGCCTAATATACGAACACGGATCGAACGGAAGAAGCCTTTCAAGACATGAGGCCACATGAACACACAGGCTTTTAGCGAGCGGATTCGACTCCCCACCTGGCTCCTTGCCGCGAGTGCGGGTTTGATGCTCGCCTTGGGTATCGATGCCATTGCAGCGGACGCCGACATCGAACGCCATTCGGCCCATAACGTGCGACTTACCGAACCCAGCGATTCGGCGCGGGTGATCGTCAGGTTCAAGCAAGACTCCGCCATGCTGCGTAAACAGGCGCTATCCGCCCAGGCGAGTGCGAGCGAAACCTTCGACGTCGTCACGGCACGCGCGGGCTCCTTAAGTGCACGCCTGGGCGCGCACCTGACCGCCGGCCGCGCCCTCAACGAGCATACGCAGGTTGTCAGCGCGAGCGGGATCAGCGGAGCATCGCTGGCAAAACGCCTGGCCGAGGAGGCCGATGTTGAATATGCGGTCGTAGACCAGCGACGCACGCACTTCGCGGTGCCAAATGATCCTTTGTATCAGCAAGGCCCCTCGATCGTCGGCAGCACCGGCGGACCCGTCGCCGGCCAGTGGTATCTCCATGCGCCGGCGGGCGAGATCGCATCCAGCATCAACGCAGCCAACGCCTGGTCTTTGACCACCGGCAGTTCGAACATCGTTGTCGCGGTACTCGATACCGGAGTGCGCAAGGAACATCCCGATCTAGCCAACCGCCTGCTGGCTGGCTACGACATGATCAGCGACGCAGCGACCGCCAATGATGGCCAGGCGGCCAACGGCGGCAACAACAACCGTGACTCGGACGCTTCTGACCCGGGTGATTGGGTGACGACGAAGGAATCCAACAGCCGATCGAGCACGTTCTACCAGTGCGGTGCCGAGGACAGCTCATGGCACGGCACCATGACTTCCAGCCTGATCGGAGCGGCGTCCAACGACGGCGTCGGTATGGCGGGTGTGGCCTGGGGCGTAAAGTTGTTGCCGGTGCGGGTGCTCGGCAAATGCGGTGGCTATGATTCCGACATCATTGCCGGCATGCAATGGGCAGCGGGCTTGCCCGTGCCGGGCGTGCCGACCAACCAGAATTCGGCACGGGTCATCAACATGAGCCTCGGAGGCAGTGGCGCCTGTACTCAAGCTTACCTCGATGCGATCAATGCCATTCTCGGCAAGCAGGATCCTGCGGTGATCGTAGCCGCGGCCGGGAATAGTTCCGGCCAGGCGGTCGGTGCGCCGGCCAACTGTCCGGGGGTGATAGGCGTAGCGGGATTGCGTCATATCGGTACCAAGGTCGGTTTTTCCGATCTGGGGCCGGAGATCGCCATCAGTGCGCCCGGCGGCAACTGCGTCAACTCGGACCCCGCGCAGCCATGCCTGTACCCGATCCTCGCGGCAACCAACACCGGCACCACCACCCCGCTGGCATCGTCCTACACCGACGCCTTCAACGCCAGCACCGGCACGAGCTTTTCCGCGCCACTGGTGGCCGGCACCGTGGCCTTGATGCTGTCGGTCCAGCCGTCGCTGACCCCGGCCCAGATCAAAGCGGCGCTGCAAGGCTCGGCGCGCGCCTTTCCAACCGGCGTTCAAACCGCAACGCTCCAGAATTGTCACGCGCCCGATGGCACCGACCAACTGGAGTGCTACTGCACCGCTTCAACCTGTGGGGCCGGCATGCTCGATGCCGCCGCGGCAGTCGCTTCCGTCATGCCAGGCTCGCGGCCGTTGCAAACTTCGGGCGCGGATTGCGTGTTCAATTGGGCCGAGCGCACCTTGCCAAAGTATTTTGCTCCGGCCGTGCCGGCTTCAACAACGTCCGCACCGTACTATTTCAGATACTACTCAACAACACGCAATTACCTGGCGACCTCGTCGGTCGATAACCACTTATGGGCACTGGGCCCCGATACCCGCAATAACCTCCTGGATCTCGGTCCGGTCGCTTCCTTCCTGACCACGGCAGGATGCTCACAGTAACGCGGCATCACCCGTCCGCACACCATTAACGTGAAATACGCCGAAGAGGGCGCCTGGTGATATCGAGCGTAGCGAGCACATTTAGTCCCCCGCCCCGGGGCGGGGGCAGGGGGTGGGGGGCCATGGGAATGCCGCTGACTTTCATGATACGGGGCGTCCCACCAGGGGACTTCCTTCGGGGCGTCCCACCAGGGGACTTCCTTCGGGGCGTCCCGCCAGGGGACTTCCTTCGGGCGTACCCCGCGCATCATGAAAGTTAGTGCGCTGCCTCCCAGTTAGGTCCCACGCCCACTTCCACCAGCAAGGGCACTTTCAGTTCGGCGACATTTCCCATCAGCCGCGGCAACTGCTCGCGCACCAGGACGAGTTCCGCGTCGGGCACTTCCAGCACCAGTTCGTCATGCACTTGCATGATCAGTTTGCTGGCCAGGCGTTCCCGGTCGAGCCAGTCCTGCACGGCCAGCATGGCGAGCTTGATCAGGTCGGCGGCGGTGCCCTGCATCGGGGCGTTGATGGCGGAGCGTTCGGCGCCCTGGCGGCGTCCGACGTTGGAGGACTTGATCTCCGGCAGCCACAGGCGGCGGCCGAGGACAGTTTCGACGTAGCCCTTGTCACGCGCACCTTTGCGGGTCTCTTCCATGTAGCGGGCGACGCCCGGATAGCGGGCGAAATAGCGTTCCATATAGGCTGCCGCCGCGCCGCGCTCCAGGCCGAGTTCGCGCGCCAGGCCGAAGGCCGACATGCCGTAGATCAGGCCAAAATTGATGACCTTGGCGGCGCGGCGCTGGTCCGGCCCGACCTCCGGCGGCGTGATGCCGAAGATTTCCGCGGCAGTGGCACGATGCACGTCCTCGCCCTTGGCGAAAGCGTCGAGCAGCCGTTCGTCCGAGGAGAGGTGGGCCATGATGCGCAGCTCGATCTGCGAGTAGTCGGCGGAGACGATGGCGTGTCCCGGCGTTGCGATGAAGGCGGTGCGGATGCGTCGCCCTTCAATAGTACGCACGGGGATGTTTTGCAGATTCGGGTCGGTGCTGGCGAGTCGGCCGGTCACGGCGGTGGCTTGCGAGTAACTGGTATGCACGCGGCCGGTGACCGGGTTGACGCTGCGCGGCAGCTTGTCGGTATAGGTGCCTTTCAGCTTGGCGAGGCTGCGGTGTTCCAGCAACAGCTTGGGTAGCGGATAGTCGAGCGCCAGTTGGGTCAGTACTTCCTCGTCGGTGGACGGTCCGCCGGACGGGGTTTTCTTCACCACCGGCAGGCCTTGCTTGTCGAACAGGATTTCCGCCAGCTGTTTAGGCGAGCTCAGGTTGAAGGGCTGGCCGGCGGCTGCGTGGGCTTGGGCTTCGAGTGCCATCAGGCGCCGCCCGAGTT
Organism: Pseudomonadota bacterium; assembly: GCA_026399515.1. GTDB lineage: Bacteria > Pseudomonadota > Gammaproteobacteria > Burkholderiales > Rhodocyclaceae > JACRAR01. The sequence goes on along the minus strand of JAPLQT010000075.1, from coordinate 13,257 downwards.
CTTCGCTCTGCCGCGCCAAGGCTGCGACGTCAATCAGGACGCCGTTGCGCTCCATCCGGAACAACACCTCGGCCACCGGCAATTCGATGTCGCGGTAGAGCCTCTCCAACCTAGGCTCGGCTTCAAGTTCCGGGAGCAAGGCCTGGTGCACCCGCAGAGTCACATCGGCATCCTCGGCTGCATATTCGGCGGCGCGCTCCAGCGCCACCTGGGAGAAGGAGATGCGTCCGACGCCTTTGCCGGTGACCTCGTCGTAGGAGATGGTATTCAGACCGAGATGGCGCGTCGCCAGCGCGCCGAGATCGTGCGACTTGTCGCTTTCCAGAACATAGGATTCCAGCAGCGTGTCTTCGTGGATGCCGCGCAGCTCGATGCCGTGATTGGCGAAGATGTGGCGGTCGTACTTGAGATGCTGGCCGAGCTTGGCGTGCCGCGCGGACTCCAGCCAGGGCTTGAGCTTATCCAGCACTTCCGCTAACGGCAGTTGCGCCGGGGCGCCGGCGTAATCGTGGCCGACAGGCAGGTAGGCGGCCTGGATGTCTTCGTTCTCCGGCGCAATGGCAAAAGAGATGCCTACCAGACGCGCCGCGAACGGATCGAGAGAGGTGGTCTCGGTGTCGAGCGAGGTAAGCCGTGCGGCGTCGATGAGCGTCTGCCAGCGCGTCAGATCTTCCCAGGTCAGGATCGTTTCATAACCGTCGCGGTGAAGTTCGGTTAGATCCTCTCCCCCCGCAGGAGAGGGGTTGGGGAGAGGGTAGCGGCGGTTGCGATCCGGTCCCTTGCCCCTCACCCCCTGCCCCTCTTCCGCGAGGGGAGAGGGGGGATTCGTGCCCAGTTCGCGCAGCCAGGTCTTGAACTCCAGCCGCGTGTACAACTCGGTAAGCTTCACGGCATCCTGCTGTTGCGGCGCCAGATCGACGACGCCTTGAGGCAATTCGAGATCGCAGACGATGGTCAGCAGCTTCCGGCCCAGCGGCAGAAAATCCAGTGCGCGCCGCAGATTCTCGCCGACTGCGCCGCCGATGTCGTCGGCATGGGCGACGATGTTGTCGAGCGTGCCGTATTGGCTCAGCCATTTCACTGCGGTCTTGGATCCGACCTTGTCCACGCCCGGCACGCCATCCACCGCGTCGCCGGTCAGCGCCAGGTAATCGACGATGCGCTCGGGCGGCACGCCGAACTTCTTGTCGACGCCGGCAATATCAAGGGTCTCGTTGCTCATGGTATTCACAAGGCGCACATGCCGGTCGACAAGTTGCGCCAGGTCCTTGTCGCCGGTCGAGATCACGCACTCGATGCCTGCGGCGGCCGCCTGCCGTGCCAGGGTGCCGATCACGTCGTCGGCCTCGACGCCGTCTACCATCAACAGGGGCCAGCCAGCGGCGCGGATGCAGGCATGCAGTGGTTCGATCTGGCGCACCAGGTCGTCGGGCATCGGCGGCCGATGCGCCTTGTATGCAGGGTACCAGTCGTCGCGAAAGGTCTTGCCCTTGGCGTCGAACACCACGGCGCGATAGTCGATGCCGTCCGCCGCCTTGTAGTCGATGGGCAGCCGGCGTAGCATGTTGAGCACGCCATACACCGCGCCTGTCGGCTCGCCAGCCTTGTTGCGCAGGTCGGGCATGGCGTGGAAAGCGCGATAAAGATAGGACGAACCGTCAACCAGGAGCAGTGTGGGCATGGATATGAGACCTACCGTGAAATCAGCCGGGCAAACATTATGAGCGTCAAGAACAAACTTGCCGGATTTACCGATCCGGCGCTCGCCACCGCCACCTCTGTCAATGCCACGGCGCGTGAGGCGTGGCGGGTGTTTGGCATTATGTCAGAATTTGTCGAGGGGACGGATCGCCTCAACGCCATCCGGCCGGCGGTGAGTATTTTCGGCAGCGCCCGCACCAAGCCCGACTCCGATAATTACCGACTGACCGAGCAGATCGCACGGTTGCTGTCAGATTCCGGATTCAGCGTGATTTCCGGCGGAGGGCCGGGTGTCATGGAAGCCGCCAACAAGGGTGCGTTCGCCGGAAAGAGCCCCAGCGTCGGTCTCAATATCCAGTTGCCGATGGAGCAGCAAACCAATCGTTACCAGGACGTGTCGCAGACCTTCCGCCATTTCTTCGCGCGCAAATACATGTTCGTGCGCTTTGCCGCCGCTTACGTGGTAATGCCGGGCGGCTTCGGTACGCTCGACGAATTGCTCGAAGCCCTGACTCTGATCCAGACCAAGAAGACGCCGCAGATTCCGCTGATCCTGGTGGGAAGTGAGTTCTGGCGGGGGCTGCTGGAATGGATGCGCGCGCGGCTAGTGGCCGAGGGCATGATCAATCCGCAGGACATGGAGCTGATCCAGGTCATCGACGATCCTCAGCAAGTTGTGGCCGCGATCTTCAAGCATTACGAAAGGCGCGGCTTTGACCGTCTACCCGATGAGCACGAGCTATTGCTGAACCTTTGATAGAATGCCGGGAACTCTTGAGGACACGCCATGCGCCGCTTGTTATTGATTTTCGCTTTGCTTCTGGCATTGCCCGCCGCCGCTCAAAAAGCCGCGGGCCCAGCGGGATTGCAGCCCATTCCGGAACCGCCGCCGCCGCCCGCGGATATGTCCCTCGATCCGGCCTTGGAGCCGCAAGTGACGATTACCAAGCGCGGGGATGACCGGGTCGAGGAGTTCCGCGTCAACGGCAAACTCTACATGGTCAAGGTGACGCCGCCACATGGAACTCCTTACTACCTGATCGACGAAAAAGGCGACGGCCGCATGAGCCGCCAGGAATCCCTCGACACCGGGCTGCGCGTGCCGATGTGGGTCATAAAAACGTTTTAAGGCGGGGAAATGCGTGACGGGACGATTGCGTTCCCATCCCCACCCCTGATAACTCATTCCCATGCAGGCTCGTCTTCTGCCCGCGGTTCGCGGTGTTTACTGGATTTTCGACGGCTTTCGGCTCTACCGCCGAAATCCGCCGATGCTGACCACGCTGACCCTGGGCTATCTACTGCTGGTCGTGGCCTTCGGTCAGCTCCAACCGATCGGACCTTTTCTGCTACCCCTGTTCTTGCCAATGCTGACTGTGCTCATCGCCAATGGCTGCCGGACGCTCAACCTGGGTCTGGCGCGAGCTGAACTGTTCTTCGGCCTGCGGCAGAAGCGCGCCGCCTTGCTGCGATTGGGTGGATTGCACCTGATCGGAACCATGGCGATTCTGGCCATCGACCTGCTGCTCCAAGGCGGCGAATCAAGCACCATCGTCAGCGGCAAGGAAACGGGCGAGGGCAGCTTCAATCCGCTCGATGAAGCCGAGATGCTCTGGCATATGCTGCGCCTGCTGCTGTTCGCTTTACCGGTACTGCTGGCGTTCTGGTTCGCCCCCCTGCTGACCGCATGGGACGGCCTTCCGGTGCTCAAGTCGCTGTTCTTCAGTCTGGTGGCGGTCTGGCGCAACTGGCGCGCTTTCGTGGTCTACGCCCTGGCGGCCTCCTTGATCGGCGTGGTGCTGCCCGGCCTGCTGCTCCTGATCGCCAGCCTTATCTCCAAGCCGTTGGCCGAGGTCTTGTCGGTCGTCCTGCGCATCCTACTGTTGCTGGTGTTTGCGCCGGTGCTGATGACCGGCATCTACCAGAGTTACCAGGACGTGTTTGCCCCCGCCGCGAATCCAGGCACTCCCAGCGATGCCGGATAATTCCCGAATCGCGACGCCGATAGACAGCCCGCTGGGGATACTGGGCGGCACTTTCGACCCGGTGCATTACGCACACCTGCGCCTGGCCGAAGAAGCGCGCAAGGAACTGGGACTCGCCGAAGTGCGCTGGGTTCCTGCCGGTCAGCCGCCACATCGCGGCACTCCGCAAGCGTCCGCGATTCAGCGGCTGGACATGGTTCGCCTGGCCATCCTCGGCAACCCCGGCTTTACCGTCGACGACGGCGAAGCCCTGGGCGCGGCGCCCAGCTATAGCGTGCCGACGCTGGAACGGCTGCGTGCGCAAATTGGCCCGCGGCGCCCATTGGTGTTGCTGCTGGGGGCAGATGCGTTCCTGGGGCTGAGCGCCTGGCATCGCTGGCGGGAGTTGTTCGGGTTGGCCCATCTTGCCGTAGCCACCCGGCCCAATTATTCGCTCACCGGCGAAATCATGGAACCTGCCTTGGCTGACGAATTTCAACGAAGGCGGAAATCGTCCGCCGCGGCAATTACTGCGAGCCCGGCGGGTTGCATAATTCCCTTCGGCATCACCGCTCTCGACATTTCGGCAACCAAGCTGCGAGCGCAAATCGGGGCCGGCCACAGCGCTAGGTATTTGCTCCCTGATCCGGTTCTCGACTATATTGCGGCCAATAAGCTCTATAACCTACCCGAATAAATGAACGTTCCCAAACTGCAAAAAATCGCCGTCGCCGCGCTCGAAGACATCAAGGCGCAGGATATCCAAGTCATCAATACCACCAAGCTAACCTCGATGTTCGACCGCATCATCGTGGCCAGCGCCGACTCGACACGCCAGGTCAAGGCATTGGCCCATAACGTGCATGACAAAGTCAAGGAAGCCGGAGGCGAAATCATCGGCATGGAGGGCGAGGATTCCGGCGAATGGGTGCTGGTGGATCTCGGCAGCATCGTGGTGCATGTCATGCAGCCCGCGGTGAGGCGCCATTACAACCTCGAAGAGCTCTGGCAGGCCCGGCCAAAGAAAGCGGTTCCGCGCGCGTCGGCGACTGCCGAGGATTGATGTTCCGCGGTAGACGATGAAGCTGTTCATCGCCGCTGTCGGAACGCGTATGCCCGGCTGGGTGGATGAGGCTTACAGCGAGTTCGCCCAGCGCATGCCGCGCGAAATGAGCATGGAACTGCTTGAAGTGAAAGCCGAGCCGCGCACCGGCGGCAAGCCCGCCGCGGCGCTGTTGGCCGCGGAAGCCGTGCGCCTGCGGGCTGCACTGCCCGCGCGCCGCAGGCTGGTGGTACTCGACGAGCATGGTACGGACGTGACGACGCATGGCTTGGCACAGCGCCTTGAAAAATGGCTGGCGGGAGGCGAAGATATTGCCATCCTGATCGGCGGACCGGATGGTCTCGATCCCGCGCTCAAACAGGAGGCGGCCGAAATGTTGCGACTGTCCAGCCTGACCTTGCCCCATGCGCTGGTCAGAGTGGTGCTGGCCGAAGCGCTGTATCGGGCCGCGAGTATCCTCAAGGGCCATCCTTATCATCGAGCATAGAACGAAATCGAATGAGCCTGATTGTGAGCCAAATTGACCCGCGTATCTATCTTGCATCACGCAGCCCGCGCCGCCGCGAACTGCTGCACCAGATCGGGGTTCGCTTCGATCTGATGCTGTTTCGCATGCCGCCACGCGAAGATGCCGAGGTCAGCGAGGATCTGCTCGGCAACGAAACGGCGGATGCTTATGTGGTGCGAGTTGCCAGAGCCAAGGCCGCCTTCGGCGCCAAGATGATTGCCGAGCGCCGCCTGCCGCCGAGACTGCTGCTGGCCGCCGACACGACCATCGATGTGGACGGCAGGACGATCGCCAAACCGCGCGATGCCGGCGACGCGGCGGAGATCCTCGGTCGTCTATCAGGCCGTAGCCACCGCGTCCTGACCGCAGTGGCCCTGGCCCGCGGCGAAGGTATCGAGCACGTGACGAGCGTTAGCGAAGTGCGTTTCCGCGATCTGCAAGCCGAAGAGATCCGCCGTTACGTCGCTTCCGGGGATCCCCTGGATAAAGCCGGCGCTTACGGCATCCAGGGCCATGCGGCGATGTTCGTAGCGGAGATTCGCGGTTCGCACAGCGGCATCGTCGGCCTGCCGTTGTGCGAAACCGCATTGTTGCTGCGCCAATTTGGATACCCGATATGAGTGAAGAATTTCTCATCAACTTTACGCCGCAGGAGACCCGCGTTGCCCTGGTGCAGCAAGGGGTGGTGCAGGAACTCCACATCGAACGCACCGCCAGTTGCGGCATCGTCGGCAATATCTACCTGGGCCGGGTGGTGCGGGTGCTCCCCGGAATGCAATCGGCATTTATCGACATTGGTCTGGAACGCACCGCATTTCTGCATGTCGCCGACATCTGGGAGGAGCGGCCAGGCAACGTCGAAGCCGGCCAGGGTGGCACCGGAACCAATGCAACGCGGCCGATCGAAAGAATCCTCTCGGAAGGTCAAAACCTGCTGGTGCAGGTGTTGAAGGATCCGCTCGGTACCAAGGGCGCTCGTTTGACGACGCAGATGTCCATCGCCGGACGGCTGCTAGTGCTTCTGCCTCAGGAGCGCCATATCGGCATCTCGCAGCGCATCGAAGGGGAGGTCGAGCGCGAACAATTGCGCACCCGTATCCAGGGGCTGCTGCAAAAGGACGAACCGGGTGGTTTCATCGCCAGGACCATGGCTGAGTGCGCCAGCGATGCGGAACTGGCCAGCGATATCTCCTACCTGCGGCGGATCTGGACCGAGATCCAGCATCGCGCCACCAATGCCCGGCCGCCGACCCAGTTGCACCATGACCTGACCTTGGCTCAGCGCGTTTTACGCGACCTGATGTCTCCTGAAACGACGCGGGTGGTGATCGATTCACGCGAAAATTTCCAGAAGCTTTCGAGTTTTTCCCACGAATACATGCCGCAGGTTGCGGCGCTCCTGGAACATTACACCGGCGAACGGCCGCTGTTCGACCTGCATGGCGTCGAGGACGAAATCCAGAAAGCGCTGGCGCGGCGAGTCGACCTCAAGAGCGGCGGTTACCTCATCATCGACCAGACCGAGGCGATGACGACCATCGATGTCAACACCGGCGGCTTCGTCGGCCTGAGAAATTTTGACGATACGATTTTCAAGACCAACCTCGAAGCCGCCCAAACCATCGCGCGCCAACTGCGTTTGCGCAACCTCGGTGGCATCATCATCGCCGACTTCATCGACATGGAGAACGAGGAGCACAAGTCGGCGGTGTTGTCGGAACTCAACAAGACGCTGTCACGGGATCACACGCGGATCACGGTCAATGGTTTTACCGCCTTGGGGCTGGTCGAGATGACTCGCAAACGCACCCGCGAGTCGCTCGCCCACGTGCTCTGCGAACTTTGTCCCACTTGCGGCGGACGTGGCGAGGTGAAGACCGCCCGCACCATCTGTTATGAGATATTCCGCGAGTTGCTGCGTGAGGCGCGCCAGTTCGACGCCCGCGAATACCGGATATTGGCGGCTCCCTCGGTGATCGACCTGTTCCTCGACGAGGAATCGCAGGCGCTGGCGATGCTTTCTGATTTCATCGGCAAGCCGATATCGCTCCAGGCGGAAACCGGCTACAGCCAGGAACAATACGACATTGTCCTGATGTAATTCCGTTTCCGGCAGTCGATCTTGCGGCCTTCAATCGTCGCCTGCGAAGATGCGGCGGGTTTCGAAAACCGACGCGGCGAGTCCTTTCCCGCCGATCCGCAGATGGCGCTTCAGGACGAAATCGAACAGCAGGGGATGATGCCGGCGTATCGATGTCAGCGGTGCAGTCATCGCCACGTCGAGATAGCCGGACTCGGCCAGTTGGCGCGGCGAATACAGCGGCATGATGGCGGGCAACGGATAGTCGGAGCCGTTCAACAAGCGCCCCGCCCAGTCGCCGCCTTCCCGGGCGCGTTCTAGGACTCGTTTCAACGGTGCCCCGGCGCGTGCGGACTGGGTGAGTGCCGAAAGATCACCGAACAGACGGCCTTCGTAGGCCGGCTGGTCCATCAGCCGCTCGAACAAACTGAAGTTGTCGATCAGCCGGCTATCGCCGCGGTCCAGGTTCGGGCTGGCCCCCATCGACGCGCAATGCGCCACGATCACTCTGACGCCGTGCTCAAGAGCGCGCCGCAGCCTCAGCGGATTGCCCATGCTGTCGTCGCCCGGCATGGCACGCTCGTCGCCGGCATGGGCGATCAGCGGCAATCCCAGACGGGCCAGCGCTTCATAAAATCGGTCGCAACGGGGCGACGCAGGATCGATCCCTTGCGCCGCCGGTAGCCATTTCAGCGCGCGGGCGCCGAGCAGTTTTGCTCTCTCCAACTCGGTCAGCGCGTCGGCCCGGTAGGGATGAACCGACGCGGCCCATTCGAAGCGCTCAGGCGCGGTCTTGGCCGCCGCCGCGCAGTAGTCGTTGCCGATGAACAGATGGGTGCGCTCGGGTACGGCGATGCCTTGCTCATCGTGCCAGGCATCGAGTGCCAGTAGCAGCAGCTTGTTGCCGGCCGGCAAGGCAGCGGCGAGACCACGCAGGCCGGCCATGTAGGCGCGATCGACGGGACCGTTCCCGTCTATGCAGGCGGCATTGAGGAAGAACCACCGCTGCGCCGCGGAGAGCGGCCAGCGCAAGCTGCCATGCCCGTCGTTGAAGCTGGCGCCCGTGGCATCGCCGCCATCGCCTACCCCAAGAATATGCACGTGCGCGTCCCATACTTTGGCGGGATCCAAGCCTTCAAATGCCGTGCGCACCAGCGGGTGCCTGGCCATCTCGGGCGGCAGTTCACCCAGACAGGGATTGACGAGACCTTGCTCCGGCCATAGCCGCCACGCGGCGTATCCGGTCATGCCCAGCCCGGCAAGGCCGGCGGATATTAGAAAACGGCGGCGGGAAGAAACCATGGCTGCTATCATCGCAGAAAAAACACCCTGGAACACGTGTGGTTCCAACGGCGGCAGGATGGAGATCCCGAATGAATGAACCGATCGCAATTCCGTTTTGGTTTTTTGTCCTGCTCGTCGGCCTGGCGGGATGGGCGGCGCTGGTGATGCTGTTGGCGCCGGGAATGCGCTGGTTTTTCCGTAAGCGCATCAACACGGTGATACGCCAGATAGGCGATCGCCTGCAAGTCGAGCTACCTTCGTTCAAGCTGACTCGCCGCCAGGTGCTGATCGACCGGGTGTTCCACGATCCGAAGGTTCAGGCGGCGGCCGCGGCCAGCGCCCAGGCCAGTGGTGAGGCGGTCGGGACGGTGTGGCGGCGCATCGACCGTTACGCCCGCGAAATCGTCCCGTCCTTCAACGCCTACCTTTACTTTCGCATCGGTTACGCCTTGGCGCGGGCGACCGCCAGGGCGCTCTACCGGGTCCGCATCGGCTATGTAGACGAGGCGGCACTGGCGCGGATCGAGCCGAAGTCGACGATCGTCTTCGTCATCAATCATCGCAGCAACATGGATTACATCCTGGTGGCTTTCCTGGCCGCCGAACGCACCACCTTGTCGTTCGCGGTCGGCGAATGGGCGCGGATCTGGCCCTTGCAGCAACTTGTGCGCGCCATGGGGGCGTTCTTCGTCCGGCGGAATTCCGGCGATGCGCTGTACCGAACCGTGCTGGCCCGTTATGTGCAGATGGCATCGGAAGGAGGGGTTACCCAGGCGGTGTTTCCCGAAGGCGGGTTGACTGTCGACGGTCGCTTGCGCCAACCGAAATTCGGCCTGTTGGATTACATGCTGAAGTCCTTCGACGAACGCGATCAGGAAGATCGGCGCGATCTGGTGTTCATTCCGGTGGGCATCAATTATGACCGTGTGCTGGAAGACCGAAGCCAGTTGCTCAAACTGCATCCCGATGCGCCGCGGCCCGGGCGTCTGAGTGGCGTTGGCGTTGCGGGCGGTTTCCTGCTGCGCAATCTATGGCAAGCACTAAGAGGTGACTGGCATCGCTTCGGCTACGCCTGTGTGAATTTCGGCACTCCGTTTTCGATGCGCGCCTATGCCCGGCAACGCGGCCTGCATTTCCCGGCGCTGGACGAAACGGCCCGACGCGTCGAAGTCGGCAACATCGCGGCGCTGCTGATGGATGAAATCGGCCGGGTCATTCCGGTGTTGCCGGTTTCGCTGGTGGCGAGCGTACTTGCCCGCGATCCGCGGCGCGCCCTGAGCGAACTGGAACTCAAGGCCGCCGCCCATGCCGTCATGCGCGAACTGGAAGCGGCCGGCGCTCATCTCTACATTCCCCGCCAGGACCACGACTACGCTTTCGGCGTCGGCCTGCGCATGCTTACGCTGCGGCGCATCGTTCTTGAGGAGGAGGGCTTGTTCCGGCCGGCGCCGGATCAGCTCGAAATGCTCGCCTACTATGCCAACGCCATTGCCCACCTGGAAGTCAAGGAGAGCCCTTAGGCAACCTTCCGAGCAAGTAGAACTCGTCGTTGGGGCGCATGTCGGTCATGTTGGCCATGCGGTTCGACAGGCCGAAGAAGGCGCTGATGCCGCCGATGTCCCAGATGTCCTCATCGTTGAATCCATGCGCGCGCAGCGCCAAGAAATCGGCATCGTCTATGCCATAGGCTTGCTGCGAAACCTTCATGGCGAAGTCGAGCATGGCGCGCTGGCGCGGCGTGATGTCGGCCTTGCGGTAGTTGACCGCCACCTGGTCGGCCAGCAGCGGATTCTTCGCGCGTATGCGCAGGATCGCGCCATGGGCGACGACGCAATATTGACATTGATTGGCGTTGGAGGTGGCGACGACGATCATCTCGCGCTCGGCCTTGGTCAAGCCTCCTTCCTTATCCATCAGCGCATCGTGATAGGCGAAGAACGCGCGAAACTCGGCCGGACGATGGGCCAGGGCCAGGAAGACATTGGGAACGAAACCGGACTTTTCCTGCACCGCGAGAATGCGGCTGCGGATATCCTCCGGCAAATCATTGAGGGCGGGGACGGGATAGCGGCTTATCGATACGTTCGCGGACATGACGCAGCCTCACTGGGAAGTTACAAGGAGTTCAGTGCAGCGCCGTCGACGCCGGCGAGACCCCCGGTATTGAGGAAAGGGGTCGCCACAGATCCAGGTGCCACTCGCTGTTGGCCATGCACTCGTCCAGCAGGCGGATTAACGCATGCAGGCTGGTGTCGTCCAGCATCAGCGCCTCACCGCACCCCTCGGCATCGATCAAGCTCAGCGTGTGTCCATTCGCTTCCCCCGGTCCGTATTTCAATGTCGTGGCCAGAATCGGGGTGGTTTCCAACTTCAACTTGGGCGATTGCGTTACGGCATGGTCACGTAGTGCTTCATTCTGCTGCATCGTTAGCAACATTTCACGGGCTGTAGCGCTGGCGCTCTCATCGAGCGAGGCCCCGGCCCGCTGCCACAATGCTTGCCACAGCAGTTCAGTGAAGCGGCGCGTCAACCAAAAGCCGATAGTGCGTTCGCCCAAGTCCATGGTCAGCAACAGGCGATCCTCGGCGGGGTCGTAGGCGAGCTGCAATTGCATGGCTACGTCAAAAGCTCATGGACGATGCTTTTCAGGACTGCTTTCATCATCGTTGATGGGAAGCAGTACCGCTTTTTCCAGGATGCTGGCGAATTGAGCCAGGGCCGCCTTGAGTTCGGCCGATTGCTCGGCGGGCGCTTCCGTGTTCTGAAGTACTTTTCCCTCTGGGTCTTTTGGGTTTTGCTTGGACACGTTCATCTCCTTCTGCAACATGTTGTTGATCTTAGGCGGGTCGATGCGATTAGGCAATCAATCCTTGGGCATTCCTTCTTATTAGATCAGGGCTGTCTGATGTTTTTCAAGAGTTTTCGACTGGATTCTCGAGCACGCCGATGCCGTCCACTTCTATCCTCACACTATCTCCCGCTTTCAAGTATTTCGGGGGTTTGAAGCCGATACCGACACCCACCGGCGTACCGGTGGCGATCAGGTCGCCGGGATACAGCGTGATGCCGGCCGAGATGGCCGCGATCAGGGTGGGAATATCGAAGATCAGATCTGTGGTGCGGGCGTCCTGGCGCAGTTCGTCGTTAACCCAGCAGCGTATTCGCGTATCCCCGCCATCGAATTCATCCGCCGTTACCAGCCAGGGCCCCATCGGGCAAAAGGTATCGAAGGACTTGCCGATCAGCCACTGTTGATGCCGCTGCTGCCAGTCACGGGCCGTCACGTCATTGACGATGGTGTAACCCCATACATGCTCCATGGCCTGGGCTTTGGAAATTCCCCGTCCGCCCCGGCCTATGACTATCGTCAGCTCGGCTTCGTAGTCGACTGCTTCCGATACCCCCACAGGAATTCGAATTGCGGCACCCGGCGCAATGACGGACTCCGGCACTTTGGAGAAAATGATGGGATCGCTCGGAATATCATCGCCCGGCTTGCCCGCGCTGCTATCGAAACCGCTCCGCGCGAATTCGCGGGCATGAGCATGATAGTTCTTGCCGACGCAGAAGATATTCCGGCGCGGGCGTGGCAATGGGGCATCGAGCCTCACGGAGGCGAGCGGCACCGCTGGGCCGTCGTCAGTCGGCGGTGGCAAGCCTGCCGCCATCCGTTCGATCAGGGACAGCGCGCCTCCATGCTTATCCTGTTCGCTTAGTACCATGGGAGTTACGCTACCACCATCGGCGGACAAGCGGCCCACTTGACGGGATCCGGCATGCCAGTATGTTGCGATCTTCATACATTGCTCTCGGGTTGATGATTTATCGGCATAGCCGTTATTATGGCATCTTTGATCTCGGGCGAAATCATCCTTCGCCGACACCCATTCCGGAGGCGTCATGAATACTTTGAAAATCGTCTGGCGATATGCCGGCGCGTTGCTGGCGATCTCGTTGGGCATGAGCGCCGCTGCCCAGGATGCCGTTTACCCGGCCAGACCCATCACCATGGTCGTGCCGTTTCCCCCTGGCGGCGTTGCCGATACCGTCGCCAGGCCGGTCGCCGAGGCGATGTCGCGCATCCTCAAGCAAGCGGTCGTGGTCGAGAATAAATCCGGTGCGGGTGGGGGCATAGGCATGGCCCAGGTCGCCAAGGCGGCCCCGGACGGTTACACGATCCTGATGGCGCTGTCATCCATCTCCATCATCCCCGAGGCCGACAAGATACTCGGGCGGGCGCCGATGTACCAACTCTCGCAGCTCAAGCCGATCGCCCGCTTCACCGCGGACCCGACGGTGCTGGTGGTGCGCGCGGACTCGCCGTGGAAAACGGCGCAGGAGTTCATCGCCGATGCGCGCAAGCATCCGGGCAGCTACGCCTACAGTTCGTCAGGCAACTACGGCACCATGCACGTGCCGATGGAGATGCTGAAGAACAAGGCGGAGTTCTCGCTACTGCATGTTCCGTATACCGGCGCCGGTCCTGCGGTGCTGGCGTTGCTGTCCAACCAGGTGCAGGCGGTGTCTACCGGCCCGGCCAGCATCCTTCAGCAGATCAAAGCGGGCAAGGTGAGAGCATTGGCGCATTGGGGGGAAGGGCGCCTGGCCAGCCTGCCGGAAGTCCCCAGCCTCAAGGAGCTGGGTTACCCGGTGGAGT
>JAPLQT010000018.1 GCA_026399515.1 Pseudomonadota bacterium | reverse complement strand
TGAGAGAAAGCGAGGGAAAGGAGAACTTCAACACCAAGCTATTTGTTACACTTATCCACAGCTGCTGAGTCAAAACGCAGCAACCGGTCCTGGGTCAGATTTCAATCGGCAGGCTGGGTCAATATTCAATCGGCGCCGACACCGTTTACGATCCAGAGCATCATCAGCATGCTTTCCAACATGGGCGTCACCTTGCCACCCGGCACCAACCTGCAATTGAAGAACGTCGCCGCAGTCATGGTGACCGCCACGTTGCCGCCGTTTGCTCGTCCCGGCCAGCAACTCGACATCACGGTGTCATCCATGGGCAATGCCAAGTCTCTGCGCGGCGGCACGCTGATCCTGACTCCCCTCAAGGGAGCCGATGGAGGCGTCTATGCGATCGCCCAGGGAAATGTTCTGGTCAGCGGCGCTGGCGCCGCCGCCGCCGGAAGCAGTGCAGTGATCAATCATCTGTCGGTGGGACGCATCGCCGGAGGTGCCACCGTCGAACGCGAAGTCCCCATGCCTTTGGGCCAAGGCGAGTTCGTCTATTTCGACCTGAATACGACCGATTTCGGCACCATGCAGAAAATGGTTGAGGCCATCAACCTTGCCGTGCCGGGCGCTGCAAGCGCCGCGGATGGCCGGCAGGTTCGGGTAAGGGCGCCAGTGAGTCCCGACGAGCGGGTGGCTTTTGTTGGGCGAATTGAGAGCCTTGAGCTGAAACCATCGCAGATGGCGGCCAAGATCATCGTTAACGGTCGCACCGGTTCGGTCGTGATGAACCAGTCCGTGACCCTGGATAATTGCGCCGTGGCACATGGCAATCTGTCGGTGACGGTGACCGCGGATAATCTCGTGAGTCAGCCTAACCCGCTTGCCTCCGGCCAGACAGCCGGCGTAAGCAATGCCCAGATCGACATCAAGCAGGAAAGCGGCAAGCTATTGAATGTCAGGGGAGGCGCAAATCTTGCCGATGTGGTCAAGGCGCTCAATGCCATCGGCACCAATCCCCAGGATCTGATTGCCATCCTACAGGCGATGAAATCATCCGGGGCACTGCGTGCCGAGCTGGAGATAATCTAAGAACGCTCCTTAACCAGTACTGGGATAATTTTAGCCCAGGATCTTGAGATGTATGGAGGCACCCATGCGAGGCAAGAATTGCCGGGGAAAGCCATTTCTTTTCTCCGCAAGCGGCATGGTGCGACTAGCGTAGCCTGAAACCATGGCTATCCCTGATCTCTCAAACCAGTTCTCACTTGACGTCAAAGGCCTCTCGGATCTGAAACGCCAGGTTCATGAGAATTCGCCGCAGGGAATCAAGCAGGCGGCGCAGCAGTTCGAGGCCCTGTTTCTGCAAATAGTGCTCAAATCGATGCGTGAGGCGACGCCGCATGAGGGCATGTTCGACAGTGATCAGTCACGCATGTATGAATCTTTGCTCGACCAGCAACTGGCGCAAGTGCTTTCCACCAAAGGGAAAGGAACCGGTTTGGCGGCAATGATAGAGAAGCAGTTGTCGCGCACCAATGTCGATCTGCAATCTCTCGGCGATCTGCCCTTCACGCCGCTGGCGCAGCCGTTGCCTGCAACACCGGCGCCACTGTCCTTCCAGGGCAATGGACGAATCAGCAGCCTTGAAAATCTGCCTTCAATCGATAGCGCTCCGCCCGCCTCACGCGAGTTTGTCAATCGTGTCTGGCCGTATGCCTATGAAGCCAGCCGCGCCACGGGAATTCCGGCGCATTTCATGGTTGCCCAGGCCGCGCTGGAGACGGGTTGGGGCAAGTCCGAACCGCGTTTCAGCGATGGCCGCCCGAGTTACAACCTGTTTGGACTCAAGGCGGGTAAAAGCTGGAACGGCGCGGTGGTCGAGTCCGTGACCAGCGAATACGTGGATGGCTCGATTCAGAAGCAGGTCGAACGCTTCCGTGCCTATCCTTCCTATGCCGATGCTTTTCGCGATTACGCGAGCCTGCTCACTTCCAATCCGCGTTATGCCGCCGTGGTAGGTAGCCAGGATCCGTCGGTGTTTGCCCGAGGTTTGCAAAAGGCCGGCTATGCGACCGATCCGATGTACGCCGCCAAGCTCGAACGCATTATCGGCGGCAGCACACTCAGACTAAGCCTGAATAGTTAATCCGTTTCCCGAGCAACTGAACCCGTAGGGGCCCGAAGGGCGGAACCATCCCAAGAGGTGGCAGGGCCACGTACCCAAAAGGCAGGCATGCCCTCCGTGCCACATGTACCCACAGGGCACATGTGGCACGGAGGTTGCGTATTTGATTCCGAACACTCAACTTTCGGTAATTATTGCCGATGATTCTGAGGAACGGAAAAAATCATGAGTTTGGTCAGTACCGGCGTCACCGGACTAATAGCGGCACAAATGGGGATGCAGACGACCGGGCATAACATCGCCAATGCCTCAACGCCTGGCTTTAACCGCCAGACGATAGTCCAGACAACCAATAACCCGATGTTCTCCAGCGCTGGCTTTTTTGGCCAGGGCACCAATGTGGCCAACATCGTTCGGGTTTTCAACGACTTTCAGACCAAGCAGGTATTGAATTCAGAAACCTCGGCGGCGCAACTCAACGCTTATTCCACCGAGGTCGCGCAGATAGACAATATGCTGGCCGATCCCAATGCCGGCCTGAGCCCTGCCATGCAGGACTTTTTCAACGCTGTCGAGCAAGCCTCGGCGAACCCTTCCTCCATTCCGGCCAGGCAGGCAATGCTTTCTTCGGGGCAGGGCATGGTGGCACGCTTCCAGTCGGTAAATCAGCGCATCGACGACATACGCTCCGGGATCAATTCGCAGGTCGGTGCGGAAGCCGCCACGATCAATTCCTACGTGCAACAATTGAACGATATCAACCAACGCATCATCAATGCCCAGGTGGCAGGCGCGGCGTTGCCGGCGAACGATCTCTACGACCAGCGTGATCAGATCGTTTCCGATCTCAACAAGGAAATCCGGGTCAACACCCAAACGGAGTCGGATGGGACAGTCAGTGTTTTTTTTGGCAGCGGCCAACCACTGCTGGTCGGTTCTTCCAGTTTTCGCCTGCATGCAGCGGCCGCGCTCGAAGATTTGACTCGAATCGAGGTCACCTTGCAGGACGTCAATGGCAGCTTCACGCATATTCCGGAATCGCTGGTGAACGGCGGAAAGCTCGGCGGACTATTGCAGTTCCGTTCGGAAACCCTGGATACCGCACAAAACAGCCTCGGTCGTATCGCAACGGTATTCGGTGCAACTTTCAACGCACAGCACCAACTCGGCCAGGATCTGACGGGTGCCCTGGGCAAGAGCTTTTTCAGCGTACCGCAGTCTGGCCAATTGATATTGGGCAACACCGGAAATTCCGGCAATGGAAAAGTTGCCCTAAGCTTTGACAACTATGCCAATCTGACGTCCAGCGATTACCGCTTGAGCTTGACTTCGAACAATACCGTGAGGTTGACGAGACTATCCGACAATGTGACCTGGAGTGGCGGCGGCAACAATCAGGCGGAGGCGATGGCGAGCTTGATGTCACAGGTTAATGCCAGCGATCCACAGGGATTTAGCCTGACCATGAGCGGCACTGGGTCGATGAGCATCGGCGATACTTTCCTGATCCGTCCGACACGATTCGGCGCCCGGGACATTTCATTGACGGTCAATGATGCCCGTGGCATCGCGCTGGCTGCGCCGATCCGCACCGGTGCCACTGTTGCCAATGCCGGAACGGCGCAGATCAGTGCCGGTGTGGTCAGTAATACGGCGGCAGTATTATCTGCACCCGTTTCAATCAGCTATGAAGCATCGAGCAACAGCCTGATTGGTTTCCCTGTCGGCGCAAAGGTCGATGTTGCCGGCAAAACCTATAATATTACCGGCCCGAGCATGCGGATTCCATATACTTCCGGCGCCAGCATCAGTCTCAATGGCGTGGCTGTATCGATCACCGACGGCGTCGGGCCGCCTGCGGACGGGGATACGTTCTCGATTCCTCCGCCACTCTTCACCCCCTTGTTTGGCGTACCGAGTGTGGTGACAGATGGAGTAGTCGGTGGCAGCGCACCGGTGATGCCTTTGACCATAGCCGCCGGGATTAACGATCAATTTGATATTGCGGTGGATGGCGGGGGCGCCAACACGATCACCCTGACCCCGGGGGTGTACACCACGCCGGCATCCATAGTTACCCAGTTGCAAAGTGATATCAATGCGGCTTTAGGCTCTGGATTTGTCGCAGTGACTCTGGCGCAAAATAATCAGCTACAAGTGACGTCCGCCTCTTCAGGCGGCTCCATCGCATTGACACCGAGTTTTGCCCAGACGGCAGCCAACGTAGGTGACGCAGTGCTGGGAGTAGGCATCTTGAGTCGCACCGAAAGTTTGCCGGCCACGCAAGTCACCCTCCAATACCTTCAAGCGAGTACCGATCCGCTGACGAATCTGCCCCTGCCGGCGCGTTTGACGGGTTTGCCCGTGGGCAGCGTGGTGTCCGTGACACCCAATAGCGGTGTGTCGACGAGTTACACGATAGCGCAACCAACCGACTATATACCTTATACCTCGGAGGCCAGCATCGCCTTCAACGGCATCAGTTTCAGCATCAGCGGCGTGCCGGTCAATGGAGACACTTTTTTCGTCGGACCGAACCCTTCCGGCGTTTCGGACAACCGTAACGCCCTGTTGCTGGGCAGCCTGCAAACAAAGAACACCATGGCCGGCGGCACGGCGACTTACGAGTCCTCTTATGCGCAAATCGTGAGCCAGATAGGCAACAAGGCGCGCGAAGTGGACGTCGCATCCAAAGCCCAGGACACCTTGGTAAAACAGGGGCAGGATTTCATCCAATCCTCTTCCGGCGTAAACCTCGACGAGGAAGCGGCCAACCTGATTCGCTATCAGCAGGCCTACCAAGCCTCGGCAAAAATGATCGACGTTGCCAGCAAACTTTTCGCCGAAGTACTGGCGCTCGGAAAATAGCGAAGTCTAAATCGGCTAGCGGAGACAGATATGCGCATCAGTACCGGTATGATCTATGACAGCGGTGTCAGGTCGGTCCAGGACCAGACGAGTACCTTATTGCGTAGCCAGCAGCAGATCGCCACTGGACGCAGGATGTTATCGCCGTCGGAAGACCCGGTGGCCGCCGCGCGGGCGCTGGAAGTCAATCAAGCCAAGGAAATCAACACCGCATATGGGAAAACCCAGGGCGACGCAAAAAGCACCATGGGCCTCGTCGACAGCCAGCTATCTTCCGCTGCCGATTTGCTCACCCGCGTCCGCGAACTCGCCGTTCAAGCCGGTGACGCATCTTTGTCGTCCAGCGACCTGCGTTCTATTTCAAGTGAACTGCGTGCTCATTATGATGAGCTGATCGGGTTGGCCAACAGCACCGATGGCACCGGGCAATACCTGTTTGCCGGCTTCCAGGGGTCCAACAAGCCTTTTGCCGGCAGCGTCGAGAGCGGTGTTGTCTACCAAGGCGACGACGGACAGCGCGCTTTGCGGGTATCCAGTTCGCGCAACCTCCCGGTGAGTGACTCCGGCAACAGCATATTCATGGATATCAAGAACGGCAACGGCATTTTTACGACCGGTGCCCAGACTCAACGTTCAGCCAATTCAAATACGATTACCTTGGATGGCACCACGGTTGTCAATCCTCCGACCGTCAGCGGCAACCTTGAAATGAGGTTCTGGGTGGATAAGGCGGATGTCCTTGGGGGCGGCGCGGGTCAGGCTTACTACGATCTGGTTGATACTTCCAACGGGAACTCTATCTTTACCGGAGCACCCTCCACCACGGGCGCCGCCGGGAGCTACACTAACGCCTATTCAAGCGGCACCCCCATTGCCATCAGCGATGGGGCGGCATTCGATTTTGGAGTGACCGCGATGATCACGGGGTCGCCGCAAACCGGTGACATCATTTCGTTCGCGAGCAACGCTGGAGCAGTGACCGCGACTCCCAAGACGCTGCTTCCCAGCGCCGCACGGACCACCATCGACAAAGGACAGCTGGACCCCCTGGATCCGCTCGCAGCCACCAAATGGAGTTCCGCTGCAAACAGCGGCAATCTCGAACTTCGCTTCTGGACTGATCCGGCCGATGCCTCGATCTACTATGATCTGGTCGATGCCAATACCGGGGTTTCGGCGTTCACAGGAAATCCCTCCGCGACAGGAGCAGGTGGCAGCTACACCCAGCCCTACTCCGCCGGATCGCCGATTTCTCTTGCCAGCGCCGGCCCCCCAGCATTCGATTTCGGTGCCACTGTTACGGTCAGCGGCCTACCGGCAACGGGTGATGCATTCACCATCAAGAGCAGCACGGATATCACAGGCAACGGATCCTTTGTCACTTCGCCCAAACTGGCAAAGACGTTCAACGCCGGGACTGGCATCATCGGCGCCGGAGAGATTCTGGATGCCGCAAAGTGGAACAACCCTGCCAACAGCGGAAAACTGGAAGTACGCTTCTGGAATGACACCACGACCGTTCCCGCCAGCCAGTATTACGACCTGGTCGACGCCAAGACCGAGAAGTCCTTGTTTACCGACACGGCCTCTACCAGCGGCGGCATTAACAACACCTACACGCACAAATTTACCAGCGGTGACTCCATTGCCTTCGCGGGCCTGGCGCCAGCATACAAGGATTTTGGCGTGTCCGTGACGATCGACGGAACTCCGGCCAGCGGAGATTCTTTCGCCGTCAACACCAGCAGCAGCGAAAGTGCGTTTTCAACCATAGGTCGGCTCATAAAGGCACTGGAAGCGCCGGATAATCCTGGTAATAATGCCAAGATAGCCTTGCACAATGAACTCGGTTCGGTGATCAACAACCTTGACAGGGCGTTGGACAACAACCTGGTGGTCCGAGCCTCGATCGGGTCGCGCTTGGGAGAGGTGGATGCGCTCGATGGGGTTTCCCAGGACTTGAATCTACAGTACTCGGCAACCCTCTCGAGTTTGCAGGATCTCGATTACGCAAAGGCGATAACCGATCTGACTCGTGGCCAGACGCAGCTCGAGGCTGCGCAGAAATCCTTCGTGAACATATCCAAACTGTCCCTCTTCAACTATGTCTGAGCTGAGACTCAAGCAAGTAGTCGGCCTCCTTACTGTGGTTCTGGGAGTGGGCGGAATGTCGGGCTGCGGAGGTGTGTCCACCCGGCTTTCCGGAGATATTCCACGAACCGGCAGCATCATACCGAATACATCGTTTCAGATAACGCCGCTGCTCGCAATTCCTCTGGAAAAAATGGTGTATTGGGGGGCGTATGCCGGTGCCGCATATCTGATTCTGGATCCGTACGCGCCGAACTGGGATATCGAGGAAGCTCCGCTGCCGAAGAATCAATTTCACCTGGCGTTGAAGATGAAGCGTTTCTATTCCGGGGGTGCCGGCGAGGCGCGGTCCATCTTGCATCGTCGCGCCAAGGATTTGGCGCAGTATGGCGGTTTTGAAGGATATGAATTATTGGAATACAGCGAAAGCCTGGAATCGTCAGTGCTTGGCTCTCAGCGTGTTGCACAAGGGGTCATTCGACTGACGGGTAACGGTGCCGACTTGGAATCGGTTACCCCAGAATCAAAGGCGGGCACTGGTCAGGGCAACGCGATGCCGGCTCGAATTATCCCGGAAAGCGCAAAAAATCCCCGATCGTAGAGTTTCTCCAGCGCCGCGCCGAAGTAGGGCAATGACAGCAAAAGTACGGCAAATCCCGAGACTATGGTGACGGGGAAGCCTACCGCGAAAATATTCAACGCCGGTGCCACGCGCGCCAGAACACCGAGTGCGATGTTGGCGATCAGGAGTGCTGCGATCAGGGGCAGCGCCAGCATCAGACCCGCCGAGAACAAGACCGCTGCCCACGACAGCAGGGCTGAAAAGCCTTTGGCGGCAAACGGGGTTGCAGATACCGGCAACAGACTGAAGCTGTCGGACAATACCGACAGTAACAGCAGATGTCCGTTCATCGCCAAGAACAGCAAGGTCGCCAACAGGCTGAGAAATTCGCTGACCACGGGCGTTTGCGAAGAGGTCTGCGGATCATAGAAAGTGGCGAAGGAAAGACCCATTTGCAATCCGATCAGTTCGCCCGCCATGTCCACCGCGGAAAAGACGATGCGCATGGTAAATCCTAGCGTAACCCCAATCAGGACTTGCTGTATCAATACGGCGATTCCCAGCCAGGATCCAGGCGAAATGGGTGGCATGGGCGGCAGTGCCGGTGACAATCCGAGACCTATTGCCAGTCCGATGACTAGCCGGACTTGCGTCGGTAGGCCTTCACTGCTGAAAACCGGCGCCGACGCCATCAACGCCAGAATCCGCGCCAGCGGGAACATGAAAACCGCCAGCCAAGTGTCTAGTTGAGCGGAAGAGAAAGAGATCACCGGCCTTAACTCAAATGCACCCGTCAGGGCGGAAGATCTAAGCGCGCCTCTTTCAGCCTATGATGCCGGGAATGCTTTCGAACAGTCGACGTATGTAATCCGTCATCAAGGTCAGCATCCAGGGACCGGCGACGATGAGGGTGACGAAGATCATCAACAGCTTGGGAACGAAGGATAGCGTCGCTTCATTGATCTGTGTGGCCGCCTGAAAAACGCTGATCAGCAAACCGGTGACAAGTGCGGCGATGAACAGGGGCGCCGAGATGAGCAGGGTGATTTCGAGAGCCTCGCGGCCGATGTTGATGACAGTAGTGGGTGTCATGGGGAATCCTTATCCAAAGCTTTGCACAAGAGAACCGATCAACAAATTCCAGCCGTCGACGAGCACGAACAACATGATCTTGAAGGGCAGGGCGACGATCACCGGGGACATCATCATCATGCCCATCGACATCAATACCGATGCGACGACCATATCGATAATGAGAAAAGGAATGAAGACGATAAAGCCGATCTGGAAGGCGGTTTTCAATTCGCTGGTGACGAATGCCGGAATCAGCACTCGCATAGGCACTTGGTCGGCGGATGCGGGTTTCGGCTGCTTGGCGATCTTGGTAAATAGGGCCAGATCGGGTTCGCGCGTCTGCTTGAGCATGAAGCCGCGCAACGGCAGGGCGCCGCGATCCAGTGCCTCGATGAAGCCGATCTTGCTGTCGGCCAATGGCAGGTAGGCGTCGGTATAGATCTTGTCGGCCACCGGCGCCATGATGAAAAAGGTGAGAAACAACGCCAGCCCCACCAGTACCTGATTCGGCGGCGCGGTCTGGGTGCCCAGGGCGTGGCGCAGCAGGGACAGAACGATGATGATGCGGGTGAAACTCGTCATCATCAACAGCAAGGCCGGCAGGAAAGTCAGGCCAGTCAACAACAGCAAAGTCTGGATTGACAACGACCATTGCGTGCCGCCACCCGCGGCAGGCGTGCTGGTCAAGGCCGGTAAGGCCTGCGCGGCGGCGAGCGCCGGCAGGAGCAGGATCGGCAATAGCAGGTACTTACATTTAATGCGCATTGCGGCGATCCATCACCTGCTTCAGCCAACCGGCGAAATCTTTTCCCGCCAGGGATGTTTCATCGACTGACGGCAGCGTCCGACGCGGCAGCTGATGCAATGGCGTGACGCTGCCGGGTGTTACCCCGAGGACCAGCCAGGTGTCGGCTATTTCCACCACCACCACTCGTTCGCGGGATCCCACAGCCGTTGCGGCGATCACTCGCAGAAGGCCCGCCGCCGCGCCTCGTGGGGCGGAAAGCCGCTTGAGCACATAGAGGCTGGCAAACAGCAATGCCACGACTACGATCAGGCTGAGGATCACTTGGAGAATATTGCCGCCGAATTCCGCGGTTGGCGTTGTCGCCTGGGCCAAGGCGGCGGCAGGCGCAACCAGGCATAGACTCAGGGATATGATGGGGAAGCGCGTCTTCATGGTCCGGCATGGTTTTCAATCATGCCAGCTTAGCGCGCTACGAACCTCGACAGGCTTGGATCAGACGGGAAAAGTGGGGCCTATTTGCGTCTTTGGCGCCTCGTGGATCGACAGCGCCGGCGATTTCATCAGCGATTGAGCTTGTTCAAGCGTTCCGACGGCGTGGCGATATCCGTGAGGCGGATGCCGAATTTGTCATTGACGACGACGACTTCACCCTGGGCAATCAGGGTGCCATTGACCAGCACGACCATCGGTTCGCCCGCCAGACCATCAAGTTCAACCACCGAGCCATGCGCCAATTGCAGCAAGTCCCGTATGGATATATGCGTACGGCCGAGTTCCACCGTCAGGCTGACCGGAATGTCGAGGATCATGCCGAAATCACTCATGTTGCCGTGTTTCTCGGTTCCCTCGGTGAATTGCTCAAAAACCTTTGCCGTCGCGGCTGCCGCGGCGGGGGCCGCTTCGGCCTGCGCCTGCTCGCCCATTGCCGCCGCCCAATCGTCCTCGGATACCTGTTCTTCTTCGCTCATCGTCTGCTCCTACTGGGGTGAGGGTTCTTTCTCTTCATCCTCGCTCACGAAGTGGTCGATCTTAAGGGCATACTGGCCGCTGCTTACGCCGTAGTTGGCCTTCATAACCGCGTTGCCGTTCACCAGGACATCGATCTGCTCGGGGATGGGAAATGGAATGATGTCGCCGACTTTCATTTTCATGATTTCGCCGAGCGTGATCTGACGCGACCCGAGCGGCGCCACCAGTTCCACTTCGGCTTTTTTCAACTGGCGCCGCAACATGGAAGTCCAGCGTTTGTCGGAAGACACTTGATCGCTGTGCATGGCGCTATAGAGAACTTCGCGGATCGGTTCGACCATCGAGTACGGCAGGCAGATGTGCATCTCCGACGACGCCCCCGAGAACTCGATATTGAACGTGACCGCCACCACCACCTCCGCCGGCGTGGCGATATTGGCGAATTGCGTGTTCATTTCCGAGCGCATGTATTCGAAGCTCAGTTCATACACCGGTTTCCAGGACTTTTCGTATTCGCTGAATATCACGCCCAGCAGGCCCTGAATGATGCGTTGTTCGGTTGCGGTAAAATCGCGTCCTTCGACACGGTTGTGAAAACGCCCGTCGCCGCCGAACATGTTATCGACCACCAGGAAAACCAGGTTGGGGTCGAGCACGATCAGGCCCGTTCCCCGCAACGGCTTTACCTGGACCAGGTTGAGGTTGGTCGGAACTACCAGGTTGCGGATGAATTCGCTGTATTTCTGGACACGCACCGGCCCGACCGATATCTCGGCATTGCGGCGCATATAGTTGAACAAGCCGATACGCAGAAAGCGCGCGAAGCGCTCGTTGATGAGTTCGAGCGTCGGCATGCGGCCGCGCACGATGCGTTCCTGGCGTCCGATGTCATAGGATCCTCGCCCGTGACGCCTTTTAACAGTGCGTCGACTTCTTCCTGAGAGAGAAAGTCCTGGCTCATGTTCTAGCTTGGTCTCATTGGACGATGAAAGTCGAGAATAACACCGCTTGCACCGCATCGTCAGGATCGACTTTGCCTGTTTCGGAAGACTCCTTGCCTTTCTCCGCAGGTTTCTTGGTGCCCTCGTCCAGGATTTTGTTGGTGACGCTGCGAATATCCATTGAGAGTTTTTCCATTCCCTGCGGCGTTGCCAGTTCCGAGGGCCTTCTGCTGGATAGCAACAACAGGATATTGTGGCGAATCTCCGGCATGTAGGTCTTGGCTTTTTCAGCGATGAGCGCATCACGCACCTTGAGTTCAGGTACTGTCTGCATGAATTGCTGCTCCTGTTTGCCTTCATCGGGCTGCAGTTTGACGGTGAACGATTCGAGCTTCACGAATACCGGCTTCACGTCATGATGTTTTACTTCGGTCTCTCCATCTTCTCCGGCGGCTTTGGATTTTTTCAGCAGGAGAAAAGCCGCACCGCCACCCAGTATCAGCACCAACACCAACCCGATGATGATGATGAGGACCAATTTCTTGCTCTTGGCCGGAGCGGCTTCCGCGGCTGGTTTTTCCTGCTTGTCTGGGGCCTTGGCCATCCATTACTCCTAACTATATCTGTCCGTCGAATATAGTCCTGGCGCCCGGGAGCGTCTCAGGATCGCGTTTGGGGTTCAAGCAAATACGTCGACCAGACCATTACCCCGCTTGACCCATTGCGGGGCGTCAAGTTGGCGCAGGACTTCATTGCCGGGTGACAATGGATCCTTGCTCGAGCCACGTCCTGAATTATCCCTGTTTTCAGCATTATTTGTCGATGAGTTGCCGGCATTGTTGCCGGTGTCCGCCCCGACCTGTGTCTGTCCGAGATTGATCCCGGCATCCGCGAGAATTTCACGGAGACGCGGCAGCGCGGCTTCCAGCGCGTCACGCACCGCAGGATTCGCCGAAACAAATTGGGCGCTGGTCTGGCCGTCGCTCATCGACAATGAAACCTCTATACGGCCCATCTGCGGCGGATTGAGCACCAGTTCAGCACGCTGTTCCTGGCGCCCGACCATCCATACCAGCTTGTCACCGACTTCACCGTCCCATCCATGCGTGCCAACGGGCGTATGAACCGGCAGCGGGGTGCTGGGGACGCTCGACGCATGAACATCACCGTTGCGGTGCTGGCTGAGTGTCTGGGCGGTGACGAGCAAGGCATCGAAACTTTTTTCAGGCTCGATGGATTCGCCGTGGCCGGTTTTGGGCAACATGACTTCGGTCAAAGTGGCCTTCGCTGCGGCAAATTCTGCCGACTTGGATGCCGGTTGCGTCAGGAAATCGGCAGGAGTGGCGGGTGTGTTCTCGGTGCCCATGTCCAGGTTCGCCATGACAGGTGTCGGCAAGGCAGGCGTCAGGAGCAATCCGCCGTTGTTGGTGAATACCGGCTTCTTGTCGGCCACCGGAACCCCGGCCGCAGGCTTGCTAACTTCATTCGGCTGTATCGATTGTATCAACGATGCCAGGGCGGCGAGACCATCCGGCGGCATTTCCCGTGGGGCATCGTCTTCCTTTTTGGGGCTGGCCAGTTGAGGAGCGGGGTCTGCCATCCGGATCCCGACTGCTTCGGGAATGGCGACCGGCGAGGAATGAATGACTACATCGGAGACCGCGGCGGCAGGAGAGTTCTGGATATCCGCCGCCACAGCTTCCGACCCGGTGGATAAGGGCTTTGGGCTGCTACCGTGGATGGAAAGGCGGTGTACGAAATTGGATAGGTCCGACAACAGCGTTTCGACTGTTACCGGATGTGACGAAAGTACGGCCACCATTCCGGAAACGGGTTGAATCGGGAGCGTCGGATCGGGGACGGGACTGAAATCAGGTACCGGAGTGCCACCTGGGTTGGTTTGGACCAATTGACGCTTCAATTCATCGGCGAACGAGTTGACAACAGCTCCAGCCTCGGCGTTTGAAGTCGTGTCAGAAGATGAAGTTGTAGCTGCATTGGCCGCACCGGAGTCGGTTGCGATATTCGGCGTGTCCTGTGCGTCTGGAATGTTCGTCGGCGCGACGGTTCCGTGAAGTGACTTGGCGCTGCTGTTGGCAGACTGAGCCGACTGAAAGATCGGCATGGTCGTCATTCCGGGCATGATGCTATCCTTTGCGAGCAGCAGATGTATGTCCGCCTAATGCCCATCACTCAGCAAACAACGTGCCAGTTGTTGTGTTTTGACCTTTATTCTTCTTCGTCACGTGGCTGGAAATAGCGTGCCGCATGTTCGTCCTGCATTTTTTGCTCCTTGCGGTTTTCCACGCCCAGCTCACGACTGCGGTGCCGCTGTGAGAGCGTGTCGAAGGCTTTCACTTTGCCGTGTTTGACCGCCAATTCGCGTTGTCCATCCGCAGTGCGCAGCTTAGATTGAGCCACCATGGCCTGGGCCTGCATGATCGCGTCGTCAAGGCGGGCGAGGAAAGATTGATAGTTGCTCCAGGCGTCGCGGCCTATCCCGTTTTGAGCGGCAACCACAAAGCGCCCGTTGTATTCATCCCGGTATTGCTGGAGCAGGATCAGTCGTGCCCCGGCTTCCTGCTCTCCGGCCAATAGTTCTCCGAGCCGTTTGGCGGATTCGTCCATGCGGAGCTGTGAGAGTTCGAGCAGGGTTTGCAGCGGGAAAGGCTTGACCACGGATTGCTTCTTTGAAAATCAGGTAGATGATTCTACGCTGTCGGCGCGAATAACTGATTGAGCTTGCTCAAACTGTCGGGGTAACTGGCTCTTTCGGCCAAGTCCTGCTGCATGAATTTTTCCAACAAGCTTTGCATAGCGATGGCTTGGTCGAGCAAGGGGTCGGTGCCGGCGGCATAGGCACCGACCGCGATCAAGTCGCGCGAACGCTGGAAACGCGAATAAAGCTGCTTGAAACGGTGTACCTGCGCCAGGTGTGAGGGTGAAATCAGACTGGTCATGGCGCGCGAGATCGACTGTTCGATGTCGATAGCCGGATATTGACCGGCGTCCGCCAGATAGCGCGAGAGTACGATATGTCCATCGAGAATTGCCCGTGCCGCATCGACGATCGGATCCTGCTGGTCGTCACCTTCCGCCAGCACGGTATAGAAAGCAGTGATGGAGCCGCCGCCTTCGACGCCGTTTCCGGCGCGTTCCACCAGTTGCGGCAGACGCGCGAATACCGAGGGAGGATACCCGCGCGTCACCGGAGGCTCGCCAATCGCCAAAGCGATTTCCCGCTGGGCCATGGCGAAGCGCGTCAGCGAGTCCATGATCAGCAATACCTGCTTGCCGTCGTCGCGAAATTGTTCCGCGATGGCGGTGGCATAGGCGGCGCCACGCAAGCGCATGAGCGGGCTGGTATCGGCTGGCGCGGCAACCACCACTGAGCGGCGCAGTCCTTCCTTGCCGAGAATCTCCTCGATGAACTCCTTCACTTCACGGCCTCGCTCGCCGATTAGTCCAACCACGATCACTTCCGCCTCGGTGTAGCGGGCCATCATGCCAAGCAATACGCTTTTCCCCAAACCGGAACCGGCAAACAGGCCGAGCCTCTGGCCGCGACCGACGGTCAGAAGGGAGTTGATCGTGCGTATCCCGACATCGAGGCTGCGGGTGATGGGGGCGCGTGAAAGCGGATTTACCGACGTGCCTTGCAGCGAACGTGATTGTTTGGTGTTCAGGGGTCCGAGATTGTCGAGAGGCTGACCATTTCCATCGAGCACTCGGCCGAGCAATGCTGCGCCGACCGGGACATGCTTGGCGCGGTCTATGGTGTGGCTGTACTCTTGCAGACGTTCTCCGGCACGCAGCAGTGGAGGAGGATTTTCGACCGAGGTTACCTGGGCTCCCGGCGCCAGGCCATAAACATCCTCGCTCGGCATCATGAACAACTTCTCGCCGGAAAAACCGACGACTTCGGCTTCTACCGTGCCTCCACCAGGGATTTGGATGCGACAGCCGGAACCGAGCGGCAACTTGATACCCGCCGCTTCCATTACCAAACCGTTGATCCGTGTAAGCCTGCCGGAAAGCTGAAATGGCGACGAACGCTCGGTCTGCTTGCGGCAATCCTCAAGATAGCCTTGCCAATTGGCGAGGTGGCGATTTTCCTCCACTTTCATTTTGGAATACCGGTATTTTTCATTTCAGCGCTCGCATCATCGCTTTCCGGAAGTCGCGCGGGTGGTTCCTTGTTTTCCGGTGATTCCTCTATGAGTGTTTCTGCCGTCGAAGGCTGGAGCCATTCGGCGTTGCTGCCAAGATTCTCGACGGTCCGGCGCCAGCGTGTGGCCAGGGTGGCGTCCAGCAGGCTGCCACCGGACTCAAGCAGGCAATCGCCTCGTGCCAGACGCCGGTCTTCATGAATTCGATGACCCGCGTGCGAGAGTTGGTCTCCCATATATGAGCGGACCAGTGAGGCGTCCTCCGGATGCAATTGTATGGTGACGTGCACATGAGGCATCTGTGACAGGGTTTCCTTGACCACCTCAAGCACCAACTCAGGCTTGACCGCGAGTGCCTGGCGTATCACTTGACGTGCCACATCGAGCGCCAGCTCGAGCAGGTCTGGTGCCACACGTTGGTCAAACTGGGTCATGGCGCTGTCGAGTTTCGTGCTCAACTCGGCTAAACGGGTGCTCTCCGCTCTGGCAACTACTTGCCCCTCGCCATAGCCGGAGGCATAGCCCGCGGCATGGCCTTCGGCATGGCCGGATTCTTTTGCCTGCTGATAGCGGCGTTCGATTTCCTCCGCTACAGCCAAGGTGATCGCAGGCTCGGTCTCGGCATCATCTTGAATCGCCCCGGTGGGAGCATCGAAACTGGCCAGTTCCCAACGCTCCCAGGCGGTGAGCTTGCCGTCGGTGATTTTTGATGACATGGAAACTCAGCCGTGAATGGATCCCGTGGGGGACAGCTTACACGTATTCATCAGACCCGGCGCCGCCGAGGTTGATCTGTCCCTCATCGGCGAGACGGCGGGCGATTTTGAGAATTTCCTTCTGTTCGACTTCGACCTCGGCCAGGCGGACCGGTCCTTTTGCCTCAAGATCTTCCTTGAGCATCTCGGAAGCGCGCGACGACATGTTCTTGAATATTTTTTCGCGCAGCTCTTCCGATGAACCTTTCAGGGCCATGATCAACGAGTCGGACTGTATTTCGCGCAGCAGTAATTGTATGCCGCGATCATCGACATCCAGCAGGTTCTCGAAGACGAACATCTCGTCAAGAATTTGTTGGGCCAGGTCCGGATCGTATTCTCGGACGCTGTCGATGATTGCGGTTTCCGTCGTCTGGCCGACGAAGTTGAGAATTTCCGCGGCATGTCGGACGCCTCCCATGGCAGCTTTCTTTATATTGCTGGAACTGGCCAGGAGGCGTGCCATCACGTCGTTCAATTCGAACAATGCCTGTGGCTGAACGCCTTCGAGCGTTGCAATGCGCAACAACACATCGTTGCGCAGGCGTTCCGTGAATAGTTTGAGAATTTCGCCGACCTGGTCGAACTCCAGGTGCACCAGGATGGTGGCGATGATTTGCGGATGTTCGTTGCGGATCATGTCGGCGACGGTGTCCGCATCCATCCACTTCAGGCCTTCGATACCCGCGGTATCGCTGCCCTGCATGATCCGTGAATGTAGACGCTGACCGAAAACTGACCCAGTAACAGGAGATATGCCGACTGAAAATTGACCCAGGTGTTCCACTAGTCCTGCCTAATTTTAGGGCAGGAGAAAAAGGGTGATCACCATGGAAATGATGGGCAAGATTCGACGG
>JAPLQT010000054.1 GCA_026399515.1 Pseudomonadota bacterium | reverse complement strand
GGTCAGCCAGCACTACTTCCAGGTGGCGTTATCCCGGCTCAACGAAGGGCGCCCGTAACGCGTCCAGGAGGGGTTAAATCGGGTCGTGGTGTTGTGCCAAAATGCGCGCAAAACAGTGCCAAAATGCGCGCGCGCTTACAGTGGGTGAATTTCTCGATCAGGCCCAGTTCGACGACCCCGGAACCGCCCTTGATAGTGTGGGCGGCGCGGAATACGCCGTTCAGGGTTTCCGGGTCGTGGTCGCCCTGTTCCATGCGCATCAACCCGGCTTCCATGTCGCTGAGTTGTTCGCGGGCTTCCTGGATGAAGACGCTGAGGATTTCTTCCATGATGGCTGTCTCGTGGGTCGTGGGGTCGTGGGTTCGTGGGGTCGTGGCTACGCTTCGCCGGCCGGAATCACCAGCGGATCGCCGAAGAAGCCGGCGATGTTGTAGAAGTCCATCAGTTCATGGACGGCCGGGCTGTGGGCGACGATGTTCAGGGTCTTGCCGTGTTTCTGGCACTAGCGCTTGGCCAGCATCAGCAACTGGATGCCGGCGGTGTCTATCTGCGAGACCCGGGACAAGTCCAGCTCGATCGCCGCGTGCTGTTCCAGCTTCCCCATCAACTCTTCTTTCAGCGCTCCGGCTTGGTAGATAGTCAGGTCTTGGGTGAGGGTGAGGCGATTGCCGGGGATAGTGGATGCGTTCATTCGTGCCTCCTCGTCGTGTAGCGACGGGTCAGAAAAGTTCGACTCTGGAAAGTTTGGCGGCGGCCTGGGCGGGTGCGGGCTGCGGGCCTTTGCTCAGGGCTGAGTGGTGGGTATCGCGCTGGTGGTCCATGACATAGCTGGAAAATACTTCCTCGAGTTGCACGGACAATGGCTCGACCTTCTGCTCGCGGCCGACGTCCTCATTGCGCTCCAGGAGTTCGGCCAGGCCGGTGGCATGCCTGTCGAGACGTTCGATGCCGCCGATGACCTGTTCGATCTGCTGCCGGGTGACATCCTGGAACTGCACGCTGGCCAGCGCATCCATGAACATGGCGCTGAGCTTGGCGCTGCTGCCGGCGATGTTTTCGAGAAGTTGACGCTCGCGCTGGGTCAGGCCCTCGTAGCTGGTCCCGAGCGAAGCAAGTTGTTGCGCGAAGTGGCTAAGGCTGTCGCTTTCTTCGCCGATGTGCGAGTGGGCCATCCTCTCCTTGAACTGGCTATCGATGATGTTGGTGACCTTGGCGATGCCGTCGTTGATCTTCTTCACCGCGCTTTCGGTCTCGCCCGAGAGCTTGCGCACTTCGTCGGCGACCACGGCGAAGCCGCGCCCGGCCTCGCCGGCACGGGCAGCTTCGATGGCGGCGTTGAGGGCCAGCAGATTGGTCTGTCCGGCGATATGCTTGATCAGGTCGACCAGCGTTTGCAGGCCCTTGGCTTCCTTGACGGCTTCGGCGCTGCGGACTTCGTCCTGCGCGGTTTCCGCGATGCGCTGCTGAATGAAGGTCTGGAGCCGGGTTATCAGTATGCCGTTGCTGGCGACCTGTCTTTCCGACTCGATGCTCTTGGCTTCGGATTCGGCGGCGGCGCTGGTGACGACCTGGTTGAGGTCGGTGACCACTTCGTCGATGGTCTGCAGACGCGAGGTCACGTCATAGGCGGCCTTTTCTGTCTGCTCGATGACGCTGTGCAACTGGCCGACGAGAACCTTGTCGAAGCGCGGAACTTCCTTGAGCTCGGGCATGGCGACGCGCTGGCAGACCATGTTCGACGGGCAGTGCACGCGGGTGTCGTTGATCTCCGCTTCCATCCCCATGCGGACATCATGATAGAGGCTGCGCGAGATCAGGCTTTGCAGGCCGACGAAGATCAGCAAGCCGATGAGGACCAGTAACGCGTCTTCGCTCCTGTTGCTGATACCGACGGCATGCTCCAGAAAATCGTCGTACCAGTCGTGGGCAAGGAAGAAGATGATGGCCAGACCTGCGGCCGCTGCAATCCCGGTGCTCAGGACGCGCCGCCGATATTGCCGATACCTCTCGCTGACGGGTCTGTCGATGATCTTCACTTGATCACCAGCTTGATAGTGTCCAGCAGTTCGTCGGCGGTGGCGGGCTTGACCAGCCACCCCGAGGCGCCGGCCGCCTTGGCCTCGAGACGCTTGGCCTGCTGCGATTCAGTGGTGAGGAACAGGATAGGCATGAACTTGTAGTCCGGCAGCTTGCGTACTTCCTTGATGAAGTCGATGCCGTTCATGCCGGGCATGTTGAGGTCGGTGATGAGCAGGTCAAGCTTGGCGCCAGCGCTGAACTTCTTCAGTCCATCTGCTGCGTTCGAGGCCTTTTCGACCGCATAGCCGGCCTTGGCGAGTATGTTCGAGATGGAAAGCAGGATGGTCGCCGAGTCGTCGACCAACATGATGGTTTTCATGGCGTCTCGTTGCGCCTTTCATGAATGGGATTTTCAGGGTTCATGTTGTTTCTTTCCTGTCATCGGTCCACAGCCATGAGGCGGTGGAGTGATTTCAACTACGCGCAATCAGGCCGCTACGTTGATGCGTCGCCCGCCTATTTCTCGGCAAAGGTGAAACAATTCTCTCGCCACAGGCATCTCTCCTGATCGCATTCGCGGTTGTCGGCAGTGCCGAAGCAGTCGAAATTGCCTTCCTGCTGCTGAATTGCGCGGATCAGATCGGCCCAGGACAGACCGTTGGGTTTGACGTTTTTGCTGCGAGCGATGGTGCGTATTTCTTGCAACTTCATGATGACTATCTCCGAGCTGAACAAAAAACCTGATGTGAATCGAAGCTGGAACGGATGGGTCGCGATGATCGGCGTTCCATCGAAATCGGCGGATTTCCTACATTTCCTAATTCAGACTAGGCGAAGTTCCTGCAGTAGTACAGGTCAGTAACGCCCGTGTTGATGGCTGATGTAATTCGAGAGCTCCACATGCTGGGTATTCATGCGTCGCAGGATGCCGTGAATCTCGCGGACGATTGCGCGCATGACCAGATAGACGAGCCTGGGGTCGGTTTCGAGCAGTGTCTCCAGACGTTCCCGCTTCACGCTGAATATCTCTGTCGAGCCGACCGCCCGCAGGGTCGCGCTGTGCTCCAGCCCGTCGAGGAAACCGAGTTCGCCGGCCATATCCCTCGGTCGCAGTAAGTGCAGGGCGATCCAGTCGCCGCTCCCGGTTTCGTGGGTCACGGCCAGACCGCCGGAGACCACCACATGCAGATCGCTATCCACCGCGCCTTCCCGCATCAGGATCTCGCCATCTTCCAGGTGACGGGTCACCGCTTGTCCGGCCAGAAGCAGGCATTGTCCATCGTTGAGTTCCGCGGCCAGCGGAGAGTTGCGGACGATCTGCCAATTGGTTTCGATTGTCATGGTTTTGAGTGATGCCAATGATTTGGAAGCGAAAACTGAGTTCGAATCGACTCGGGAATATTCCCGGATCGGACTTGCCTGACCACATGCATTAAACATAGTCCGCGATTGGAAAGTTGCAAATCCTCAAATTGAGGTAATCGGACTACCGCTTAGCCGGTAACCGACGAATGGGGTCGGCCGGTTGAGGTTGACTTCCGGTTCGATTGTGCTTTGCTGAATACCATGCCTGCCGGATCGTGTATTCCTGAACGGGCTCGTCATGCGCCGAACCGTGGATACTCGAATATGGGTAGTAAGAAATACTCGGATTCCTGTATTTCCCACCGGTGTTCGACTCAGTACGCTTAGCAAACCTGATACGTTCCCAATGGACAAACCAGCAATAGAGGAAGCCCTCCTCAAGCGAACCGGAAATCTCATCGCCAGCCGTATCGGTTTCCTGGTGCTGGAGCAAGACGAGCCATTGCTGCGGAAAATTGTCGCCGAACGGGTGCGGGCGCTGAATCTGTCCGGTGCGGAGGAATACGGCCAGTGGCTGGATTCGGATGAAGACTTACGGCATGAACGGGAAGAACTCGCCGTCCTCCTGACCACGGGCGAAACCTATTTCTTTCGTGACAGCGGACAATATGCGCTGCTCCAGGACAGAATCCTGCCGGAACTGCTCGAGCGCCGGAAAGCCTTGCACACGCTGTACATTTGGTGCGCCGCCTGTTCAAGCGGCGAGGAGGCCTATTCCCTGGCCATCCTGCTGGATGAGTTGATGGCTGATCAGTCGCAATGGAACATCCAAGTCCTCGGCACTGACATCAACCACCAGGCCATCGAGAAGGCACGGCAGGGAATTTACACCGAGTGGTCTTTCCGCAACATGAGCGCCGAACGGCGACAGCGCTATTTCCATCGGCGCAAAAATACCTGGGTGCTCGACGAGGCAATCCGCGACCGGGTGAGATTTCGTCTCGGCGACCTGGTGGCCGATGAGTTCCCGACGGCTTCCGACCTTCACGACCAGGACCTGATTCTATGCCGCAACACCTTCATCTACATGGCGCGGCCTGTGGTTTCCCGCATTGCGGACAAATTCACCGAGACGCTGGCCGAAGGCGGGATACTGATCACCGGCCATGGCGAACTGTATGCCCATCACCTGGGGAAGCTGCGCAGCCGGGTGTTTCCCGAGGCTATCGTTTACCAGAAAGTGTCAGAACCCTTCTTCTTGCCGGCCGCCGTGCCGACGGTTGTGCCTACCGCGGCGCCGCCGACGGAAATACCGCCTGCCCTGCTCGATAGCCATGCCGCAGTCGACCAGCCCGCGGCGGCGGAGATACACGACACAACGGCGGTTCCGGAAATGCAGCGGGCTTGGCGGTATGCGAACCAGGGCCAGCCGGACAGGGCCGCGAATATTTGCGGCGACATGGTTGCGGCGCATCCCCTGGTCGCGGAACCGCACTACCTGCTGGCGCTGCTGGCCCAGGAACGCGGAGATTTCGCGGAGGCCAAGGATCTGCTGAAGAAAGTGATCTATCTCGATCCTTCATTGATCGCCGCCTACCTCGATCTTGGCGATCTGTATGCAAGGGAAGGGTATCCCGCGCGGGCCGGCAAGATGCGCGCGACCGCTCGCGACCTCCTGAAAACCTTGCCTGGAGACGAGCAGGTCAAGCTTTACGGCGCATCCACGGTGAATACTGTTATGCAATATGTCGAGCATCTGCTGAGCGCTCATGTGTGAGCTGCCCTCCTTCGACCGAAGTCCATGGAAGTGGATTTGATGACAGCCTATTTACTTTTTAGCCTGAATGGCGTGCGTTATGGCGTTGAGGCCAGGTCGGTGCTGGAGATTGCATGGCTGCCGGATCTCAGTCCTGCCGAGGAAGCGCCTCGCTATATCGCCGGCATGGTCAATATGCGCGGGAAGATCGAGCCAGTGATGGATCTCGGCCTGCGCCTCGGCCATCCTTCCCGGCGCTATCAACTGAGCGACAGCATCGTGATGCTGGAAACCGATGGCGTGACCATGGGCGTGATCGTCAGCGAGGTCAGCGACGTCGTCGTCATTCCGGCGGCGGAAATCGAACCGCCGCTGCATTATCCTGAACAACCTCCCGAACTGGTCAGTTTCCTGACGGGAAACGCCAAGGTGGGCGAAGAGATCGTCATGCTGCTGAACGTGTCGCGCCTGATCCACGCACCGGCGCTGCCCGAACCCGGCGTCGGCGTAAATCCCCCAACTTGCCCGGATGCCATGGAGCGTGCGGTATTCCGCAGCCGCGCCCACAACTTGATGCAGACCGTGGAAGGCCAGGACGCCGCCGCGACGATTCCCTTATCCATCATTCAACTCGGCGAGGAATATTTCGGCGTGGAGCTGGACGTGGTGCGCGAGTTTTCCCATTTGCGCCGTGTTACCGCCATCCCCTGTTGCCCGCCGCACATCGCCGGCAACATGAACCTGCGCGGCGACATCCTGACCCTGGCGGATATCCGGGGGCTGCTGAACATCCCGCCGGGCGGCTCGGCCGCGGAAGTCATGGTGGTCGAGGCGGGCGAGCTGTCCATCGGCGTGACGGTGGACAAAGTGCTCGAAGTAATCTACCCGCGGCCCGCCGACATTGCCTCCCTGCCGGCGGCAGCGCATGCGGACATGAACGAATACTGCAAGGGTGTGGTACGCCATGGCGAAAGCATGGTCGGCATCCTGGACATGCACAAGATCCTGGCTGAAGGCGGCCTTGAGGTTGAAGAAGAAGTGTAACGGCGACTGGAAAGGAGAATAAAAATGTTCGGGAATATGAAACTGCGTCACCGCTTTTTACTTGGGTATTCCGTCCCCATCGTATTGTTCTTCATCGTGGCGGCGCTGGTGTATGGAAATGCCATAGAGATAGTGCGGCAATCGGAGTTAACGGAGTCGTCGCACGCCATCATCGACCGCTTTGGGGATCTCGATTTCAGTTCCAGCCAGATGCAACGCGGCGCCCGCGGCTATCTGCTGGTCAAGGATGCCTCCCATCTCAAGGCGTTCAAGGAAGGCGAGCAAGTTTTCCTCCAGTCGGTGGCGTTCCTTAAAGTCAATGTCAAAGACCCGCGGCAGGTCGAACTATTGGACAAGATCAACGCAAAGTTCCAAGACTTGGCGGGTGAATCCAAGGGACTGATTGCCTTGGTTGACGCCGGGCAGACGAAGCAGGCCGCAGCCTATTTCAAAACGGAGAAGAGTGTCCAGCTTTTCCGCGAAGCGGCGGAACTGATCAAGGAATTCGAGGCCAAGGAAAGGGAAACACTCGCGGGTCGGACGGCGGCGGAAGAAACCGCAACCGCCAGCACCATAAGGGCCGTCTGGGGAGGCGCGCTATTGTCCATCTTGTTCGCGATCATTTTCGGCCTGTGGGTCACCTCGCGCATTACCCAGATGATCGGCGAATCGGTGAATGCCCTGACCAGTTCTTCGAGTGAGTTCGCGGCCACCATGACCGAACATGAGCGCACGGTGGGAGAACAATCCGCGGCGGTCACCGAAGTCTCGGCCACCGCCGAAGAGCTGGGCGTCTCTTCCCAGACCTCGGCCCAACAGTCCGAAAACACCGCGGCGTTGGCCAACCAGTCGCTGGCCCTGACTGAAGAGGGTATCAAACTGGCCAACCGTTCCTATAGCGGCATCATAGCCATGAAAGAAAAAGTCGGAGCGGTTGCCGAACAAATCCTGCGTCTTTCCGAACAAGCCGAGCAGATCGGCACCATCGCCAACGTGGTCGGCGAACTCGCCGGCGAAACCAATATGCTGGCGCTGAACGCGGCAGTGGAAGCGGCGCGCGCCGGCGAGCACGGCAAGGGATTCGCCATCGTCGCCAGCGAGATACGCAAGCTCGCCGACCAGAGCAAGAAATCTGCGGAACGCACCAACGCGCTGGTGAAGGAAGTGCAGAAAGCCACCAACTCGGCGGTGATGGCGACCGAGGAAGGCACCAAGACCGCCGAGGAGGTGGCGGCTATCGCCAAGCAGTCCGGCGAGTCTTTCGCCTCTCTCGCTGCGGTGGCCAATAAAGTCTATGAGGGCGCGCAGCAGGTGATGCTGAACAGCAAGCAGCAGTCCGGCGCGCTGATCCAGGTTTCGGAAGCGATGAAAAACCTGAACAACGGTTCGAAGGAAATCACCGCCGGCACGGCGCAGGCCAAGATCGGGGTGGTGAAGCTTAACGAGGTGGCCCAGTCGCTCAAGGCACTGATCTGAGCATTGCCTACCGTGGATTGGCAATTGCGGAATGACCCATGATTGAAGACAGAGAGTTGCGCGAGCTGTTCAAGATAGAAAGCGGGGAGCGCATGCAGCGCCTCGACGACGGCTTGCTGCAACTGGAGAAAACACCGGCCGACCAGCCGCTTCTGGAAGACTTGTTCCGGGAAGCGCACAGCCTCAAGGGCGCGGCGCGGATGCTCGGGCTGAGTGAAATCCAGAGCCTGGCTCACCAGCTTGAAGATACCCTGGGAGCCGCCAGGAAGGGCGGTGTCGCGCCGCAAGCGGATGCCGTGGCTGAGATGAACCGGACGCTGGCGGCGATACGCCGGTCGACGCAACTGGCCATCGGGCAGACGGCGCAAGCGCCCACCGCAGTCCCGGTCGTGGAATCGAAGCCGGCCACGCGACCCAGGGTGAAACCGGCTTCGGCACCCGTCACGCCGACCACTCCAGTCACGCCTGCCACGCCACCCGCAGCCGCGCCGAAGGCGGAAACCTTCCGCATCGAGACGATACACGTCGACCCAAGGAAACTGGATGCGCTGCTGACCCAGGCAGGCGAACTGACGGTGACGAAGCTCCGCATCGCGCGCCGCCTAGCGGAGATGGTCGAACTGCTCGATTATTGCGAGGATAGTGAACGGGCGCTGCGCGCGGGACAGGCCGGCCGGCAAATCGCCCAAAGGCTGGAGTCCCTACGCGCCATGTTGAACCAACTGCGCGGCGGCGCATATGAAGACAGTGCCCGGCTGGATTTCATCGCCGACAAGCTCGAAGGCGGCATCCGCGGCATGCGCCTGCTGCCGATGTCCACCCTATTCGGCTTGTTCCCGCGCCTGGTGCACGAGTTGGCGCGAGAGCAGCACAAGGAGGTCGAACTGGTCGTCGAGGGTGAAGATACGGTGGCGGACAAGCATGTCCTGGAGGAAATCAAGGACCCGCTGATGCACATGCTGCGCAACGCCGTCGGCCACGGCATCGAAACCCCGGAGCAGCGCGAACAGGCGGGCAAGCCACGCGCCGGAACAATCCGCGTCAAGGCCAGCCAGACGCCGGACAGCATCGTCATCGAGGTCAGCGATGACGGATGCGGGCTGGACCTGGAAGAGATCAAGCGCTCCGCTCTGAAACACGGCATGTACCGTGAAGATGATTTGGCCGGCATGAGCGCGGCCCAGGTACAGTCGCTGATCCTGGTTTCCGGATTCTCCACCACCAATTTCGTCACCGATGTTTCCGGACGCGGCGTCGGCCTCGACGTGGTGCGCAACAACGTCGAGCACCTCAAGGGCGTGCTCCAGATCGAGTCCGTTCCCGGCAAGGGACTGACGTTGCGCGCGCAACTGCCGGTCACGCTGGCAACCGTGCGCGTGCTGATCGTCGCGGCGAACGGCCACCGCTATGCCTTGCCGGTCGAGCATGTGGAGTTCTCGCGCAAAGTGCAGCCCGGCGCACTGTACACCCTGGAAGGACGACAGACGCTTACGCTGGATGGGCAGGCGATCTCCGTGGTGTCGCTGCTGGAACTCCTGGACGTCGCCAGAGCCGCGCCCAAGTCACCGCGCGGCGCGCAATCGGCGGCGATCTGCGTGGTACTCACGGTGGGCGTGGAGCGTTTCGGCTTGATGGTGGACGAACTGTGCGATGAGCTGGAGGTTGTGCTGAAACCGCAAGGCCGGCTGCTGAAGCGGGTACGCAACGTCGCCGGGGCGACCATACTGGAAACCGGGGAAGTGTGCATAGTGCTGAATCCGCACGATCTGCTCAAGACCCTGCTCAAGAAATCCGTTGCCGCCATTCCTGTTACCACAGACGAAGCGGCGCCAAAGAAAAAACTGCTGCTGCTGGCCGAGGACAGCATTACCACACGCACCCAGGAGAAGCGCATCCTGGAGGGCGCTGGCTACGAAGTGGTCACCGCCGTGGACGGGATGGAAGCCTACACCAAACTCGGCACGCGTCCATTCGACGCCGTGGTCACCGACATTCTGATGCCGAACATGACCGGCCTGGCGCTGACGGAAAAAATCCGCGCCGACAGGAAATACGCCGACCTCCCCGTCATCCTGGTGACTTCGCTGGCCTCCGAGGAGGACCAGCGGCGCGGACTGGAAGTGGGTGCAAATGCCTACATCGCCAAGCCGTCGTTCGACCAGCAGGTGCTGCTGGATTGCCTGGCGCGGCTCATCTAATGCTGACCCGGTCATGAATCGTAACGGACAAAACACATCGCCCCCCATCCGCGTCCTGCTGGTGGACGATTCCCTCATCACCCTCGCCATCCTGCAACGGATACTCGCCGTCGCGCCGGAAATCCAGGTGGCGGGCACGGCCGCCAATGGCAGGGACGCGCTGGACATGATTCCCTCGCTGCAACCCGACGTCATTTGCACCGACCTGCACATGCCGCTGATGGACGGCCTGGAATTCACCAAGGCGGTGATGGAGAGATTCCCGCGCCCCATCCTTGTGTTGAGCGTGTCGGTGCAGAAGGAGCAGACCGCCAATATCTTTCAGATGCTGGAAGCCGGGGCCATCGACGTCATGGCCAAGCCGCGCGAAACGGCCATGGCGGGTCATGAACTGGATGCGCAGGAACTGGTCAGCAAGATCAAGATTCTTGCCGGGGTGGTGGTGATCCGCAAGCGCTGGAAAGAACCCTATGCGGCGGCAACTCCGGACAGGAGCTATCAGCCGGCCACCGAGGCCGCACCGCCGGAGATTATAGGCATCGGCGCCTCGACCGGCGGACCGCAGGCCTTCCGGGAAATTCTCGCGCACTTGCCGGGCATGTTTCCGGTGCCGCTGCTTTGCGTCCAGCATATCAGCGAAGGATTCTTGCAGGGACTGGTGGACTGGCTGTCGGAAAAATGCCCATTGAATATCATGACCGCCGAGACCGGCATCCTGCCCAAGCCGGGGACAGTCTATTTTCCCCGCGAGGGTACGCATTTGGTCGTGGACGGCCAAGGGAGGCTGGAATGCAGCTACGCGCAGCCCTGCGATGGCCATCGTCCCTCCATAAGCGTGACTTTCAAATCCCTGGCGCGGGTGTATGGAAAAAGCGCGGCGGGCGTGCTGCTCACCGGCATGGGGCGCGACGGCGTGGACGGCTTGGGCGCCATCGCCCAGGAGGGAGGAACGACGATAGCCCAGGATGAGGAAAGCAGCATCATCTTCGGCATGCCGAAGGAAGCAATTGCCGCCAACGCAGCGCGCTATGTGCTGCCCCTGGCGAAAATCGCTCCCACCCTGCTGAAGCTGCTGAACCTGGATACTGATAGAGGCACGCCATGAGTGAGCAAACCCACACCACCATGAGGACGGAAGACGGCTCGCCACCGATCCTGATCGTCGAAGACAGCATGATCCAGGCCGAACTGCTGCGGCGCGTCCTGGCGCGGGGAGGCTACCCCGTCGCGCTCGCCAAGGACGGCGTGGAGGGTCTGGCGGCGGCCAGGAAGGAGCCGCCCAGTCTCATCATCAGCGACATTACCATGCCGGTGATGAATGGCTTCGAGATGTGCCGGGCCATTCGCCAGGATGCGGTACTGAAGGACACCCCGGTAATCCTGCTGACGATGTTGTCGGACTCCAGGGACGTGATCCTCGGCCTGAACGCGGGTGCGGACTACTATGTGACCAAGCCGTTCAACGAGCAATATTTATTGTCCCGCATCAAGACTATCTTGACTGAGCCGCCCGTACGCGGCGAAGAAAAAGTCGAGATGGAGCTGACGCTGGACGAACAGAAGCATCGGGTCAGCGTCGGACCCCAACGGGTCTTGAACCTGCTCGTTTCGACCTATGAGAACGCGGTTCTGCAAAACCGCGAGTTGACGGCCAGCCAGGACCAACTCAAGGAACTCAGCGTACACCTTGAAGAAAAGGCGCGGAAACTGGAAGATGCCAACAAGGATCTGGAAGGTTTCGCCTACTCCGTTTCCCACGATCTGCGCACGCCTCTAAGGGCGATCGACGGATTTTCCAGCCTGGTGTTGAAGCGCTATATGGACAAGCTGGATGATGAAGGCAAGCGGCTGCTGAAGGTGATACGCGACAACACCCAGAAGATGGGACAGCTCATAGACGACATTCTCGCCTTCTCGCGCATGGGACGACTGGGGATCACGCCGTCGGAAATCGACATGGATGGGCTGG
Organism: Pseudomonadota bacterium; assembly: GCA_026399515.1. Lineage (GTDB taxonomy): Bacteria > Pseudomonadota > Gammaproteobacteria > Burkholderiales > Rhodocyclaceae > JACRAR01. The sequence goes on along the minus strand of JAPLQT010000054.1, from coordinate 88,705 downwards.
CGCGCCAGGTCTTCGAGGAACTCAAGCCCACCGCCGCCGGACGCGAACTCGGCGTGGAGATCGCCCCGCTGCCGCCGGCCCGCGGCGATCTGGCGATGCTGCGCCAAGTGTGGGTAAACCTGCTGGCCAATGCGATCAAGTTCACTTCCCACAAACCCGCGGCGGCGATTCAGCTTGGCGCTTATCCGGAAGGCAGGGAAAACGTCTTCTTCGTCAAGGACAACGGCGCGGGATTCGACATGCAGTATGCCGACAAATTGTTCGGGGTGTTCCAGCGTCTGCATGGGATAGAGGAATTCGAGGGCACCGGAATCGGCCTCGCCATCGTCAAGCGCATCATCACCCGGCATGGCGGGCGGGTGTGGGCGGAGGCGAAGCCGGGCGAAGGCGCGGCAATCTATTTCGCCATGCCCTCCCTGGACCCGGGGAAAAAGCCATGACAGCATGCGCCGAAGACGTCGACATCCTGCTGGTCGAGGACAATCCCAGCGACGCCGAGCTGGCCATGGTAGTGCTGAAGGAAAACAACCTGACCGGCAAGCTGGTGTGGGTGAAAGACGGCGCCGAGGCGCTGGAGTTCCTGTTCGCCACCGGCACTTATGCCACCCGCAAAATCGAGAACTGCCCCAAGCTGGTCCTGCTCGACTTGCGGTTGCCGAAGGTGGATGGCCTGGAGGTATTGCGCCGGGTCAAGGCGGATAGCCGCACGAAGAGAATTCCGGTGGTGATGTTGACCTCTTCCAAGGAAGACTGCGATGTCGTTACCGCCTACGATCTCGGTGTCAATAGCTATGTATGCAAGCCGGTGGGGTTCGACGAGTTCGCCAGGATGGTGTCGGAACTCGGACGCTACTGGCTGGGGATCAGCCGCCCTCAGCCACCCAGGTAATTCGCCATGGATCAGCCGAACGACAAACTGCGCATCCTGATGTTGGAGGATGTCCAGACCGACGCTGAACTGGAGGAAAGCGCGCTGCTCGAGGCCGGGCTGGCATTCACCTTGCTGCGCGTGGACACCCGCGAGGCATATATGCTGGCGCTTGACGATTTCAAGCCGGATATCGTCCTCGCCGACTACCGGCTACCGACCTTACGCATACGCAAATTCCGGTCATCATGGTGACCGGCGCGTTGGGAGACGAATCCGCCGTCGAACTGCTCAAGCTGGGAGCGCGGGACTATGTGCTGAAAGATCAGTTGGCGCGGCTCGCGCCCGCCATCCTGCGCACCCTGGCCGAAGAACGTGGCTTGCAAAAACGCCAACTCGCCGAGGCCGCCCTCCGGCAAAGCGAAGAACACCTGCGCAGGATCAACCGCACCCTGCGCACCCTCAGCGCGGGTAACCTGGCCTTGGTCAAGGCGGTCGATGAAGGGAAGTTGCTCGACGATGTCTGCCGGATCATCGTGGATGTCGGCGAATACCGCATGGCGTGGGTCGGTTACCCGGAAGTCGACGCAGCGAACAGCATTGTTCCCATGGCGTGCCAGGGTGTGACGAAGAGCGATCTCATCGATCTGCAACTCACTTGGGCGGATTCGGCCAGAGGGCAAGGCGCACTTGCCAGAGCCCTGCGCAGCGGGAAGCTGCAAATCAGTCTCGACATCCGAAAAGACCCGGGTTTCGAGTATTACCAGAAGTTGGCCGTTGCCCATGACTGGAACGCCAACCTGTCTGTCCCGCTTTCGGACGGGCAGCGTGTCTTTGGCGCCTTGAGTATTTTTTCCGCAGACCCGAATGCTTTCGATGCGGGCGAGGTGGCATTGCTGAACGAGTTGGGAAACGATCTGGCTTATGGCATCAACGCGTTGCGCATCAGAGCCGAAAGAGACCACGCCGCGGGAAAGGGCCTCCAATATCTGGATCAGATCAGGACGAACCTGACCGACACCATCCAGGCCATCGCCACCACGATCGAGATGCGCGATGCCTATACCGCAGGCCACCAGCGCCGCGTGTCGGAGCTGGCGGCCGCGATTGCGCACGCGATGGGATTACCGCAGGAAGAGATCGACGGCCTGCATTTGGCGGCGGTGATCCACGACCTGGGCAAAATCAGCATTCCGGCGGAAATCCTCAGTAAGCCCGCCAAACTCAGCCAGATCGAGTTTGAATTGATCAAGACACATCCGCAAACCGGCTACGAAATTCTCAAGGGTATCGATTTTCCCTGGCCGATCGCACAAATCGTGCTACAGCACCATGAGCGTCTGGACGGCAGCGGCTACCCCCAAGGGATGAAGGGGGAGGTCATGCTGCCGGAGGCGAGGATTCTGGCGATTGCCGACGTCGTCGAAGCCATGGCCTCACACCGCCCGTACCGCCCGACTCTGGGCATCGACGCGGCACTCGACGAAATCACCCGAAACCAGGGCAGATTCTACGATCCAGGCGCGGTGGACGCCTGTCTTGGACTCTTCAAGACAGAAGGCTTTGCTTTCTCGCAAGGACCTGTCCGCTGAGGCAAGCGTCGCCGCGTCGCTTTACCCATCGGCCCATGCCATGTATACCGCGAACTGAAACTACCGTATTTACCGTAGTCAAAATAAGGCATTCCCTCTATTTCCAACAATTTGAGGGCGTCATATTCTATATGCATCAGTACCGTCAACGTGACGACCACTAACGACTGAGGAGATCTGAAGTGAAACCCACGCCAACCAAGCACAAGACCAGCGCCAAGGCGGCATCCGGCGTTGCCATGTTGAGCGAACCGACCCCTTGCGTCGAAGACCGACCAGATTACATCGCCACCGCGGCCTACTACAGGGCTGAAGCACGCGGTTTCGTGCCGGGTCAGGAACTCGACGATTGGCTGGAAGCCGAGGCAAAATTCGACGGGCGGAAGGAACATTGAGCATGCCCGCACACCAAGCACAGCAGTCACACTTGGCCGCAGTCGCCAGACAAGGCCTTATCGCGGCCCGCGCCGGTGAAGATTTTGCGGCGATGACGCTGGATGATCGCGGCATGATCCGCGATTGCAACCGGGCAAGCGAAATGCTGTTCCGGTACCGCCGCAGCGAACTGGTCTGGCGCCATGTTTCCATGCTGCTGCCGCAATTGGCGGAGTTGGAATTGATGCAGAACGGTCAGCCCAATTCACGCCTGCGTTTTCTCTGCCGCAGCGGACGCCATTTTCAAGCGGTGACGCAGGACGGCGGGCATTTTGCCAGCGAACTATTCCTCAACCGCCTCAACAACACGGAACACGGTGGCTTGTCGCTGATCGTGCGTCCGGCGTTGGAGGCAGCCGGCGATGGCGGGCAGCGCAAATGAAAATTGAAATACCAAGCCTGCAGACCGCCTGCGCACAATGCAATCTCCGCGAGTTTTGCCTGCCGGGAGACCTCGGTAACATCGACATGGACCGGTTCAACACCGTCCTCGGCGGTCGAATCAGAATCAAGCGCGGCCATCATCTCTATCGATCAGGGGAACGGTTTAGCGCGATCTACGCGGTAAAAAGCGGCTTCTTCAAGACCGACGTGCTGACCGACGATGCTCGTGATCACGTCACCGGTTTCCAGATGGCCGGCGAGATTCTCGGCATGGACGGCATCAGCAATGAAGTCCATACCTGTAACGCAGTGGCGCTGGAAGACAGCGAAGTTTGCCTGATTCCTTACGCCGACCTCGAGGGTCTTTCGCGCGAGCTACGGACGCTTCAACACCAGCTTCACAAGGTGATGAGCCGCGAGATCGTGCGCGGCCATAGCACCATGCTGTTGCTCGGAGTCAAGCGCGTGGACGAGAGCCTGGCCGCCTTTCTGCTGGATCTATCGAAGCGATTGACGGCGCGGGGGTACTCGCCCACCGAATTCCATCTGCGGATGACCCGCGAGGAAATCGGTTCCTACCTGGGATTGAAGCTGGAAACCGTGAGCCGCTCGTTTTCGCGGTTTCAGGAAGAAGGCATCATTTCAGTGGAACAGCGGCATATCCGCATTCTGGATATTTCCGGACTGAAGAAACTGATGACCCGCATTCCGGCGAATCCGCGATGCATCGTCCCGACCAACTCCCAGAAAATGCGCCGGCTTCAGGGTACGTCGCGAGGCCTGCATGAAGCGGCGGTGCTCTCGGCTTAACCCTGTGCCGCAGTTCCGGCGCGCGTCCTTCCATTGAAATAACCAACATTCATGGACGCAAACACGCCTCGCCGGCAGTTTCTCGCGAGTGTCCGCAGTTGCTACTCGGGTACTTGTCCAACCAAGGAGTGAACCATGTCAAGCCAGAAGAAATATGTCTATGTTTTTGGCGCGGCGCGCACGGAAGGCGAAGCGTCGATGAAGAACCTGCTCGGCGGCAAGGGCGCGAATCTTGCGGAAATGTGCTGGTTGGGGATCACTGTTCCTTCGGGATTCACCATCAGCACGGAGGCCTGTACGGAATATACCGAAAAGGGCCAGGACCACTTGCTCGGCCTGATAAAGGACGAAGTGCTACAGGGGGTGGCCTATGTCGAAGGTGAAATGGGAAAGAAATTCGGCGATGCCGCGGATCCCATGCTCCTCTCGGTAAGGTCGGGTGCCCGCGCTTCCATGCCGGGGATGATGGACACCATACTCAACCTTGGACTGAACGACGAGGCGGTGGCTGGCCTTGCGCGCGCGACCAACAATGAACGCTTCGCCTGGGATTCCTATCGCCGCTTCGTCCAGATGTACGGCGATGTGGTCATGGGTCTCAAGCCGGTTTCAAAGGAAGATCACGATCCATTTGAAGTCATCATCGACATGGTGAAGGAAAAACGCGGCGTCAAGCTGGATACCGATCTGGATACCGATGACCTCAAGGAACTGGTGCAGCGCTTCAAATCGCTGATTCGCGCCCGCATCGGCCGGGACTTTCCGACCGATCCCTGGGAACAGCTATGGGGTGCGGTGTTCGCCGTCTTCGAAAGCTGGAACAACGATCGAGCCAAGGTCTACCGTGAATTGAACGATATCCCGCAATCATGGGGGACGGCGGTCAATGTCCAGGCCATGGTGTTCGGCAATCTCGGCGACAGCAGCGCCACAGGGGTGGCTTTTTCCCGCGACGCCGGCACGGGCGAGGATCTCTTCAACGGCGAGTTTCTGATCAACGCCCAGGGGGAAGACGTGGTGGCCGGGGTCCGCACGCCGCAACAGATTTCACGACTCGGTTCGCAGCGCTGGGCACAACTCGCCTTGGTCAGCGAAGAGGAAAGACGCACCAAGTATCCGTCGCTGGAAGAGTTGATGCCGGAACTTTATCAACAACTGCTGGCGGCCGAAACGCGGTTGGAAAATCATTACACCGACATGCAGGACATGGAGTTCACCATCCAGGAAGGCAAGCTCTGGATGCTCCAGACGCGCAATGGCAAGCGCACCGGCGCGGCGATGGTGCGCATCGCCATGGAGATGTTGGAACAAGGCATGATCGATGAGAAAACGGCTTTGTCGCGCGTCAACCCGGAGCGCCTGAACGAGCTTCTGCATCCGATATTCGATACGCGGGCGATAAAGGCCGCCAAGGTGATTGCGCGCGGATTGCCAGCCTCGCCCGGAGCGGCCACCGGGCAGATCGTGTTCTTTGCCGACGAAGCCGAAGCGTGGGTCAACAAAGGCAAGGCCGTGATCCTGGTACGCCTCGAAACATCCCCCGAGGACCTGCGCGGCATGAGCGTGGCCAAAGGCATCCTGACGGCGCGCGGTGGCATGACCTCGCATGCGGCGGTGGTCGCCCGCGGCATGGGAAAATGCTGCATATCCGGCGCAGGAGCGGTGCATGTGGATTACAAGGCGCGCACCTTGTCTATCGGAGACAACATTTATTGCGAGGGCGACTGGATATCCCTGGACGGCTCCGCCGGCGAAGTATACGAAGGCCAGATTCCGACCCAGGAGGCCGAGTTGAGCGGCTATTTCGGCGCCCTGATGGCGCTGGCGGACCGCTACAAGCGGATGGAGGTCAGGGCCAATGCCGACACACCGGACGATGCGAAAGTCGCACGCAGTTATGGTGCCACTGGGATCGGTCTTTGCCGTACGGAGCACATGTTTTTTGAAGGCGACCGCATCATCGCCGTGCGCGAAATGATCTTGGCCGACGACGAAACCGGACGGCGCAAGGCGCTGGCCAAGCTGCTGCCAATACAGCGCGGCGATTTCGAAGGTCTGTTTCGGGAGATGAGCGGCTTGCCGGTCACCATCCGCCTGCTCGATCCGCCGCTGCATGAGTTTATTCCGCACGACGAAGCCAGCCAGCGGTTGATGGCCAGCGATATGGGCGTGTCCCTGGGCAAGATCAAGATGCGCGTCGAGGAACTGCACGAATTCAACCCGATGATGGGACACCGTGGCTGCCGCCTGGGCATCAGCTACCCTGAGATCACCGAAATGCAGGCACGCGCCATTCTCGAAGCCGTCCTCAACGTGAAAGCCATGGGCTTCGAAGTCAAACCCGAGATCATGATCCCGCTGGTGGGCACGGTGCGCGAATTCAATGCGCAGGCGGAGGTGATACGGCGCACGGCGGCGGCCGTATTCGCCGAGCGTGGCGAGACGGTGGATTACATGCTCGGCACCATGATCGAAACCCCGCGTGCGGCCCTGATCGCCGACAGCATCGGCAAGCAAGCCGAGTTCTTTTCTTTCGGCACCAACGATTTGACGCAGATGACGCTGGGATTCTCGCGGGACGATGCCGGCAAGTTCCTGCCCGACTATCTCAGGAAAGGAATCTACGAGCGCGATCCATTCCGTTCCATCGATCAAAAGGGCGTCGGCCTGCTGGTCGAGATGGCCGTCAAGAAAGGCCGTGAAGTTCGTCCCGGAATCGAAGTCGGCGTCTGCGGCGAACATGGCGGCGATCCCGACTCGGTCAAGTTCTTCCACCGGGTGGGGCTGGACTATGTGAGCTGCTCGCCCTTCCGCGTGCCGATTGCGCGCCTGGCCGCGGCGCAGGCGGCGATCGGCGCTTGATTGAGGCGACATCAAAAAAAAACGGGGACCGTGAGGCCCCCGTCAAACACACGATAGGATAGCTCGCGACGCAACGAACTCGCGGTTAGAAGTCGTACTTTGCCGTCACGCCGACCATCCGCGGCAGACCTCGGGTATCGAACTGGTTTTTCAGGAAGTCCTGGCCGCGGGCGATGACATAGTCCTGGTTCGTCAGGTTTCGCGCCCACAGGTTGGCCGACCACTTGCCGCTGCTGGGCGTGTAGGCGAGTCGGGCATTGACCAGATTGCGCGCCGGCAGATCGGGGAAGATTCCACCCAGAACGGCGCTGCCGCGATGGCTGTAATCACCCGACAACTCGAAGCCGCCGCCGAGGCTCGGCGCCGGGATACGGTAGGTCGCCGTCAAGGCCGCCGTCAGCTTGGGCGTGTCGGCCACCGGTTGGCCGCTGTAATCGACCCCGGGACCGCCGCCATTGGGGAAGTTCTTGTATTCCGCGCGCAGGATGCCGAGGTTGGCGCCAATGTCGAAATCCCGGCTGACACGCAGGCGGGTACTGGCTTCGATGCCGCGGGTATCGACCTTGGCGGCGTTGTTGAGGACCAGGGCGGTCGCCGCGCCGATCTGGACGAACTGGAACACCTGGTAACGATCGAACTGGCTGCTGAATACGGCGACGTCGTACTGCATGCGTCCGCCCAGGAGCTTGCCCTTGACGCCGGCTTCATAGCTCTTGACCGTTTCGGTATCGAACTTGATGCCGGTGGCCACCTGGGCGGTGCTCAGGAAGTCGGTGTTCCAGCCGCCGCTCTTGAAGCCGGTCGAGTATTTTGCATACAAGTTCGTCGTCTTGCTTAGTGCGTAGCTGACCCCCACGGTCGGCGTCACCCGGCTTTCCGAGCGGTTGTCGGTGTAGCCGTTGAGCGTGGCGATCTTGAAGCCGCCGCTCTTGGTACCGTTCAGGTTGTAGAGCACATCCTTCTTTTCGTTGGTGTAGCGGGCACCCAGGTTCACCGTCCAGTCCGTGGCGAAATCGTAGTCGACGCTGCCGAACAGGGCGTTGGTGCTGGTCTTGATTTTCCCGTCGTTGGATATCACCGCGCCGGGCGCGAGTCCCAGGGCACCGAAGGGGATGTTGCCGAGGCCCGGATAGGCGATGATGGTCGCCGTGTCCTGGCCGACGATGGCTTTGCGATCCGTGCCGGCGTCCTCGTTCAGGAAATAGACACCGGCGACATAGCGCAGCTTGCCGCTGTTGGGCGAGGCGAGACGGATTTCCTGGGAAGTCTGCTTGAAATGGTCGGCGTATTCGACATGGAAAAGATCTTTCGGGCCGTAGTCGGTGTCATTGCCGCGCTGCTGTTTGGTATCCCGGTACCCGGTGATGGCGGTGAGCTTGTTGCCGCCATCCAGGGCGTAGTTGATGGTCATGCTCAGCCCCGACAATTCGGAATTCTTGTAGGGCGTGGTATTGAAATTGACGGTCCGGCGATTCAGCGGTCCGCCCACCAGCGGGACATTGAACAGGCCGGTGGTCGGCTCGCCCAAGGCCAGATTCTGATTGATCTTGGAGTAGTCGGCGTACAGATCGACTTTCAGTTTCTGGCTCGGCTGGAAGCTGAGCTGGCCGCGCGCACCCAGCCGGTCGACGTTGTCGAGCTTGGTGCCGTTATATAGATTGGTGGTGTAGCCGTCCCGCGTTTCGCTGGTGACGGAGAACTTGCCCGAGACCCCTGCGGAGATCGGTCCGGAGACGGAACCGCCAGCCTCACGGCCGCCATAGTTGCTGACGCCACCCCGCACGGAAGCTTCGAATTCCTTGCTCGGCGCCCGGGTCGTGATGCTCACCGCCCCGGCGTCGGTGTTTCTGCCGAACAGATGCCCCTGCGGACCGCGCAGGATTTCGATCTGGTCGATGTCGTTGAGGGACTGGTCGAGCGCCTGGGATTGTCCCAGATACACGCCATCCAGATAAACGCCGACACGGGTATCCCAACCGACGTTGCGTCCGCCGCCGCCGACGCCGCGCACATTGATGCCGCTCCAGCCCGGCGACTGTATGGCCTCGAAGTTCGGCGCCAGTTGCTGGATGTCATACAGCGTGCGTATCCGCGATTTTTCCAGCGCCTCCTCGCCCAGTACGGTCATGGAGATCGGCACTTCCTGTAGCGACTGCTGGCGTTTCTGCGCCGTTACAACCACGGTTTGCAGGGCCTGTACCTCGCCCTCGGCCGAATTGGCGGTCTGCGCGATTACGGGTGGCGCGGCAAAGACGGCTGCCACGGACAGGGATATGACTGTCAGACGGAATTCGGGTTTCATGGTGTTATCTCCTCTTCAGTTTTTAGTTGTTTCACCCTCGGTTACCGGATGAATGGATGTTGCGCGCAAAAATATTCCGATCAAACGCCTTAAGTAGAGCTTTCAAGCCACAACACGGTTCACCCTCTCACGCCTCGAGCGCCCGATCGCGCCCCTCGGGCAAGGCCAAGATGGCCAACGCGGTGATGATGCTGGTGCCGACCACATACCAGGCCGGGGCGGCGGGGTTACCGGTGAACTCGATGAGCCAGGTGACGATGAGCTGGGTCGAGCCGCCGAATAGCGCCACACCGACCGCATAGGCAATCGCCAGACCGGTGGCGCGGATGCTGGCCGGCAGCAGCTCGGGCACCGCCACCAGCGAGGCGGCGGCGCTCATCGCCGTCAGCGCCGCCAGGAAGGTGGTCACGCCGATCAGGGCCGCGGTGGTCCTGGCGTCGATCAGGAACATGAAGGCGGGGACCACCAGCAGCGCCAACAGGATGCGCGGGATCAACATGACGGACTTGCGGTTATAGCGGTCGGCCAGCCATCCGCCCACCAGGGCAAACAGCAAGGTCACCAGTCCGACCGCCACGGTCGCGGACATGGCGACTGTCGGCGGCAGCTTCAGGGTCGCGATGGCGTAGGTGGTCATGTACATGCCGAGATAAGTCGACACCGTCGCGCCTATCACCACCAGCACCGCCAGGAAGATCAGGCGGCTGTAGCTGCGCAGGCGGACCGGCGGTACCGGCGCGGTGCCCTTGACACGACTAACGTGGCCGAGGGTTTCGGGCAGGGCGCGCCGCAGATATATCGCCAGCGGAATGATCAGCAGACCGAACACGAACGGAACGCGCCAGCCCCAGGCCTGTAGTTCGGCCGGCGCCAGCGTGCTGGTCAGGCCCATGCCGACCAGGCCCGCGATCAACGAGGCGGCACCCTGGCTGGCCAATTGCCAACTGGCATACAGACCACGCTTTCCGGGCGGGGCGATTTCGATCAGGAATGCCGTCGATGGGCCGACCTCCCCGCCCAGCGCCAGGCCCTGAACGAGACGGCAAATCACCATGATGATCGGTGCCGCCAAGCCGATGCTGTCGTAGGACGGCGTGAGCGCCAAACCCAAGGTGCCCAAGGTCATCAGGGCGATGGTCAGGAGCATGGCCGGCCGGCGGCCGGCCCGGTCGGCGTAGGCGCCGATGAAAATGCCACCGAGCGGCCGAGAAACGAAGCCGACGCCGAACACCGCCAGCGCCAGCATCAGGCTGGCAAAAGGGTTGGTCGCCGGGAAGAAGGTCTTGCCGATGTATACCGCGAAGAAAGCATAGGAGCCGAAGTCATAGAATTCGAGCGCGTTGCCGGCGACAGCGGCCATGACCACCCGGCGTGTAACGGGAGTTGCAGGTGATTGCGCGCCAGGGGCATGCGGCGCTGCTTCTCGGTCAAGAACGGCTTCAGCGGTCATCGGGCGTCTCCCTTTGCGGTTATATTCAAGCGGCAGCACCCAAGCCGGCGAACGCCTGAAGCATCGCCTGGCGCGCATGGCTGACGATTTTTTCTTTCCAGTCCGGGGTGTCGACATAGAAGGCGTCGAGCAAGTCCTGCTTGATCTTCGCTGCCATCGCGGCGGGCGCCTGGGGGTGATTGACCAGCCACTGCTCGGCGCGCAAGGCCTGTAGCACTTGCATCAAAGGCTGGGTGCCAAACTCGATGCCGATCGCCGTAATCTCGGCGTTCGGGCACTCGTCATACACCGCACTCCACATCAGCCCGACCAAAGGAGCCGAGACCGAGGTTCCGTCGCCGAAAGTGGTGATCGGCGTAGCTCCGTTGCCGCCCCACCAATCACGGGCACGCGCCAGTGCCGCGGTGTCGCCGTTGCGCCCGGCGAATCCGCGTTCGCCGGCGCCGGGTTCACCCAGGCCGGTATGCAGGTCTATCCACGCCAGTCGCCGCGCGCCGGCGGCATGCTTGCGCAGAGCCCGCCGCAATGCCGTGTTGCTCCAGGTGGGAGACGTGCCGCCATAGAACAGGCCGTCGGCGAACTGGTACTGCCCGCCCGATACCGCCGCTTGAAGGGTCTTCATGCCGTGCGTGGCGATGAACTGGCCCAGGGCCGACATGTTGCCAGCGTCCGGCGGCCAGGTCTCGGGCAGCAGCAGCGAATGCAACTCGCGGTATGCCGGATTATCCGGCAAGGGGGTGGAGAAGTCCTGGAAGTTGCGGTTCAGGTCGACGTTTTCGTGGGTCACCCGCCGGATATGGGAAAAGCCGTAGGGGTTGAGCGCATGCAAGTGCAGCACGGCCACGCCGGCGGCGGCGCAACGGGCCCTAAAGGCTTCATCGTGCAAGGCATATACCTGCACACCGGAACCGCAATAGCCTTCCACGCCATGGCAGGCACTGGTCACGATCAGCAAGGCATCTGCATCCGGAGAACCATCGAGCACCACCCCGCCTGTCCGGCTGCGTCGAGAAACTTGGTCCGCGCCTCGGCGTAGCTGGATGAAAAGGCATCGACTACTTGCATGATGGATTCAGCTCCCGGGTTAACGTGAAATACCGTTACGAAGCGCCCCGTACCCTAATCCCAAAGTCGGGCACCAGTAACCCACGAGCGCAGCGAGCAACTTGTAGCCCCCGCCTGGGCAGGGGTTGTGGGTGCGGGCGTGGCCCAAGGCCACTTCCTTCGGGGCGTAGATACCGTCTTTGAGCAATTTCATGGCACGGGAGTGGTCTGACGACGATACGAGTTAGCGCTGTTCCTGCGGAGCAACCCTTAGCGGCGGGCAACCGCCACAACATCCAGTTCGAGCCGTCCGTCCATGGCTATTCCGCGTGCCGCAAAGCAACTGCGGGCGGGATAAGGGCGCTCGAAAAAAGTGATGTACACCGCGTTGAAGGCCGCCCAGTCGGCCATATCGGCCAGCATCACGGTGCATTTGACGATATGGGCCATCGAGTAGCCGTGCGCTTCGAGGGATGTCTGGATATTCAGCAGCGCCTGCCGCGCCTCGGCCTGAATACCGCCGGGCGCCAGGGTCAGCGTGCCCGGCAGGTTACCCATCTGGCCCGACAGGTAAAGCATGTCGTCTACGCGCACAATTTCGGAAAACGGCAGGCCCAGGGCCTCGTATGCGGGTGAATTCAAGAATGTCACAGGATCGCTGGGTTTAAGGCTGGTCTGCATGGCGGGGCTGGCGGTAGTTTGCGGATTCGACTAATCTAACGAGTAGCAAGCAATTCCACAAATACAATAAACAGCCTCATCCCATACAATTTTGCTATGTACACCAACGGCCGCCGCTTGCACTATTTCGTCACCATTGCCGATCTGGGCAGCCTCGGGCGGGCGGCGCAGACCCTGCACATTGCCCAGCCGGCTTTATCGCGCCAGTTACGCCTGCTGGAAGAGTCGGTCGGCGTGCCGCTGCTGGACCGCAATGCCCGGGGCGTGACCCTGACACCCGCCGGCCACTCCTACTACGCGAGCGCCCGCAGGCTCCTGGACGACGCCGTGCTTGCGTCGGCCCGCGCCGTGCGCACGGCACGGGGAGAGGTGGGGCACCTGGGACTCGGCATTCTGGAAATTTACGCCTGGCACGAGTCCGTGCTGCGCGCTTTGCAGACGTATCGCCAGCAGAGCCCGGGCATCACTTTCACTATCGAGGCCATGTTGTCCGGTGCCGTCACCCAGCGCGTGCTCGACGGACACATCGACATGGCGCTCGCATATACCGGGCCACTCGCCGACGACGGTCCCCTGGCCGCCGTACCGTGGATCGAGGACACCTACTTGCTGGCCGTGCATGAAGACTCCGGACTGTCGCGCCGTCCGCCACGCCGCCTGGCGGACTTGAACGACGAGGATTTCATCCTGTTCCGCCGCGATCGGTCGCCCAGACTGCATGACCTGCTGATCCACCATTTTCACCAGCACGGCCTCACGCCGCGCATCGTGCAGGAAGGCACCACGCATTACACGGTGCTGGGCCTGGTGGCCGCCGGGCTCGGTTGCACCGTCACGCCGGCCAGCGCCAAGCGCCGCCTGCCGCCCGGCGTGAAACTCGTCGCAGTGTCCGATCTGGACGTCCGTATGCCCATCAACCTGGTCTGGCGCAAAGACAATCCCTCTCCCCTGATCCCGCGCTTTGTCGACCTGCTGTGCGGCGACAGACCACCGGCCTGACGGCCCTACCGTGACGTCAGCAGCGCTTCGATTTGCGCCGCCGGCAGCGGCCTCGAGAACAGGTAACCCTGCCCGTAATCGCAACCGGCCGCGGCCAGCAAGTCGCGCTGCTGTTCGGTCTCCACGCCTTCGGCGATCACCTTGATGCTGAGCTTGTGTGCCATCACGATAATCGCTTCGCACAGCGCCATGTCGTCGGAGGCGGGAGTCAGGTTGCGGACGAAGGATTGGTCGATCTTGAGGTAGTCGATGTCGAATTTCTTCAGGTAGGACAGCGAGGAATACCCGGTACCGAAATCGTCGAGCGAGACCTGTATGCCTTCATCGCGATATGCCAGGAGCTGGTCGAAGATGGCGGCGTTGGCATCGAGCAGCAGGCCTTCGGTAATTTCAACGACGATGCTTTGTCCGGGCAGATCGAGCGCTTGTAGATGGTCGAACCAGGCGGCCTGGCTGCTTCTCCCGCTTTGAAATTGAACCGGGGATTTGTTGACGCTGATCTGGAACTCCGGATGATGCGAGGCGCGCCATTGCAGCGCCTGGCGTGCCGCCTCGCGAAATACCCAATCGCCGATGTCGACGATCAGGCCGGTGTCTTCGGCGATCGGGATGAATTCGGTGGGACTGACCAGGCCACGCTGCGGATGCCGCCAGCGGATCAGCGCTTCCGCCTTGTGGATCGACCCTGTCGCCAGTTCCACGATGGGCTGGTAGTACACCATGAACTGGTCGTCGACCAGCGCGCCGCGCAGGTCGACTGCCAGCCGCATCCGCGTCTGCGCGGCTTCCTGCATGGACGGCGTGAAGTAGCTGTAACGGTTGCGGCCCTGGCTCTTGGCGGCGTACATGGCCTGGTCGGCATTCTTGAGCAACGGCTCGATGCCGGTAGCATCCTCGGGATAGAGCGTGATGCCGATGCTGACCGAGACATAGGCTTTTTCGTCTCCCAGCAGGAAGGGTTCGGAAAGTTTCCGCAGGATGTCCTGCGCCACGCGATCGACGCTGCCGGGATCTTCCAGCTCGCCCAGAGTGGCGGTGAACTCGTCGCCGCCCAGACGCGCCACGGTGTCGGTTTCGCGCACGCAACTGGAGATACGCAGCGCGGCGTCCTTGAGCAGCATGTCGCCGATGTCATGCCCGAGCGTATCGTTGATTTCCTTGAAGTGATCGAGATCGAGGAATAACAGCGCCATCGGCAGCCCGGCGCGATGGGCTTTCTTGAGTTCCTGGTCGATGCGATCGTGGAGCATGCGGCGGTTGGGCAGGCCTGTGAGCGGATCGAAGTTGGCCTGGTTCCAGATCAGTTCTTCGGATTCCTTCTTCTTGGTGATGTCGGAGATCATCGCCACCCAGCGGGACACCGATCCATCTTCGTTGCGGACGACGTTGATGGTGATAAAGGTTGGATAGATTTCGCCATTCTTGCGCCGGCCCGACATTTCGCCGCTCCATGTTCCCGTGCTTTTGAGCTCGCCCCACATGGTCTTGAAAAATGCCTGGTCCTCGGGATAAGCCCGGAGGAAATCCGAATACCTGCCGGCGACTTCATCCAGGCTATAACCGGTCATGCGGGTGAACGCCGGGTTGATCGCGATGATCCGGTTGTCGGCGCCGGTGACCATCATGGCCTCGCTGCTGACCTCGTACACCGAAGCCGCCAGGCGCAGCGATTCGTCGGCTTTCTTGCGCTCGCTGATATCCGCCGCGATCGCCACATAGCCGTAAATCTTTCCCGCGGAATCGCGCAACGGCGACAACGTGGAGCTGATATCGATCGACGTGCCGTCACGTCGCTGGCGCCTGACTTCCGCCAGGACGATACTTTCTCCGTCGAGTACCCTGCGACGCAGAGTCTCGGTTTCCTTGGCCTTGCCGGCCGGTACGCTGAGCAACCGTTGCCCGATGATTTCGTCCGCGCGCCAGCCAAACATCCTTTCGGCGGCCGGATTCCAACTGGTCACCAGGCCTTTCAAATCACGGGTGTAGATCGCCAGGGGCGAGCTCTGTATCGTCGTCTCCAGCCGTTGATTGACGTCGATGAGGGCTGCTTCGCCAAGTCCGAGGTGTCGCCATACCACCGCCTGCGAAATCAGCAGCACGACGGTTGTAGCGAGGAGGGTAATGTCGAGGGCATCTGGGTGGTGGTCGAGATACAACAACTCCGCCACCGTGATGACGATAGTGATCGCGGAACTGCACAAGATCAGCGCGATCAGCAAGCGACGGGTCATGTCCTTGTTGCGAAACCAGGCCTGATCTAACAGCTTCCGGTACAAACGCGAATCCGGACTCATCGGATCTCCGGCGACTTCAGCGCTTTGACCGGCTCAGCGATTGACATGGGTCGAATGCGATACCGCGAGATACACTTCGCGCAGAAACAGGCTCAGGGCCACTACCAGGGCCAGCATGGAAAGAATGAACAGGCCGGCCACCACGCGCGAGAGATCGAAAGATATCAGTGCTGCCAGGAAAGCGCTGGCCACGACCAGGCAGATGAACAATGCCCCCAACACCGCCGAAAATATCGACAGGTAGACCAGCCTCGCGCGACGTGACAGCAACGCCAGCTCCGCGTGAATTACGAGCGTCTCATTCCCGTCGAGGTGTTCGATCGGACGCTCCAGCAGCGCGCGGCGGCGATCGACGACGCGGCCGAGACGATTGTTCAAGGTCGCGACCAGGGTGGCGATCGCGGTCAGGAGGAACACCGGGGCGACGGCGAGTTGTATGACCCGTGAAATTTCAGCGATGTGGGATTCCATACAATCCGATCATTTCACGAGTAGCACCGGGACGTCGACCAGATGCAGCACCTTGGTGGCCACCGAACCGATCAGCATGTTCGCCACCGCGCCGGCGCCCCGCGTGCCCATCACCACTTGTTGAATCTGCTTGTCCTTGACGAAGTGGGCGATGGTCTCCCCCGCTTCGCCGACCACGATGTGGTATGCATATTTCAGAGCTTGAGCGTCGAGGAGCTGGCGCGCCTCGGCGAGCGCCTTGATGCCCTCGTCGTGATGGTATTGTTCGGACTGCTGATGCACGCCCCGGACGGTTCCCGGAAACGGATGCTGGACGTTCAGCACATGGATTTCCAGCGGCTCCTTGTAGAGCGCGGCTTTCTCGATCAGGAGCCGCACCGCGCGCAAGGAGTTGCCAGACCCATCCACCGGTATCAGTACTTTCAACATCGCATCGCTCCCCTGCTCCCCTAATGCCGACAAACTCAATTCGACTTGGATTGTTGTTCGGCCTCGGCCAAATCGACCATCTTTACCTCAACCTCGGCGTCTCGCGACGCAATGTACCTGCCCGCGCCTATGACCAGCACGACTCCCAGGATCTGGATCCAACTGATATCGCCGACAAGCGGCAGGTGGATATGCATCCACGGCATGCTGGAGGCAATCCAGTCTACCAGGACCGGGTCGGTGATCAGCATTTCCCCGGCGACCCAGCCGAGCAGCGCCGCGCCACCGGTGATGATCACCGGGTAGCGGTCCATCAGCTTGAGGATGACGGTGCTCCCGAAAATGATCAGTGGAATGCTGACCCCCAATCCGAGCATCAACAGGACGTTATCGCCCTTGGCCGCCGCCGCCACGCCGATCACGTTGTCGAGGCTCATCACCAGGTCGGCGATCAGGATGGTACGGATCGCCGTCATAAGATTGCCGCTGCTCTTGATGCCGTCCTCTCCATCGTTTTCGGGTACCAGCAGTTGTATCGCGATATATAACAGCAGACATGCGCCGATGAGCTTCAGGTAGGGCAGCTTCAGCATCTCGACCGC
The DNA here is from genome assembly GCA_026399515.1 of Pseudomonadota bacterium. GTDB lineage: Bacteria > Pseudomonadota > Gammaproteobacteria > Burkholderiales > Rhodocyclaceae > JACRAR01. The sequence continues at coordinate 71,482 of JAPLQT010000054.1, read as the reverse complement.
TACGATGGTGAGGATCACGCGCATGATGATGGCGGCGACCGAACCCCATATGATGGCCTGCTTCTGCTGCTGCGGTGGCAGGGAACGCGCGGCGAGCGCAATCACCACCGCATTGTCGCCGGACAAGACGATGTTGACGATGATGATTTGGCCTAGTCCAACCCAGAACACCGGGTTGGCGAGATATTCGATCATGCGGACAACTCCTCGTAACGCCGGGTCATGCCTGGGCAATGCGGGGGCACCGACACCGAGCCTGACTCAGCCGGAGTTTACCTGACAAGTTGCTCCCACGGCGGACACTGGCGTTCCTGTAGCGGAATCTTCCAGTTCCCGTAGTTGGTCTTGTTGATCATCGCGATCGGGGGGTTGATATTGCGCGGCACCGGCAGTCCGCGCATATGCAAACTCATATCAAACCGCCATTGGGCTGGACGATCTGGCCGTGGAGCCACAAGGCCTTGTCCGACGCCAGGAAATTCACCGCTTCGGCGATCTCCCGAGGCGTGCCGATGCGGTTGAAGGGACTCATTGCGGCAGAGCGTTGCTTGGCCTCATCGGTCTTGCCGGCGCGGAACAGGTCGGTGTCGACCGGCCCCGGTGCCACGGCGTTGAAGCGCGCCGGGTAATTGGCCCGCGCGGAAACAATGGCACCTCCTTCCCGAGCGAGCCGACGCCGTCACGCATACCTCGCTGTTGGATTTCGTTCTTGAGTATTGATAACAAGATGTGATTTATCGGCAAATATTATTAACTTGTACTACACAACAACTCTTCGGATAATCAAAGCGGCAAGTTGGCGAACATCCTTACCCAAGCGTCGCAGAGTAGCGCGCACGGCCAAATGGAGAGTAGCAGCCGGCTTCCATGATTCATCGAGGCGGAGATGTCAAAAGAATTGGTTCAGCAATCACCAAGATCCCACCTGTTTTCATATGCCGGAACACGGGGATCATGGTGGCGGTTGCTCGATTTCCACATGATTCCGCGCCGCGATGGATCAATTTAGGTAATCCACCTACTCGTACTTCATTTCAACTACGCAAAATGAGGAGATTGTATGAAAGCCAAACTGTCCATCAAGCCGCTGATCCTGATCATTTCGCTGATCTGCACAAGCGGTGCACTCGCCGACATCAGCATCGGCGTCAGCGTGTCGGCTACGGGCTCCGCCGCGGTACTCGGCGGTCCGCAGAAAAATACGGCGGAGTTGCTGCCCACCAGTATCGGCGGCGAAAAGATCAACTGGATCATCCTCGATGAAGCGTCCGATCCCACAGCCGCCGTGACCAACGTCTCCAAGCTGATTAACGAGTACAAGGTCGACCTGATCATCGGGGGTAGCACAACGCCCTCCGTGCTCGCGGCTGCCGGTGGCGCAGCCGAATCCAAGACGCCGCTGATTGCACTGGCACCGAATTCGGCCGACGGCGAAAGGTTGAAATGGACCTTCACCGTGCCGCAGCCCTTTTCCCTAATGGCCGAAGGCATCCTCGAGCATATGAAAGCCAACAACATGAAGACGCTTGGACTCATCGGCTACTCAGACGGATATGGCGAGACCTGGATCAAGGCTCTGGAGGCGGTTATCGGCAAATACGGCGTGACCCTGGGGCCGATAGAGCGCTTTCAGCGGACAGATACCTCGGTGACCGGGCAAATCGTGAAGCTGATTGCCGCCAAGCCAGACGCCATTCTTGTCGTAGCCTCTGGCGCCCCGGCCGCAATGCCGCATATTTCCCTGGCGGAGCGCGGGTACAAGGGTCAAATCTACCAGACGCACGGCGCGCCCTCGCCGGCCTTCCTCAAGATTGGTGGCAAGAGCGTGGAAGGCGGCATTCTGGTCGCTGGCCCTCTGATTGAATGGAGTCAACTACCTGACTCGCATCCATCCAAGAAAGCCTGTGCCGAATACAGCAAGCTTTACGAAGCCAAATTCGGTGCCGGGTCTTTGTCCTCGTTCGGTGGCCACGTGTGGGATGCTTGGGAAATCGCATCGCGTGCCATCCCGATAGCCAAGATGAAAGCCAAGCCCGGAACGGTAGAGTTTCGCGCTGCGCTTCGCGACGCGATCGAGGGCGAGAAAGAAGTCGTCGGCGTACATGGTGTGTTCAATATGAGCCCGACCAATCACTATGGCCATGATCGTCGAGCCCGCGTCCTGTTGCGGGTAAACAATGGCGCTTTCAAGCTCGTTTCCATCTAAGACGCCGGACCAAGTTCTTTGCGACAGGGACGCGCACGATCACATTCCGGACCTTATGGTCACACGTTGCGCGTATCCCGGTTTCCACTTGAGAAGGAATTCAGCGAAGCTCGAGGTCGATGCCGATACGGTTCGCCGCAGCGGCAAGTACAGCGATACTTGCCGCATTGTTTCCGGTTTGAGAATGCGGCGCATGACCAGCCCCATCGACGTGGCAAGCGGGCTGACGTAGGCGGGGGACACCGTCGCAGCAAGATTTGAAGCGGCGAGACCAAGCGCGGTAGAAATATTTTGCACAACGTCGATGGGCGTTATCGAGTAGTCCTCGCTGGCGCCTTGGCGCAACCTCGACACGGTGCGTTCGTGGTCCGTACTGGCTGCAACCAATGCCTGATTTCTCAGGTCGCGCCACGTGATGGTGCGTTTGGCGGCAAGCGGATGCTCGGGTGCGCACCAGACTACCCAAGGGCTCGAAAACACCGCGTGTCGCGTCACATCACTATTTGCGCTCCGATCTGGACCGATTGCCATGTCCGCATCCGCCATGGCGACAACTTCCTCTAGCTGTTCAACGGACACGTCGCGAATTCGTACGACGACGCCAGGATGACGTTCGGTAAACGCCTTTATTGCAGGAGGCAGAAAATAGCCGGCAAGCACGAGTGGAGCGGCCACGCGTATCAAGCCCGTTACGCCGTTGCGAATATCTGATGCCGCGCTCTCCGCAAGGCGCAAGTGCCTGAGTACCGTCTCTGCCGATGGCAGAAACTCACGTCCGGCCGCCGATAGGCTGACCCTGCGAGTGCTGCGATCGAAGAGGCGAATGCCGACTGCCTCTTCGAGTTCGCCGATGAGTTGGCTAACGGCCGACGATGTGAGCGACAGCCTGGCGCTCGCGCTGGCGAAACTGAGCAGGTCCGCCACCGCGACGAAGGCATCAAGTTGTTTGGCCGTGAATCGTGGGATGGACATGGTCTTCGTCGCGGATTCTGCTCAGGGGTATTAATAATAACATGTAACTTATATGTAATTATTATTAACTTGTCCTAAGTAACAGACACTCAGATAATTGGATTGCCAAGTGGACAGAAGACCACCACGAGTCGAGCACCACCTAGCGGTGCTCACGGGCACGCGCAAAGTGGCGGCCAGTATTGAGCAATCATTGAGGTGGAGATTTCGAAAATGCGTGCTGCAAGCACAAACACTTCATCCGCTTTCGTGGGCCTGGACATGGGCTCTTCACGGAGCAAAGTTGTGGTCATCGATCAGAGCGGGCGGTTGCTCGGCCACGCGGTCCGCAAGTCCGGCATCGATTTCTCCAAGACAGCGCGGCTTTGCCTCGACACCGCCCTGGCAATGGCTGGCGCCGAGTTCGGCGACATCGCCCACGCCATCGCGACCGGCTATGGCCGGGGCAACGTCGGTTTCGTCACTGACGCCAACAAGACGGAAATCGGCTGCCTGGCCCGGGGTGGCCACCACTTCTTCCCCGAGGCCATCACCGTCATCGATATCGGCGGCCAGGACAACAAGGTAATCAAGGTCGGGGCTGAGGGTCAGCGCCTCGGCTTCAAGATGAACCGCAAGTGCGCGGCGGGAACCGGCGCCTTCCTCGAGGAGATGTCGGCTCGCCTCGACGTCAGCCTGGAGGAGATGAACGATCTGGCGCGCGCAGCCCGGGAGATGATCAAGCTGGGCAGCTATTGCACGGTGTTCTCGGCAACCGAGGTCCTTGAAAGCATCCGCCACGGCAAGCCGGTCAGCGATATCGTCAAAGGCATCTTCTATTCGATGATCCGGCGGGTCCTGGAAATGGATTCGCTGACTGAGCGGGTGGTGATGACCGGTGGCGTGGTCGAGCACAACGTCTACATGGTGGAAATGACCGCCGAAATTATCGGCCGGTCGGTGCTGCTCTGCGAGCATCCCCAACTCGTGGGAGCGATGGGCGCGGCGCTCTACGCCCGCGACGAACACCTGTCCGCAAGCGCGGCCACCGAAACCCAATCTAACCGAGGAGAATGAAGCATGGCCGAGCAGTCGATGCGCAGGAAGATAAGAGCGACCGAACTGATGAACAAGATCATGTCAGACTACTTCTACGGTCTGCATGAAGCGGCGACAACGGGCAAGCGCAAGGTGGCCTGGTGCACCAGCGTCGGGCCGGCCGAATTGCTGCGGGCCATGGGTTTTGCCGTGCACTTCCCTGAAAATCACGGCGCCATGCTTGGTTCGACGCGCATGTCCACCGAGTTCATCCCAGTTGCCAACGCTTCCGGTTACTCACCGGACATCTGCTCCTACCTGACGGCGGATATCGGTTCCTGGATGAAGAAGATCACGCCGCTGACCAAGGCGTATCCAGGGATCGACTCGGTGCCCAAGCCCGATGTCCTCGTCTATAACACCAATCAGTGCCGCGATGTTCAGGACTGGTTTAGCTGGTACTCCAAGGAGTTGGGCGTTCCCGCCATCGGCATCTCCTCGCCGAAGAACGTGAATGAGGTGACCGAAGGCCAGATTGACGACGTCACCCGCCAAATCGAGGCATTGATTCCGACGTTGGAAGGGATCACAGGCAACAAGCTGGACATGGACCGGTTGCGCGATACGGTCGCGCTTTCGAAAGAGTGCAGCGAACTTTGGCGCAAGGTACTCGAGACCGCGATGGCCAGTCCCAGTCCGCTCACCTTCTTCGACGGCACTATCCAGATGGGTCCCGCGGTGTGCCTGCGCGGTACGCAGGAAGCCATCGACTACTACAAGGTGCTGCTGGCCGAATTGGAGGAACGAATCGATGCAGGCGTGGCCGCGGTCGAGGGAGAAAGCCTGCGCATCTACTGGGAAGGCATGCCGGTTTGGGGGCGTCTGCGACAGAATTCCGAGCTGTTCGCCACGCTGCGTACCACCGTGCTAGCGTCGACCTATTGCAGCAGCTGGATCTTCCCTTCCTTCGATGCCAAGGACCCTATCCGCAGCATGGCCAAGGCCTATCTGGAGCTGTTCATCGTTCGCTCCGATGCCTACAAGGAGCAATACATTAAGGGCATGCTGGAGAAGTATCGCATCGACGGCATCATTTACCACGACGCCAAGACCTGCCCTTACAACTCCAACAACCGTTACGGCCTGCCGCAACGCGTAGAGGCCGCCACCGGCATTCCTTCCCTGGTTCTATCCGGTGACCTGAACGATCTGCGTTGCGTGTCCGACGAGCAGACCAAGACCAACATCGTAGCCTTCGTCGAACAGCTCCAGGAAAGGAAATAGAATGCTCGATACACTTTTCAGGCCACGCTCGGTCGCGGTGATCGGCGCATCGACCAAAGAGTTATCGATCGGCAATTCGGTCATCACCAACCTGCAACGTTTCGGTTACAAAGGCGAGATCTACCCGATCAACCCCAATTCGCCGGAGATTCGTGGTCTCAAAGCCTATCGCAGCCTGGCCGAGATTCCCGGTCCTGTCGATCTCGCGCACATCATTCTGCCCAGTAAGCTAGTGCCACAAGCGATGCAGGAGTGCGGCGAGAAGGGTGTCAAGGCGGTCATCATCAACTCCGCCGGTTTCAAGGAAATGGGAGATGCGGGCGCCGCGCTTCAACAGGAATTTCTGGTCAAGGCGAGGAAATATGGGGTGCGCGTGCTCGGCCCCAATTGCCAAGGGATTATCAATACCGACCCGGCGCTGAATGCATACTGCAACTTCACCAATACGATTCCCAAGCCCGGCCACGTTTCCGTCGTGGCACTCAGCGGCGGGGTCGGCGGCTTGATCATGCAGGGTCTGGTGGATATCGGTGTTGGGTTGCGCATCTATGCGTCCAATGGCAACGCCTGCGACGTCTCGATCTCCGAAATCGTGCGTTACCTGGGCAACGATCCCGAGACCCGGGCTATCGTCGTTTATACCGAAGGCTTCGCCAATCCCGGCGAGTTTCTGCAAGTCGCGCGCGAGGTGGCTGGCAAGAAGCCGGTTCTGGCGATGAAGGCTGGACGCACCGAGCAGGGCGCCAAGGCTGCCTCTTCCCATACCGGCTCGCTGGCCGGCGTCGATATAGCCACCGAGCTGATCTTCGAGAAAACCGGCGTTCTATCGTTCGCGGACGAAGGGGACCTGATCCGGGCGGCCATGGCGTTTTCCAGCCAGCCTATTCCAAAGGGTAATCGTGTCGGCATCGTCACCAACACCGGGGGGCCAGCGGTCATCGCGACCGACGTGCTGGTCGCCGAAGGGCTGGACGTTCCCCTGCTGTCGGAGAAATCCATCGCCAGGTTGCGCGCCGCCCTGTTGCCGCAGGCCGCCGTCGAGAATCCCATCGATGTCGTGGCTACAGCCAGCCCCGCCCACTTTCGCGCCGCGCTCGACACGCTGATCGACGAAGACGGCGTCGACGCGATATTCATGAACTTCGTCACGCCTTCCTTTAGCGACACCCAGGCTATTGCCCGCGAGATCGTCGCGGTTAGCCAGCAGGGAATCAAGCCTATCGTCTGCAACTTCATGAGCGATCTTTCTCAGGAGCGCTTCCAAGTCACCCAGCGCATCCTGCTCGACGGTGGCGTTCCATGTTGCGCGCTGCCCAGCGACGCGGCCCGAGCGCTGGGTGCGCTGGCGCGCTTTGGCCGAATCCAGCGGCGTCCGGCGAGCGAGGTTAGGGTATTTCCCGACGTCGATGCCGGACTGGCCAAGCGCATCGTGGATGCGGCGATTTCGGCCGGACGTAGCATCCTTTCAGCGCAGGAGGTCTACGGCATATTCTCAGCGTACGGAATTCCCGTGGCACCTTGGGCTGTTGCAACAACATCAGCCGAGGCGGCTGCTGCTGCCGACAAGATCGGCTATCCGGTGGTGGTCAAGGTCGATTGTGCCGCCATCGATCACAAGAGCGACATGGGCGGGGTGGTCATCAACCTACCGGATGCTTCAGCCGTGCGATCGACGCTGGACCAGATGCAGGCGCGCCTGGCACACCTGGGCGAACTAAAGTTCTTCATCCAGAAGTTCATGCCCGGCGGCCAGGAACTGATCGTCGGCGCCAGCGTCGAGCGAGATTTGGGGCACATGATGATGTTTGGCTTAGGCGGCATCTATGTCGAAGTGCTCAAGGATGTCATCTTCAAGCTGGCCCCGGTCAGTCGCTCGGAAGCTGAAGCCATGCTTAGCTCGATCAGGAGCGCGGCGCTATTGGACGGCATCCGTGGCAAACCAGCGGTGTACAAACGAGGGCTGGTCGAAGTGATCCAACGCCTGTCCATGCTGCTGACTGACTTGCCGATGATTCAGGAGATGGACTTGAACCCAATCATGGCGTTCGCGGATTCGGTAGCCGTCGTCGATGGCCGTATCCGCATTTAGCGACCGGGTGATCGGCTGCCCGGTTAGCCAGAGTGCCGAGGAACGCAACGCCATGACTCTTAAACTCGGGGTCTTCCAGCCTAAGGAACAGTGCAATGGACAACACCGTCAAGAGCTACGAACGACCACCGCGCTTCAGTGAAGCGGAATGGGAAGCCCGTATCCAACTCGCGGCGACCTACCGGATATTCGACCATCTCGGCTGGAGCGAGCTGATCTACAATCATATCTCGCTCCGAGTTCCGGGACCGGAAGCGCACTTTCTCATAAATCCTTTCGGCCTGCATTACTCGGAGGTCTGCGCTTCCAACCTGGTCAAGGTTGATCTACGGGGCAATATTATTGGTAACTCCGATTGGCCGATCAATCCAGCAGGGTTCACCTTCCATGGAAAGATTCACGAATTGTTGCCGGAAGGGCATTGCGTCATGCACGTGCATACGACGGCGACGCAAGCGGTGTGCTGCCTCAAGGAAGGCCTGTCGTTCTCCAACTTCTACGCGGCGCAACTGTATGGAAAGATTGCATACCACGATTTCGAAGGGATCACCGTGCATCGCGATGAGGGCATACGCATTCTCGACAGTGCTGGAGGCAAACCAGTACTGCTGCTGCGCAATCACGGACCCGTGACTATAGGCTGCAACTTGCCCCAGGCCTTTTCTCTGATGTGGCTGCTGAACCGTGCATGCGAGGTGCAATTGGCGGCACAGTCGATGGGAGCGATCACCGCAATTCCAGTTTCCGTGCTTGAAAAGTGTGCGGTCGATTCCCTCAATTTCGATCCGCAGTTTGGCGCCGGCCGAGACGTTTTTGCTGCCTTGACCCGGATTGTCGACCGCATCGATACCCGGTATCGTTATTGATCTTCAGTGGACTTCATAACAGGAGGCAATCATCATGAAACAACAATTCTTGGCTGGCGCCGCCGGCATGCTGAGGGCAAGCACGCTGCTGATGCTCTGCGCGACTTGGCTGACCGCCCACGCCGCTCCAAATGCCGCGGATGCCTGCACCCAACTGAAACAGGCAATCCCCGCATCGACCATCGGACGGCCCAGCCGCGGCGCCAACATCGAAACGGCGGAACTCGTGGCAGCCGCACCGCTGGCGATGTTGCCCAAGCCGCCGTTCACGCCGACTCCACCCGAAATTGCGGTTATCCCGGCGGTGCCGGAGTACTGCCGGGTTATCGGGGCAATCGCTCCGGTCGATCTTAAAGCGCCGCCGATCCGCTTCCAGGTGAATCTGCCGTCCGAATGGAACGGGTCCTCGGTGCAATTCGGCGGCGGCGGTTTCAATGGCGTGTTGATCAGCGGACTCTCGTTGCCGCCGTCACCGCGTCCGGACTTGCCTTCGCCCTTGAAGCGGGGATTCGTGACCTATGGCACCGACTCCGGGCACCAGAATGCCCAGAACGTGCCGCTGCAAGCGTTTGCGTTGAACGATGAGGCGCTCGAAAATTTTGCGTACGCTTCCTACAAGAAGGTGCGCGACGTCGCCGTGGACCTAATGCAGCGGCGCTATGCCAAGCCACCCAAACGGCTATATTTCATGGGCAGTTCCGAGGGCGGTCGCGAAGGCCTGACGATGGCGCAACGCTTCCCCGCCGATTTCGACGGCATCTTCAGCCGGGTGCCGGTGATCAACTGGGTCGCCTTGCAGGCGGCGGGTGCGCGGGCCGGTTCAGCCCAATTCGACGATGGCTGGTTGGGCCCAGAGCAGGTCAAGCTGGTGCAGGACGCGGTACTTGCGGCGTGCGATGAGCGCGACGGTGTGGCCGATGGCGTCGTCAGCGATTACCTAGGCTGCCGGCGTGTCTTCGACGTGACCAAATTGCGCTGCGCGGCGGGCGTGGTTACGACCGACAAGTGCCTGAGCGAAGCGCAAGTTAAGACGGTCCAAACGATGCATGCGCCGTATCTGTTCAACTTCCCGCTGGCGAATGGCGTCCGAAGCTACCCGGGGTGGGGACGGGGCGGCGAGAATGCGCCTGGCGGCGGACCGGTGGGCGGCTGGATCAGTTGGCTGACGGGCAGTGCGCCGCCAACACCTCCGCCCGGACCGACCAGCAGCCGAGGCTGGCTCTATGGCAGCGGCGCAGTGCAGTATTTCTTCGCGCGCGACGGCGGTTTCGATCCGCGCAAGTTCGATCCGGATGCTCATGCGAATCGCATCCGCGAAATCTCCGCATTGATGGATTCGACCAACCCGGATCTCTCCGCGTTCGCGACACGCGGCGGCAAACTGATCATCAGCGAACACATGGCGGACTATGCCCAGAGTCCCTACGCCGGAATCGATTACTATCAATCGGTGGTCGCGAAAATGGGCGCCCCGGTTGCCGACAGTTTCCTGCGGCTATACGTCACCCCCGGCGCGGACCACATGGGCATCGGTGCGCCGTCGGGCGTCGACATGCTGGAAGTGTTGGTCAACTGGGTCGAGAAGAATCAGGCACCGGGTGAACTGGTGCAAGTGGCGCAGCAAAGCACGCCGCCTTTTGAAGTGATCGCCGCGCGCCCGATGTGTCGCTATCCGGCTTATCCGCATTATGTCGGCGGCGATCGGCAGCGCGCGGAAAGCTATGCTTGCCGGCCTTCCATGCCCTGAGCAGGCCGCTTGCCGCTGACCTGATCCCCCCCACCTGCACCCACGGCTTGCGGCGGCGACCGTCGGCAAGGATCTCAAGGAGACAGCGCGCAAACTGGTGGAATCGCGAGCCTGGCGCGGCGTCGAATGGTCGACCTGAGTTACGCCAACTTGAATTTCAGATCGCCAAGTTTTTCGATCGAGCTTCTGATCTCGTCGCCGGCCTTCAGCCATACCTGCTTTTCTTTTGGCATCCCCAGAATTACACCTTCGGGCGTACCTGACCAGATGATGTCGCCCGGCTCAAGCGTCCACATCTTGCTGATGTAAGCGATCAACTTTTGGGAATTGAAAATCATCTTGCTGGTATTCGACGATTGGCGCACTTCCCCATTCACGTAAGTCTCGATCTTCAGATTACCCGGGTCGCCGATGATATCCGCCGATACGAAATACGGACCGATCGGACCAAAACCATCCAGCGTCTTGCCGACCATCCATTGACCGGCCGGGGTCTCCAATTGCAGGTCACGCGCCGAGAAATCTTGTGACGTGCAATATCCGGCCACATACTTCAAGGCATCGGCTTCGGACACATCGCGCGCCGCCTTTCCCATAACGATCAACATTTCAGTTTCATAGTCGAACTTGTAGGAGACTTCTCTGGGCGGCAGCTTGATGGTGCAGTTGTGCGCGGCAAGGGCGTTGTTGTACTTGTTGAAGAGGATCGGCACGCTCGGGACTTTTTCATTGGCTTCCGCCGCATGTGCCCGGTAATTCAAGCCGATGCAGATGATCTTTCCTGGATTGGTAAACAGCCGTCCGTGGGTGATGCTCGATTCGTCGACCATCACGGCTGTTGCCCTGGAAGAAGACTGCACCGACGCCACGAGCTTATTGAGTTCGCCGGCGCTGCCTTCCCTGAGCAATTGTTCTAGCGTAAGCGGCGCAACGATTCTCAGCAACTTCGATGCTCTACGGACATCGATAACGCCATCTGCCGTTTTTACCCCGAGCGTTTCCGTTCCATCGGCATTCTTCATGGACAGAAGTGTCATTTTGGTGGGCATTTCGTGTGGCCCCTTATAGTGTCTGGCCGCTCCATCGTATTTGACGGCCGCTGTTGCAGTCGTTGCGGTCGCTGCAGCAGCGACACCAGCCGTCATTGCACCTGCAGTTTTCAAGAAGCTGCGTCTGGAAGTCATGCATACTCTCCTCATAGTGGTGGCAGTTGGGCCTGCTCAAAATCGCGTTTCGCCCGCTCAGCATAGATAAGATAAGCTCTTCACGATACATAACCATGCCGAAATAGCTTACACCCTTAAACCGAATGAAGTATTGAACAATAACCCTGCGACGAAAGGCCAATATCAAGTGGACCGTAAGGGCAATTTTCCTGCCGGACAAGGACGGCAATCTGGCGCGTGCTCAGCACTGACCAAGTTTATTTCATCTCCCGCGAATCGTTTTGCGTCTATGGCCCCTCTTAGCTTCCGAGGGCTGTCCTCGAACATTAAACTATCAAAGGAGATCTACATGTTCTACGTCAAAAATGTTCCCACCTGGGAGCGCGTTCTTCGAGTCGTCATGGGTATGATGGCCTTGGCTTTTGCCGCCATGAATTGGGGCGTATCCGGCCTGGCCGTGGGCATGGGCATCATGGGCGCGATGCTGGCCATGACCGGCCTGTTCGGCTTCTGCCCGATGTGCGCCATGGTGGGCCGCAAACTCGAAAAGGAACACTGAACCATGTCAAGCGGGATCGACCGTACCAATTTGATCTATGCCGCCCAAACGGGCGATCCCGCTTCCATTGAACGGCTGCTGGCTGTCTGCCAAGCCGATGCGCGCCGATACGCCTACAAGCACTGCCAGGTCAGCGACATCGACGACGCTGTCCAGGAGTCGCTCCTGGTCATTTCCCGCAAGGTCAAGGGGCTCAAAGCCGCCGCCGCGTTCTCGTCCTGGCTCTTCACGGTCATCAAACGCGAGTGCCGCAAACTTGCGCGAGCGATGTTTCGTCACGACCCGCTCGACGACGACATGGCCGAAAAGCAGCTTGCCGGCAAAAGCGACAACGATCTGAGAATCGACCTGGCTGCCGCCCTCGAATCGCTCCCGGCCCACTATCTCGAAGTGGTGCTGCTGCGCGATTTCGAGGAGCTTACGATTGCCGAGATCGCCGAACGGCTGGGAGAGCAACCGGGCGCGGTCAAGAGCCGCCTTCATCGGGCACGCGAGCTTGTGCGGGAATACTTGCTTGGCCCGGCCTGATGGCCGACTTGAATCTCGGTAGCAGGGACCTGCCGAGATGGCGATGTCCGATAGTCGCGCGGCTGCAATATTCAACTTCGCCCGTCGCTCGAATCCGCCAGTCGCACCGCATTTCCGGCAATTCGTCACATTCCGCTCGAAGTACCGAAGCCGCTCAACTAAAGTGACGTTCATGGCGCAGATGCGCGGCGAAGCGGGAGATGAAAATGAACTCGATTATGACGATAAGCAAACAAACAAAGAGCCTGGTCGGATTCGCGGCAATCGTCGCAACCCTATTTACCTGCGGCGGCACGCTAACGCTGGCCGAGCACTACTCGCGCTCAAGCGTGGGCTTGCAGGACAACCTGGCCGCGATCCATCAGACAGCACCGGCACCCGCCGCGAGGAAGACTGCCTGACCAAAGTGCTGGCTGGAGCCAGCGAGTACCGCCAAGGGAGCTTTCAATGACGATGTCTGACGAGTTCATCAAACTCGAACAACTACACGAACGCCGCAGCTTGACGGATGACGAGTTCACCCGGGCCAAGGCCAGGCTATTGGAATCTACGGCGCCGGCCGCGGCGAGCCCCGCAAGGGTTACCGGATTTCGCCGCTCCAGGACGGATCGGTGGCTGGGCGGCCTGTGCGGAGGGCTCGCTGTCGAGACCGGAGTAGATTCGTGGATTTGGCGCCTGCTCTTCACCTTGATGTTCTTTGCGTGCGGGACAGGGCTTCTACTGTATATACTCTTATGGATCTTTGTACCCAGCGAGTAATCGACACCCTCATCGTGACCGAGATATCAGACGTAAGAATCAGATGCGGCCACTGTCGGGCAGTATTTCCCTGCCCGGTGGCGTTCAGGGATATTGAGTCGCTCGAAAAAGCCATCGCGGCAGGACTCCACGCAACCTGCCCCTCATGCGGCCAGGTGGTCATCTGCACAGCCAAGAACATGATGTGGCGCTACGCAGACGGATCTGGTGGTGGCCTGAGTGCATAACAGTCATTACGAAATCCGGGACGAGTGTCCCGAGCTGAACTCAGACTGTTCGTTCACGATTCCAGGAGTCCTAACCCAAGGGTTCGCTCAATGCGACCCGCGACAAGTGGACTCGACAGAGCAGTCCTCAGTAAATGCAATTGATGTTTATAAATTGATGTTGCAAAAATTCACTACTTGAATTAGCATTCTTCGCACCGGGACTTCCGCAGACTCCCGGATACAGGCGGTGTCCAAGTCGCCCAAGCTCTGCTGCTACTAGCATTGGGCTAACACCATGGACACCGCGACCAGCCGCATTCCCCCATTTGTTTCTGTTCTACAACTCGCTGACCAGTTGGGTCAGTCAAGCGCGCCACTGATTCTTGACGCCCGCAAAGGCCCCGCCTTTGACGCCGCGGCCGATATGATCCCTGGCGCTCTAAGATTGCTTCCGGAGGACGTCCCCGGAAAGGTCTCGCACCTGATGTTTGGGCGCAATGTCGTGGCTTATTGTGGGCACGGCCAAGAGTCCAGCCAAAATGCCGCACGCTCGCTGCTCGCCACTGGTATTGACGCCCGCTACCTAGAAGGTGGTATAGAGGCCTGGAAAGAAGCCGGTTTGCCCACCCTGTCGAAGGCTCCTGAATGCGGCGTACCGGCGACGATTGGCCGCCCGTCACGCTGGATCAGCAGAGAGCGCCCCAAGGTCGACCGGATTGCATGTCCATGGCTGATTCGTCGCTTTATCGACCCAACGGCCGAATTCCTGTACGTGCCGGCCGGCCAAGTTATCGCAATTGGGACGAAGGCGGAAGCGATTCCCTACGACGTCCCTGATGTGCGCTTTTCCCATCGGGGAGCCCAAGGGGAACTGTGCAGCTTTGACGCCTTCATTGCGGACTTTGCCCTGAACGATCCGGCCCTGCGCGATCTCGCACGAATTGTCCGTGGCGCAGACACCGGCAAACCCAACCTTTCGCCACAATCCCCAGGCTTGGTTGCTATCTCCTTGGGACTCTCTGTCAATTACCCAGATGACCACGCGATGCTCGAACAAGGCATGGTCATTTACGACGCGCTGTATTCCTGGGTGAAGTCGGCCCGCGCCGAAACTCATAACGCCAACCTGTTCAAGAAATCATGAGCAACGATCCTACCGCGCGCGCAAGTTCCTTTCCCGACGGCGGACACCCAACCTATACCTTGCCTCAGTTGGTCGCCTATATGCTGCGTCTCGGAACATTGGGATTCGGTGGTCCCGTTGCACTGGTTGGCTATATGCACCGCGACCTGGTTGAAGCTCGCCGATGGATTTCCGAGGCAGATTACCGTGAAGGATTAGCCCTGGCGCAACTCGCCCCAGGTCCGCTCGCCGCACAACTCGCCATCTATCTGGGCTACGTCCATTACCGCATCCTGGGCGCCACGGTCGTTGGGGTAGCCTTCGTAATACCGTCGTTCGTAATGGTAGTGGCGCTGGGCTGGGCCTACCAACGATATGGCGGCCTGACCTGGATGCAATCGGTATTCTACGGCGTTGGCGCCGCGGTCATCGGGATCATCACCATGAGCGCCTACAAGCTCACGGTCAAGAGCGTTGGCAGGGACAAGCTCCTCTGGACGATCTATCTGACACTGGCAGCAGTCACCGTCGTGACCGAGTCGGAGATTGCCTGGCTGTTCCTCGCGGCCGGTATTGTCGTCTGGTTGTGGCGGGTGCCACCGAAGGCTTGGTTTGGTAAGATACCTCTCGCAGCCCTGACACCAGTTCAGTTGCCGATGTCTGCTGCCGTATTGACCACGACCGACTGGTCGCTGCTGGTCCAGGTCGGCATATTCTTCGCGAAAGCCGGTGCCTTTGTCTTCGGCTCCGGTCTCGCCATCGTGCCGTTTCTCTATGGTGGCGTGGTCACCGATACCCATTGGCTGACGGAAAAGCAATTCGTCGATGCCGTCGCCGTGGCAATGATCACTCCGGGTCCGGTTGTCATAACGGTCGGTTTCATCGGGTATCTGATTGCGGGATTTCCGGGTGCATGCGTGGCAGCGCTAGGCACATTCCTCCCCTGTTACTTGTTCACCATCATTCCAGCGCCGTATTTCAAGAAATACGGCAAGCTACCGGCGATCACGGCCTTTGTCGATGGAGTCACCGCCGCTGCAATCGGAGCGATCGCCGGGGCGGTGATTGTTCTGGCTAAGCGTTCACTGTTCGACATCCCGACGGTATTCCTAGCAGTTGTCACGGTCTTGCTTCTCTTGAAATTCAAGAAACTGCAAGAGCCCGTAGTTGTGGCTGGGGCAGCGGTCCTTGGACTCGTGATCTACCCGTTGATTCATGGCTAATGAACGTGCGCGATAACAAGCAACCAGCCCCCAACGCGAGTTATCCGATGGTGACCCGCATCGCCGTGGTGCTTGCCGGTTTGTCGATAGCCACAACCAGCACGGCACGCGCTGCGGACAAGTTTCGGCAACTGACGGCTGCACAGATCAATTCCGTGGTGATTGGCAAAGTCATTACCGACGATGATCACTGGTCCGATCATTTCTACTCTGACGGCACACTCAAGTCGATTCAGATGGGAGAAACAGTCCGCGGCACCTGGCGGCTGGATGGTGATACCTTGTGCGCCACGAGGATTGATAGACGCGGCAAGCGGGAAACCAAGTGCAACGAAGTCTGGATGTCGAATGAAAACGTTGAATACAGGCAGTTCGGCACGACAGTTGCCGAAGGAATCCGGCGGGGTTCATGGTGATTCTATGACGCGACTTGATCGACGTTCTGTGCTCCTGCCTGGTAGCAGGCTTGTTCCGGATCATGCAAAGGAGGCGTTGCCATGCAAAAGGTTCTATTGGTCCTTGCAGCATTGCTTGGGAGTGCCGACGTAATGGCCGAAACCGAAACCTTTGACAACACAGCCGTCGGCTCGTTGCCTAAAGGGTGGATTTCCGGC
The DNA here is from genome assembly GCA_026399515.1 of Pseudomonadota bacterium. GTDB lineage: Bacteria > Pseudomonadota > Gammaproteobacteria > Burkholderiales > Rhodocyclaceae > JACRAR01. The sequence continues at coordinate 55,120 of JAPLQT010000054.1, read as the reverse complement.
GTAACCGGTTTCGGCTCGCCTCTATGGGCCGTCGCGCCCGATCCAACGGCACCGAGCAAGCCAAATGTTCTCAAGCAATCCGGCTCAGGCACCTACCCCTGGGCGGTCAAGAAGGATGCAACTCTGGGGGATGGGTTTGTCGAAACCAAGTTTAAATCCATTGCCGGTAAGGAAGATCAGGCCGGGGGAGTGGTTTGGCGCTTCCAGAACGGCCGGACCTACTACGTAGCCCGGGCGAATGCGGATGAGGACAACGTGTCGCTCTATTACACGACTCTTGGTATTCGCTCGACCATCAAATACGTCAATGCACCCGTACCGATCAACGTCTGGCACACACTACGCGCCGAGTTTCAGGGTAAGCGGATTCGCATTCTCCTTAATGGCAAGCTATACATTGAAGCGGAGGATGAACACATCAAGGAGCCAGGCGCCGTCGGCGTATGGACCAAGGCAGATAGCGTGACGGCTTTTGATGATTTCAATTACGGAACGCGATGACTCCGAATGAAACTTAGCGAATTCGATTGGCGTGGATCCACAGCGCGCAGGAGGCTCGGTGGTTATTTGCACAGGCAAGAATATGATGTAGCGCTACGCAGACGGATCTGGTGGCGGCCTGAGTGCATAGAACCGTAAGCCGACGTCCACTAGTGGAGTTTCGGCGCCGTCGTGGAGCGCGATACCGGCTTCATCGACGCTCTTCCTGGCAGATGGCGGCGAGCGCATGGCCACCATCCTGCTGGAAGGCGAGCGCGGCAATGAGATCAAAGAGACTGCGCGCAAACTGACGGGGTCGGGAGCCTGGCGCGGCGTCGAATTGTTGACCTGCGATCGATGGTTAACGAGCCGACAAATACACCGCCTATGGTGACGAATGACGGTAGCCGCCGTGAAGTCGGCATAGGCTTGGTTGTCACCAACGGCTGCAACCTCCGACAGGAGTCGCCGGGAAACACGCCCCGATATTCTCGGGGCGGCCGGCGATTGAGGCGCGCATGTAGCGCCATGCTTGAAGCGATGCTCGATTACGGTAGCTTGACGGCGTTGATGTCGACCTTGCTGCCCTTCTTGACGCCGAGGCCCAGCGTTCTCGCGAAGGACACATGGTGGCCCCGTGTGGTGATGTTATCGTCATGCACCGCAAAGCCGATGTTATACACGCCGCCTTCCTTCAGACTCTTGTCGTCGTCGTTGGTGAGGCCCAGCGGGCGTATCATTACCACGGTCCACATGCCGTCCTTCCAACTGGCGATGGCGTTGTTGTCGGCGGCCGAACCCTTGGCGTCTTCCCGGCTGACGATATAGTCGGGAATCATGTCGCCTTCCTTCCAGCCGGCGCTCGGGTCAAATGGCACCGCGTTCTTCTCGCGGATCAGGAAATGGTCTCCCCCTTTGTGCAGATCCAGCGCCTTGATCGATTTGTAGCCGACCTTCTTCTCATCCCACATGAATTTCGGCTCATGAGTCTTGGCGTCGGCGTTGCCGCCGAACATGTCCTTGCCGGCATCGCTCAACCGCCATTCAAGCACGTAGCCGTCATCGGCCATGCCGACCGCATAGCTGCGATGCGCGCGCCACTGGATGAGGTCGACAAAGTAGCCTGCTGCCTTGAGCTTGGCGATTTCCTCAACCGTCTTGCCAGTCTTCCAGTCCGACGGATCGGTGCGGGTTTCGGGAAGATACTTGCGCACGTCGCCCTTCTTGATCGCCGTCAACAGCGCGTTGGCGGCGACTTCTTCCTTGGTGAATTGATTACGGCTGTCGCGCTGGCCGTCGTGGCAGGTCAGCCAACAACCCTGCTTGGCAAAACCGCCCACTTTGCCATCGTCGAGCATGATCGACATGCGGTCTTCGTAGATGCCGGGTTGCTTGCCTTCATGCACGGGTTTGTCCAACTTTGGGTAGCCCCAGACTTTCCATTCCTTGCCATCGAAACGCAGATACTGGTGTTCCGTGCCGGAGTATGCGTTGTCGGTTTTCCACTGGAAGCGCAGATAGGCATTGCTGGCGTCGTAAGCGGCCTGCACTTTGAGATCCTTGTAGCCCGATTTACCGGGTACCGGCATCGGCTCCAGCCGTCCGCCTTTGACGATCTTGTTGCCCATATCCTTCTCGACATCCTTTTCGTCATGGCAGGAGGTGCAGGCATCGCCGCGCTTCACCTCCTTCGCCGCGCCCTTGTGGTCGTCGCTACGCAACCACTCATAGGTGGATTGGCCGGGGTAGAACAGCGGAACGGTCACTGTGGGAACCTTCGACCAGTTGATCTTCGCAGGGTCGGCCGCGAAGGCCGATCCCATGCCGATAACCGCCAGACTCAGAAACAATGCTGTCTTCTTCATGATAAGCTTCCTTAGTAGTGTTGATGTAACTATGCCTGATTCACCGGAAACAATATACGCCGCATTGCCCAGCGTATTTTTGAGAATAGTCAAAGTCGCTGGGCTTAACTGCTAGAAATAGGTCATCACGCCGAGCGTTACACCGCTGTAGGTGGCACCCGCCCAACGCCCCGCTCCGGACTTGACCATGTCAAGACCGCCATTGGGGCCGTCGTTATTGGTCACCACGTATGAGGCATTCTTGTCATTGTTAAGGCGTACGTATTGGGCGAAGACCTCGGTCTTATCCAGCGACTTGAAGCCCGTAAGCGCGTAGCCGACCATCGCATAGAATCCCTTTGCGCCTGTGTCCTTGTTGCCCCCGGCCAAAGTGTTTATTCCGGTCTGGTCACCGGCAACGCCGTAACCACCGCGCAGCACGACCTGATTGAACTTGTGGCTGGCGCCGAGGAACCAGGCGTTGCGGCTCATGTCCGCAGCTGCCGTGGCGCCGAACCGATCCGCATGGAACGAGAGTCTTTCCCAGATCGCGCTGACCGTCGTGCCGCCAAAGCGGTAGCCGCCGCCCACATGCGTGCCCTTGTCCAAGCCGGTCGCGCCGGCGGTAAGGTCGCCGGAATCCTTGTGGGTCTCATAGCCGAACAAAGCGAACAGCGGCCCTTGGTCGTAGTCGAGCGCCAGCGACATGGTGTAGGGATTGGTGGTGAGGGTCTTGCCTTCGTTGGCGGTGAAATGAACCTTGCCGCTGAAGCCGTTGACTTTGGGCGTCCAGTACTGGATCACATTCTTCTGGCGTGCGTGGAATATGTCGTCGTCGCCGCGTTGCGACACCTGTCCCATGACAAATGTATTGGCCGCAAGTGTCGTTTCATTGAAGGGGTCAACCTTGATCGTCTGGTCCTTGTAGGGCGTGTTCCACCGGCCCACCAGCATCGTCCCCCACGGGCCCTTGAACCCCACCCCGGAATTCCGGTTGGCGAATGTGCTGTCGGCCGTGCCGTCAATCGGAGCTCTTTGTTCAATCTGGAAGAACACCGCGTTGCCGCTGCCCACGTCGAGATTTCCTTTGAATCCGATATTGGAGTTATGGGCACTGACGCGATTCTTCGTAAGATTCTCCGCCGCCACCGCGTTGTTCGAGACCTTCACATTCTCTGCTTGCGCCATGATGCGCCCATACAGCGTCACTTCGCCATTGGTGCCGATCTTGACGGTATTCTTCTTGTCGGAGTCCGAGGTCCCCGAAGATTGCGAGGCTGCGGCAGTCGGGGCGCTTTGCGCCGCCTTGAGGCTGGCGATTTCGGCTTTCAGCGCTTCGACTTGAGCAAAGAGCGCATCCAGACGCGATGCCGACGCGCCTGTCGGCGCTTGTTGGGCCATCGCCAAAGTGGGAACAAGCATTGCTCCCAACACCATCGCTACACGATACTTCTTCATTTTCACATCTCCAATAACAGTCGAAATCAGTCAGGTAACGTCTGCCGCGCGTCACTCAAAGGCATAAACTCACCAGAGCAATCAGCAAGCCTTGTACCAACCGGGCACTGACGGAATTGTTGTTAGGAAATATGGTGTTAATGAAGAGCAGCAACAGCCGCCGGGAATAAACTGAATGAAAACAACGACAGGTGTCTCTATTTTTTTAAGACACCCAGGCGGTTGAAGTAAGGGTAGAGATTTTGGCGGGTTATGCCGGATAAGCGGGCGACTTCGGAGACGTTGCCACCGGAAATTTTCAGAAGATTTTCGAAATACTCAAGTTCGAATCGCTCTCGCGCTATCCGAAAGCGCAGGGGAGTTGCGGGCTGCGCAACTTTGTCGATTGTCCTGTCATCGGTATTGGACATCCCCAAATCTTCCGAGTTGATCGGTCCCCCAGCCTTGATGACCACGGCACGCTCCACGACATTCTGCAATTCGCGCACATTGCCTGCCCAGTATGCACCCTCCAGTGCCGCAATCGCATCCGGCGTGAAGGGACCGATGTCCCTGCCGAATTTGCGGTTGAAGTGATCGAGGAAAGACCACGCCAACGGCATTATGTCTTTCTGCCGCTTACGTAGAGGAGGAACTTGAATCGTCACGACGTTGATGCGGTAGAAGAGATCCTCGCGGAAACGCCCCTCTTTCGTTTCCGTTTCCAACGACTTGTTCGTCGCACAAATCAAACGGAAATCGGTGGCGCGTTGCACGGTGCTTCCAATCCTGGCAAAGGTACGCTCCTGGAGAACTCGCAACAGACTAACCTGAAGCTTGGGACTCATGTCCGTGATTTCGTCCAGAAACAAGGTGCCACCATCGGCCTCCTCGAAATAGCCCGCAGTCGTCTTATTCGCGCCAGTAAATGCGCCTTTTTCAAATCCAAATAGGGCAGCCTCCAAAAGCGACTCCGAAAGAGCGCCGCAATTAACTTCAACCAGCGATTTCTTTGAGCGTTCATTGACGGCGTGGAGTTGTCTGACGATCACTTCCTTGCCTGACCCACTCTCTCCTTCAATGACTACGTTCGTATCGAGCGGCCCGGCTTGCTCTACTTGATGCAGCAATCTTGCCATGGCGGCCGAACGCCCAACGACGATGGGGGGAACATTGCCCTGCTTTTCGTCTTCCAAAGTTCGACGCAGTTTGGCGATCTCGCGAAAGGCCTGATCCATTTCCAGCGCCTTGTCTATTACCGCCTCGAGCTCCTCAAGATTGTTGAAAGGTTTCGTCAAATAGTCGAATAGCCCTTCACGCACGGCGCGTACCGCGTCGCGTACTTCGGCGTGGCCGGTAATCAGGAGGGCCAACTGTCTTGGCCGCTCCCTGCGCATCTCGGCGAAGAGGCTGAGGCCATTGCCGTCCGGCAACCGTTGATCGAGAATCGCGAGATTGAAGTCGGCCGAATGAAATGCCTGACGAGCCTCGGCTACATTGACCGCGGTAACGAGCTCGATGGGTTTGTCATAGAACAATTCCTCAAACAAGAGTCGCGCCGAGGCTTCGTCGTCAACCAGCAATATTCTTGTTTTCATGAGTTCACCACGGATGGAAGCCAAATGCTAAAGCGCGCCCCGCGGCCAGATAGGTTTTCCGCACGTGCTACTCCTCCATGTTTCATTGCAATCAGTTGTGCAACCGCAAGGCCAAGCCCCGTACCCCCTAATCGAGTAGTAAAGAACGGTTTGAACAATCTCTTCGCCACTTCTTCGCTGAAACCCCCGCCCATATCGGTGACGGACAACAGGTAACCGGATACACCCTCGTGCTTTTCAGAAACAAACGCTATCGCCACCGGTTTGTCAGGCGCAGCGAGAATCGCGTTGTGGATAAAGTTGAACAATGCATGACGAATCAATACCGGGTCGACGGTGATCGTCACATTGTCGTCCGACTCAGTAAATGTCACGGTGTGATTTTTCCCGATAGTTTGATGGAAAAAGGTGATGGTGTCGCGCACCAGATCATTCAAATGGACGGATTGCGGCTCGGAGCGGGCAGCCTGATTGAGTCGGAGGAGCCGTTGAACAAAATCGCTACACTCGATGCCTGACTTTTGGATCGCGGTAAGCAAACGCCGCGTCTTCGCGGAGATTTCAGGATCACGTTCGGCAACCTGGCTGAGATTGATTACTCCAACCAACGGGTTGTTGATCTGATGCGCAATTTCACTGACGATTTCTCCCATGGCGGACAGCTTTTCCAGTTGCACTATCTGGTTGTGTTCCGTGGTCAGTTTGGTGAACTGCAATTCGGCTATTTTCTGGCGGCTATAAACAAGAACAAATAGCTTGTAGAGCGCTGCAAACAGGAGCGCTCCGCCGATACCGATGACCATCCAAAGGAGATACCGGCCCTTGCGAATAGTATTATTCAGCTCCAAAGGGGAACGGGACAGCGACAGTACGCCCATGACCTCCGGACTTGCCGTGCCTGTTTTCGCCTGATAAATTGGTGCATAGATTTCGATCGACTCAGGTGTTGCGGGCCTCTGAGCGGAAACGTCGAGACTGTTTTGTTCCGAGTCGAACACTGCACGAACCTCTCCCTGCATCGCCCTTGTCAAATCATTCATGTGAGAGGTACGTTTTGTCCCGACCAGCGCCGGATCATTGGCCCAGACGATGGTGAAGTTACGATTGAAAACCCTGATTTGCTGCGTTCCAGATAGCTGCATCAACGGTCCGAAGCCCTGCTCGAAACGGTCTGTCGCTTCGATGCCGGCGTAGTTCTCCATATTGGAGACAGATACCAAATGTTCGAGTGCCAGCGCGTTCGCCATATCCATTACCATCACCGATTCACGATCGATGATCGATTGACGGAAAAATAAGGCTTGAGTCAATCCGGTCACAATGACCATCACGATGATCATGGACAAACTGATGATCGCGAACAATCTTGGCGGTGTGGTTCCATTCAACATCGTTCTATGGAGTCGAAGTTAGTCTGGCAAACTGCATGTGAACGAACCATAAGCATAAATTATGCCCACATTCGATTAGACCCCGATTCGGCATGATTCCGACTATCTGAACAAGGGTCACCCACGGGTAAAGATCGGAATCAAGGCAGTCGTCTCAGCCTCATTTCCTCAACATAGGAAATAGATGCACCTCTGTCTCGACTTGCCTTCATCGACGGTTCGGAGCGCTTTCCAACGCGGCGAGCGGTTTAGTTCCACGCCAACAACCGGCCATTCAAGTATTCGGGTCGTAGAAGCGAATCAAATTCCGCCCGTCCGCTTTTGCCTGATACATCGCCATGTCCGCCTGTTTGAGAATTTCCTTCCGAGGCGCCATGTGATCGCTGAAGAGGGTGATGCCGATACTCGCCGTGCAACGATGCGTCACGGTGCTATCACCGTTTTCCGCCGTCTGGTGGATCAAGACATAGGGATCCGCCAGGCTTGAATGTATTTTCTCGGCAACCTTCTCCGCCTTGATTTTGGCGGTCGCCGGATCGGTATCCAGCTCGCCGACAATCACCGCGAATTCGTCACCGCCGAAACGCCCAACGGTATCCATTTCCCTCAGGCATCCCGTTATGCGCCGGGCCACCTCGATCAAGAGCAAATCGCCGACCGCATGCCCATGAAGATCATTGAGCGGCTTGAAGTTATCCAGGTCGAGGAACATCAACGCGCCGAAGCACTTGCTGCGCTTGCTGGCGGCGAGCGCATGGCCGAGCCGGTCGTTCAATAGCCGTCGATTGGGGAGTTGCGTCAAGCTGTCGTAGAACGCCAGGCGCTTGATCTCTTCCTCCGCCGATTTGTGCAAACTGATGTCTCGGGCCACGCCCTGATACCCGCGAAACTGGCCCTGGCCATCGAAAAGCGGCATGCCGCTGATCGAAACCCAATACAACTTGCCCGCCTTGTCGCGCCGCTGCATTTCAAAATCGTGGAACTCCTGATGCGCCTGCAACACGGCGCGATGCCTTTCCCAATCGGCTTCACCCAGATTGAGTGCCCCTATTTCCCATCGTGTTTTCCCCACATGCGCTTCGTTCGCGATGCTGGTTCTTTGATCGAGCTTGCCATGGAGCCGGACGAAGCGAAACTGATCGTCCTGTTCCCAGTACCAGTCGGACGTGAGCTTGGTCAGATTGCGGAAGTGCTCGTCGCTGACGCGCAAGGCTTCGATCGATTTTTCGAGCGCCATCCTTTGATGAGATACGTCCGCTTCCAGAGTACGCCACTGTTTCTGGTAGTAAATCAAACCCAGGATGGCGAACAGGGTGACCACGCCGAATAGTCCGCCATTCTGGATGGACATCCTTTTCCATTCCGCGTAGACGGCTGGCAATTTCCGCCCGACGGCGATCACCAGCGGCTTGTCCATAGCCAGTTCCGGGGGTTGGATCGTCACCATGGCGATCATGCTTTCATCGGCCATGGGATAGCTGGTACCGGTGAATACATTCGCCTTCCGATCGCTATTGATCTGTCGCGTAAAGAAGGAACTGGGTTTTCCCTGATCAAAGCCGACCAGGCCTTTTCTGTCCGGTACCGTCAGGAACAGCATGCCGTCGCCGTGAATCAGGGATGCGTTCATGTCCGTTGTGTGGAGGACGGAGTTAAGCAGGATATTGAACTCGTCGGGATCCAGTGAGGCCACCACGACGCCGTCGAAGCGGCCATCGGGTCCGGGAATCAAACGGACCAGGTTCATGGTGAAATTGCCCCGGGACGTCAGGAAGGGGATGCTGACGTAAAGGGTGTTCGGATTCGGAAGGCGCTTCACGGTCTTGAAGTATTCCCGGTGCGCAACGTTCCGGCCGACGAGCTCGGGCTTGTCGGAGGCGGTCACCGTTCCGTTCGCGTCGACGATGAGCATCGTCAGCACACCCGGCATGGCATCAGCCAGGGCTCTCAAGTGCTGGCCGGCCTGCTTCCCGTTGCCTCCCGGCTTGCGCCAGTCCGGAATCTCCTTTAAGACGCCTGCCAGCGCCAGGTTCGTCGAAGTCAGCTGGCGGCCGAGGTTCTCCGCCACAACCTTGGCCTGATTGGTCAGCCGTTCCGTCTCCCGGGTTTCAATTCGACGATGATCCTCGACGAGCGAATACGCAATATAGCTTCCAAAGATGAATAGAACGAGGCTGACATAAAGCCACTCGTTCAGTGAACGCCGAGAATAGAACCCGGGGGTGCTTAGCCGCATATGATGATGATACCTAATCCGAACGGGCTTGCTTCACGTCTTTGGTTTCGATCCATCGTTCCGCCGGCGATTCACATTAGGCATCGGTGTCCTCCCCTGACACCACGATTGTGCCATTCTGTCGCCAAAATCTCCAATCATCCACAAAAAATGAAAACGGGCACAGGACTTGCTCGGATGGGTGCTAGTATTGATCGGTCCCCGTGAGTTCTCTCAACCAGGAACAAATTCGAAGTTCTCCGATCGATGTCTCCTTCTCTGCCTCAATTGGCGGCAAGAAGACACGGATAAGGCATTGGAAAGTGCAAACCACACGCATAAAAATGACCCCGCCACAAACATTCGCGCTCATCAGCTTGTTGATAATAACGGCGATGGTGGTGGCCACGGGACTCATCCAGTCGTCATTTTATCGACAGGCGATCATTGACCGTGAGTCGGTTCTTGTCCGCGACTTCGTGGATGCGTTTGTCCTCGAGCAAGTAATGGAAGGAGAGCTGAATGCGTCGGACTTACAGGACTACGCCCAGGCTCAGAATCGCTTGAATCACACTTTTGTTGCCCTGGACAATCTCTCTGGAATTGTGCGCACCAAGGTCTTTAACACTGCCGACACCATCATATGGTCAGACGAACGGCACTTGATCGGCACTAAGCTGACCCGCCACAAAGCGGATCTTGTCAGGGCGATGGCGGGCGAAGTAAGGGCCGTTTTTCTCACAGGAGATGAGACTTTCGACGCCGCCGACCCCCTCCCACGAGGTCCGTTGATCGAGTTTTATGTGCCATTTTCCGTCAAAGAAAGGGGTTCAAAGAGCGGCTCAGTGAACGGGGTATTGGCTCTTTATCGTTCTCCACAAGAATTGACCGACACGATCAGGAAAGGCCTGTTCATTCTTTGGTCAGCCTGCGTGGTGACCGGCATTATCCTGTTTGCCGCGCTCTATCGGTTGTTCCGCTCGGTGTATTACCGCCAACGCGAAGCGGAATCTCAGTTCACCAAGTTAAGCACGTACCATGAGCAACTCGTCCAGATTGAGAAACTCTCGGCGATGGGGCAGATCGTCAGCGAGATTGCCCATCAGCTCAATAATCCCCTGGTCGGGGTGACCAATCTTGCCGAACTGGCGGAGCGCGAGGAGAATAACCCGACGCGCACGAAGGAATTGCTCGCGGAGATTCGCAATGCCGGCAACCACTGCCGGGACTTCGTTCAGCGCATGCTCAGATTCAACCAGGTCGCCCATTCGGAGCCACATCCCACAGAAGTCAAGGCGCTGGTAAACGAAACCATCACCTTCATTACCCAGAGCGTGGACGGACATCCCGTCGTGACGTTCGAGGCTCCGTCAGAAGAGGTAATACTCGATATCGATCCAGTGCTGATGCGACACGCGCTGTTCAACCTTATACACAATGCAACGCAAGCCGGACCGGGAACACCGGTAGCTGTTTCGCTCGCCTCCGTGCCGCTGCGGGGCGTGCCGGGCTGGCAGCTGACAGTTTCCGACAATGGGCCGGGCATCAAGCCTGACGTGGCGGCCAAACTGTTTACACCGTTCTTCACGACACGCTCGGGCGGCACCGGCCTCGGCCTTTCCGTCGCCCAACAGATCGTTCTACAACACGGGGGCCACATTCACGCCGAAAACCAACCGGGCGGCGGCGCCCTCTTTATCATCTGGCTACCAGCACAAAGGCATGCAAATGAAATCAAGAGTCCTGATCGTCGATGACGATCCTTTTACGCGGAAACTCTTCCAGGGCCTGCTGCGTGGCAATGCCTTCGCACTCCAGACCGCGATTAATGTTGCGGACGCCCGCAAGGCTCTCCGAGCGACAGACTTCAACCTGGTGATCCTCGATCAAAGGCTGCCGGACGGCAATGGGTTGGATCTGTTTAGCGAAGTGCGTTCGGAACGCCCCCGCCAGTTAGCCATCCTCATCACCGGCCATGCAGAGGTGCGGGATGCAGTGCGCGCGGTGCGCGAAGGTCTCTTCGACTACCTGACCAAGCCTTTCGAGAATCTGGAAGAACTGGAGGCGGTGATCGGCAAAGCGTTGGAGATGGACCGCGCCTACCGCGAGATCGACATTCTGCGTGAAACCTTGGAGGCTCGCCCAGGCGCTCCGCTGATTATCAGTTGCTCATCCGCCATGGAGAAAGTGATGCTCGAGGTGCGGCAAGCGGCTCCTCTGGATACCACGGTGTTGATCGATGGCGAAAGCGGTACCGGCAAGGAGATCATTGCCAAGCAGATCCACGCCTTGAGCAAGCGTGCCAAGCAGCCGCTGCTTGAAATCAATTGCGGCGCATTGCCCGAATCGCTGCTGGAAGCCACGTTGTTCGGATATGAAAAAGGCGCCTTCACCAGCGCGGCGAAAATGACCTCGGGCTATTTCGAGGAGGCTGACGGCGGCACCTTGTTCCTCGACGAAATCGCCGATATGAGTCCGAAACTTCAAGCAAGCCTGTTACGCGTACTACAGGAGCGCAGCTTCGCCAGGCTGGGCAGCACAGTGCAGCGCCCCAGCGACTTCCGCCTGATCTGCGCCACCAATAAATCGCTCGAATTGGAGATGCAGGCCGGAAATTTTCGCGCCGATCTGTATTACCGCATTAATGTCGTCGTGGTTCGGCTGCCGCCACTGCGCCAACGTCGCGAAGACGTCGTGCCAATGGCATTGTTTTTCCTCGACTACTTCAATCGCAAGTTCGGCAAGCAAGCCGGTCCTTTTACGCCGGAGGCTATCGCAGCATTGGAATGTGCGCCGTGGCCCGGTAACGTGCGCGAACTGAAACATGCGGTTGAGCGTGCGGTGGTCATCAATGCCGATGGCCCGATTGCTCCTTCATCATTTGGAATACTTGGCAAGGGGCTTCCGTCAATAACAGAATCCGCCTCACTTCTGCCTTACCGCGAGGCGCAGGAAGATTTCCAGAGGGCCTACTTCAAAAATCTCCTTGAATCCACCGATGGCAATATATCCGAGGCGGCACGTCTATCCGGCATCGCCCGGCAGAATGTTTACGGCCATATCGAGCGCTTGGGTCTTGTCATGAAGTCGTGACATCTGTCATGACAGCGTGATGACGTTTTCAGCCAACTATAACTGTCAACCATTAGTAGCGAGCTGTTTTCCCTGCAAAATTTGACCAATATCCGATTGGCACAGAGTTTGCGGTTAGTTGAGCACAGTTCAACGTTCGTAGCGTCCTGTCGCATGTTCCAGGCGATACCGCCGAGCGTTGGTAAGAAGTTTAGTGTTCAATCAAAGGGGAAATAATGAAATCGAAACCGCAAGTTCCTAAGTCTTCAGACGGCCGATCCGCGCTGGCCATCGCTGCCCTGGTGGCAGCTTCCTTGGGGCTCTATACGGAGAGCGCGTTGGCAGTTCCATCCTATGCGCGCCAGTTTAACGAGGCTTGCTCAACCTGCCACACCATGTGGGGCGCATTGACCGGTTCCGGTGTCCAGTTCCGGCTGAGCGGTTATCGTGCGATCAGCGGAAAAAATCTCACACCGGTCTCGTCGGACATTGAGATTTCGAAAGGTGTGTTCCTCCCGACATCGCTGCCCTTATCGATCATAACGGGCGTCGGTTTCGACTCACGCACGGAAAAACGCCAAGCTGACAATGGCACCAACAACACCTCGAAGGGGTCCAGCATCTCCCTCGAAGATGCGAGCATCTTTCTGTCTTCTGCGCTGGGTTCCCATCTTTCCGTGTTCGCAGAGTTTCCGATGTATGAAACCAAGGCATGGGAATTCACGCCGCTCGGTAGGGCAGATGTGAATAGCAACTTGCCACCCGGATCACGTCACGTCAAATTCGTCGCAGAAAGCCCGGGGTTCGAAGTGGCAAAATTCTGGTGGAACAACCTTCTCGGCGACAGCGCACCGCGCGACAGTGTGAACCTCTTGGCCGGCATCACCCATCTGCCGCTCGGTTATGCGTCCGGAAAAGTACGTCTCTCAGTAAATCAGTACCTGATCTACGAAAGACGCGCCCTGGACCTGATTAGTCCCAAGCATGTAGGTGACATGCTCGGAACATCAGATGAATCATTGTTCAGGATCGGTGAACCGCAGGCCATGGCCGAAGTCAACGGCATGCTGACATTTGGCAAACCTGTGACCGATGTCGGCAAACGGGATACGTTCTGGGCCGAGTACCACCTCGGCATCACGAACGGCAGCAACGGTCATGCCGACAACAACACCGAGAAGGACATTTACGGGCGTTGGGTCATGCGCTACATGGGCCAGTCACTCGGCTTTACCGGCTTCCATAGCTCCGACCAGTATGACGACAATCTCCGTACATTTGCCTCGCAAGCGAACGCCGCGGGCACCGGCATCATGTCCGGAAAGCAGGACGCCAATAGTTCCAGCAGGGTCGGCGTCGACTTCACGCTGAGCCTGGCTCCCACCGGATTCCCGGTGTGGCTCGAAAACCAGTATATGTCCAACAAGGAGAGCAACCCCACCGGCTTTGGTAAGGAGTTCAAGTGGAAAGGCGGTTTTAGCCAGCTCAACTGGCAGCCAAATCGAAACAATATTGCCTACGCCCGGTACGACACTATCAAGGGTGACAGTTTCAACGACACTTCGACCAGGGTCAATGGGTTCCTTGGTTTGACCAATTCGTCCCCGAGCGAAAAGGACTATGTCGTTGGCTGGCAGCGTCTGGTTGAACAAAACGTCAAGTTCATCGCCGAGTATCGCCATCACATTTTCGAGGATAAAGCCACGAGCGTCGCGCAGCCGGTTCCGGCAAAACTCACCGATGATGGGTTCACATTGCGCATGATGTTTGGCTTTTGAGTCTTGATGCCAACGTAACTACCAACCGGCGGCGGGGACCAAAGGAATTCTTTTGCCTCGCCGCCACGCCGTTAAGAGGAATGAAGCGATGCGCTGTGTAAAAATCTTACTGCTTGCGGGCTCGATCGCACTTGCACTCGGAATGCCGCACTTCTCGTTTGCTGCCGACGACGGCGCCAAGATATTCGAAGCTGAATGCAGCGTATGCCACAACCCGAAAAAGAAGCCGCTCGACAAACTAAAAATGAGCCGGGCGAAGTGGAAAGAAGCGATCGACGAAATGATTGAAAAGGATAAGCTGGATGATCCTTTGCCATCGAAGGAAAGAATATCGCAACTATTGGACTGGCTTGCCGCGACCTATGGTCCGGCCGACAACACCACGGAAGCAGCAAAGAAATGATCTGGGTTGAATTCTGCGCCCAGTGCATCCGGAAGCATGTTCCAAAATACCGTAACATCAGGGACGTCCCTGACATTTCGCAAGGCCCGACAGCGATTTGAGCGTGAGTATTTCGAAAATCTTCTAAAGACTGCGGGCGATAACGTATCCGAAGTCGCCCAACTATCCGGTATAACCCGTCAAAATTTGTATCCCTACTTCAATCGCCTGGGTGTCTTAAAAAAACAAAGACACCTGTCATGATTATCAGACGATTTTACCAAGTGGCCGTTCATCGCAATCAATCGTTAATTGCCTAATTCACAACAAGAAAGGCTTTGGCGCGAGTTGGGTACGATACTTGCAGTTTGGGAATTAGCGAAAGATTTTAGCGCTTACTCAAGGGGAAACCAAAGTGATTAGGAACAGACTCAAGAGCACAATATTTACGAAGGCCGTGTTCATTATTGCCCTTGCTGCGATCACAGCGCTGACCGGATGCGGCGGCGGCGACAGCGCAACTCCTACGATAACCACCACTACCGCAAGCACTACCAGCACGACCCTCGGCAGTTTGAGCACCACTTTCACGGTTCGGGATACCGCAGGCTTGGCGATGCAGGGTGCGACGGTCTATGCCATTCCATCGACGGATGTGGCGGACATCGCCGCCCAGCCGATGCCCTTGTCGCAGACGACCGGCCTGTACGACGCCAGCGCGCAAAAGGTCGATGAGCCTCTGGAAGATTTGATCAACGGAAATTACACTCCCACCGGCGGCGGCGTGGCGACCTACAAGCATGCCGTTGCCGATTCGGCGGGCAAGGCAGTCATCGCCGACTTGCCGGCCGGCGCGTCGTATTTCATTTACGTGAAGCCTGTCAGCACCGATACGGCCCACCTGCCGGGCGGCAGCCTGACTCGCACGGCGCTGGCGGGCTCCGCTCTGGTTGGCCAGGATACGGCCGTCAAAGTGTCAACCATGCCGTCACCGGCGGCGACATACATCGGCAGCAGCCTATGCATGGCTTGCCACAAGGATAAAGCAGGGGTAAAGCAGACCTTGCATAAACTCGGCATCATGGCGCCGAAATCGCCGAGCGGCTTGCAAGACATATCACAATTTTCCAGCCCCACCAATGCGGACCAGAATTTCTACTCTGGCGTGAGCAAGTTCGAGGGGGCCGGCACCACACTTTACTTCTTCGGCTACAGCGGCGGCACCTCCGGCTCGTTCAAGGTTCTGCCGACCAACCCCACCGCAACGCAGCTCGGCAGCGGCCAACCTGTGTATTTCACTTTGCAGTTGTATAACGACGCGGGCGGCTACCACATCAGGTTCACCAATCTCGTCACGCCGACAGACCCGCTCAGCGGCACGGTCAGGGACGTGGCCCTGACCTACGGCGGCGGCCTGCACAAACAGAGATACCTGACCAAGATAGGCGCCAGTCTGTACATTATTCCGATGCAATTCAATGCACAGGGCAGCGATTCCAGCACTGAAGCCGGACGTTATCAATGGACCGAATACGATCCGATCAGCAAGAAATGGTGGAATCCCACGACCAATCTGTTCATCGATCCCAACACCGATGCGACAGGCAAATACAAGAGTTTTGATAGCTTCTGCGCGGGCTGCCATTACACCGGTTACAGCCTCACCAAGAACAGCGACGACACATATACCGCCAGCGCCGTATTGGATTTCAAGGGCGAAAAACATCCTGTGTCCGGCAAGCTCCAGGAAATGAATATCGGTTGCGAGTCCTGCCACGGCCCGGGTTCCGAACACATGGATGCCGGCGGTGCAGGCAAGTTCATCCTCACTCCCCAGAACCTAACGCCAGAACGCGAGGTGATGATTTGCGCCGCGTGCCACACCCGCACCCAGTCGAATGACAAGGACGGTCATCATTTTGAAAACCCACTCGACAAGAACAACAAGATGATGCTGCCGGGAACCAGCAGAGCGGACTTCCTGGCCAACAACGTCGCCAAATACGATACGACCGGGGACGGCGCATTCTGGGGCGATGCCAAGCACGTCAAGAAGCACCATGGGCAAGCCACCGAGTTCGTCCAGACCAAGAAATATCGCAACGGCACCAAGCTGACGACCTGCGCGAGCTGTCATAACGTGCATGCACCGGGTACTGATCGGCACCAGATGTCCGGCACCTCGGACAACAGCCTCTGCCTGAGCTGCCATTCGACGAAGAAAGACATCGCCGGGCACATGACAGCGACGACCGGGTTCAACATGGGTACGGGCACGACGTGTATTCAGTGTCACGTGCAAAAGACGGCGAAGTCCGGCTCGGGTAGCCCAACGACGGTATTCAAGAGCCCGTCCGGTCAGGAGTACTTCGCTAACGACATCAGCTCCCATATGTTCGATGTTCCCCTGAGGTCGAGCATCTCGGCAAGCAACAAGATGCCGATCGCATTTACCAACGAATGCGGCATCTGCCACAACCCGGTCAGATTGCCGTAACGTGACAGCAGAAAGCGACTAGTCGTTAAACCCAAGGAGCCCTCGCCACCGCGAGGCTCCTGTATTGGATCCGCCGATTAGTGCCGCTATCTTGCATCGTCACGGTGAACGATTGTCCCTGGTAGCCGAACTCATCTCCCGGCTGCCCGTAAGCCCCGCTTGCGGGGCTTACGTTATTGAGATGGAGCACTATTCATGCTCGTTAGTGCCGCCATCAAACAGGAAGAAGTACCGAGCCAAAGAATCAAAATCTCCGGCAATGCGCCCGCGACGTCGACCTATGTTGGCGCCAGTGAATGTTTGGGTTGCCACGAAGAACAGAAGAACTTCACCAAGACCTTGCACCGGTTGGGCATCACTGTCATCGGCAAGTCGAGCAAGCTACAGGACTACTGGATGAACGACATTACCTCCTACCTCTATAGTGTTCCGCGCAAGGATAACAAGGGCGTGAATGGCCTCGAGTCGGGCAAGGCAATGCCTATCCCCTATACCCAACCGTGCGGAGCAGCGTGCCACGACACAAGGAACCTTTAGAAGTGGCCATGCATCCCGTCAAAACCGCCGGATAATCCGGCGGTTTTTCATTGGTGCCCCAGGCAGGGTGCACTCACTTGGAGATGAACGTTCTCTACTCGCATTGCACGGGAAAGAGTTAGCTTAGTAGCGAGGGGACTTGCTTCGCACATGCAGTGAATCTGCGACGACCGGCCGCTTTTATATATCCAGCGATAACTATGGCTGGCCGTGCCGGATTTGAGCTGCGGCCGAGCGGCGCAATCCGATCATGAGGTCCGAAAACGGCGAGACTAGCGACGCATCCCGGCTAAACTAGCCGCATGCAATTCGGACACCTCACTCCCGACGCCTGCTATCAGGCAATGAAATCGCACGATATGCGCTTCGACGGACATTTCTTCGTCGGCGTTTCGTCGACCCACGTCTATTGCCGCCCGATATGCCGGGTCCGCCTGCCCAAGCAACAGAACTGCGCGTTCTATCCGAGCGCGGCGGCGGCCGAAGCGGCAGGTTACCGGCCCTGCCTGCGTTGCCGTCCCGAACTGGCGCCCGGTTTCGCGGCGACGGAAGCGAGCGCGAAACTGGCCCGGAGCGCGGCGCAAATGATCGAGGACGGCGTCGCGAACGATGTCGATCTCCCGCTCGTGGCGCAACGTATCGGCGTCACCGATCGCCATTTGCGGCGGATTTTCGCGGAAGAGTTCGGCGTGTCACCGGTCCAATATGCGCAAACGCATCGTTTGCTGCTGGCCAAACGGTTGTTGACCGACACATCGCTGCCCGTTGCGGAGATCGCCTTTGCGAGCGGATTTTCCAGCGTCAGGCGGATGAATGCATTGTTCGCGGAACGTTATGGTTTCAGCCCGACACGGCTGCGCAAGGAAGGACAAAGTACCGCCTCGAATGCTGCCGATGCGTTGACGTTCGTGTTGCCCTATCGGCCGCCGTACGACTTTGCGAGACTCCTGGCATTCCTTGGGCAGCGGGCAATTCCGGGTGTCGAATCGGTGAGCCAGGGCGTCTATCGCCGCATCATCCGGGCCGGCGAGGAAACAAATGGCGCGAGAACCGGCTGGCTCGAAGTCAGCCACTTGCCGAAACGGCATGCATTGCAATTGCGCTTTGCCTCATCGCTCGCCGGCGCAACCCAGGCCGTTCTGTCGCGGACGAAGCAGGTGTTCGACGTGGCGGCCGATCCGCTGGAAATCGGCGCGGCGCTGGGACCACTGGCCGCGGGTGCCGAAGGACTGCGCCTGCCCGGCGCCTTCGATCCCTTCGAGCTGGCGCTGCGCGCGATCCTCGGTCAGCAGGTGACCGTCAAGGCGGCACGGACCCTGGCAACGCGTTTCGTGAATGCGTTCGGCGAACCCGTGGCAACCCCGTTTGACACTTTGACACGGGCTTTCCCCACGCCATCACGGGTGGCGGAACTGACGCGTGACGATATCGGCCGTCTCGGCATCGTCGGTCAACGTGCGGAGGCGATGCTCGCGATTGCGCGGACGGTCAGGTCGGGCGCACTCGATCTGGCCCATGGCCACGATCCGGCGCAGGCGATCGAATCGCTCGGCGATATCCGCGGGGTCGGCCCATGGACGGCGCACTATATCGCGATGCGGGCGCTGGCTTGGCCGGACGCATGGCCGCCTAAGGATGTGGCATTGCAGAACGCGCTGAACCTGCCCAACACGGCGAGCGGGCAACGCCAGGCAGCGGCGCTGGCGGAGGCCTGGCGCCCCTGGCGCAGCTACGCCGTGCTGCACCTGTGGCGCACGCTTGAAAAACCCCACGACGCGGAGATGGCACCATGACGACTTACTATCTATTGCATGCCTCGCCGGTCGGTGAGCTGATGCTCGTTTGCAACGGCACGGGGATCACGGACCTGCACATCACCGCAGGCAAGTATGTGCCGGCGGTCAGCTCCGATTGGGTACACGACGAACGGCAAGCCGTGTTGCAGCAGGCGCGGCGCGAGCTGGATGCGTACTTCGCCGGGAAGTTGCGGACGTTTAGCGTCGCACTCGACGCGCGCGGCACAGATTTCCAGAAGCGCGCCTGGGCAGCACTGTCAACTATCCCGTTCGGCGAGACCCGGACCTATGGCCAGCAGGCCCATTCCATGGGGCAGCCGACGGCGGTGCGGGCGGTCGGCGCGGCGAACGGCAAGAACCCGATCGGGATCATCGTCCCGTGCCACCGCGTGATCGGTGCCGACGGGACGCTGACCGGCTATGCCGGGGGACTGGGCAACAAGGAGTTGCTGTTGAAACTCGAAGGCGTGCTTTGAACCCATCGAGTTCGTCCCGATAAAACTCACTGAAAGAGAATCTGCGATTTGAAATCGCGGTACACGGCTTCTCCCAGTTCGCGGTACAGCGGAAACTCGCTCGGGTCCACGGTCGCCTTGGCTAGCTTGCTGTCGAGAGTACGCTTGATGGTGATGACGGTTCCGTCCATCGTGTAAGTCGACGTGTATTTTCCCAGAGCGTTCTCCTTGGTCACCGGCTTCGGCAAGGCGGTAATCTTCGTCGCCTCGGGGAAGCTCAGCGTCGTGATTTCCTCCTGGTAACCGCCGAAGACGCCTATCGGGAAGTCGCGTTTTGGCTGCGCCAGTGCTCCTGCGATGCCCCCGATCCCGCTAAGGCTGCCGAGCCCGGACGGCACGCGCGTAGCGCTCGGGCCGGGCATCTGGGCGAAGTTCGGCGAGTCGAAAGCGGTGTCATAGCCGAAAGGATGGGCCAGGTCGCGCGCATCTCCGAACTTGTAGGTGCCGGTTCCGGGTTGTCCTGTCCGGGTCAACACTTGAGCTGCAACCAAGGCTTCGGTGCCCTTTGGTATTGCCGAAAAAACCTGGCGGGCAATCAGTTCGTAGACGCCCGAATTGACGACGCTGCTCCCACCCTTGACGGTGCCTTCAGGCGTCACCTCGACCTTGGTCACCACCTTGACTCGATCCCGCCGCGAGTCGGCCAGGGGCAGGTTGGCTATCCTCGGTTGGCCCGTCCCGTCATCGGTGAGCAGCACCTGTTTGCCGAGTTCCTGTGGCGGCAACACGCCGAACGGCGCCATGCCGACGGTGGAATCCACATACAGCTTGAATTCGGGCAGGTAAGTGATGACATGGTTGAATAGTCCCGGCGTGATCGCCACCTTGGGCAGCCAATAAGAAGCGCCGGCATTCACCAGCACGGTGCTGCCCTGTATACCTTTTGCCGCCAGCAAGGCTTCCAGGATCGTCACATGATCCTTGCAGTCGCCATAGCGGGCTTTCTCGATCTCGTCGGCTGAGTGCGGCACCACCCCGCCGAAGCCGAGGAAGATGCCCACGTAGCGGATCTCCTTGCTGACCCAGCGATACAAGGCTTCGGCCTGGGCGCGTTTGTCGGAAACACCGTCGGTGATTTCGTCGGCCAATTTGCGGATTGTGGGGGTCACTGCGGCCTTGGATCTGGCGCGGTCCAGATAGGCTCTGCCGGCTGCTTCGTAACTCGGGAAGCTGGTCACGGCGAGACGCGGGCTGAAGTCGGTGGCGGCCACCGAGCCGGGCTCCGGCAGGTGCAGGATCGCGTTCTCCAGCGTCCAGCGCCACATCTTAGTGCCGGGCTTGTCGGACTTGATCTCGCCACCGGCCAGGTCGATTGCTTCGATGAACAGCGTCATGGCCTCGGGGGCGGACACCGTGACGCTGCTCGCCTTCAAGTCCCAGGTCCTGGGGAAAGTGTGGGCCATCGAGAACGCGCCGGGGAACAGCGGGATTTTCTGGGTAATGCGCATGCGGTAATTCAAGGTCGAACCCGGCTCGATCGCGGAGAATACGATGTTCCTCACCTTGGCGTCGTCGAACATCGGCGCGCCCGCACTTTGCGGACTCTGTTGCACGAAGATCTTGTCGGCGGCGACGTCAACGCGTTTGCCGTCCTTGCCTATGCTGTAGGCTTCCAACACTTCCAGATCCTGCAAGGTCGTGCTGTAGGACAGTTTCACCTGGCCCGCTATCTGCACTCCTTGCTGGTTGTTGATGCGCTTGCTGTTGAAATTCTCCCGTACATAGGTGCCGTCGGCTCGCACCTCATATACCTCGTCATCCTGAAGGACGGTGTATGGCAATTCGTAGGGTGCCGCTGGGGCCTGGGCGATTCCATCCAGAGTGCATAGGCACAGGATCAAGACGATGATTGCTTGGGTGGGTCTGGTCACGGAGGACTCCTCGGTTGGCAGGTGAAAAGGGCAACGAACGGATGTTGCGTTTAGGGTTCTATTGCGCAACAAAAATTTCACTACGATCCGGCTACCCAAAAAAAGCGGGGGTAGAGCGATTCGCTCCACCCCCCAACATGCGTCACCGGAGGATAAATGCATGTGATCGATTCTATTTGCTTCCTACCGCAATTCAATACCGGTAAACCTATACCTATAAATCGATAGGAGGGAGATATGAAGTGTCTCGATTTCGTCGCACCCTCAGGAAACACCCAACAGGGGAACTAATCAGCCTTGGCGCGAGATGCCGGGGGCTCGGCGGCGAAGATCGGATGGCTACGCCGGGACGGCGTTATTTCGTGCCGGGCTCACTTTGGCCCTGCGGTTTGATTATTCTTCTCGGATGGTGATGTTTCAGCCGTTCCTTCAGAATCTGTAGGCCATCCTCCTTGAAGTGGAGGAACTCGAAGCCGAGACGAAAACACGCGCTGGCGCCAGAATACACGGCGTACACCTGGCGTGCGGTAATCTCTATCACCTTTTGGCGGTGACCCGTGTGAAGCGGCGGTGGCGCCAGCAGTATCACCACTGGCGATCGGGTGAATATGTTGGTATCCGTATGCATGCCGGTACCAATCAACGACAAATCGTCGGTTCTGCCGTGATAGGTAAGCTTGTTCTCGTGTTCATCGAATATCAGGGCGATTTTCCATCGCACATGATACCGATCGGCAGCGCGGTGATCGGCTTCAAAATTCTTGGTCATTACCAATTTTAACATTGTGGTGATTGAATCACCGCGATCGGGCGCGCTTAAACGTTTGGACGAAACTGCATCGCAGTGCTGGTTCAGGATTTCGGGTATGGGCTCCCCGGCCGCTCGTCCTGAGTATCGGCCAGGTAAACATCCTGCGCCGATTGGGCGTCGTCGACCACGATGGCTTCGCCATCGATCACGACCCCGCCCGAGGGGTGTTCCCTCATGGCTTTGCGGAGCTTTCGCGTTTTCCACCAGAAATAGCCCCAGGCGGCGAGGCCGGCGAGAGCGATGACCGCGAGTATCACGACGGAAAACATGAACGCCGCAACCAGCAGGATCATGCCCGTCACCACGGCGAGCAGCCTGCCAAGAGGACCGGAACCGGTGTGAAACGGCCTCATGTCATCGATACCCGAGATGAATCATGAACGCCAGATCTCCGGGCTATTTGATGAACAGCATGTTCAGGCGCTCATGATAGGCGCCACGGATATGCGCCCGCATGAGTTTTTCGGCCAGGGGCTGGTCACGGGCGATGATGGCCTTGACGATCGCCAGTTGCTCGGCGTGCGAAGTATCGGCCCGCGCCTTGGAACTCAGCGTGGTCTTTCCGAGCAGTACCAGCGCGTCGTGGAGCGCGTTGAGGCTTTTCAGCAGATAACGATTGTGCGCGCTGCGGTAGATGATGTCGTGAAATTCCCGGTTATGCCGCATCAGCGAATCGGGATCATGCAGCAGCGCCTTTTCGCCTTTGACGATCTGCTGGAGCATGTGGATTTCAGCCTCGGAGGCATGCTGCGCGGCCAGTCCCGCCGCCGAGCCCTCCAGCACTTCGCGCATGGCGTAGAGTTCGGTCACCATCTCCGCGTCGAGCTCGGTGACGATCACGCCGACGTGCGGCATGTGAGAGAGCATGCCCTCCGCCTCCAGCCGGCGCATCGCTTCCCTGACCGGGGTGCGGCTGATTTGCAGCCATTCCGCCACATCTGCTTCGCGCACCCGCGACCCGGATGTCAATTGCCCCGACTGTATCGCCGCCACCAGACGTTCATAGGCAAGTTGCGCCCGCACCGGGGGCATTTTCTTCATCCCCGGTTCCTTGATGCGTTTCTGTGCCGCGATGCGTGTCATGGCACCAGTTTACCCGGTTTCCGGGGTCACACGATTGCTCCGTTCGAGCTCCGCGCCAGCCGACGTCACGCCTTGGCGGCCGCCGCAGCGGCGCCGCCGGCCACCCGGCCGAAGACGGCGCCCGACATCAGGCCGGTGCCGCCGGGGTAGTTGAAATAGAAAATTCCGCCAACCAGTTCTCCCGCCGCATACAGGCCGGGAATCGGCTTCAGGTCGCTGTCCATAACCTGGGCATTGCAATCCACCCGCAGCCCGCCGAACGTAAAAGTGATGCCGCAGGTGATGGCATACGCCTGGTAGGGGGGGCGTATCGAGGAGATTCGCCCAGTTGCTCTTGGGCACCTTGAGTCCCCGGGTGCCGCGCCCGTCCTTGACGTTGGGGTTGAAGGGCACTTCAGTCTTCACCGCGGCGTTGTATTCGTGAATGGTCTTCAGCGCTGCGTCGGCGTTCACGTCCTCGAGCTTGCCGGCCAGTTCATCGAGCGTATCGGCGGTGACCTTGGTGACCTGGCGGATGCGGTATTCGTCGCGCAGCAGATGCGCGACCTTGGCGTCGAAGATCTGCCAGGCGAACTGGCCGGGCTGGTTGAGGACTTCGCGGCCGTATTTGGCATAGGAGTAATTGCGGAAATCGGCGCCCTCGTCGACGAAGCGCTCGCCGTTACCATTGACGATGATGCCGAAGGGATAGCTGTGCTTTTGGAAGCCGTCGCCGACAGCCAGGTCGCCAAATTCCGGGGCATTACGCTCCCAGCCGACGGCGTGGCAACCCGACCAGTTGCCGTAGGGGCTGGCCCCGATGTCCAGCGCCATGCGGATGCCGTCGCCGTTGTTGAAGCGCGTCCCCCGGACCTTGGCCAGTTCCCAGCCGGGACCGAGGTAGCGGGTACGCCACTCGGCGTTGGATTCGAAGCCGCCACTGGCGATCACCACGGCTTTCCCGTGGATCTCCCGGGTGATCCCTTGATGCTTGACCAACACGCCGGTCACCGCGCCGTCTTTCTGCACCAGGCCGACCGCACGAGTCTCGAAGAAGATTTCCACGCCGCGCTTCCTGCATGATTCGATGAGCGCGTCGACCAGGCCTTCGCCGCCGCCTCAGGCCTCGACCGTCAGGCCGCCCCAGAACTTGAATTTGCCATCGATCTTGAAGGCCTGGCGGCCGTAGATCGGAACGAAACGCAAGCCTTTTGAGCGCATCCACACCATGGTGGCTAAGCTCTGCTTGACCAGCATTTCGGTCAGGTTAGGGTCGGTCCTGAAGCGCGTCACGCGGAACATGTCGTCGAAGAAATTGTCCTCGGAATACACGCCGAAGTCGGTGTTGGCGATCTCATCCTTGCTCAGGTCGGGCATGACTTTCAGCAAGTCCTCCACCCCGTTGTAGGCGAAGCGGATCGCCCCGGCGGTGAAGCGGCTGTTGCCGCCGGACTCCGCCTCCGGCGCGCATTCCAGGACGGCGACGCTGGCGCCCTGCTCCCGGGCAGCAAGGGCCGCGCATAAGGCCGCGTTACCCGCGCCGATCACCACGACATCAAATATTGTTTCCATGCGGTGCTCCACTCATTTATCGAACGACAAAATTGTATACGTTCGTATACGTCTGTGTCAATTACAGAGAGTACCGAGTGCGTTTGAAAGTTTTGCTCAAAAGAGCGCAAGGTCCGGGGAGTCTGCCCGCCCTCCCGGTGCAGAAGCGCACATATCGGTCGGTCAGACTCCCCGGACCTTGGCTGGACCCTCATTCCGGATTTTGGCAAAAACCAACCTCATTGGATTCCGGCGCTGGCACGCGATCTCGATTCGGCGATATGTGCGTTCTACAGCACCGGGAGACGAAGCGAGATCGCGTGACAGCGCCAGCACAGCGCGTTCCGACCCGTTTTCCTTTGAACAACCGCCATTGGACTATGCCGACCAACACTGTCAAACGCACCCAAGAGTACCCAGGGGTCCACGGGATAGTCTTGACGTCCGTCATCCTGTAGCGTAACTTTAGTTGAACCCTGAAGTTTCTATAATTCCAACGAACGATAAGGAGGCGAAAGCGATGACGACGGTCAGTTTCTCCGTTAATGGCAAGAATGTCCGGGCCGATGTGGCGCCCGACACCCCGCTCCTCTGGGTGGTCCGCGATACCCTGGGAATGACGGGCACCAAATTCGGCTGTGGCGAAGGTGTGTGCGGCGCCTGCACCGTGCATGTCGATGGCAAGCCTGTCCGTTCGTGCACCACACCGGTTTCCGCCGTTGCCGGCAAGCAGATCACCACCGTCGAAGCCGTCGGCGCGACTGCTGCCGGTCACGCAGTCCAGGCGGCGTGGCTCAAGCACGACGTGCCGCAATGCGGCTATTGCCAGTCCGGCCAGATCATGAGCGCGACTGCATTGCTGGCGAAAAACAAGAAGCCCAGCGATACCGAGATCGACGCCGCCATGAGCGGCAATATATGCCGCTGCGGCACCTACAACCAGATACGCGCCGCGATCAAGGATGCGGCCGCCTCGATGCACAAGGAGGCGTGATCATGGAAACCACGATCAATACATCGCGCCGCAACTTTCTCAAGACTTCCGCGCTGGCCGGCGGGGGACTCATGATCGGCTTCGTGATTCCCGGAGCATCGCGTTTTGCCCAGGCAGCCGTCGATTTCAAACCCAATGCCTTCCTGCGGATCACGGCCGACAATCAGGTCACAGTGATCTGCGGCCTGTCGGAAATGGGCCAGGGTGTGCATACGGCGATTCCAATGCTGATCGCCGAGGAACTCGAGGCGGACTGGTCGAAGATCAAGGTCGAGCAGTCACCCGCCGACCCAGCATTCGCCAATCCCTTCCTGGGTTTCCAGGCCACCGGCGGATCGAGTTCGGTGCGCGCCAATTGGGAGCCGATGCGCAAGGCCGGTGCCGCCGCCCGCGAAATGCTGATCGCGGCGGCAGCCGATACATGGAGCGCAAACAAGGCCGATTGCCATGCCGAGAAAGGCATGGTGGTGCATAAGAGCGGCAAGAAACTTTCCTATGGCCAGCTCGCCGCCAAGGCCGCGACTCAGCCGCTGCCCGCCAATATCAGGCTCAAGGAGCCGAAGGATTTCAAGATCGTCGGCAAAGGAGCGAAGCGGCTCGACACTCCACCCAAGCTCAACGGCTCAGCCGTATTCGGCATGGATGTGCGCCTGCCGGGCATGCTGACTGCCGTGGTCGCACGCTCGCCCGTGGCCGGCGGCAAGGTCGCCAGCTTCAATGCCGACAAGGCGAAGGCGATGCCTGGCGTCAAGCATGTGGTGCAGATCGGCTCGGGCGTGGCGGTCGTCGCGGACGGCTACTGGAACGCCAAGAAAGGCCGCGATGCGCTCGAAATCAAGTGGGATGACGGCGCCGCGGCGTCGCTCTCCAGCGAAGGCATCCGCAATACTTTCGGTGATCTGGTAGAGAAAGCCGGCACCGTCGCCCTCACGCAGGGCGACACGAACACGGCGCTGGCGGGCGCCGCGAAGAAGCTTGAGGCGGTCTACGAAGTGCCCTATCTCGCGCATGCCTGCATGGAACCGATGAACTTCACCGCTTCGGTAAAACCGGATAGCGTGGAGCTATGGGGCAGCACGCAGTCGCCCGGCCTGTTGCAGTTGGTCTTGTCGCAAGTTGCGGGCGTCAAACCGGAGCAGGTCAAGGTCACCACCACTTTGCTCGGCGGCGGTTTCGGCCGCCGCTTCGCCTTCGATTTTGCCATCGACGCCGTGCTGACCTCCAAGGCGGTTGGCGCGCCAGTGCATGTGGTGTTTCCGCGCGAGGACGACATCAAGGGCCATTACTATCGCCCCGCCTCCGTCGCCAAATTCCAGGCGGCGCTGGATGCCGCCGGCAACCCGGTCGCGACGCGCATTCACGCGGTCGGATCGTCGATCGCCGATGCCGGCCACATGCCCTATGAGGCGAACGGCCTCAAGCTGTTGAAAGGGGTCGACGGCTTCGCGGTGGAAGGACTGACCGAGTGGCCTTATGCCACGCCCAACCTACAGGTCGAATGGACCAAGAACGAGCCGCCGATCGGCGTCTGGTTCTGGCGCTCGGTCGGGCACTCGCAGAATATCTTCTTCGTCGAGGGCTTCGTGGACGAAATGGCGGTTGCGGCCGGCAAGGATCCCTACGAATATCGTCGCGCCCTGCTCGGACAAAACCCACGCTACAAGGGCGTGCTGGAACTCGCCGCCGAGAAGGCCGGCTGGGGCAAGCCGCTGCCGGCAGGCCACGCCAGAGGCATCGCCGTGGCCCAGTCGTTTGGCAGCTATACCGCGGAGGTTGCCGAGGTCTCCGTCGGCAAGGACGGCAAGGTCAAGATACATCGCATGGTCTGCGCGGTCGATTGCGGGCTGACCGTCAACCCGGACATCATCAAGCGGCAGATGGAAAGTTCGATCGTCTTCGGCCTCTCCGCCGCGCTCTTCGGCGAAATCACGTTGAAGGACGGCAAGGTTCAGCAGTCGAACTTCCACGATTACCCGGTGCTGCGGATGAACGAGATGCCGAAAGTCGAAGTGCATATCGTCGCCAGCACCGAGGCGCCGGGCGGCGTCGGCGAGCCGGGTCTGCCGCCTGCCGCTCCGGCCGTGGTCAACGCGATCTATGCGGCTACCGGCAAGCGACTACGCAAGCTGCCGCTGCGCATGGCATAGCATTCAGGCTCACCTGGAACAACGAGCCCGCTTCGGCGGGCTTTTTGTTGGCGCCCCCGCTGCGAGCGCATCGATGCGCCGCGGGACGCACGCCTCACTCCTTTTCCAGCACCAGCACGCCGGCCGCCGTGTTGGAAATCGGGATGTGGTAGTTGCTGTAGATCTTCCTTACCTTGTTGCCAAGGGCGCCGCGCATCGCCAGCCAGAGGATGAACTCGGCGCCCTGCGCGCCGGCGAGGCGGACCAGTTCATGGATCGAGTAGCGGGTGAGGCTCTCCGGCTCGTCGACGATCTTCTCCATGCACATCAAGTCGAATTCCTTGTTGATGAATCCCGCCCGTTCCCCGTCGAGTTGGTGCGACATGCCGCCGGTGCCGATGACCACGACCTTGAGATCCTTTTCGTAGGACTCGATCGCCCGGCCGATCGCCTGGCCGAACTTGTAGCAGCGCGCGGGCGTCGGCAGCGGGTGCTGGACGGTGTTGATACAGATGGGGATGGTCTTGATCGGGAACTTCTCGTACTCCGGCCAGCACAGCGACATGGGCACGGTAAAGCCGTGATCGACGAGCATCTCCTGGCAGGTGGCGATATCGAATTCGTCGGCCACCAGCGAGTTGATGAGGTGCCAGGAGAATTCCGCGTCGCCCTGGAACGGCTGAATCACTGGGAGTCCCCAGCCCTCGTCGGCATGCCGGTACTCGGCGGCGGCGCCGACCGAAAATGTCGGCAGCTTGTCGAGGAAGAAATTTAGGCCGTGATCGTTGTAGGTGACCACGGCGAGGTCGGGCTTGACCTTGTCCAGCCACGCCAGGACCGGCGGATAGCCGGCGAAGAAAGGCTTCCAGTACGGCTCTTCGAAAAGTTCCCGGGCGATGGCATTGCCGATCGCGGGGATGTGCGAGGTGGTGAGTCCTCCGACGATGCGGGCCATGGCGTCAGTCTCCCGCGGCACGGAGTTTTGCGTTGAAAGCTTCGAGCGTCATGCCGGTCTGCTGTGCGCCGACATCCTGGACGTTGAGGCCGAGCAGTCCGGCGAGCTTGGCGAGATAATAGATGTTGCCGCCGGCCTTGATCATGCGGATCACGTTGCGTTCGCGCACCGCCTCGCGCTGTTCGGCGGAGAGTCCGTATTGTCCGCAATAGGCATCCTCATCCCGCAGAAACGCGGCGCGGTTCGCGGCCTGGTTGAAGGAGTAGCACATCTTGTTGAGCGCATAGCCTTTCATCGCGGCCTTGCCGTCGAACATATAGGTGCCGGGGATGGGACTCTCCGGCTGGCTTTCCTGCTTCATAGTTTGAGTACTCTCCATGAGAAACATTCGGCTGAACTTCGCGAAATTCTAATCCAGCGCCAGCTACTTGAGCAGCTTCCCGGCGATTTGCCGGACCAGATCCAGCATGGCTTTCTGCGTCAAAGTGGCGGGGCGGCTGGAGCTCACCGCCAGCGACAGCTTGCTGCGCAGGCGCGGCTTGACGATGGGGTGGGCGTTGAACGCAGCGGGTCTTCCCGAGGTAGTAATGGCATTCATCGACAGCACGGCGCTGCCCGCACCGTCGGCCACCAGGTCCAGGATCGCGGCGACGCCGTCGATCTCCAGGGCTATCGTCGGATGGCGGCCAAGATTGGCCAGTTCAACTTCGATCAGCATGCGCAGCGAATTCGGCCGGCTCGGAATCACCAGCGGTTCGTCCGCCACCGCCCGCAGGGTGATGGGCTTGGGCGCCGATTTTCCCTGCTTGCGCCGGATCAGGTAGAGGTCTTCTTCCAGCAGCGGGAAGCTGTCCACTTCCGGCGATGGCTCGGCGTTGTAGAGCAGGGCGATATCCAGCCGCCCCGAGATCAGCGACTCGCGCATGGTCACCGACAATCCTTCGGTGATCGACAGCGAGGCGTCTGGCATGAGGGAGCGAAAGGCGCGTATCAGCGGCACCGTCAACATTTTCGAGAGGCTCGGCGGCAGGCCCAGGGCTACGCGGCCGGCCAGCGTGCCCCGCACCCGGCCCAGTTCCTCGCGGGCACGCTCGACCTGGTGCAGGACGCCGCGCGCATGCTCCAGCATGATCCTACCCGCCTCGGTGGTGGCCACGCCGCGGCCGTTGCGGGTCAACAGGTTTTGCCGCAGCTCCACTTCGAGTAGCCGCACCTGTCGGCTCAGCGCCGGCTGGGCAATGCCGAGTGCGACGGAAGCGCGAGTGAAGCTGCCCAGCTCGGCGACCCCGACGAAATATTCGAGTTGTTTGAGATCCATGTCTCTAGTATGGTCGCTTCGCGCCGCATCGGTTAAGTGTGGACTCGCCGACACTCGAGCGAACCACCACGATGTTCATCGCCGAGCAATCCATATAGCATGTTCGCATATTATGCAAAGCCACAACACTTGATAGTTAAAGTATTTAAATAGCATTAATCAGTAAGCTGTGTATTTTACACATATGGAGGCGTATGCTTGGTCAGACTGCGGTCAGCATTGATGATTAGAGTGCGTGTGGTTTGGATCCACTGCGGTGGATCGAACGCCCGTAACAGCGGCAGTAGTCAAGATCTCCGGAAAGGACGCAGCAATGTCAGTACTTGAAAAGCAAATTCAACCTTGGCTGCTGGAGATCGCGAGGTTTTTCTCGGGGCTGATGGTGGCTTCGGCAATTCTGATGCCGTTGGATTCCCAAGCCCTTCCCGCCTTTGCCCGCCAGACCGGCCAGAACTGTGTCTCCTGTCATGCCGGCGGACAATTCCCGGAACTCACGCCCTATGGCCGGATGTTCAAGTTGACCGGCTATACCATCGGCTCCCGCTCGATACCTCTCTCGGTGATGGGGGTCTTCAATTACGCCAAGGTCAGCGATACCACCAAGAGCGATGATCCGTCCGTCGATTTCCAGAAGAACGGTGTTCCGGTCTTTTCAGGCGGAAGTCTGTTCATCGCCGGCAAGGTCACCGACAACATCGGCCTGTTCTCGCAAATCACCTATGACAACTTCGCCAGCCAGAGTCCTGATGGAAAGTTCCAAGGACACTCCTCGGCGGACAACATCGATTTGCGCTATGCAGACCGTTTCATCGATAACAACCGGGATCTGATCATCGGCTTGTCCGTGAATAACAACCCGTCGGTCTCCGATCCCTGGAACACCACTGCGGCCTGGATGCAGTATGTCCCTGCGGCGAGCCTGTCCAGCCATCAGTTTTCCGATGCGAACACGCCGTTTCCCAGTTTCGATGCGCATAACAGCCCGCTCGCCGGCATCAACGCCTATGTACTTTGGAACAAGATGATTTATGCGGACCTGGGTTTCTACCGGACCGCCAACCGCGCCTTCTCCATCATGAGCGCAGGCACCAACGATGATGGCACCCAAAAACTGAGAGGGACCAATAATCCCTATTGGCGGCTGGCGCTCACGCATGACTGGGGTGCCCACAACCTCATGATCGGAACCTCCGGCATGATTGCGCACGCTTACGATCCAGGTTCGGATATATCGGACCCCGGCAACCTTGGCCGTTTCAAGAATGTCGGCGTCGACGCCCAGTACCAGTATCTCCTCGACCCCCACACCGTCACGGCACAGGTCGCCTATATGCGGCAAACCCAGACCTACTCGGCGAACGCCTTCGCTGCGGCGGCGCCTCCTTTCGTGCTGGGCGACGGAATTACCCCCGTGGCCTCGGTCAATCCGTCCGATACGACAAACATCTTCCGGGCCAAGTTGTCGTATGTCTATCAGGCAACATACGGCGGCAGCGTAGCGTTCTTCAACAAGACCGGCACCATCAATACGCTCAACCAGACCTCGGGATACGATCCCGGCGGCTGCGGGATCACCAACGATCCGGAATGCCCGGGAGTCGTTGCGACGTCGCTGCGCGTCAATGGCAACCTCCTGGGCAGCCCCGCCGCGCGCGGCATGACTTATGAGTTGTTCTGGACGCCGTTGCAGTATGTCCGGGTTGGCGCCATGTACACCGCCTATAACAAGTTCAACGGTGCCTCCGACAATTACGACGGCTTGGGGCGCAATGCAAGAGACAACAACACTTTGTTCGGCTACGTCTGGTTTGCCTACTAAGTTCGCCATGCCCACATCGGCCCACCCTCATGCTGACGAGAACCCGGTACGGGACACTCGGAGATTGAAGATGAATGGTATTTCATTATTGTCGGTTCTGGCGCTCCTGGCCACCGCGAGCGCTTGTTCCAACATCGAACGTTCCCGCGACCTTGCCAATCCGAATGTTCCGCCGGCGGTGACCGCCATGCAGGTCTGCTCGATCTGCCATGGGATGGACGGCAATTCGGGATCGCCCAACTTCCCGCGGCTTGCCGGTCAACAGGCTGCCTACCTCGTCGCCCAATTAGAGCACTTCAGGAGCCAGCAACGCTCCGACCCACCGGGCCCTGAATACATGTGGGGCATCAGCCATCACCTCACCGACGGTCAAATCAAGGGGCTGGCCGAATATTTCGCCAAGCAGGTGCCGCTGCCCAATGCTCCGGTCGATGCGCATCTAATGGCCGCAGGCAAGAGTATCTACGACAATGGCGTGCCGGAGCAGAATGTGATTCCCTGTGCCGCCTGTCACGGACCCAAGGCTCAGGGCATCGAGGCATTTCCGCGGCTGGCCCATCAGCACGCCGACTATATCGTCAAGCAACTCAATATTTTCCAGAACACCCAGGGGCGTCCTGGAACCCCAATGGAGAATATCGTGCACCCGCTCACCGGCGAAAACAAGGAAGCGGTTGCCGCCTACTTGCAGGCATTTCCGGATTGAGCCCGCACAACCCGCCGAGATTCATGGAGACCGCAATGAACAAATCATTCGTAGTTTGTGCGTTGGCAACCGCCTTGGCGGCACCGGCCTTCGCTGCCGATACTTTCACCATGGATCCGGAATACACCATCCCGGTGTTTGAAGTCCAACACCTGGGATTTACCACCCAGCGCGGACGATTCGACAAAACGGAAGGGAAAGTCGTGCTGGACATCCCCGCCAAGACGGGAAGTGTCGAATTCACGGTCCACACCAATTCCCTCGACATGGGATCACGGGCCTGGACCATACATGTCAGTTCCGAAGGCTTGTTCAATATCGAAAAGTATCCGACCATGAAATTCAAGTCGGACAAGCTGATATTTGATGGTGACAAGGTTGTCGCCGCGGAAGGGCAATTCACCTTGCTCGGCGTAACCAAGCCGCTCAAAGTGGCCGTCAATCGGTTCTCCTGCGCAACCCATCCACTGAATAAGAAGTACTTGTGTGCCGGCGATATTGCCGTGACCCTCAAGCGCTCGGAATTCGGCATGAACAAGTACATACCGACGGTCAGCGATGAAATCAAGATCAGCGTTCCCGTGGAGGCCTACCGGGATTAGCGCGGCTTAGGGTTTCCTCGGCCACAGCGACGGGCAGCTCTGGTGAGGTGGGGGCCAGGCGTCATTTCGATAGCGGCGATTATCGTCGCGCCGGCGATTGCCGCCGAAAGCTACACCATAGACTCCGCCCACAGCATCCCGGTATTCGAATTTTCACACCTCGGCTTGACCACCCAAACCGGGCGTTTCGATAGAGCCAGAGGTAGCGCGACGCTCGACATCCCGGCCAGGAAAGGCAGCGTCAGCTTCATCATCGATACCGCATCGCTCAATATGGGCTTCGGCACAGAGACGTCCGGCTCGGCGGGATATCTCCTGTTCCAAGTGGAGAAGTATCCTGCGATAAGCTTCCAGTCGGACAAACTGATTATCCGGGACAAGAAGGTGATCGCCGCGGACGGCCAGCTCACGCTGCTTGGCGTAACCAGGAATATCAGGGTGACAGTCAGCGGTTTCGTTTGCTCGCCCAATCCCATGAACAGGAAACCGATGTGCGTCGGGAATGTGTCTGCCACTATCCGGCGTTCCGAATTCGGAATGGACAAGTACATTCCGACGATCAGCGACGAGATCAAGATCAGCGTTCCTATCGAAGCCTACAAGGACTAATCGGACGAGAATCCGAGCGTTTCAACCGCCAGGCAGCCCGGCAGGCGGATCGACTCCGTGGTCGCACTCCTTGTTCGCCGAAATTGACGCCGTCCTGGCGAAGCTGGGAAGCTAATCGGCGCTGGCAACGATGGGCCTGCTTTCCTCATAGAGCCGATCCAGCCTCTCGGCGGAAATGTCCAGCAGTTGCATGCACACCTCGCCCGCCTTGATCCACTCCTGGGTGTGACTCAGGCCGGTATGGTGTTGGAACAGATGCTCGGCCAGATGCACGGTCGCGATCAATCCCAGCGTGGCAACCGGCAGCGGCGAAGAACTGCCCTGTTCCCGCAAGACGCGGTAATCGTGGTGATGACGAATCGCCAGACAGGTTTCATCGGGCAGTCTCCAGCTCTGCGCCAGGAGATAGCCGATCACCACGTGGTTGGTCGGATAGTGCGTCTCCTCCACCGTGGTAAAATCGATTTCCTTCGCCTCGTTGGCGGTCCTCAGAACATCCTGATATTGGGGAAAGCGCTTCATCATCACCGGAATCCCGCAGTCGCGGAACAAACCGAAGGTGTAGGCATCGTCGGCGCGAATGCGGATGCCGTGCTCGGGATGCTGGGCCAGCCAGCCGGACAGCCGCGCAATGCATGCCGAGGCATCCCAGAAACGCTCGAGAACGAGGGTTGAGGGAAACAGTTTCCGCAACACCAGTCCCGCAACCGCCCGGCTGGCGACGTCGAGGCCGAGCATCAGCAGCGTCTCGCGCACCGAACGGACACGGCGGCGAAAACCGAAGTACGGGGAATTGGCGGTCGCGATCAGGCCGGCGGCCAGCGCCACGTCAGAGCTGATCAGCTTGGAGAGGTGCAGCGTGTCCGGTTCATCCTTGTGCATCTCGAAATTGATGTGATCGAGAATCGCCGGGCAAGGCGGAATGCCGATATCCCGCACCGCGTTTTCGAGCAGCGCATCGACGGCAGATAGTTTCGCGGCGCTATTCATGCGCGGCTCATTCCGTCAATCCGGGAGTCGGGGGCGATCATATTTCGAAAGGCATGTGCTGAGTGGCGTAGCGTATCAGGTCGGCGTTATTGTCGATGTTCAATTTCTGCATCAGGCGTATCTTGTGGGAACTGATGGTTTTCGGACTCAGGTGGAACCTGTCGGCGATGTCGCCCAGCGAGCGTCCGGCGGCAATCATGCCCAAGACTTGAAGTTCCCTCAAGCTTAACCGGGCGCCCGGCTCGTCGCTGTCGCTGGCGTCGAACACCAGGTCGTTGACCAGCAGGGGATCGATGTATTTGGCCCCGTCGGCGAGCTTGCGGATGGCCACAAACAGGGTTTCCGGCAGGCTCCCCTTGGCCACATAACCGGAAGCGCCCACCTTCAGGGCCTGGGTGACGATCTGCCTCTCGATATGCATCGACAGCACCAGAATCGGCAACGATGGCATTTCCGCAACCAGACGCTGAATCAACTCGATGCCGCTGAGGCCGGGCATGGTCATATCCAGCAGCAGCACGTCGAAAGCGGTGCGCTGGCAGAGATGTTGCAATTCGACGAAGTTCCCGGCCTCTCCGACGACCTGTATGTCCGCGGTCGTCATCATGAGTTGCCTCAGGCCCTCCCGAACGATCGCGTGGTCGTCGGCAAGAACGATTCTAATCATCTGTCCTCCCCGGATTCGGAAGAGGAAGTTCGATCATCATCGTCGTGCCTTTCCCCGGCGCGCTGTCGATGTGCAGCCTGCCGCCCAGAGCCAGCACACGTTCGCGCATTCCGCGCAGGCCGAAGCCCTTCTTTTCGCGCACTACCGCCGGATCGAAGCCGCCGCCGTTGTCGCGTACCAGCAGTTGGAGCTGGCGCTTGTCGCATTGCAACGAAATATGGACCTCGCTTGCCCCGGCGTGGCGGGACACATTGGTCAGCGATTCCTGCACCACGCGAAAAACCGCGGTCGCCACGACGTCGTCGAGTATGACCTTGGCTCCGCCGGTCTCGACCCGGCACGGGATCTCCCAGCGCCGGCAGAAATCCTCGGCCAGCCAGTCGATGGCCTGGACCAGGCCGAGATCCAGCGCGGCGGGGCGAAGATTGCTGGCGACGTGACGAACCACGTCGATGGTATCCTCCACCAAGGCATGGAGTTCCTCCACTTTTCCGAGCAAGGCCGGATCGGCGGCATAACGCAGGCGCAGATTCGATAATCCCAACTGCATGGCGACCAGTTTCTGGCCGAGTTCGTCATGGACCTCCCTGGCGAT
Organism: Pseudomonadota bacterium; assembly: GCA_026399515.1. Classification (GTDB taxonomy): domain Bacteria; phylum Pseudomonadota; class Gammaproteobacteria; order Burkholderiales; family Rhodocyclaceae; genus JACRAR01. The sequence continues at coordinate 18,902 of JAPLQT010000054.1, read as the reverse complement.
GCGCTTTCGCTCTTCCTCAAGAAGAAGCTCCTGGTATGCCGACAGCGAACGCAGCTGTTCCCTGGCATTTTTCAGAGTGGCCTCCAACTCGCTGCGCTCGCTCATGTCGCGCACGTTGACGATGCGGCACTGAAGCTGGTCGGCGCTTCCCCGGATGTTGACGATATCAACCTGAACCGGGAAACGATGACCGTCCTTGTGAACATGCATGGAACCGAACTGATAGTTGTCTCGCAACTCACCCAGCACCATATGCCCTCCGGCTTCCACCAGGAACTCCGGCGCGGTCAGGTCGAGAATCGACTTCCCCGCCATCTCCCCGATGCCGTAGCCATGCATGCGGGCGAATGCCGGATTGGCCTCCGCGGCATCATGGCGTTCCGCGCCCATGACGAGGAGGCCCCAATTGGTCTGCTGGAATATTTGTTGCCAGTTATGCAAGGCGTCCCCTGCCTGCTTCCGGTTCGTCATTGCATCGAATACCCGTTTCGTCGCCATCGGTCCCGATTATCGAGCGGAACCGGAGCTTCGCATACTCCCGAAGGCGCCGCCGCAAACGCTAAAAATCGAGCCGATACAATCAATTCCAGGAGCCAACGATCTTACTCTAAACGATGAGTGTCGGCATTCAGAATATCCTGACAAGCTTAAGGATATCCTGATAAAAACTCAGCAATTCCTCATAGACAGATGGCCGTCCGATCACAATAATCACGCCAAATGCAATAAGGATCAACGGCCATGAGTACTCGTCGGATGTATTTCGTCAAGCTCGGTAAAAAGCCATCCAGGCTGCCGCCGACACGGAACAAGGATATCTGTTTCGGTTCAGCACCACTGTCGGTTCTTCCAAATATTTGCTCCTCGCCGACACTGCGGCAACTTGGGATAATCGGAGGAACAAAATGAAGAGCCACATCAATTCAATCGAATTCGAGCTGTTGGGCAGGCTGGAAACCGAAGTCAGGAAGCTGAAGGGCTCACAGGTTTCCGTTGGGATTATTGACGTCATCAAGGAAATCAACAATTACCGGCGACAGCGCGCGCAGATTGCCGCCGAGCAGAAGAAATTGCTGATGTGGAAACCCAGTTCGGAGCCTGATTCCGGTTCAAACTCGAGTGCCACCAACGGAAGGACGATGGCGGCATGATCTATCGGGCATGATCGGCTATACCCAGCGGCGCATGTCCCTCCCGATTTCCTGAGTCATGGCAGATGACCGCAACAGTCCACGGTGTTCCGTCCATTGGCGTGGTGCCGTTGTTCTTGATGACTATGGCAAGCAAGAAACGATACAATTCAAGACCAACGATATCAGCATCTCCGGCGTTTCAGTGGTTTGCCATCGCAACATTCCGGCCGGCCGCGCCGTAACCGTCTATTTGTTGATCGACCCGGGCAACCACTATCGTCCACAGGTGATAGTCGAGGCGACAGGTAGCACCATGAACAGCGTGTTTTCGAATCAGCAGGGCGGATTCAGAGTGGGAATTCAATTCGCCAAATTCGCCCGGGATGGCAAGCAGCTTCTACAAGTAAACCTCCCCAACGATTTTGTCCTGTCCGGAAAGCGCGTCGCGGCCGCCGATGGGGCTCCGACGAAGGAAGTGGCTCTGGTCGCGGACGTCAGAACGGGTCAGCAGATGGCTCCAACCATTCAACAATGAAAGCCGCCATGACTCCCGAAGATACCAATGAACTCCCGACCGTCGACAGTGTCCTGGAACAGACTCTCATGGACATCGGCATCCCGCCGCGTCCCGAGATTCTCGACCGCATCGCCGCCGAGATGCGCAGGGACGATCCCAATTTCCGCCACCTCGGCCATCTCGTCACCGCCGACGTCGGCCTCGCCGCCAGTCTCATCAAGACGGCCAATTCTCCATTTTTCGGCTTCCGCGGCAAGGTACATTCCCCCAGCGAGGCACTGATGATGCTCGGTCTGGACGTGGCCAGCCGCGCCATCGCCGGCATCAGTTTGCGCAAGGCATTTCCCGCCGACATCCGCCTGGAAAGATTTTGGCACGCTTCGGCCCAAATCGCCGCGCTATCCGGCTGGCTGACCCAGGTTGTCGCCAAGGGAAAACTGCGCGCCGACGACGCCTATACCTATGGATTGTTCCGCGATTGCGGCATGCCGGTGATGCTGAAGCGATTCCCTGCCTACCAGAAGGTTCTCGCCCGAGCCAACGACGATGCGGTGCACCCGTTCACCCAGATCGAACAAGAAGGCTTGCCGGAATTCCCGATCGACCACGCCATGGTCGGCCACCTGCTGGGGCAGAACTGGTGGTTACCGGAGAAAATCATACTGGCCATCCGCCATCATCACGAGCTCCTCGCGCTGGATTCCGTCAATTCTGGCCTGCCCGACACCAGCCGCTACCTGATCGCGATCAGCCAATTGGCCGAACACATCCTTCAGGAAGTCACCGGGGGCAGTCACACCCGCGAATGGTCGAAGCTCGGCGCCTCCTGTCTGCGGTTGTTGAATTTGGAGGCAGACGAACTGCCGTCCATCCGCGATTTAGGCGCCGGAGTTCTGGCCGCCGTCGAATAGCCGATATCCTGTAAAGCAATTGTCACTTTACTTTCATACAATACTGCGCAACAATCCGCGCCTTATCTTAACTGCGGAGTCCCGCCTTGGGTCCTTGTTCGAGTGACAGTAGTTGCCCCGTCGGCATGACGGGAATGCACACGGCAAGATAACGCGCAGTCCGCTGTCGCTATCTCGCCAAGCGCGGGAGGCGAATTCAAAGACCGGTCAGCCGGTTTCATAGCAAGCTTCTTACTACAGACACCACCGCCGGCTGGCCAACAGCCAAGCAGCGGCGTGCCTCGAATGCCCTGGCCGTGGGACTCCTCTTCACGCGAAGGAGATCGTCCATGCGTTTTCAATTCCACAGCCGATTCCGCTTGGCCTTTCCACTCTTGAAATTCGCCATCCTGGCTGGCGGTTTCGCGATATCCGCCTGGAGCGCGGCCCAGACGCCGGAAATCGAGGAGGTGACGGCACGGGGACAGTTGACGTACAACTGGCAACAGCATCCCGCCTACCCGGCGGCCTACTCCGGACCGAACAGCATCATCCCCGGCCGCGAGAAGATGTATACGCTCACCTCGACGGCGTTCCTGGGCTTGCGTCCATGGCTGGGTGGTGAACTCTATTTCAACCCGGAAGCCGCGCAAGGCGTCCCGTTCTCGACGAATCTGGTCGGCCTCGGTGGATTCACCAACGGCGAGATCACACGTGCCGCCGGCACCAATCCGGTGATCTATCGGCAACGCCTGTTCGTCCGTCAAACCTGGAACAACGGCGGCGGCAGCGTAGCGGTCGAGCCCGATCTCAATCAGCTTGCCGACGTGGTCGACAAGAACCGCTTCGTGCTGACCGTGGGGAAGTTCTCGATCCTGGATATTTTCGACCCGAACACCTACGCCAAGGATCCGCGCACCCAGTTCATGAACTGGGGCAACTGGACTTACGCGGCGTACGATTACGCTGCTGATGCGCGGGGTTTCGGCTGGGGCTTCGCGGCAGAGTGGTATAAGGACGACTGGGTGCTGCGTTTCGGCCGCATGTCCGGACCGAAGGAACCCAACGGACTAGCCGTGGACCTTGCGCTCGGCAAGCACTACGGCGACCAGGTGGAGGTCGAGCATGGCCACATGCTGGGCGACCAGCCGGGCAAAGTGCGGGTTCTGGCGTGGCGCAACCGTGCGCAGCTCGCCGGCTTCAAGGACGCGCTGGACTACCTTCGCGCCTATCCCGGTGCCGATCCGCAAACCTTCTTCAAGGTGCGCGGCAGCGACAAGATCAAGTATGGTCTTGGCATCAACCTCGAACAGGCCATCAATAACGGCGCGGGATTGTTTCTGCGCGCCATGAAAGCCGACGGCCGGACTGAAACCCATGCATTCACCGAAGTCGATGCTTCGTTGTCGGCCGGTGTCTCGGTCAAGGGGTCGCTCTGGGGACGTGCCGAAGATACGCTCGGCCTCTCCTTCTCAGGCAATACGCTTTCCGATGACCGCCGCCGTTTCCTGCAAGCCGGAGGCATATCGTTCTTTATCGGCGACGGCGCACTACGATATCGCCCGGAGGCGATTATTGAAACTTATTACGCCGTGAACGTAAGCAAGGCTCTGTCGTTTACCGCGGACTACCAGCGCATCCAGAACCCCGCCTACAATGCCGACCGCGGGCCGATGAATGTCTACGCCATGCGTTTCCACGCCGAATTCTGATCCACGCGGAGATATTACGATGAACCTCACCCTGCTGAAAGAATTCTTCGCGAACTTCGTTCGCACTCGCGGCTTGGGCCGGCACTTCCGACGCTTTGCGCTGTTCGAGAGCTTTACCGGAACCGCGGTCAGCCGGGAGATACCGCCGGAACTGTCGAGAGAGCTCGCCTCAGCGGCCGGCAGTCCCCCCGAAGCCCTGATCAAGCGCCTGGATTCCCACGACGATGGATTGTCCGAATCCCAGGCCGAGTCGATACGCGACCGCGTCGGGCCGAACGAAATCGAACACGAGAAACCGCTGCCGTGGTGGCTGCACCTCTGGCATTGCTACAAGACGCCTTTCGACATCCTGCTGACCGTCCTGGCGACGATTTCCTACATAACGGAAGACCTGAAGGCGACCATCGTCATCTCCGCGATGGTCGTATTGTCCGTGGCTATCCGCTTTTGGCAGGAGCGCAAATCGAACCGCGCCGCCGAAAGGCTCAAGGCCATGGTCACCAACACCGCCACCGTCATCCGGCGCGATCCGGCCGAGGATGCGATGGCGGTGGCGAGATCCTACTTCCAGGTCCAGTTGCATCCGAAAGGACCGCGCAAAGTGGAACTTCCGATCGATCAGATCGTACCGGGCGATCTGATACTACTCTCGGCCGGGGACATGATCCCGGCGGATTGCAGGCTATTGGCGGCAAAAGACTTGTTCGTAAGTCAAGCCGCGATGACCGGCGAGTCGCTGCCAGTCGAGAAATTCGCCCGGCTGAGGAATCCCGACGCGAGCAACCCGTTCGAGTTCGACAACATCCTGTTCATGGGCACCAACGTCGTGTCCGGCTCCGCAACCGCCATTGTCGTCGCGACAGGAAACCGGACCTACTTCGGCGCCATCGCACAGCGCGTCACCGGCACCGATCGGGTAACGACACAATTCCAGGCCGGCGTAAACAAGGTGGCCTGGTTGCTGATTCGCTTCATGCTCGTCATGTCGCCTCTGGTGCTGTTCATCAATGGTTTCACCAAGGGCGACTGGACGGAAGCATTCCTGTTCGCCATGTCCATCGCTGTCGGGCTGACTCCGGAAATGCTGCCGATGATCGTCACCTCGACGCTTGCCAAGGGGGCGGTCATCCTATCCCGCCAGAAGGTCATCGTGAAGCGCCTGGATGCGATCCAGAACTTCGGCGCCATGGATGTACTGTGCACCGACAAGACCGGCACGCTGACTCAGGACAAGATTTTTCTTGCCCACCATACCGACGTCTGGGGACAGGAGTCCGATGAGGTTCTGGAGTCCGCCTACCTCAACAGCTATTACCAGACCGGCCTGAAGAATCTGCTCGACGTAGCCGTGCTGGAACACGTTGAAGTGCATCGCGAGTTGGAAGTGGCGACCGCTTTCAGGAAGGTCGACGAGATTCCCTTCGACTTCACCCGCCGCCGCATGTCGGTGGTGGTGGCCGAGCACGACGAGCATCACCTGCTCATCTGCAAGGGCGCGGTCGAAGAAATACTGAGCGTCTGCGGCCGGGTCCGCCATGGCGACACCGACGAGCCTCTGACCCCGGAACTGCTGGCGCGTGTTCGTGCCGTGACGGCCGACCTCAACGAGGACGGACTGCGCGTCGTGGCGGTTGCCGCCAAGGAGCTGCCGACGACCAAGGATGTCTATGGCGTTGCCGACGAGGCGGACCTGACCCTGATCGGCTACGTCGCCTTTCTCGACCCTCCCAAGGAAACCACCGCACCGGCGCTTCAAGCCCTTGCGGCCCATGGCGTGACGGTCAAGGTGCTGACCGGCGACAATGAGCTTGTGACGGCGAAAATATGCCGGGAGGTGGGACTCTCGGATGAACACGTTCTGCTCGGAATCGACGTGGAGCGCATGAGCGATGCGGAACTGTCGCGCGCAGTCGAGGACCACAACATCTTCGCCCGGCTCACGCCGGCGCACAAGGAGCGCATCGTTCGAATACTCAAGGCCAATGGCCATGTGGTCGGCTTCATGGGCGACGGCATCAACGATGCCCCGGCCTTGCGCACCGCGGACATCGGTATCTCGGTCGATACCGCAGTCGATATCGCCAAGGAAGCGGCGGACATCATCCTGCTGGAAAAGAGCCTGATGGTGCTGGAGGAGGGAGTCATCGAAGGCCGCAAGACCTTCGCCAACATGCTCAAGTACATCAAGATGACCGCCAGTTCGAACTTCGGCAACGTCTTCTCCGTGCTGGTGGCAAGCGCCTTCATCCCTTTTCTGCCCATGCTGCCGATGCACCTGCTCGTCCAGAATCTGCTTTACGACATCTCGCAGATCGCGATCCCCTTCGACAATGTGGATGAGGAACTCGTCAAGGATCCGCAGCGCTGGAATCCTGGGGACATAGGCCGCTTCATGCTGTTCTTCGGCCCGGTCAGTTCAATTTTCGACATCATGACCTTCTGGGTGATGTGGTATATCTTCGGCGCCAACACCTCGGAGCAGCAAACCCTGTTCCAGTCCGGCTGGTTCGTCGAAGGCCTGATGACCCAGACGCTGGTGGTGCACATGATTCGCACGCAGAAAATTCCGTTCATTCAAAGCAAACCAGGAATGCCTCTGCTGATCATGACCTGCCTTATCATGGCCGTCGGCATCTTCATTCCGATGGGACCGATTGCCCATTACTTCAAATTGGGGGCGCTGCCGTTGACTTATTTCCCCATCCTTGTCGCGATGCTCATAGCCTATATGGTGCTCACGCAAATGATGAAACGCTATTACTCGCGCCGCTATGGGTGGCAATGATGTATTTCCATCGTGTCAATCCGCGTCCCACCAAAAACCTCACCCGGGATAAACTGCGTTGAGCAGAACGCAGCTTATGGCTCGCCACGAACCTTGAACATCATCCCATCCATGAAGATCCGGCCGTTCCAGCCACATGACGAGGATGCGGTTGTCGCGCTGTGGCAAGAGTGCGGTCTTACCCGCCCATGGAACGATCCGCGCGCCGACATCGCTCGCAAACTCACGGAACAACCCGAACTATTTATCGTGGGCACGGATGGTACTGCTATCGTGGCGACCGCGATGGTCGGTTTCGATGGACATCGCGGGTGGCTCTACTACCTGGCCGTCTCGCCCCGCCATCGCAGGCAGTCCTACGGTCGCGCGTTGATGCAGGAAGCAGAACGCCTGCTCAAGGAACGCGGCTGCCCGAAGTTGAACCTGCTGGTCCGCTCGTCCAACGCCGAGGTCATCGAGTTCTATCGCAAGCTCGGGTATGTGCAGGACGAAGTGGTCGGTCTGGGCAAGAGGCTTATTCACGATCAGGCGCCCGACACCCCCATCGGCGGGGAATGAGCGGTACCACGCCCGCCTATCCGTGCGCTCATTGACCTAGGTCAAAGCCTCCCAAGGCCGAGGATGCAAGTATTCTTTTATGATTACAAATTCTCCGTATTTCCGCTGCGGCGGCGGCGCGGAGGAGCAGGCCAGCGACGAAGCATTCGAACCATTTCGATGAATATCGCTGTACCTCAAATGGATTTGCTTCGTAAGGGAAACGGGAAATGGGTATTCGCAATCGTCTGTCTATCATCATCGTCTTCGCCCTCATCGCGCTGATTTCGATCTTCGCAATCAACGCCATGGAGGAGAGGTCCACTCTGCTCACCGAAAGGAAACTCAAGACCAGGCATCTGGTTGAGACTGCGCATGCAACGTTGGAATATTGGTACGCCAAACAGAAATCCGGCGCGATCGATGAGGACACCGCCAAGAAGGAGGCGGCCGCGGCGATCAAGATCATGCGCTACGAAGGCAAGGAGTATTTCTGGCTCCATGATTTCACCGAGCCCGTCCCCAGGATGATCATGCACGCGGCTTCGCCGGCACTCGACGGCACGGTGCTGAACGCGGAGAAGTTCAATTGCGCCACCTCGATGCAAATGGGCGCCGACGGGCCGATAGTGACGACCGGGGGCAAGAAGAACCTGTTCGTGGCTTTCAATGAAGTCGTCAAGAGCGCAGGCTCAGGATTCGTGACCTATGACTGGCCCAAGCCCGTGGCAACCGGTGGAAGCACCCAGGAACTCTTCCCAAAGATGTCCTATGTCAAGAAGTTCGACGGCTGGAACTGGGTGATAGGCTCCGGCATCTATATCGACGACGTGGCCGATACGGTCAATGCGAGTTTGCGGCAGGATACGGCGATTGGCCTGGTGATCACCGTCGCACTCCTTGCGGCATCGTTTTTGGTGGCGCAGAAGATCGTAATTCCGCTACAAAATGTCGAGCATGTATCGCGCGATGCCGTCGCCAGCAACAACTTTTCGAAATCCACGCCCATCGCAGGACCGGCCGAGGTTCAGCAGGTTTCGGCCGCATTCAATGAAGTACTCGGAAAGTTGCGCTCCATCATCACCGACACCCGCTCATCGTCGACCGCCATTGTGGCTGCCACAGGGGAAATCCGCACGGCGGCGGCGGCGATCGAATCCTTCGCGCACCGCCAGGTTGGGTCGGCGGGTGAAACCGCCGCGGCTGTCGAGGAAATATCCACTTCGCTTTCCGAGACGACTTCAAATGCACATGAAGCGGAGATATCGGCGCAAAACACCCTGAAGTCGGCAACCGAGGCGCTGGAAGTGACACGCGCCAACGCCGCCGACATGGATAGCGTTGCACTGGCCGTCAATGCTTCCACCGAAGGCGTGAAACAGTTGGCCGACAGTTCGGGGCAAATCAACAGTATTGTCGAAGTCATCAAGGGAATTGCCGACCAAACCAATCTGCTCGCGCTCAACGCGGCTATCGAGGCCGCCCGCGCCGGTGAACAGGGCAGAGGTTTCGCGGTGGTCGCCGATGAAGTCAGGAAACTGGCGGAGAAAACTTCCAATTCAACGCAGGAGATCAGCGCGCTGATCGCCCGGATTCAGGATCAGATCAAACAAACCGTCCATTCGATGGGGGAATTGAACCACCAATCCAATGAAGGAGCGGCTTCGGCTAGAAGGACCGAAGAGACTCTGGGCGAGATCGTGGAAAACAGCCGCCAGACGGAAGGACGCACGCGGGAGATTGCACACGCGGTGCGCGAGCAGGACACTGCCCTACAGCAGATCTCCTCGCAGATCGAATCGATCGTCCGCTTGGCCGAGGAATCCGCCGGGACCGCCAAACGCAACAGCCGAAGCGCCGAAGATATATCGACGCTGTCGAACACCTTGCAAGGTACGGTAGCTCAATACCAGATCTGATCGTCCCCGCCAGTTCAAAGTGCGAGAAGGTGCGTTTGAAAGTGTTGATCGAAAGCGCGCAAGGTCTGGGGAGTTCGCCCGCCCTCTCGGTGCAAACGCGCACATATCGGTCGGTCGAACTCCCCAGACCTTGCCTTGACCTTGGTTGTTGTTTTGGCAAAGACCACCTCAGCGGATTCCGGCGCTGGCACGCGATCTCGATTCGGCGATATGTGCGTTCCCCAGCACCGGGGGACGAAGCGAGATCGCGTGACTGCGCCAGCACAAGCGTTCCGACCGGCTCTCCCTTGAATTATCGGAGCACAGAACTACCCGACCAACACTTTCAAAAGCACTCGCGCGAGAAGGACTAGCGTTCGAGAAATTCGGCCAAATGAATAGATCGCTTACGGATATATCATTTTGCGATAACTGATAGTGGCCGGCCAGCCTGTCGGGTCCGGCGGGACGGGACTAGAATTCAAGGATGCAAATACCCAGCCCTTGCCTCTCGATGCGCGACGGCATCTCCCGCGGGCCGTTCTTCAAGGCCGGCGATCCGCCGGCCGATATTGCCGCGCCGGGCGAGCGGCGCCACGGGAACCCGGCATGAGCACCAGGATCACCGGCATCTCGTCGATGGCGATGTGCCAGGTGCTGGCCGAACTGGCCGGCGCGTATCGCGAGCAGAGCGGCGTCGTGACCGCGTTCGAATCGGTTGGAGGCGTAGATGCGGCCAAACGGGTCCAGGCCGGTGAGCCGTTCGACGTCGTGGTGCTGGCCAGCGATGCAATCGACAAGCTGATCGTCGCCGGACGCGTGGTCGCCGACAGCAAGACCGACCTGGTACGCTCGGCTGTGGCGATCGCAGTGCGCGAAGGCTGTCCGAGGCCGGACATCGGTTCGGAAGAGGCGCTACGGAGCGCCGTGCTGACCGCGCGCACACTCGGCTATTCCACCGGACCGAGCGGCGTGGCACTGTCGCGGCTGTTCGAACGCTGGGGCATCGCCGACACCATCCGCGACCGCATCGTGCAGGCGCCACCCGGCGTGCCGGTGGGCCAGTTGGTGGCCAATGGCGAGGTCGAACTCGGCTTCCAGCAGCTTAGCGAATTGATGCACCTTCCCGGCATAGCCGTGCTCGGGACCATGCCGCCCGGCGCCGAGATCGTCACCATCTTCTCGGCCGGACTGTGCGCCGCGTCGGCCCAGCCCGAAGCCGTGCGTGCCTTGCTCGCCTACCTGCATTCGCCCGCCGCCCTGGACACCAAGCGGCGCCACGGCATGGAACCAGCCTAACTCGCATCGTCGTCAGACCACCCCCGTGCCATGAAATCGTTCAAGAACAGCATTGACGCCCCCACTCCCAACCCCCGCCCTGGCGGGGGCTACAAATTGCTCGCTGCGCTCGTGAATTGCGGGGCGCTTCGTAACCGCATTTCACGCTAATCTCTATCAGGAGCACATCGATGATCATCGATATTCACGGCCATTACACGACGGCGCCCAAGGCGCTGGAAGACTGGCGCAACCGCCAGATTGCGGCGCTCAAGGATCCGACGTCATCACCCAAAGTATCCGAACTGAAAATCGGCGACGACGAGTTGCGCGAGTCCATCGTCGCCAAGATGTAGGAGCGCGGCTCCGACCTGACCATTTTCTCGCCGCGCGCCAGCTTCATGGCCCACCACATCGGCGACTTCAACACCAGTTCGACCTGGGCGGCGATCTGCAACGAACTGTGTTATCGCGTCAGCCGACTCTTTCCCGACAGCTTTATCGGCGCCGCGATGCTGCCGCAATCACCCGGCGTCGATCCGAAAACCTGCATCCCGGAGCTCGAGAAGTGCGTCAAGGAATACGGTTTCGTCGGCATCAACCTCAACCCCGATCCTTCGGGCGGGCACTGGACCTCGCCGCCGCTGACCGACCGCCACTGGTACCCGATCTACGAGAAGATGATGGAGTACGGCATCCCGGCCATGATCCACGTCAGCACTTCATGCAACGCCTGCTTCCACACCACCGGCGCGCACTACATCAACGCCGACACCACCGCATTCATGCAGTTGATCCAGGGTGACCTGTTCAAGGACTTCCCCACGCTCAAGTTCGTCATCCCGCACGGCGGCGGCGCCGCACCCTACCACTGGGGACGCTACCGCGGCCTGGCGCAGGAAATGAAGAAGCCGCTGCTGAAGGATCACCTGCTCAACAACGTCTACTTCGACACCTGTGTCTATCACCAGCCCGGCATCGACCTGCTGACCAAGGTAATCCCTGTCGACAACATTCTCTTCGCCTCGGAAATGATCGGCGCCGTCAAGGGTATCGACCCGGAGACCGGCCACAACTACGACGACACCAAGCGCTACATCGAGGCAACCCTGAATCTTTCGCCCGCCGATCGTTACAAGGTGTATGAAGGCAATGCGCGGAGGGTCTACCCGCGCCTGGATGCGGCACTGAAAGCGAAAGGAAGATAATCATGAGCATGAACAACCTCGGCATCGTCAAACGCAATATCGTCCGCGCCGACCGTGCCGCCGTCGATAAACTTTCACGCTTCGGGGTGGCCACCATTCATGAAGCGATGGGCCGGGTCGGCCTGATGAAGCCCTATATGCGCCCGATCTACACAGGGGCCTATCTCTGCGGCACCGCCGTCACCGTGCTGCTACAGCCCGGCGACAACTGGATGATGCACGTGGCCGCCGAGCAGTTGCAGGAAGGCGATGTCGTCGTCGCCGCTTGCACCGCCGATAACAGCGACGGCTTCTTCGGCGACCTGCTGGCAACGTCTTTTCGCGCCCGCGGCGCCAGAGGACTCGTTATCGAAGGCGGCGTGCGCGACTTAAAGGATCTCACCGCCATGCAGTTCCCGGTATTCTCGAGCGCGATATCGGCCAAAGGCACGGTCAAAGCCACGCTGGGCTCGGTCAACATCCCGCTGGTCTGCGGCGGCGCGGTAGTCAATCCCGGCGACGTGGTGACGGCCGACGACGATGGCGTGGTCGTCGTGCCGGCGGCAATTGCGCAGCAGGTCGCGGATGCCGCCGAAGCGCGCGAAAACAACGAGACCGCGAAACGCCAGCGGCTGGCCGCCGGCGAACTGGGCCTGGACATGTACAACATGCGTGAGGCGCTGGCCAAGGCCGGACTCAAGTATGTCGATTAACTCACATCGTCGTCAGACCGCCACCGTGCCATGAAATTGCTCAAAGGCAGAAGTTACGCCCCCACCCCCCACCCCCGCCCAGGCGGGGGCCACAAAATGCTCGCTGCGCTCGTGCGTTTCGGGGCGCTGCGTAACTGTATTTCACGCTAATGCCACTCCCCGTCGACCCGCTGCAATGGCATATCGGCCTCGTCGACGACGGCGAAGCCGGCCGCATCCTTGCCGCACGAACCCTTTAATTGAGACGCCCATGGACCCAGACTGGCTGCCGTTTTATCCCAACCCATCGACGCCGCGCTTCAAGCTGCCGCCCGGCGCGGTCGATGCACATTGCCACGTCTTCGGTCCGGCGGCGAGATTCCCTTACGCCCCCGAGCGCAAGTACACGCCCTGCGACGCTTCGAAAGATCAGCTTTTCGCCTTGCGCGACCATCTCGGATTTTCCCGCAACGTGATCGTCCAGGCGACTTGCCACGGCCACGACAACCGCGCCCTGGTCGATACGCTCCGGCATTCCGATGACAAAGCCCGTGGGGTGGCCTCGGTCGGGCGCGACGTGAGCGACGCCGAACTTAGGGAGATGCATGAGGCCGGTGTGCGCGGAACGCGCTTCAATTTCGTCAAGCGCCTGGTCGACTTCACGCCGCGCGAAGTGCTGCTCGAAATCGCCCAGCGCATCGCGCCGCTGGGCTGGCACGTGGTGGTCTACTTCGAGGCGCAGGACCTGCCCGAATTGTGGGACTTCTTTACGGCCGTATCTGACAACCTCGCGACCACCGTGGTGGTCGACCACATGGGTCGTCCGGACGTAGACAAACCGGTCGACGGCCCGGAGTTCGAGTTGTTCATCAAATTGCTGCGCGAGCATCGCAACATCTGGTCGAAAGTGACCTGCCCCGAGCGCCTTTCAAAATCCGGCCCGCCGGCCCTGGACGGCGAACGGCATGCTTATCGCGACGTGGTGCCCTTTGCCCGGCGCCTCGTCGAGACTTTCCCAGACCGCGTGCTGTTCGGCACCGACTGGCCGCACCCTAACCTGAAGCACCACATGCCCGACGACGGCCTGCTCGTCGACTTCGTGCCGCACATCGCCGCCACCCCAGAGCTGCAACGCAAGCTGCTGGTCGACAACCCGATGCGCCTTTACTGGCCGGAGGAAATCTAGATGGCGTTGGACAAGCCCTACAAGGACATTCCCGGCACGACGATTTTCGACGCCGAACAATCGCGCAAGGGCTACCACCTAAACCAGTTCTGCATGTCGCTGATGAAGGCCGACAACCGCGTCCGCTTTAAGGCGGATGAACGCGCCTATCTCGACGAATGGCCGATGACCGAGGAGCAGAAACTGGCCGTATTGGCGCGCGACCTGAACCGCTGCATCGCCGCGGGCGGCAACATCTATTTCCTGGCCAAAATCGGCGCCACCGACGGCAAATCCTTCCAGCAAATGGCCGGCAGCATGACCGGCATGAGCGAAGAAGCATACCGCGTCATGATGATAGCCGGCGGCCGGGCTATCGAAGGCAACCGCTACCTCGGGGAGTCCAAGTAATGGCCCACATCAGCGCCAGTGTCTACACCTCTCACGTGCCGGCCATAGGCGCGGCGCTGGACCTCGGCAAGAGCCACGAACCCTACTGGCAAAAAGTTTTCACCGGCTATGAATTCTCCAAGGAGTGGTTCAAGAAGAACACTCCGGACGTGATCTTCCTGGTCTACAACGACCACGCCAACGCCTTCAGCCTGGAGATGATTCCGACTTTCGCCATCGGCTGCGCGGCCGAGTTCATGCCTGCCGACGAAGGCTGGGGGCCGCGGCCGGTGCCCAAAGTCATCGGCCATCCGGAACTTGCCGCGCACATCGCGCATTCGGTGATCCAGGACGACTTCGACCTGACCATCGTCAACAAAATGGATGTCGACCACGGCCTGACGGTGCCGCTGTCGCTGATGTGCGGGCAACCTCAGGCATGGCCCTGCGCGGTGATACCCTTCGCCGTCAACGTGGTCCAGTACCCCGTTCCTTCAGGCCGCCGCTGCTACAATCTGGGCAAAGCGATCCGCAAGGCCGTCGAGTCCTACGACGAGCCATTGAATGTGCAAATCTGGGGCACCGGCGGCATGAGCCACCAGTTGCAGGGGCCGCGCGCCGGCCTGATCAACAAGGAGTTCGACCAGGCCTTCCTCGACCGCCTGATTGCCGACCCGGACGGCCTCGCCACCATGCCTCACATCGACTATGTGCGCGAAGCCGGTTCCGAAGGCATCGAGTTGGTGATGTGGCTGATCGCCCGCGGCGCGATGAAGGACAGCGGACTCAAAGTCGTGCATCGCTTCTACCATGTCCCCGCCTCGAATACGGCGGTGGGCCACCTGATCCTGGAGAATCCGTCATGAGCAACATCAAGGTCGCACTCGCCGGCGCCGGCGCTTGGAGAACCCCCATGACCATTAGAGTCGCCCTGGCCGGTGCCGGTGCCTTTGGCATCAAACACCTGGATGGCATCAAGAACATAGCCGGTGTCGAAGTCGTTTCGTTAGTCAGCCGCGATCTGGAGAAAACGAAAGCAGTGGCTGCCAAATATGGCATTGGCCACGTCAGCACCGAGCTGAGCGACAGCCTGGCGTGGAAGGATGTCGATGCCGTGATCTGGTGCACCCCGACGCAGATGCACGCCGCGCAGGCCATCGCCTGCATGCGGGCGGGCAAGCACGTCCAGGTGGAAATCCCCATGGCCGACAGCCGGGCCGATGCCGAAGCGCTGGTCGCGCTGCAACAGCAGACCGGCCTCGTCGCCATGGCCGGACACACGCGCCGTTTCAATCCCAGCCACCAGTGGATACATCGCAAAGTGTTGGCCGGCGAACTTAAAGTCCAGCAGATGGACGTGCAGACCTACTTCTTCCGCCGCAGCAACATGAACGCGCTGGGCCAGCCGCGCAGTTGGACCGACCACCTGCTGTGGCACCATGCCTGCCACACGGTCGACCTATTCCACTACCAGACCGGCGAGATCGCCTCGCAGGCGCATGCCCTGCAAGGACCGATGCATCCGACGCTGGGCATCGCCATGGACATGTCGATCCAGATGAAAGTATCGACGGGCGCGATCTGCACCCTATCGCTGTCCTTCAACAACGACGGCCCGCTCGGCACGGTGTTCCGCTACATCTGCGACAACGGCACTTTCATCGCCAGCTACGACGATCTGTATGACGGCAAGAACCAGCAGATCGATGTCTCCGGCGTCGCCGTCTCGATGAACGGCATCGAGCTGCAAGACCGCGAGTTCTTCGCCGCCATCCGCGAAGGCCGCGAGCCCAACGCCAGCGTAGCCCAAGTCCTGCCGGCCTATCAGACGCTGGACCGGCTGGAAAGATCACTGGCTGAGAGCGCTTAACTCGCATCGTCGTCAGACCACCCCCGTGCCATGAATTCGTTAAAGAACAAGATTTACGCCCCGAAGGAAGTGGCCTTGGGCCGCGCCCCCACCCCCAACCCCCGCCCAGGCGGGGGCCACAAATTGCTCGCTGCGCTCGTGGGTGACGGGGCGCTGCGCAACGGTATTTCACTGTGAACATGGATGATGACATCAAGCGGCGGCGTATCGGCGAATTCAGCGTGGCGCCTATCGGCCTCGGTTGCATGAGCCTGAGCTATGCCTACGGCACGCCTCCTGACCCGGAAGCCGCTCAGGCACTGCTGGGCAGGGCGCTGGACCTGGGCGTAGACCATTTCGACACGGCGGCACTGTATGGCTATGGCGCCAATGAGGAACTGCTAGCACCGGTCATCAAGCCCCATCGCAAGAAGATCGTCCTCGCCAGCAAATGCGGCATCTTCCGCAACGCCGACGGTGTGCGGGAAATCAACGGACGTCCCGCCGTGCTCAAGAAGACCTGCGAGGACAGCCTGCGCCGCCTCGGCACCGAGGTGATCGACCTGTATTACCTGCACCGCTGGGACAAGCAGGTGCCCATCGAAGAAAGCGTCGGGGCGCTCGCCGACCTGCTGAAACAGGGAAAGATCCGCAGCATCGGCCTGTCCGA
Organism: Pseudomonadota bacterium; assembly: GCA_026399515.1. Taxonomy (GTDB): domain Bacteria; phylum Pseudomonadota; class Gammaproteobacteria; order Burkholderiales; family Rhodocyclaceae; genus JACRAR01. Next base: position 2,199 of record JAPLQT010000054.1, on the reverse strand, counting down.
AGTCTCCGCCGACACCTTGCGCAAGGCCTACGCCGAACACCCGATCGCCGCCGTGCAGAGCGAATACTCGCTGTGGACCCGCAATCCGGAAATCAGGGTGCTGGCGGAATGCCGCAAGCTGGGCGTCGCTTTCGTGGCGTTCAGCCCGCTGGCGCGCGGCTTCCTGACCGGCAAGCTGCGCGACGTGACGACCCTGGCAGCCAAGGATATCCGGCGCCAGATGCCGCGTTTCGAGCCGGACAATTACGCTGCCAACCTGGCGCTGCTCGACGAGTTCTCAGAGATCGCCGCCACTGCCGGCTGCAGCATGGCCCAGCTCGCCCTGGCCTGGCTGCTGACGCGCGGCGACCACGTGCTGCCGCTCATCGGCACCACCCGCATGGATCACCTCGAAGAAAACCTCGGCACTGCGCAAGTCGCCCTGAGCACCCAAACCTTAAGCCGCCTCGACGCCCTGATCAACCAGCGCACGGTGCATGGCGCCCGTTATGTGGCCAGCACCCAGGCCGAGGTCGATACCGAAACATTTGAAGAGGTAAGAACATGAACGTCCAAGTTGCCATCATCGGCGCCGGTCCCGCGGGACTGCTGCTGGGTCACCTGTTGTATCGCGCCGGCATCGACGCCATCGTGCTCGAACAGCGCAGCCCCGAATACGTGCTGGGGCGGATCCGCGCCGGCGTGCTGGAGCAGGTCGCGGTCGACCTGCTCGACGAGATCGGGGTGGGAACGCGCATGCACGCCGAGGGCTTGGTACATGGCGGTTTCGACATTGGTTACGGCGGTGGGCGGAGCCGCATCGACCTGCACGGCCTGACCGGCGGCAAGAACGTCATGGTGTATGGCCAGACCGAACTGACCAGGGATCTCATGGATGCGCGCGCGGCAGCCGGACTGAAGACCGTCTACGAAGCCGAGGACGTCAGCGTCCACGACTTCGATGGCGAAAAGCCACGCGTGCGCTACGTCAAGGACGGCGTCAGCCATGAGGTCCGCTGCGACTTCATCGCCGGCTGCGACGGTTTCCATGGCGTGTGCCGAGCCAGCGCGCCGAAGAATATCCTGCGCACCTACGAGCGCGTCTATCCGCTGGGCTGGCTCGGCCTCCTGTCGGACACGCCGCCGGTCTCCGACGAACTGATCTATATCCGCCATCCGCGCGGCTTCGCCCTGTGCAGCATGCGCTCGCGCACCCGCAGCCGCTACTACCTACAATGCTCGCTCGCCGACACGGTGGAGCAATGGACCGATCAACTGTTCTGGGACGAACTGAAGCGCCGCCTCGATCCAGCCAGCGCCGCGGCGCTGGTCACCGGTCCCTCCATAGAGAAGAGCATCGCCCCGCTGCGCAGCTTCGTCGCCGAGCCGATGCGCTTCGGCCGCCTGTTCCTGGCCGGCGACGCGGCTCACATCGTGCCGCCCACAGGGGCCAAGGGCCTCAATCTCGCCGCGTCCGACGTGCGTTACCTGGCGCGCGGGCTGTCGCAATTCTATGCCGGCGACAGTCACGGTATCGACACCTACTCGGAACGCTGCCTGTCGCGCATCTGGAAAGCGGAGCGTTTCTCGTGGTGGATGACCACCCTGCTGCACAACTTCCCCGAAGCCAATCCCTTCGACCAGAAAGTCCAGGAAGCGGAACTCGACTACCTGCTCCATTCCCCCGCCGCGCTTACTTCGCTGGCGGAGAATTACGTGGGGCTGGCGTTCGAGGATTGAGCGGCCACTAGGGTAAGTTAGTGGCCACGGCGACGCCTTGCAGCATGCTGATGTACAGCGACCGGCCGCTGATGGCAATGTCAAGCGGACGCGCCAGACCTCCGGGCAGCGAACCAGGCAGTGGTCCGGCGATGAAGTTACATTGCCCGGCTACTCCCACGACCGTGGTCACTGTCCCGCCAGGAGTAATCTTGCGGATAGTGCAGTTGCCGCTATCGGCGACATAGAGGTTGCCTGCGCTGTCGATGGCAAGTCCGGATGGATTATTGAATCTCGCTGCCGCCCCGATACCGTCGGTACTGCCGAATACTCCAGGCGTGCCAGCCAGGATGGTGACCACGCCTGCTGGAGTGATCTTCTCGATGATGTTGGCGCCCGCGTCTGTGACATAAACGTTGTCCGCGCTGTCGGCGACCAATCCACCGAGTCGGCGGAAGCTCGCTTGCGCCGCGGTTCCGCCGTCGCTTGCATACATCAACA
>JAPLQT010000131.1 GCA_026399515.1 Pseudomonadota bacterium | reverse complement strand
TGCTTCTTCGTATGAGTACTCGGTTTAACTTTGCAGTCCGTATCGTGACTTGTAACTTCCGCCGCAGTTTCGATCAGCTTCCCAATCTAACTAGCCCCTAAAGACCAGCCCCGCATCCGCTTCCTTCGATTCTCAGAAAACGAACCCAACACGCACTACCGCCTTCCCAAGCACCCACACCTATCGGTTGTTTGATTGTTAAAGAACAATGTTGCTAAGCAACGAGAGGGCGCATTATACAGAGCGAAAATGCGTGGTCAACTCTTTTGCAAAAATATTTCAATCCGAATGCAACGGGACGACAAATTACCTGATTCAACTCAGCGTAACGCGTGCAAATTTGCGTTTGCCGACTTGCAGTACGCAGGTTTCTCCAGCCTTCAGTACCAGCGCCTTATCCTCGATCTTTTCACCATTGAGACGCACGCCTCCCTGCTCGATCATGCGCAGCGCGTCGGAAGTACTGGCCGTCAAACCTGCCTCTTTCAGCACCTGGGCTATCGGCAGTATTCCACCTTTAGTAACCAAAGAAATCTCAGGCATATCGTCGGGTAAGGCACCGCGCTGAAAGCGCGCTTCGAAATCGGCCAATGCCGCATCGGCCGCCGCAGTCGAGTGGAACCGGGTGACGATTTCCTGTGCCAGCAAGACCTTGATGTCGCGGGGATTGCGGCCTTCGTCTGTTTCACGCTTGAAGACGGCGATCTCATCCTCGGGACGAAATGACAGAAGTTCGAAGTAGCGCCACATCAGTTCATCCGAAATGGACATCAGCTTGCCGAAGATTTCCTTGGCCGGTTCGGCAATTCCGACGTAATTGCCGAGCGACTTGGACATCTTGTTAACACCGTCAAGGCCTTCCAGAAGCGGCATCATCAGAACGCATTGCGGCGTCTGGCCGTAGTGTTTTTGCAACTCGCGACCGACCAGCAAGTTGAATTTCTGGTCGGTGCCGCCAAGTTCGACATCAGCCTTCATCGCCACCGAATCGTAGCCCTGGCATAGGGGATACAAAAACTCATGGATGGCAATCGGCTGGTTGTTGGCATAACGCTTGGAAAAATCGTCGCGCTCCAGCATTCTCGCCACCGTATGCAGTGCAGCGATGCGTATCATGCCGGCGGCACCGAGCGGTTCGAACCAGCTCGAGTTGAAGCAGATTTCGGTTTTTTCAGGATCGAGTATTTTGAATACCTGCTCCTGGTAGGTCTTGGCATGCTCGCGTATTTGTTCCCGCGACAAAGGTGGCCGCGTGGTATTTTTCCCGGTCGGGTCGCCTATCATGCCGGTGAAGTCACCGATCAGGAACATCACGTGATGGCCCAGTTCCTGGAAATGTCTCAGCTTATTGATGAGCACCGTATGACCAAGGTGCAGATCGGGCGCGGTCGGATCAAAGCCCGCCTTGATGCGTAACGGACGCCCGCTCTTCAGCTTATCGGCCAGCTCGGTTTCGACCAGCAGTTCGTCGCTGCCGCGCTTGATGCGCGCGAGTTGTGATTGAATGTCCATCGGATACCCGCGAAGTTTGGTGTTGGTAGCGAACCATTCGTACGTATCGACAGTTCCTGATTTTTGCTACACTCCTCGGAACTTTTTCGCCGTACGCCTGATGATTAACGAAAAGACAAGAATTCTAGCGCATCTCCACGACCTCCGTATCACCAAGCCAGGGTCGTTTTGGGCCGCAACGGGTATTGCCGGCGTATCGCTGTTAGGCATGGTTGCAGCCTTCGGTACCTCGCCATCGACACTTGACTTGCAGGTACCGCAGCAAACAATCACCGAGCAACTTTATCTGCCTGTAGGTTTGGCGGCCGAGAAGATCGAAGGAACGTTTGTACGCGAGGAACGTATCCAGCGCGGTGACAGTGTCGCCAGCCTGATGACGCGACTGGGGATCCAGGACGAATCGGCCTTCCGGTTTCTACGCGACAACCGCAACGCACAGGCGGTTTTCCAGCAATTAAGTCCCGGCAAACCAATCACTGCACATGTCGGCGAGAACGGCGAGCTGCAAGTGTTGATCTATCCGCTCAACGGTAAAGATCGTGCCCTTTTTGTCGAACGTCGCGATGGCCTGTTGCAGGCGCATGAGCAAATGCTGCCGCTGGACAATCAGGTAAATATGAAATCAGGGGAAATCCGTTACTCCTTGTTCGGAGCGACTGACACAGCCGGCTTGCCTGACAGCGTCGCCACCCAACTTGCCGACATTTTCGGCGGCGATATCGATTTCCACCGCGACCTGCGTCGCGGCGACCGCTTTGCGGTCATCTACGAATCAAGCTCCTATCTCGGCAGACCGATGCGCACGGGCCACATTCTCGCAGCGGAATTCGCCAATAACGGCAAGACCTACCGGGCCGTCTGGTATGAGGACACTGAAGGCAAAGGTGGATATTACACAGCCGATGGCAAGAATATCCGCAAGGCCTTCCTGCGCTCGCCGCTGGAATTTTCGCGCATCACTTCCGGCTTCACTTCGTCCCGTTTTCACCCGATTCTTCAGAAATGGCGCGCCCATCAAGGTATCGATTACGGTGCGCCGAGCGGCACCCGCGTCAAGTCGACTGCGGATGGCGTGGTCGACTTCGTGGGCAATCAGGGTGGTTACGGACGAGCCGTAATTCTGCGCCATCAGGGACGCTACACCACGCTCTACGGACACCTGTCGGGTTTCGCCCCCGGAATCAGGAAAGGCGCGCGCGTCGCTCAAGGCGACGTGATCGGTTACGTCGGTTCCTCAGGCTGGTCCACGGGTCCGCATCTGCACTACGAGTTCCGCAATAATGGCGTATTCCAGAATCCTCTTGCCATAGCGCTCCCCAGTGCTCCGCCGCTCGGCGCGATACAGTTAGCCAAGTTTCACGCATATGCCCAGCCTCAACTGGATCGCCTCAACCTCATCAAGGACAGCAATCTCGCCTTGCTCGACTAGGGGAATCCACCACCATGTCTGACCTGGTTGTCGGTCTGATGTCAGGCACCAGCCTGGATGGAGTGGATGCGGCGCTGGTGGAATTCGCCGGCGCAACCCCTGAAGTCCTCGCCACCGCCTATGTAGCCTATCCTGCAGACCTGCGAGAACAGGTATTGCAGTTGCATGATCCGGGACAAGATGATCTCCATCGATCGGCATTGCTAGCCAACCGTTTGGCAAGCCTCTACGCCGAAGCGACACTCGCCTTGCTCGACAAGGCCGGCGTGGCTACCAAGCAGGTGCATGCCATCGGCTGCCACGGACAGACCGTCCGTCATATGCCGCAACAGGGTTATACGCTGCAACTCAACAATCCGGCGCTGCTTGCCGAACTGACCGGTATCGCCGTCGTCGCCGATTTTCGCAGCCGCGACATCGCTGCGGGCGGCCAGGGCGCTCCGCTGGTACCCGCCCTCCATTCGGCGCTGTTTCGGGATTCCCGACGCCATCGCATCATTCTCAACCTCGGCGGCATCGCCAACCTGACCATTCTCAGCCCGGGAAAACCGACATTCGGTTTCGATTGCGGTCCTGGCAATATGCTATTGGACGCCTGGGCCAAAGATCATCTTGGCACCAGCTATGATGACGGAGGACTCTGGGCGGCATCAGGGAAGGTGCAAGCTGACTTGCTGGCACGTCTATTGGAAAATGAATTCTTTTCGTCACAACCGCCCAAGAGTTGCGGTCGCGAGCAGTTCAATCTGGCTTGGGTCAAGAGTTTCCTGTCTGGACTGGAGTCCGCTGCGGACGTCCAGGCGACGCTGTTGGCGCTGACTGTCTCGGCGATACAGCAGGCGGTCCTGCGTTGGTGCGGTGTGGTAGAAGAAATCTATGTCTGCGGTGGCGGCGCCCATAATCTGATAATGCTTGAGCAAATCAGGACGGAGCTACCGCAAGCCAAGGTACAGATCACCGATGTCCTCGGCCAACCGGCCGACTGGGTCGAGGCAGTAGCTTTCGCGTGGCTCGCTAAACGCACGCTTGCCGGGCTTCCCGGCAACCTCCCGGAAGTCACCGGGGCACGCGGCTTGAGAGTACTCGGCGCAATCTATCCGGCCTGAAAAACAAAGGGACGCACGGCGTCCCTTTGTCAAAATCCAAAGAATCGGATCAGGCCGAGAAGGAGGAACCGCAGCCGCAGGTGGATGTTGCGTTCGGGTTCTTGATCACAAACTGTGCGCCTTCCAAGCCTTCGGAGTAATCAATCTCCGCACCGACCAGATACTGATAGCTCATCGGATCAATCAACAACGTAACGCCACTTTTCTCAAGGACCGTATCGTCATCGTTCTTGACTTCATCGAAAGTGAAACCGTATTGGAAGCCGGAGCATCCGCCGCCGCTGACAAATACACGCAATTTGAGTTCTGCGTTGCCTTCTTCGGCGATCAACTCTTTTACTTTATTGGCGGCACTGTCGGTAAACAACAACGGCATGGGCATCTCTAATGGCGCATTCATTTTTTGCTCCCGTGGAATTCGATACTGCTTAAATTATCCAGGCAATCATCAGTTTAGTCAATTGCTCGAAGCCAGCTTCAACTCAATGGTCTTGGCGATCGCACCCTGATGGACCAATCGCCCTTGTACAACGGCGCCCAGATGTATCTCGATGGTGTTGTATTGCACATCTCCTGTGACCCGGGCGTGCGATTGAAGTTCCAGCAATTCGCTGGAGAAAACCGGCCCAATTACCGTCCCGTTGATGACCAGATGAGAGACATTGATTTCACCTTCGATACGCGCATGTTCACTGACGACCAGCGAACTATGCTGCTCGCCGGAGGCGCTGACGACATTGCCCTTGATCTCTCCATCGACGCGTAATCCGCCCTCGAAAGTGACATCACCTTGAACTTTGGTGCCCGCACCGATCAGGCTGTCGATGCGGCCCAGCGGTTTATTGGATTTTTTTGTAAACATGGCAATCCCCCTAATTACAATGTGACGTTTTTCGACGCCTTCAGAACACCAGACTGCAACAGTCGCACCTCAACGGTTTTGATGCGGGCACCTGGTGGAATGCGGAAGGTGCCGTCAAGTCGACGGAAGTGCTTGAAATTGACGTTATATTGGAGCGCATTCGAATCTGCCGGGAGCGGTAGGAGCATCATAACACTTTTGCCATCTTGCTGAAGATTGAGCGCCAGTTGCAGGTTACCCTTGAACTCGACCTCCTTCTTGCTCCCCTGCATGACCACCAACATGCGATAGTGATACAGGTTGGCGGTGCCGCTGACATCCGGAGCCACACTCAGACGATTGATGCTGAGGCTGCCTTCCCGGCCTTCCGCCAAGGCAATGTTTTCGAAGACCGAGAGATCCTCCTTGAGCCGGGCATTCTCTTCTTCGAGTAACTTGACCTGGCGAGTGAGTTGTTGCTGGGTCGTCAACTCTATCTGCAATTTACTCTCGCTGGCATCCGCCAAGCTGCGCAGACGTACCAGCTCATTTTCGAGTTCGTCTTTTCTGACATGCAGGGTATCGAGCTCCTGCTCGGTCTGGCTACGTTCAAAACCGGCAAAGCGGCGACCGGCATCATAAATCCAGTTTGCCAAGGCCAGCGTCGCGGCGAGGATCACCAACACGCTCAGAACGCGCCAGTACCATGCCACGTGAGTCCGCACCGCCACGCGTGGCGCGGAAATCCCGAAACGCCCGCGCCACCGGCGCAGGCTCAGGGCGATACGGGAATTTGTGAAAGACCGGCGCACTCGTCGCAACCGAACATCAGGTTCATATTTTGGACTGCTTGTCCGGCAGCGCCCTTGACGAGATTGTCGATCACCGACAAGATCACCAGAGTATCGCCTCCTTGGGGCCTATGCACAGCGATCCGGCAAGTATTGGCGGCACGTACCGAGCGCGTCTCGGGATGGCTTCCTGGCGGCAGCACATCGACGAAAGGCTCATCGGCATAACGTTGTTCGAACAAGGCCTGGAAATCCACTTCGCGAGTTACTCGTGCATACAGTGTCGCATGCATACCGCGCACGAGCGGGGTCAAATGTGGTACGAAGGTCAGTCCCACGTCCTGTCCGGCATGCATGGATAGCTCCTGGCGAATCTCCGGCAGATGCCGGTGGCCGGCAACGCCGTACGCCTTGAAGTTGTCGGACGCTTCGGCGAACAGGAGTTGCGTCTCGGTCTTGCGTCCCGCGCCGGAAACCCCCGACTTGGCGTCTGCGATCAGGTGAGCGGTATCGACGCAGCCCGCCTCAAGCAGAGGCAACAAGCCGAGCTGAACCGCGGTCGGGTAGCAACCTGGATTGGCGACCAGGTGCGCGCCGCGGATCTTATCGCGATTGACCTCGGGCAGGCCATACACCGCCTCGGCCACCAAAGCTGGGCTGGCGTGCGGCATGCCATACCACTTTTCCCAAAGCGCCACATCCCTGATGCGGAAGTCGGCGGCGAGATCGATTACCCTTACGCCTGCTTCGATCAGAGCGGGCGCCTGCTGCATGGCGATGCCACTCGGCGTGGCGAAGAACACCACGTCGCAATCCGGCAACGAGGATTTGGCCGGGTCGGTGAACTTCAAAGAAACCCGTCCGCGCAAATTCGGAAATACATCGGCAACTGCGGTGCCTGCCTCGCCACGAGAGGTAATGGCCCGCAGTTCCACTTCGGGATGCTGAGCCAACAGACGCAGCAATTCGACGCCCGTGTATCCGGTTCCGCCGACAATACCGACTTTGATCATGAGTCCCTCCGAATAAGCTTGCCTAGCATGGTAAACCTACCATCAAGCCTCTAGCAAGCTTGAGGGCCACGTCGACTCCGCGAAACAGATGAAAAAGCCGCCCGTAGGCGGCTTTTCCTGAACCGGCAATCCAATAGCGGATTAACGCTTGGAGAACTGTTTGCGGCGGCGCGCCTTGTGGAAACCCACCTTCTTTCGCTCGACCTCGCGGGCATCGCGAGTTACGAATCCCGCTTTGGAGAGCGTCGGCTTGAGCGTCTCGTCATACGAGATCAAGGCACGAGTGATGCCATGACGAACAGCGCCGGCCTGACCGGATTCGCCTCCGCCGATGACGTTGACCATGATATCGAAAGTGCCTGCATGCTGAGTCAACTCGAGTGGCTGCCGCACCACCATGCGGCCCGTTTCGCGCGAGAAAAACTCATCGACCGGTTTGTCGTTCACCACAAACTTGCCGGAACCCTGTTTCATAAACACACGGGCAATCGCGGTTTTGCGACGGCCGGTTCCATAATAATAATTCGCTGCCATGAGTATCCCTATCAAACAACCAGCTGTTTTGGTTGCTGCGCGGCATGTGGATGTTCAGTGCCTGCGTAGCATTTCATTTTCTTCAGCATCGCATAACCCAGCGGTCCTTTGGGCAGCATACCCTTGACCGCCTTTTCCAGGATACGGCCGGGGAAGCGCTGTTGCATCTTGGCAAAGTTGGTTTCGCGAATCCCGCCGGGGTAGCCGGTATGCCGATAATAATTCTTGTCCTCGGCCTTGTTGCCTGTGACACGCAGCTTTTCGACATTGACGACGACGATGAAATCGCCGGTGTCGACGTGCGGCGTAAATTCGGTCTTGTGCTTGCCGCGCAAACGGCTTGCTATTGCGGTGGCCAGACGTCCCAGCACTTTGTCGGTTGCATCGACAACGAACCAGTCGCGCTTGACCTCATGCGGCTTGGCAGAAAAGGTTTTCATGAGTTCCTCGGCATCCAGCGCCTGCACACAGATGTGGTGACAGGCTCATTTCGGAAACCGCGCATTCTAAAACAATGCCCGTCCCCATGTCAAACTTGAATCCGACGTAGTTCTGAATTGGCGAAAAAAAGCGCGGTTCCGTAAGGAATCGCGCTTAATCCACACCAAAGGAGGAGGGTGGAGGAGACAAGGGCTCAAATGAGATCAAGATCAGCAACACACACGCTTTACACTTAATCACATTCAACTGGGTATGATTATGCAGAAAGTATTTGTGCGACGCAAGAAATCATTCCCACCTGTTTGACTTAAATCAAATAGCCAACAAATCACCTTTCTAAATCATTGAATTAACTACTCCAAACCAAGTATCGGTCAAATTGTCCGATATGCGGCTAAGCTTCGTCGAAATAATTTTATTAGCATATTTTGTTGCATCGCGACGTCTCCTTGCACCAATCGCTGACTTGGTTCGAACACGCGCGCTACAATCTCAACGATTCAATTTTGGAAAGAGACGACATGGAATGCAAAGTCCGCTGGTTTGATGGCATGAGTTTTGTGGCCGAGACCGGCAGCGGCCACCTGGTGGCGATGGATGGTGCACCTGAGGCTGGAGGAAGAAACCTGGCGCCGCGACCGATGGAACTGGTGCTGGCTGGAACCGGCGGTTGCAGTGCTTTTGACGTCGTAATGATACTGAAACGCGGACGGCAGGATATTTCAGCTTGCGATGTGACATTAAACGGGGAGCGATCCGAAAATGACCCGAAAGTCTTCACGCGCATACATATGCACTTCGTGTTGACCGGCAAGAATCTGAAGCCCGATGCGGTTGAACGCGCGATAAAGCTCTCGGCGGAAAAATATTGCTCGGCGTCCATCATGCTCGCCAAGACTGCCGAGATTACCCACGACTGGGAAATCATAGAGGGCTGACCGACAGCAGTGCAGCCCTCTGTGTTAAACGTAGTGGGCGGTTTTGGTCATGGCTTTCGAAGCCAGCCACATTAGCTGCTTTACCGGTGTGGGCAACTCCCGTGCGCCCAGCCGAACCGCAGTGTCGGCGTGACTGATTTCGTCCAGGCGCATTTGTTCGAGGATCTTCCAGGTACGCCCGTCCTCCTCGGCCAGCCTTCCCTTGTGGCTTTCGATGTGCGCCTCCACCTGTCTCTCGGTCTCGGCGAGAAATCCCAGGTTCCAGGCATCGCCAAACTTTCCCGCCAACACCCCGAACGCCAGGGCGCCGCCATACCACAGCGGGTTGAGCAGGCTCTTGCGGCCACCCAATTCCTTGATGCGCCGTTCGGTCCAAGCCAGGTGTTCGGTTTCTTCCTGGGCCGCCTTGCCAAGTGCCTGCTTGATGGCAAGGTCGCCTGAAGTCAGCGCCTGACCCTGATAGAGTGCTTGGGCGCAGATTTCCCCGACATGATTGACCCGCATCAGCGCCGCCGTGTGTTTGCGCTGAGATTCGTCCATCTCTGCCTCCGGCAATTCTGCGCCCGGCATTTCCCTGATCGTGGGGGCTGGCGCAAATACGGTCCGCAGGGCTTTGTCGAATTCGGTGATGAACTGATCGAGCATGATTCAGTTTTCCAAGGAAGCCAAGGAACCCCATCCCGGCTTGCCGCTGGCGGGATGGAGAAACAAATGACGGGCAAGTTCAGTGAGCGCCTGTTGATAGACACCGCGTTTGAATCCGATCACGGTCTCCAAAGGAACCCAATACTCGCTCCAGCGCCAGGCGTCGAATTCAGGATGGTCGCTGGCGCGCAGGCAAACGTCCGAGTCCCTGCCTACCAAGCGGAGCAGGAACCAGATCTGCTTCTGGCCTTTATAAGTGCTACGCCACTCGCGGCGCACCCAATGTCTGGGCACGTCGTAACGCAGCCATTCGCGCGTGCGGCCAAGTATTTCGACATGTTCCGGCATCAGGCCGACTTCTTCATGCAATTCGCGATACATCGCCTGCTCGGGCGTTTCGCCCTTGTCTATGCCTCCCTGCGGAAACTGCCAGGAATGCTCGCGGATACGCTTACCCCAGAAAACCTCGTTGCGGCCGTTTACCAGAACAATGCCGACGTTCGGGCGATAGCCTTCACGGTCAAGCATGTTGTTACCTTCAATTCTTGAATAACGTTGCCGCCATTTTTTCACAGTTTGGGAAAGAATAGAAGGCAAATGAGACAGTTAATGTCGCACCTCGGCATTAAGCGGGGTGCACGCGGTAGAATTCTTTCTTTTATTCCCTGCCTTTCCGGATTCCCCCATGCGCGCCAGCCAGTTTTTTATCGCCACCCTCAAGGAAGCACCCAACGACGCGGAAATCATCAGCCACCAGTTGATGCTGCGCGCCGGGCTGATCCGCCGCTTGGCCGGCGGCATTTACACCTGGATGCCGCTCGGCTTGCGCGTATTGCGCAAGGTGGAGGCGATAGTCCGCGAGGAGATGAATCGCGCCGGCGCGCTCGAACTGTTCATGCCGGCGGTACAGCCGGCGGAGTTGTGGCAGGAATCGGGCCGCTGGGAAAAATACGGACCCGAGCTGCTGCGATTCAAGGACCGCCACCAGCGCGACTTCGTGATGGGCCCGACGCACGAGGAAGTCATCACCGACATCGTGCGCCGTGAAATCAAGAGTTATCGCCAGCTGCCGCGGCATTTCTACCAGATCCAGACCAAATTCCGCGACGAGATCCGGCCGCGCTTCGGCATCATGCGCGGACGCGAGTTCCTGATGAAGGATGGTTATTCCTTCCACACCAGCTTCGAGGATCTGCAACGCGAATACCGCAATATGTACGACACCTATACCCGGATCTTCACCCGCCTTGGCCTCAGGTTCCGCGCCGTTGCGGCCGACACCGGCTCCATCGGCGGGACCGGCTCGCATGAGTTCCATGTCCTGGCGGATTCCGGCGAGGATGCCATCGCCTTCTGCCCGGCCGGCGGCTCCGACTATGCCGCCAATGTCGAGTTGGCAGAGGCTCTCGCCCCCACGGCTCCACGCGCCGCGGCGACACAAGCGATGCAGAAGGTTGCCACTCCGGGCAAGACCAAGTGCGAAGATGTGGCAGCCTTTCTTGATATTGACCTAACACGTATGGTCAAGGCAGTCGCGGTAATCCGTACTGAGTTGGCCGGCCCCGGGCCGTTGGACGGCTTCGCCATGATTCTGCTGCGCGGTGACCACGACCTCAACGAAGTCAAAACTCAAAAAGTAATCGGCGAATTCCGTTTAGCCCATGAGGAAGAGATCGTTGCCGCCCTCGGTTGTAGGCCTGGCTATATTGGTCCTGTAGGCAGGAGCGGCTTTGCCATGTTCGCAGATAAGACCGTGGCAACCATGAGCGATTTCGTTTGCGGACGAAATGAAGTGGGCTACCACGTCACCCACGTCAATTTTGGCATCGATTTCCAGGATGTGACGGGAAGCAACGTCGCCGATTTCCGCAACGTCGTCACCGGCGACCCCTCGCCAGACGGCAAGGGCACATTGGAAATCTGCCGAGGGATCGAAGTCGGGCATATCTTTCAGTTGCGCACCAAGTACGCCGAAGCGCTCAAGTGCAGCTTCCTCAACGAACAAGGCCAGCCGCAAATCATGGAGATGGGCTGTTACGGAATTGGCGTCACGCGCATCATCGGCGCGGCCATAGAACAGGGCAACGACCCGCGCGGCATAGTGTTTCCGCGTGCCATCGCCCCGTTCGAAGTGGTCGTGGTGCCGATGGGCTACGCCAAATCCGCAGCCGTGCGCGCGGCGGCGGATTCCCTCTATGCCGATCTCGTCGCCGCTGGTCTGGACGTGATGCTCGACGACCGCGATGAGCGGCCCGGCGTGATGTTCGCCGACTGGGAGCTGGTCGGCGTACCGCATCGCTTCGTGGTCGGCGAACGCGGACTGAAGGAAGGCAAGATCGAATACAAGGGCCGCTGCGATGCCGAAGCCACTCTCCTGGCGGCGGAACAGTTGGCGACGTTCATCCGCGAACGCCTATGCGCCTAGCCATTACCCTGTCAATGTTCCTGTGTTGCGGCCTGGCCAATGCCGGCACGCAGCAGTATGAGCCGTTGGCGGCCAGCATCCACGCGGCACTGCAAGCCGCCGTCTCCGATCGCGCCGCGCCGGAGCCGGAATGGCCCAGCATCATGGAAAAGATCGACTGGCTCACCGCGATGGAGCACCGGCTGGAGAAGCGCATGCCGGACCGCGACGCGCGCATCGAATTCCTCAAGACCGTGTATTACGAAGCCAAGCGCGCCGGCCTCGACCCGCAACTGGTGCTAGGCCTGATCCAGGTCGAGAGCGATTTCAAGAAATATGCTGTATCCCACGCCGGTGCGCGCGGCTACATGCAAGTGATGCCGTTCTGGGTCAAATTGATCGGAAAGAAGGACAACAACCTGTTTCACCTGCGCATCAACTTGCGCTATGGCTGCACCATATTGCGTCACTACCTGGACGTGGAAAAAGGCGATCTCTATCGCGCCCTTGGCCGCTACAACGGCAGCCTCGGCCAGGCTGAGTATCCCAACATGGTCAGGGCGGCATGGGAGGGGAAGTGGGCTTGGAAGGAAAACCAGGGAAACCGAGTCCAGTACGGCCAGCGTCAGACCTTCAACTGATCGAACTCGCTTGGTCGTCAGACCACCCCCGAGCCACGAAATTGTTCAAAGACAGGATTTATGCCCCGAAGGAAGTGGCCTTGGGCCACTCCCCCACCCCCAACCCCCGCCCAGGTGGGGGCTACAAATTGCTCGCTACGCTCATGAGTGACGGGCCGCTTCGCAACCGCATTTCGCTAAGCGCGTCATAGCGTCAACGCATTGGCTGCATTAGCTATTCGCACGAACTCGGCAACGCCGAGTTCCTCGGCGCGTGCCGTCGGCTGGATGCCGAGCGCCGCAAGCTCGGCCTCGGTCAACATCTCGCGCAGGGTATTGCGCAGCATCTTGCGGCGCTGGCCGAAGGCGGCGGTGACCACTTTGGCAAACACCGTCGGGTCGGATGCCGCCAATGCCGAAACCGGCCTCGGGATCATGCGCACGATGGCCGACGCCACTTTCGGCGCCGGATCGAAGGCGCCGGGCGGCACCAGGAAAAGCCGTTCCATCTCGTAGCGGTATTGCAGCATCACCGATAACCGCCCATATTCCGGGCCACCCGGAGGGGACACCATGCGGTCAACCACTTCCTTCTGCAACATGAAGTGCATGTCGCGTATCTGGTCCGCATACTCGGCGAGGTGGAACAACAGCGGCGTCGAGATGTTGTAAGGCAGGTTGCCGACGACTCGCAGACATGAGTGTTGCTTGCCACCGAGTATGGAAAAATCGAATTTCAGCGCGTCGCCCTCGTGTATCGTCAGCCGCTCCGGTGTGAAACGCTCGCGCAAACGCGCGATCAGGTCGCGGTCGATCTCGACCACATGCAGGTGGTCCAGGCTGTCCAGCAAGGGTTCCGTCAGCGCGCCCAGGCCCGGGCCGATTTCGACCAGAACGTCGTCATGCTGAGGCGCTATGGTGACGACGATCTTGGCGACGACGCCGGAAGATACCAGAAAGTTTTGCCCAAACCGCTTGCGCGGGACGTGTTTCACCCCACGGGGGTTTCCTGCGGTCATCCCGCCATGATTCCAGTTGACCGTCCGCCGGGGACTGCCTTCGGTCGCCCCGACAGTTCTATCGCTGCCTCGATAGCGGCGAACAAGCTACGCGGGTCGGCGCGCCCGGTGCCCGCCAGATCCAGCGCCGTGCCGTGATCAACCGACGTGCGGACGATGGGTAGGCCCAGGGTAACGTTGACGCCGTCTTCGAAGGCGGCATACTTCAAGACGGCCAGGCCCTGGTCGTGATACATCGCCAGTTGGACATCGGAACCCGCCAGCACGTTCCGGGTAAATAGGGTGTCCGCCGGTAATGGTCCGATTAAATTCATGCTGCCATGTTCAGGCTTGCGCAACTTGTCGAGCACCGGCACGATGACATCGATTTCCTCTCGCCCCATATGGCCGCCCTCTCCGGCGTGAGGATTAAGGCCGGCAACCAGGATGCGCGGCTTGGCAATGCCGAACTTATTCCGCAGGTCGGCATGCAGAATCCGTATCGTGGCCTCCAATCCCTCCCGGGTGAGCGCCACCGGCACGTCCTTCAAGGCCAGATGGGTGGTCGCCAACGCGACGCGCAGACCGGCCGCCGCACCTGTCAGCATCATCACGACACGAGGCGTTCCGGTTTTCTCCGCCAGATATTCTGTATGCCCGGTAAAGGGAATTCCGGCATCGTTGATCACGCCCTTATGCAGCGGCGCGGTGACCATCGCGGCAAATTCACCCGAAAGGCAACCTTCGATTGCCCGGTCGAGTATGTCGAGTACGTAACCGGCATTGGCGGAGTCAAGCCGGCCGGGCCTCGAAGCGACGTTGAGCGGAACATGGCGGATATCCGGCAGGTCCGACTCCAGTCCGAGTAGGCGGGCGCGACTGGCAAACAAGTCGCGATCACCGAGCACAACAATGCGCGCGGGAAATTCTCTCCTGGCGAGCATCACGCAGAGTTCGGGGCCTATCCCGGCCGGCTCCCCGCTGGTAACGGCGATGAGAGGAAGATCATCTTCAGTCATCAACGCTCTTCAATTCGATACTCGACATATGCGCGGTCGCGTATCTGGCGCAACCATTCCTGGTATTCCTCATCCGCCTTGCGCTCGCGCAACACCTGGCGCGCCACCAGGCGCTTGCGCTCCAGCGAAACATCCTCGACGCGCCGTTCCAGTACCTGGATCAGGTGATAACCGAACTGCGTCTTCACTGGCTGGCTGATTTCCTTGATCTTCAACACATCCATGGCGCTTTCGAATTCGGGCACCGTATCGCCCTGGTAGAGCCAGCCGAGATCGCCCCCCTTGGAGGCGGAGGTATCGTTGGAATTCAGGCGCGCCAGCTCGGCGAAATCGGCGCCGTTGTCCAGGCGTTCCTTGAGAGACACGGTCTTGCGCAAAGCCTCTGCTTCGGGCACCAGTTCATTGACCTTGATGAGAATGTGCCGAGCCAGGGTCTGCCGCAGCGACTGGGGCAATTTTGTGCCGCCGCGCCTTTCGATCACCTTGACGATATGGAAACCGGCGGGGCTGCGCAGTATCTCGCTGATCTCACCCGGCTTCATCTTCTGCGCCGCTTCCGCATAGAGACTGGGTAAGCGGTCCAACGAACGCAGCCCGATCGAGCCGCCGCTGAGCGCATCGGTGGCATCCGAATAACTCGCCGCCACCTTCGCGAAATCCTCCCCCTTCCTGAGCTGCGCCAGTGCCTGCTCGGCACGTCCGCGGATGCGCAGCAACTGTGTGGGGCTGGCTTGCTCGGGCAAGCGCAGGAGAATATGCGCGAGATGCAATTCCTCGTTGGCGGCGGCGGTACTTTCCGGATTGGCAAGGTAATTGTCGATCTCGCCTTCGGAGACGTTGATGCGGTTGTCTACCTCACGCTCGCGCAGGCGCGCGATGGTCATTTCGTCGCGAATCTCCTCGCGAAATTTGGCCCAGGTGATACCGTCCTTCTCCAGGGCGGTGCGAAAATCGCCAAGAGTCAAACGATTGCTGTCGGCGATGCGGCGCAAGGCGGCGTCGAGTTGAGTGTCATCGACCCGCGTCCCGGTATCCTTGGCCATCTGGGTCTGCACACGGTCGATAATCAGGCGTTCCAACAACTGCTTTTCCAGCACATCGCGCGGGGGCAGTTGAATATTCTGGGTCTTCAACTGCCGCTCCACGGCAAACACGCGCGAGCGTAATTCATGGTAGGTAATCGCCTCGTCGTTCACCACGGCGATAATGCGATCGACCTCAACGGGTTTCGCGTTCTGCGCCGCGGCGCCTGTTGTCAACAAGGCCAGCAAGGCGAAAGGTAACAGCAGCATGCGTAATGGATTCATTGGCATTTCATCAGTCCGTTAGAGTGGGCATTCAAGCGATCAATCCGCAGCGAAGATCGGGTCGGCGACAGGCTGGTTGATCCGGCCATAGCCAGGTATATTGCGTTTAAGCATTTCCAATGGATTGGATCCGATATTGGAGAAACCATTGAGTTCCAGTTGTACAAAAAAAGCACTGTTGGATTTGCCTGCTGCGGTGGCGATGCGCTGAACAACGAAGCGCATTGCCCAACAACCGGCGTTATACTCCAGACCGCCTATCGCCTCGATGATCCGGTTTTCATCGAGAGAGTAATTGTAACGGCCTACTCCCGACCATCCCCCTGTTAAAGGCCACTGTCCGGTCACATCGATCTGGCTGATCTGGTTGACCGGAGCGGTCGGGTTAAGCAAATCGCGGTTATATCTGTAACCGGCGGAAATCACTTTGCCCAGCTCGGGTTGGTAGCGAACAGCCAGGCTAAGCCGGTTGGTCCGATTATCATGCGGATTGAACTGCCAGCCACTATCCAGATAAAAGTTGGGCCACACTTTACCGGAAACAGCCGCCAACAGGTCGGCTGTTTTGGAAGTGCGGAGGATTTCTCCCGGCAGCGACACCTCCTGTGCCTTGAAATAGTAGCGCTGGCCAACCATTCCTCGTAACAACTCGGAACCCGTGAGCGGATCGATCAAACGCGAGGTCAACGCAATGGTGGCTTGGTTGGCGTCCGCGATGCGATCGTTGCCGACATAGCGATTGTCGGAGAATATCTGGGCAAAGTTGAAATCCGCGAGGCCTGTGTCGAACACCGGGATCAGGCTCTGATCGCGGTTCGGCACATACAGGTAATAGAACCGCGGCTCAAGCGTCTGGGTCAGATTCTGGCCGAACCAATCGGTGTTGCGCTCGAAAAAAACGCCGCTGTCGATGCTGTAAGTCGGCACTTCCCTGGTCAGCACGTCGGGTGTGCCGGCAGCTTGGCGATCCAGGCTGTAGTGCGTCAAATGCAGGCCGAATTTGGGCGTTACGTAGAAGGCTGCCGTTTGCAGGGGCAACCAGAACTGCGGGTACAGGGTCGAACGTTGCGCCAGCGGGAGCGTCGGATGGCTGAAATTCACATACTCGCCATTGAAGTTGAAAGCGGCGCCGAGCGGCAAATCGCCTCGAAATGCATTCAGGGTCACTTGCGGCAAACGGTGGTATGGAATGCCCACAGGCGGCAACTCAGGATCCTGGAGGGTCTGAAAGCGCTGCGCGATCACGCTGGCATTCCACCAACTGCTGGTGTAGGAGAGGTCGCCCTGACGCAGCAAATTGTTCTGCGCAATATTGGTTATCCGCGACGACAGGTCGCTGAAATAGGAGTCGTCCGACACGTTGTTGAGATTCAGGTTGCCGGTGAAGCCGTTGCCGAAGTTCTGAGCATGGACCACGGACATGCTGCTGCGGCTGCGGTGCGCGATCAGGTCATCGGGAAGATACTCGACCCGTGATATTCCATTGTAATTTGGATCGAGGTAACGGAATTCACCGTTCCACTGAACGCCGCGTTTGGCCATCACCCGGGGAGAAACAGTCATGTCCATGTCCGGTGCGATATTCCAGAAATAAGGCATGGTCATCTCGATGCCGCCCTTGCTGGTAGTGCCCAAAGTGGGCGACAGCAAGCCGCTCTTGCGCTGATTGTTCAGTGAGAATCCGAACCAGGGCGCATATAGGATCGGCACGTCCTTGAAAACCAGGGTGGCGTCTCTTGCCTCGCCCGTTTCCCGGTCGTAGTCAAGCTTCATGCTGCCCGCCCGCGCGTACCACTCGGTATTTCCAGGGGCACAGGTGCTATAGGTTGCATCCGTCAGGCGATATTGATTTTCCCCCTCGAAGTCGATGCGCCGTGCTCGTCCGCTGCCGGTGGTCAGCTGGCCTGGCAAACCCCCGGTCTTGGCCGCAGTCGCCCGCTTTATCGTGTACTGGGGTTCCTCGAAAAATCCGACGTTATCCTCCAGCTTCAGTTGCAGCCTGGGGCCGACGATAAGGTCGTCGTTCTGGGTCAGGCGTACATTGCCAACCGCCTCGACCTGGTCGTCATTCTGCCGGTAAGTCAGGGCGTCGCAGGTCAGCGTGCTGCCTATCCTGCGCAACTCGACCTGGCCTTGCGCAACTGTCTCGACATCGTTCCGCCCGCTGATATGCCAGGCCGAAATAAAGGTCGGCCGCGGCTCCGCGCCATTGCGCGGCAACGGCACCATCTGCCGCGAGGCTTTCAGTTTCGGATCGAGCAGCCAGACATCCCAGCGATCCGGGGGAAAGACGCCGGAAACTTCGGCGCGCTGAGGAAGATACGGCGTAGAGTTATCGGCATTGCCGGATGAATCGGCGGCCGACAGACAGCCCGAAGCGCCGAGCATCACAACAAAAAGCACCGGTACTCGCGGAATAAAGGACATGCTGTCGATTGCGGAGGCTGGGCAAGCCCGGGAAGGAAAGGAAATCGCACCGCCCGGATGCGTGGCAACACCAATGATAGAATTTGCCGATTCTAGCATTGGGCCTCGGTTGGATTATTCCCGGTCAATATCTCTCATGGATTTTTCTCCGTTTTCCAAGCGTCGTACCCGCCTGATGGAACAGATGGGCCGGGGTATCGCCGTGATCCCCACCGCACCGGAGCAGGTACGCAACCGTGACACCCAGCACCCCTATCGCGCCGACAGCTATTTTCACTACCTGACCGGCTTCGGCGAGCCCGAGGCGGTGCTGATCCTGGTCGCGGGAGTAAGCCACCGGAGCATCCTGTTCTGCCGCGACAAGGATCCCGACAGGGAAGTCTGGGATGGCTTCCGCTGGGGCCCGGATGCAGCGCGCGAAGCTTACGGCTGCGACGAGGCGCACTCCATCAAGACGCTGGATGGAAAGCTGGCCGAGCTTCTCGCCGACCAGCCGACCCTGTGGTTTTCCCTGGGCCAGGAGTCTGGCTGGGACGCCCGCATCGCCGCCGCGCTGAATGCCGTGCGTGCCCAGGAACGGGCAGACAAGCAGGCCCCGGCGGAAATACGCGATGTGCGAGCCACCCTCGACGGCATGCGACTGGTCAAGGACGATAACGAGATCGCCATCATGCGCCGAGCCGCGACGATCTCGGCTGCCGCGCACCGTCGCGCGATGCGCGCCACCCGTCCGGGGCGGCACGAATACGAGATCGAGGCCGAACTGCTACACGAGTTCCGCATCCATGGCTGCCAGGCGCCCGCGTATTCGAGCATCGTCGCCGGAGGCGCCAATGCCTGCATCTTGCACTATGTGATGAATAACCAGCCGCTGAAGGATGGCGAGCTGCTCCTGATCGACGCAGGCGGGGAGCTCGACAGTTATGCTTCGGATATTACCCGCACCTTCCCGGTGAATGGCCGCTTCAGCGGACCGCAAGCCGATGTCTACAGCCTGGTACTCGACGCGCAGACAGCCGCCATTGCCGCCATCAAGCCGGAAGCGACTTTTCTCGATCCGCATACGGCGGCAGTCAAGGTGCTGGCCCAAGGCATGCTGGACCTGAAGCTGCTGCATGGCTCACTCGATGGCGTGATCGAGTCCGAATCCTACAAGCGCTTCTACATGCACCGCACCGGCCACTGGCTCGGTCTCGACGTACATGACGCCGGCCCCTACAAGAGCGGCGAAGCATGGCGGCAATTGCTGCCCGGCATGATCCTGACGGTCGAGCCGGGTTGCTACATCCGCGCCGCCGACGATGTGCCGGCGGCTTTCCACAATATCGCCGTGCGCATCGAGGATGACGCGCTGGTCACGGAGCCAGGCTCCGGCTCCGGCAGCGAAATCATCACCCACGAGGCGCCGAAAACCATTGCCGATATCGAAGCACTGATGAGTGAAAACCGCAATGGCTGAGCCGATCGCCATCGTTGGTGGGGGACCCGCAGGTATGGCACTGGCGCTGGCTTTAAAGCGTCATGGCGTCAACGCACAAGTACTGGATGCCCGACCGCGCGGTGCAGCGCGCGATGACAAGCGCATCCTCGCCCTGTCGCACGGCTCGCGCCAGATCCTCGAATGGCTCGGCGTCTGGCCGCAAATCGCCGCCACCCGGATCGACACCATCCATGTCTCGCAGCGCGGCGGACTCGGCCGCACCCGGCTGACAGCCCGGGAAGAAGGCGTGCCGGCGCTCGGCTATGTCGCGGCGGCGGCCAGCGTCGGCACCGCGCTCGATGACGCGCTGGCGACAACGCAAATTCCCTTCCG
>JAPLQT010000068.1 GCA_026399515.1 Pseudomonadota bacterium | reverse complement strand
CTGAACGCGCTGTGATTATGCGGACAGCGAAATGCACGCCCGCCGCTCATCAGCAGCGGTTGGCGCTCGTTTCGTATCCCTAATCCACATAATCGAGAGGTCAGCATAAGTGCCCTTATGTGGAACTCCACATAAGGGCACAATTAAGACATGTCACAACCCATAGGCGCATCATGATTCTCCGCTGAACATTGCGACCCGAGATATCACCTGAATATCAACCGCCGATTACGAATACCCGCCTTACCCGAATGCGATCAGCGCGGCCTTGTACCTTAGGCAGCTTTCGTACGACTGCCGGCCCAGGTCCTTGCCTATCCCCGATTGCTTGTAACCCCCGGTGGGGAGGATGTAGTCGGCGCTGCGGCCGTAGCGATTGACCCACACGCTGCCGACCTGCAATTGCCGCAGCGCGCGCAGGGCGCGCCCCAGGTCGCTGGTGTGCACACCAGCGGCGAGACCATAGCTCGAGTCGTTGGCCAGCGCGAAGGCCTCTTGTTCGTCATCGAAGCGCTGCACCGTCAGTACCGGGCCGAATATTTCGCCGCGTACCGCCTCCATGCCCCCATCGACATCGACCAGCACGGTGGGCTCGAAATAGGCGCCGGCGCCGCAGACTTCCATGCGCTTGCCGCCTACCACGGCGCTTGCGCCTGCTGCCAGGGCACGGTCGACGATGGCGCCGACGCGCTCGGCCTGGGCGGTCGATATGATAGGTGGAAAATCGGTATCCGCGCGCCAGGTCGGCCCCGCCTTGAGCCTGCGGGCGCAGGCGGCGATGCGCTCCACCAATCGATCGGCAATGCCGCGCTGGACGAGCAAGCGCGTACCGGCGGTGCATACCTGCCCGGCGTTGCCGAACACCCCGCTGGCGATGCACTCCGCCACGCTATCCAGGTCATCGACGTCGTCGAAGACCAGTTGCGGGCATTTGCCGCCCAACTCGAGCGTCACCGGCTTGAGGCCGTTCATCGCACAACTGGCCATGACCGCGGCCCCGGTGCGGGTGGAACCGGTGAAAGTCACTTTGCCGATGCCGGGATGGCGCACGATGGCGTCGCCGGTGGTATGACCGAAGCCGCTCACGACGTTGAATATCCCGGCCGGCATCCCGGCCTGCACGGCCAGTTCGGCCAGTCGCAGCGCCGAATATGGCGTCAGTTCGGACGGTTTGAGCACCACGGCATTGCCTGCCGCCAGTGCCGCCGCGCACTTGTAGGCGACCATGTTCAACGGGAAGTTCCACGGCGCGATTGCGGCGATCACGCCTATCGGTTCGGCGATCACCAGGCCGAGGTGATCGCTGCGCGTGGGCGCGACGTCGCCGCCGTGTTTGTCGGCAAACTCGGAAAAGAAGCGGAATCCGTCCGCGCTGAACGGCACGTCCCAATTCACGGCACTGGTAATCGTCCTGGTCGAGCCGACCGCTTCCAATTTCGCAAGTGTGGCGATGTCGGCGTCCATGAGGTCCGCCCAGCGACGTAATACCCGCGCGCGTTCCCGTGGCGCACGCCTGGCCCAGTCGCCTTTCGCTATGGCTGTCTCCGCCGAGCGTACCGCCAAGTCGACAAGCTCTTCACCGGCGTCCGGTATCTCGCCATAGACCTGGCCATCGGAAGGCCGCCGCACGGCGATCGCGCCGCGTCCGTTGTGCCAGGCGCCGTCTATGTAATGGCCGCCACGCGGAACTACCGTGGCGGGATCGAAGTCTTCTGCAACAGTTGCCATTCGCCATTCCTTTTTCTTGGGTAAGCCGATGGCTTCGTCAACCCGTCGGGTTGACGTCGCTACCAGCAAGTTTGTTGTCAGCGCCGGGTACAGCCTCCCGGGAGGTTACTTGGGGGCGAAATTCGCCCCCACCTTGCTTACCTTGTCTTTGCGCGTGAGCAGCACTGCAACTTTGGCTCCGGCAGGGATCTTCAGGCCTTTGGCGACAAACTTGTTGCCGCCCGCGGGAGTCATCACCGTCTCCGTCTTGACGCCGCCGGCGATGACCGTCAACTTCGCGCTCATGCCTTCGATAGGCAAATCCTCGTTGTCTTCCTCGACATAGAGTTCCACGCCGCCGGGAACGGGAACCAGTTCGAAGGACAGGTCGCCGACGATCTGGACGATACCGCCCGGATGATCGGGTTCATAGTTGCCATGGGCCTGTGCCGGGCCGAACATCAGCGCACCGGCGCCGAGCAGCAGGGTCATCAGAAGTTGCTTCATGATTTCTCTCCGTTGAAATGCTTGCGCGTCGGTCGAGCGCGCCGGGTCATTCGGGCGCATGAGGCAGGACGAAAGACAGCGTCGCCAGATGCTCGATCTTGTCTGATTTCGTCGGTTCATCCGTCGGTCCGTCCCAAATGGCGGCGATGACGTTCAGCCCCTGATTACGCACGTTGATGGTGACGCGACCGTCCGCCCCGGTCTTGACCGGCACGGCGTCGGGGTCGTTGACCCAGTCGGTCAGCACTCGCGCGCCTTCCACCGGTTTGCCGCGATGGAGCACCCGCAGGGTCAGCGGTTTGCCCATTTCCAGCGGCAGCTTGCCGTCGACAGGCACGATTTGCAGAACTTGCTCCGGCAGCAGGGGCAGCGGCCCGTTCAAGGCGCCGATGACATGCACCGCGTACTTGAAATTCTTCTCGCTGGTGATGGCTTTGGGGACTTCGTCGCGGCCCTTCTTGACCCATTCGCCTTCCGGGGTCTTGCTCCAGATGCCGTTGAAGAGAACCGCGGCGACCATGCTCGGCTGGCTGTCGCTATCGACCAGCAGCAAGGGGCCGGCGACCCGCAAGCGCGTTGGGATGGCGCCACCCATCGCGTCATAGCCGGCGATGCTCTTGACCAAAGGCAGGCGTTTTACGGAATCGAGATCGTCCGCCCCGACGCCATAGATCAGCGCGAGTTGGGTTGCGCGTTGGGCAAACCAGATGCCGTGCGCATTGGCTACGGTGGTGACCAACAGCCCAGCGGCCAAGGCCGTTACTGCAACGAGTTTATTGATGATTTTCATGTCGTCCTCACGTTGGTATTGCATGAACATAAGATCCAGCTCGATCTATTCGGTTGGAGCACCTATCGCGATTCTGAAATGGGCTCCAAAGCATCATGTACTCCAGTATCAATTTCATCATGTTTAAAACAAATATGTATCTTGATTTCGTAATGCCGCGAACGATTGATATGGTTTTGAAGAGTTAATAGGCATTTATTGCCGAGCCAGGCCAACGCGGGCTGTTGTACGTTCCGGCGTTCCTCGTTTATCCTGAATATATTGCCGACCGAAGGATGCAGATGAATTGGAAAGACGGTCTACGACAACCGGGCGTGCCTGCGGCACTGGGGGCCGCCCTATTGTTCGGCGCCGGAACACCGTTGGCGAAATGGCTGCTCGATGCCATCAGTCCGTGGTTGTTGGCGGGCTTGCTCTATCTCGGATCGGGGCTGGGGCTGACGCTGTACCGTCGCCTGATTCGGGCACCCGGCGTGCGCCTGCCTCGGAATGAGGCGTTCTGGTTTGCAGGGGCGATTTTTTCGGGCGGCATCGTCGGGCCGGTGCTGCTGATGATAGGGCTGACGGGTATGCCGGCATCCGGAGCCTCCCTCCTGCTGAATGCCGAAGGCGTATTCACCGCACTGCTGGCATGGTTTGCTTTCAAGGAGAACTTCGACCGGCGCATCGCGCTCGGCATGGGCGCCATCGTGGCAGGCGCGCTGGTCCTGAGTTGGCCGGGAGAAGCGCGGTTCGCCGGACTGTGGCCAGGCTTGGCGGTTCTCGGCGCCTGCTTCGCCTGGGGCATCGACAACAACCTGACGCGCAAGATATCGTTCACCGATGCTACCTGGATCGCCGCGGCGAAAGGGCTGGTCTCCGGCGCCGTCAATTTGATCCTGGCCTTCTCGTTGGGTGCTTCCATGCCGAACCTGCCGAATTTGGCTGGCGCGATGGCGGTGGGGCTGCTCGCCTATGGGGTGAGTCTGGCCTTGTTCGTGGTCGGCTTGCGCCACCTCGGCACTGCGCGCACCGGTGCCTACTTTTCAGTCGCGCCGTTCTTCGGCGCCTTGCTGGCCGTGCTTATGGGAGAGCCGGTTACGCCGCCGCTGCTCATCGCCGGCATCCTGATGGCGCTGGGCACTTGGCTGCATCTGACCGAGCATCATGGGCACGGTCATACCCACCAAATGATGGGGCACGATCATGAACATGTCCATGACGAACACCACCAGCATGATCACGATGGTCAGGCAATGCCCGGAGTCAAGCATAGCCATCCGCACTGGCACAAACCGCTGACACACACGCATCCGCATTTCCCGGACGCTCACCACCGTCATAACCATTGACCGTTGGGAAGGAAGCAGCCGGCGTCTATTGGTGGCACGTCTTGCCGATCACGGATTTCCAAAAAAAATGCTGCGCCGGGGCAATCTTTGCAACAATGCTTTTGTGCGCCCGACAATGCGGCAGAATAAGTTTTCGGCACCCGGTAATGTACGGTCGTGGGTCGTTCGGTTGGACGGAGCTTGCAAGAACTTAAGGAACGAGCATGAGTTATGGCACCAGAGGAAGGATACTTCGCGTCGATCTGACGCAGGCATCCATTCGCATCGAGCATTTCGATGAAGCGTTCTATCGTCTCTATCCCGGCGGCAAGGCGCTGGCGGGCTACCTGCTGCTGCGCGAACTGGCGCCCGGAACCGATGCGCTGGCGCCGGAGAATCTGCTGGTGATCGCCAACGGTCTGCTTACCGGCGCGCCGATTTCGGCTTCCACCCGGTTTACCGTGGCCGCGCGTTCGCCGCTGACCGGCGCCTACGGCGAATCGGAGGCGGGCGGTTTTTGGGGACCGGAACTGAAGATGGCGGGCTTCGACGCCATCGTCGTCAGCGGCCGGGCAGCGCAACCTACCTATCTCTCAATTCGCGACGACAATATCGAATTGCGCGATGCCCGCGAATTGTGGGGACGCGAACCGGAAGAAGTGCAGGCCCGGATACGCGCGGAACTCGGAGACAAGCAGGTTCGAGTCCTGCAAATCGGCATAGGCGGCGAGAACCTGGTGCGCTATGCGGCGCTGACCAATGAGCTGCGCCATTTCAACGGCCGCACCGGGATGGGCGCGGTGATGGGCTCGAAGAACCTCAAGGCGATAGCAGTGCGCGGCACCGGACGCTATGTCGATGCGGTGCACGACGCCAAGCCGATCGCGGCGCTGGGGCGCACCCTGGGCAAACGCGTCAAGGAGCATCCGCAGGCCTGGGACATGCAGGTGAAGGGCACACCTGGGCTGCTGACCGTGCTCAATGCGGCCGGCATGCTGCCGACGCGCAACTTCCGCGAGGGCGTGTTCGAAGGCGTAGCCAATCTTAGTTGGGAAACCTACGAAAAGGATCTGCTTTCGGCGCGGCGTACCTGTTATGCCTGCGCCATACGCTGCAAGCGCGAAGTGAAAGTGGATGATCGTTACCAGGTCGGCGACACTTACGGCGGACCGGAGTATGAAACCGTCGAAGGCTTCGGCGGGAATTGTGGCGTCGACGATTTGCAGGCGGTCGCCAAGGCCAACGAACTCTGCAACCGCTATACCCTGGACACCATCTCGACCAGTTCTACCATCGCCTTTGCCATGGAGTGCTTCGAGCACGGGCTGATAGGCTTGAAGGAAACCGGCGGCCTGGACTTGCGCTTTGGCAACGCCGAGGCGATGCTCAAGGCCATCGACCTGATCGCCCGACGGGTAGGCATCGGCGATCTGCTGGCGCAGGGCAGCAAGCGCGCGGCGCAAGTCATCGGCGGCGATGCTCCGCGCTTCGCCATGCAAGTCAAGGGACAGGAATTGCCGATGCACGATCCGCGCGGCAAGGTCGGCGTAGGCCTGGGTTACGCCATCGGCGAACTCGGCGCGGATCACCTGTATGCGGCGCACGACACCATGTTCGCCAATCCCGATTCGGTCGCTTTCAAGGGCGCGATTCCCTTGGATGTAGCCGCTTTGCCGGTACGCGAACTCGGCGGTGCCAAGGCGCGAAATTATGCCATCCTGGAAAATTGGAACAGTTTCGGCAACGCGGTCGGGTTCTGCTATTTCGGTCCCGCGCCGCGCTCCTTCATCCAGGTCGACGAAGTGCTGAGTCTGGTTCGTTCAGCGACGGGTTGGGATATGGAGCTCGCGGACCTGCTGCGCATCGGCGAACGCGCCATCAACCTGGCACGCGCCTTCAACGTCCTGAACGGCTTTTCGCGCCACGATGACGTCCTGCCGGAGCGCCTGTACCAGCCGCTGGAGAGCGGCCCCTTGGCTGGCGCTGGGATTTCGAAGGAAGATTTTCAACAGACCATCGACGAGTTGTATCGGTTGAAAGGATGGGATCCGCAGACCACGGCGCCGACGCGCGCCCGCTTGCGCGAACTGGAAATCGAGTGGGTCGCGGATTTGCTGGGTGTCTAGGAGTTTCCATTGAGGCTCTACCTCGGCAGCTATCTGAGCTGGTATGTCCCGCAACGGCTTTCACGGCTGGAGATTCCTCTTGCTGGGCCGATTTCCCTGATGGAATTGTTGGCGCAACTCAAGTTGCCTCCGGCGGAGATTTCGATCGCGGCGGTGAATGGGATACTGGTCCCGCTCCAGGATACGCAGGTCAGCGATGGAGACCTGGTGGAGTTTCACCCGCCGGTCGGCGGTGGATGATATGAACCCCGGAGCAACCAAATTGTGAGCGTGCTCTACAAAGCCGACCCGGATCGCGGCCGCGCCTGGTCCGCGATTTTCGCCAGGAATGCTCCTGACATCGAGTTTCACGTCTGGCCGGAAACCGGCGACTTGACCAAGGTGGACTATCTGGTCGCCTGGGAGCCGCCACCGGCGCTGGTGGAGAAGTTACCCAATCTCAAGGTGTTGTTCTCATCAGGCGCCGGCGTCGATCACCTCGATTTTTCGACCATACCCCCCGATGTGCCGATCGTGCGCATGGTCGAGCCTGGCATCGTGGATGGGATGATCGAGTATGTCACCCTGGCGGTCTTGGCCTTGCATCGCGATTTGTTCGATTACATGCGCCAGCAGGCTGCGGGCAATTGGCAGCCGATCAAGGTGGTGCCGGCCGCCGCGCGGCGTGTCGGTGTCATGGGCCTGGGGGTACTCGGACAGGCCGTATTGGCGAGACTCGGCACGTTTGGATATTCCTTGTCCGGCTGGAGCCGAACCGCCAAAGACATCCCGGGGGTCGTGTGCCATGCCGGCGCGGACACTCTGAAAGGGTTTCTAAACCAATGTGACATCCTGATCTGCCTGCTGCCGTTGACGGATGAAACCAAGGGCATACTGAGTCAGCGCACGATGGCCGCCCTGCCGCGCGGGGCGGCGTTGATCAACGTCGGCCGGGGCGCTCACCTCGATCAGCAAGCTTTGCTGGATGCATTGGCCTCGGGACACTTGTCTGCCGCGATCCTCGACGTCTGCGTGCCCGAACCGCTCCCGGAGGCGCATCCGTTCTGGCGCCATCCGCACATCCTCATGACACCGCATATCGCCAGCATGACGCAACCGGAAACGGCCGCCCTGGTGGTGCTCGACAATATTGCCAGGCACCGGAACGGGGAGCCGCTGATGGGTGTCATCGATCGCTTCAAGGGTTATTGATGTCCGGCATTCCGCCGAATACTTGGATTTAACGCGATGAGTCTGATCGACTTCAAGGTAATCACCCTCGGCTGTTATGGCACCCTGATCGACAAGGATTCCGGCGTCTTTGGCGCGCTCGGGCCTTTGCGCGACAGGGCGACGATCAGCTCGAACCGGGAGGACGTGCTGGATGCATTCACCACCCACGAGTCGGCCGTGGAAGCCGAAACGCCCGGGATGCTTTACACGGATATCCTGGTCGAAGCACATCGGCGCTTGGCAAAGGAATGGTATGTAGTAGCCTCCGAAGACGATCATCGGCTGTTCGGCATGTCGGTGCGGGATTGGCCGGTGTTCGCCGATACGCCGGCGGCATTGCAATACCTGAAGCGTTATTTCAAGCTGGTGATCCTGTCGAATGTCGACCGGGAAAGTTTCACCGGCAGCAATCGTCAGTTGGGGGTCAAGTTCGATGCCATTTTCACGGCGCAGGAAATCGGTTCGTACAAACCCAGTCCCAGGAATTTCGATTACATGCTGGCGAAACTGGAAAAACTCGGGATGCAGAAGCGGCATATCCTTCATGTGGCCCAATATTCGCGCAACGATCAACGGATGGCTGCGTCGATGGGCCTGGCCACGGCTTGCATAGACCGGCCGCGTGATGGCGTCGCCAGGGGTGCTACACTTACGTCCGCCGATACCGCCTGCTGCGATTTTCGATTCCCCAGCATGGCAAACTTGGTCATCGCCCACCAGGAGCATTTACGGGCCTGAATCGCGCAGTTGGAGCGCCCCCCGGAGGATATACGGATGCCAACAAATCTTAAGCTGGATCGTATAGACATCAACATCCTGACGCAGTTGCAGCGCAACGGCCGGGTGACCAATGTCGATCTGGCCGATGCCGTCGGCCTGTCGCCCAGCCCCTGCCTGCTACGCGTCAAGCGGCTGGAAAGCGCCGGCTATATCACCGGCTACAACGCCCACATCGATATCGCCAAACTCGGCGAGACGGTCACGGTATTTACCGAGGTGACCCTGAGCGACCATCACCGCGAAGACTTCGTGAAGTTCGAAGCGAGCATCCGGACCATCGATGAAGTGATCGAATGCCACTTGATCAGCGGCGGTTACGACTATCTGCTGAAGTTCCTGACCCGCGGCGTCGCCCACTACCAGACGGTGATCGAATCGATCCTGGAACGCGACATCGGCGTATCCAAATACTTCAGCTACATCGTCATCAAGTCGCCGATAGTCAAGCTGCACTATCCGTTGGGGAAACTGTTCAGCGTCGACCGGTAGGCCGGCATCAGCCATTCGGAGATGGGCTGCATACATCGGCAAGCTGCATGCAGCCCTCTTATCCTAGAACTTGTACAAAGCTTTCGCCGTAATCGCGCGCGGGGTGCCCGGCGCGACCCATTCCCGCCCGTACGAACTCGGCCAGTAATCCTTGTTCAACAGGTTCTCGATTTCGAGCGTGTACTTCAGCTTCTTCGACGGTGAATAGGAGCCGATAAGTTTCACCAGCGGGTAGGCGGGCAGGCGGAAACTTGTGAAACCCGTCTCACCCAGGCGTGATCCCACGTAGCCGATGCCGGCGCCAATGTCGTAAGCTGCGCCGCCGCTGCTGAAGTTGTGAATCAGGAGCAGGTTGGCGCTGGTCTTCGGGATGTTCAAGAGCGGGTCGCCGGCATGAATCGCGCCGCCGAGGCCGTTCACGTCGACCGCATTCTTGGTGATCTTGGCGTCGGTATAGGCATAAGAGAAGGCGACACGGACATCCTTCATCAGTTCGCCGGAAGCATCGACCTCAAGCCCCTGGCTTTCCGCCTCTCCGGCTGCGATCGAGTAGCCGGCGTTGACCGGGTCGGCGGTGGTGATGTTGGTCTTGCGGGTCTTATAGGCGGCAACCGTACCGCTCAGCTTGTGGTCCGCAGATTCCGCTTTGACTCCGATCTCGGCGGAGCGGCTCTTCTCGGGCTCGAAGGCGACATTCGCGAAGTTCGCGCCGCTGTTCGGCCTGAAGCCGGTGGAAGCGCTGGTATACACCGTGACTGTCTTGCTTACCTCGTATACCAGGCCGAGGCGTGGGCTGGTCGCTGTGGGATCCTGTTTGGTCGTGGTGTTGTTCGCCCGATTCAGGATGTCCTGATGGAAACGATCGAAGCGCACACCCGCCAGCGCCTTCCAATTGGCCGTGAGGTCGATCTGGTCTTGCGCATAGACGCCCGTGGCGCGCTGAGTTTCCAGCGAGTCGAAAATCACGGTAGTGAAAGCCGGCAGATTAGTCCGATACACGGGCGCAAAGATGTTGATCGCGTAGGCGAGATTGCCCGGCCGGACGCGCAACTGGTACTTGTCGTACTTGAACTCATCGGCATCCACACCCAGAAGCACGTGGTTTGTGAAGTTGCCGGTGCTGAACTTTCCGGTTAGCTCGGCGCGCGCGACAGTATCCTTGGTAGCGTAGTCGACATAGCGACGTTCGCGGTTCATGGTGAAGCCGTCGGCCTGCAATCCGCCCAGGAGCCGCTGGTTCGTCTGGTTTCCGACGAAGGTCGAATCTCGATAGCCCAAGCCGGCAAGGATCGCCCAGTCGTCATTCAGCTCGTGCTGGAGCACGAATTGATGGCCGGTGGCCTTGACATGCGATGGGCCATCCGCCGGCTCGCCGAGGAAGCGGGATTGCGGTATCAGGCCCAGCTTGCCATTGACGGCGGTCACGCCGCGGTCGAAGGCGCCTTTCTGGTCCACTGCTTCCAGTTCGTAAGACAACGTCGTTGTTTGCGATAGGCGCGCCAGGAAGGATGGCGATAGCGCCGTCTTCTCGTTCTTCACCCCAGTGTCGCGAAAGCCCTTGGCATTCTCATAGGCGCCGTTTACACGGAACGCGACTGCATCGTTGATCGGTCCGGTGTAGTCGCCGGAAAAGCGGTAGGTGCTGAAGCTGCCGACCGAAAAATCGACGCTGCCTTCGCGCGTGAACCGCGGCTTCTTGGTGACGAGGTTGATCGTGCCACCGGGTTCGCTACGGCCATACAGCGCTGAACCGGGGCCCTTGAGCACCTCGATGCTTTCGATATTGGAGGCATCGCGTTTGCCGCTGAAGCCACGGCCCGCATTGAAACCGTTGACCAGGTAGCCGGACGGAACGTTCTCGTCGCCGGCGAATCCGCGAATCGCGAAGCTGTCCCACATGCCGCCGAACGTATTCTGGCGTGCCACGCTGCTGGCGAGGTCCAGCGCGTCGTCGAGCTTGATCACCCCGACATCGGCAAGGAGATCGGCGCTCAGCGTGCGTATGCTTTGCGGCATATCCTTGAGATCGGTATCGCCGCGATAGGGTTGCTTTACCGCGATCACTACGATCTTATCGGTTGCCGGGGCGGGGTCGGCTGCAAATGCCGACATGGTTCCCAGCATGAGCCCGGCGGTGGGGGCCAGGGTATGACGGAGGTAGCGAAGTTTTGACAAGGTAGTCTCCTTAATAGGTGCTGGTTGCGCGTAACGTAAAATCGGTGGAGGGCTGATTATTCCGCCGCGACAGGTGAAAAACCTGCCGGGACGCCTTTAAGTGGTGCATGCGACGAGAGGTCATAATCAGCTGACTTCCAGGTTTATCGGGGCTACAGGGCATTGCTTGAGTTCGCTACGGTGTGACAATTTTGTTACATAGCTAAACTATCACTCGTTCAATTTACAGGTCTGCCGAAATAATTCGTCTGGTGTTAGAAGATGCCAATTTGACGCGGCCTTTTGGTTCAATATTCTTAGGTGCCGGTGAAGCAAACAGAAAAATGTCCCGCAAAGGGATTATCGTAGCGAGCTTGTCCATTCTTGCTTCAGTCGGTAATGAAGAGCGTTCCGGAAAATCCAGTGGTCCGAAAGCCGATTCTACTTTCCGTGTCGCGTCGGCTAGCCACGGTGCACCGCTGGCTGGGCATTGCGCTTGGGCTGGTCTTCGCGTTATGGTTTGCCAGCGGCACGATTCTGAGCTTTGTACCCTTCCCAAGCCTAGGGCGCTGGGAGCGAATAGCCGGAGCCGAGAGGATATCCGTTGACAAGGTTCAGGTGTCCGCGGCAACTGCCGTCACTGCCGCCGGCAATACGCCGATCGATCAACTGCGCCTGATCAGTGTCGAAGGACAGCCAAGGTATGTGCTCTCCTTGTCAGGACATCCGCTGGTTTCGGTGAGCGCGGTAAGCGGGAAGCTCCTCGATTCCATCTCGTCCGAGGATGCGCGCAACATCGCCGAGCGCTTCTCGGCGCTTGAAGCGGCGCGCGTCGAAGGTCCCTTCGATTATGACCAATGGACGGTACACAATGGCTATGACCCGTATCGCCCCTTATATAGATTGAGCATGCACGATCAATCCGGGACCGAATTGTACGTTTCGTCGCGCTCGGGGGAAGTCGTTCAGCGCACCAACAGATGGGAACGGGCATGGAACTGGGTCGGGGCGGTCGTGCATTGGATCAATCCGACTATCCTCAGAAAACATGAGGCCGTTTGGCATGCGACGGTTTGGTCGTTAGCCCTGGTAGCCATGGTGGTGCCTCTCGCCGGGATCTGGCTTGGGCTGGTGCGCGTTGTCAATCTGAGGCGCAGCGGACGCCCCGGTATTTCGCCGTTCAAGGGGTGGCTGCGCTGGCATCACACGATCGGCCTGTTTGGCGGCATATTCGTGTTGAGCTGGGTCACCAGCGGCTGGCTCTCGTTGGATCAAGGCAGGATATTTTCGTCCGACCAGCCGAGCCTGGAGCAGAAAGAGCGCCTGCGCGGCATCTCTCTGGCCAGTGCGGCAAAGGCGTTCCCGCTGAATCATTTGCAGGGGATAGCGGGTTCCCGCGAGATCGAGTTTTCGGCACTGGGCGGGCATCCGCTGCTGATCATGCGCGACGGCAATCCGCGCTCGTCGGCGATCGATCTCCATGATGACGTAGGCATATACAGGATTTCCCCCATGCTTCCGGACGAACTGCTCCTGGCTGCCGTCAAGTCGGCATGGTCGCCTTCCGGCGTGCTGGGGATTTCAGGGATTCCAAGTAACGACACCTATGCGGGACCGCGCTCCAATCCCTTGCCGGCAAGCGCGCGACGTATCGCGCTGGACGATGCTTCCCGGACCTGGGTGCACATCGACGCCGAGTCGGGTCGGATCATCGGCATTATGGATACCAGCAGGCGCGCGTACCGATGGCTGGTGGACGGGCTGCATACGTTTGATTTTCCCCTGCTCAACGAGGCAGGCGCGCTTTGGCACGTGTTGTTGGTGATGGCCACCACGACCGGATTCCTGCTGAGTTGCACCGCGATTGTGCTCACGATCAAGCGGCTGGGAAGAATGCGCCGCTGACGGCGCTTCCCTGCATAAACATCCTCTCGCGAAACGAAATTCAAAAGAATATTGCGCAACGAGGGCACGATCCAAAGTTAATTCCGCGCCGCTTCCCTCATCATAGTCGTCAGGAAAACCATCATAGGGGATAGCAATGCGCATCGGGACACCCAAGGAAATCAAGATTCACGAGTATCGCGTCGGCATGACGCCCGCATCCGTACGGGAAGCGGTTTTGCACGGACATGAAGTTCTGGTCCAGTCGGGAGCGGGGGCCGGCATCGGTTGCGGCGATGCGATCTATCGAGAAGCTGGTGCCGAGATCGTCGAGACTGCCAAGGAGATCTTTGCCCGGGCAGAGATGGTGGTCAAGGTCAAGGAACCCCAGCCGGAAGAGTGCGCGATGTTGCGCGCCGGCCAAATCCTGTTCACCTATCTCCATCTGGCGCCCGACCCACGCCAGGCCAGTTTGCTAAAAAAGTCGGGGTGTACCGCCATTGCCTACGAAACCGTCACCGACGACAAGGGCGGCTTGCCGCTGTTGGCGCCGATGAGTGAAGTGGCCGGACGCATGGCTATCCAGGTTGGCGCGGTATCCCTGCAGAAAGCTTTTGGTGGACGCGGAATACTGCTCGGCGGCGTTCCCGGGGTTCTCCCGGCGCGTGTCGTCATCCTTGGCGGAGGCATCGCCGGCACCCACGCCGCACGCGTGGCCGTGGGCATGGGCGCCGAGGTCACCGTACTGGACAAGTCACTCCCTCGCTTGCGCTACCTGGACGATATTTTTGGCGCCAGGCTGAGAACCGTCTATTCAACGGCGCAGGCTTTGGAGGAAAGTGCGCTGCAAGCGGACCTGGTGATAGGCGCAGTCCTGATACCAGGTGCCGCGGCACCGAAACTGATACGCCGTGAACATTTGGCGAGGATGCGGCCGGGTTCGGTACTGGTAGATATCTCCATCGATCAGGGAGGTTGCTTCGAGACCTCCAGGCCCACGACGCATCAGGATCCGACCTATGAGGTCGATGGTATCGTTCATTATTGCGTCGCCAATATGCCGGGGGCAGTGCCATATACTTCCACGGTTGCACTAAACAACGCGACCTTGCCATTTACCCTGGCGATCGCCGACAAGGGATGGAGGCGTGCGTGCCTGGAAAATCGACATCTACTTGACGGTTTGAACGTCAACGCTGGTAAAATCAGTTGCAAGATGGTCGCTGAAGCCTTGGACCTTGAGTACCAGCCGGAGATAGAGTTGTTGGCCGCATGACCTGACCTGGACTGCCCCGGCATTGACCGCCGCGCCCCCCGATTTCAGACTCTATCCCCCCCGCTGGCTTGATTGCCAGGGCGGAATACAACGGACAGAATGCGCTGAACAGGGCGTTGCGGAGCGTCGAGAAAGCGGCCGCGATTAGTGGTACGCACGTATAAGAATTGGAGGAGATATGCGCAATAGACCTTGGTTATCCCGATACAATTGCGGTTGATCGAGTCTTCCGAAGCCAGCGGGGGCGAGGTCCTGGTGCTGGTGAAATCGAAACGAACAGAATACGAGGCCTCTTTCTTGAGTGAGAGAGGCACGCTCCGGAGTCCTGCATGGAGGTAATGCGACAGTGATGTCTATGATGCGATTTGCAATGGAACCCCGATGAGTTACGTCCAACCGCACGACACCGGCCGTCGCTTCACGGGCATCATCTTTGTTGTAGCGCTGCACGTGCTGCTGGTTTACGGGTTAATCAACGGGTTGGCGCGGAAGATCGTCGAAGTGGTGAGCCAGCCGCTCGAGACCAAGATCATCGAAGAACTGAAGCCGCCGCCGGACAAACCCCCACCGCCGCCGCCGCCCAAACTGGCCACCCCGCCGCCG
>JAPLQT010000087.1 GCA_026399515.1 Pseudomonadota bacterium | reverse complement strand
TGGTCGGCGGCATGTCGCGGATGCCCAAGGTACAGGAAAAGGTCAAGGAGTTCTTCGGCAAGGATCCACGTCGCGATGTGAATCCTGACGAGGCCGTTGCTGTGGGTGCTGCGATCCAGGGCCAGGTGCTGAGCGGCGAGCGTAAGGACGTGCTGCTGCTCGACGTGACCCCGCTGTCGCTCGGCATCGAGACGCTGGGCGGCGTGATGACCAAGCTGATTCCCAAGAACACCACCATCCCGACCAAGCAAAGCCAGGTGTTCTCCACCGCCGACGACAACCAGAGCGCGGTGACCATCCACGTGCTGCAAGGCGAGCGTGAAATTTCCGCCGGCAACAAGAGCCTTGGCCAGTTCAACCTGACCGACATCCCGCCGTCGCCGCGCGGCATGCCGCAGATCGAGGTGACTTTCGACATCGATGCCAACGGCATTCTGCACGTGTCGGCCAAGGACAAGGCCACCAGCAAGGAAAACAAGATCACCATCAAGGCCAACTCCGGCTTGAGCGAAGCGGAAATCCAGGCCATGGTGAAGGACGCCGAGGTGCATGCCGAGGAAGACAAGCAGGCCCATGAACTGGTCGAAGCCCGCAATCATTGCGATGCCATGTTGCATTCCGTGAAGAAGGCCCTGGCCGAGCACGGCGACAAGGTCGGCGCCGACGAGAAGGCGAACATCGAGAAGGCCATCAAGGAAGCCGAGGAAGCCATCAAGGAAGGCAAGGACAAGGCCGCCATCGAAGCCAAGACCGAGGCCCTGATGACCGTCTCGCAGAAACTCGGCGAAGCCGTCTATGCCCAGCAGAAAGCCGCCGAAGGTGCGGCGGCTGGCGCGGGCGGTGGCGGTGGATCCGCTGCCGGTGGGGAAGCCAAGAAGGACGACGGCGACGTGGTCGATGCCGAGTTTACCGAAGTGAAAGACAAGAAAGGCTAAGGCGGCCCGCCCACGCAGGCCGTTCTAGCTGGCCGAGTTCAAGCGGGTTCGCCGCTGAGCTCGGCCTTTGCACACCAATGAAACTGACCAATCACTATGGCTAAACGCGACTACTACGAAATTCTCGGCATCAATCGCGACGCGACCGAGGACGAGATCAAGAAGGCTTACCGCAAGCTGGCCATGAAATACCATCCGGACCGCAATCCGGACAATCCCAAGGCCGAGGAGCAGTTCAAGGAAGCCAAGAACGCCTACGAAATTAGTACGGCCATGCCGGGATCGATCAGCAGTCGGGCATGGGCGGCGGCGCAGGCATGGGTGGATTCGGCGACGCATTCTCGGACATCTTCGGCGACATCTTCGGCGGCGGACGGGCCGGCGGCGGACGCTCCAACGTCTATCGCGGCGCCGACCTGCGCTACAACCTGGAGATCTCCCTGGAAGACGCGGCGCGCGGTTCGGAAACCCGCATCCGCATTCCCACCATGGAGGAATGCGAGCCCTGCAAGGGCACCGGCGCCAAGAAAGGCACGGAACCGAAGACCTGCCCGACCTGCGGCGGCCACGGCCAGGTGCGCATGCAGCAAGGCTTCTTCTCGATCCAGCAAACCTGCCCGAAGTGCCATGGTACCGGCCGCTTCATCGCCGACCCCTGCACCTCCTGCCAAGGCGCCGGCCGCGTCAAGCAGCACAAGACGCTGTCGGTCAAGATTCCTTCCGGCATCGACGAGGGCGATCGCATACGCCTTTCCGGCGAAGGCGAGCACGGCGTCAATGGCGGCCCGCCAGGCGACCTATACGTGCAGATCCATCTCAAGCCGCACGCCGTGTTCCAGCGCGACCACGACGACCTGCATTGCGAGATGCCGGTCAGCTTCGCCTCGGCGGCGTTGGGCGGCGAAATCGAGATCCCGACCCTGGAAGGTGTGGCGCGCCTCAAGATCC
Source organism: Pseudomonadota bacterium (assembly GCA_026399515.1). Classification (GTDB taxonomy): domain Bacteria; phylum Pseudomonadota; class Gammaproteobacteria; order Burkholderiales; family Rhodocyclaceae; genus JACRAR01. The sequence continues at coordinate 13,359 of JAPLQT010000087.1, read as the reverse complement.
CCGCCGAAACCCAGACTGGCAAGGTCTTCCGGCTGCGCGGCAAGGGCATCAAGGGTGTGCGCAGTATCGGCCACGGCGACCTGCTGTGCCACGTAGTGGTGGAAACCCCGGTGCATCTGACCGAGCGCCAGAAGGAATTGCTGCGCGAGTTCGAGGCGATCAACGACGAGGACGCCGGCAAGCACAACCCGCGCGCCAAGTCGTGGATGGACAAGGTGAAGGATTTCTTCGCCGGCTGAGCGTTAAGCGTGCGACGAGGCTTGCCGGAAACTCCGGTGGGTCATAACAACAGGAAAAGCCGATGAGCACCATGCCCCAATGTCCGAAATGCGGTTCAGCATTCACTTACGAAGACGGCAGCATGTATGTCTGTCCGGAATGCGCCCACGAGTGGCCCAAGGAAGCCGCAGAGACCGCCAATGAGCAGCGCGTCGTGCGCGACGTCCATGGCAACGTGCTCCAGGACGGCGACTCGGTGACCGTGATCAAGGATCTGAAGGTCAAGGGTTCTTCGTCGGTGGTCAAGGTCGGTACCAAGGTGAAGAACATCCGCCTGGTGGACGGCGATCACGATATCGACTGCAAGATCGACGGCATCGGCGCGATGCAGCTCAAATCAGAATTCGTCAAGAAGGCGTAATATTCCATCGACGCCCTCGCCAAATTGGACATTGCTCTTTCCCGGACAGCCACAATGCACACCGAACCAATCCTCCTGTTCCTGAGGAAGCACGGCCAGCAACTCGATGCCGAGATTGCCGTGGCAACGGGAATTCCGCTGCCCAAGGTGCGCCGCTGCCTGTCGGACCTCGCCGCGCGAGGCGAAATATCCAGTTGCAGCGTGACCCGCTACAACGACGGCAAACCGGTCACAGGGATGCTCTGCCGGATCGCCGGATTTATTCCGCCGTCCGCTCCGGGACCGAAGCCTGGGGCCAAGAGCTAGCCGAGGGGCGCAATCGCAGTCTCTTCTCTGGCGATGGCGTGAGGTCCAGGCTCCACGGAAAGACGCATCCCGACTGCTTTCAGAACGGCAAGAATAATCCGCAACGTGGGGTTGCCCGTAGGCGAGAGCGCCCGATAAAGCGCTTCGCGGCTGATGCCGGCTTCGCTGGCCACGGCACCAAGTCCGCCGTAAGCCTCGGCAACCGTACGCAACGCGAGCAGCCCTGCCGCTCGGTCATCGGGGTCGTCCAGGGATTCCATCGCCGCCTTGAGGTACTCCACGGCAAGCTCCCGATCATCGCGCAGCTCGGCGACTTCACGCTCGCGGTGGGAAACCGCTGCTTTGATTTTCTTGCTCATTGCTGCCTCCATCTCCAATCCGCTTCAACCGTGGAATTCATTGTAGCTTATAAGCTACTTGGTGCGAGGATCGGCACATTGCCAACGGTGGGTTTGAAACCCTCGGTCGGATAGCTCAAGCCTGCAATTCAAAGGCGAACCGTTCGAAACGTTTGTGCTGGCGCTGTCACGCGATCTCGCTTCGTCTCCCGGTGCTGGGGATCGCACATATCGCCGAATCAAGATCACATGCCAGCGCCGGAATCAGCCGAGTCGGTTTTTGCCAAAAACAACGACCAAGGTCAAGGCAAGGTCTGGGGAGTTCGACCGACCGATATGTGCGTCGTTGCACCGGGAGGGCGGGCGAACTCCCCGGACCTTGCGCTCTTTCGACCAACACTATCGAATGCATCTGATGACCAATGAATGCCGGGACTCGCCCCGCCGTCTCGGTCCGGTTGCGCCGGGCTACCCCCCCGCGACGGATGGGTGATTGTCGTTGTTATGCATTCGGAGTAGGCTTCGCTGAACGCCAATTCATGACTCCAGTGTAATTCCCGCAATGAGAAAAGGACCAAAGGCAGACATAGCTGTGGTGGATATATTTCAGAGGGCGTTATCTGCTAAGCGTGAATCGAAGTACATCGAATTCAAGAGTACTTTTGATCCTTCTTCGGCTGGAGAATGGTGCGAGCTAATTAAGGACATTGTGTCAATCGCTAACTCCGGCGGCGGAATCATACTGTTTGGAGTCGATAGCGAAGGTAGTCCCACTGGGGACTCCATCAAAGAGATTTCTGACATCGACCCGGCTGAGATAGGCAACAAAATTGCAAAGTACACAGGTCCGGTTGACGTGGAGTTCACAATTCACGAGTTGAACAAACAGAGTCATTCGTTGATTGCCTTTGTCGTGCGTTCTGTTTCGGTTCCAGTTGTTTTTCAGAAACCAGGCACGTATGACATTGGCGAGGGGAAACAAAAAACTGCTTTTTCGAAGGGAACCGTCTATTTCCGGCACGGTGCCAAGTCGGAGCCTGGCACTAGCGAAGACATTCGGCAATCGATTGAAAGACATTTAGACCTTGTACGAAAATCCTGGCTCAAAGGGGTTCGGAAGGTCGTGGAAGCACCATCAGACACACAATTTGTGGCAGTGCGGGCTTTAGCTAAACCCCTCGCAGGAAATGTCTTCGATTCAGTTGTACGAGTGGTAAATGATCCAAACGCAACACCAGTCCGATTAACGAGAGATCGCAGCCAAGCGACCGGCTCGTTTGTACACGAGGAAGTCTCCGAAGCAATATTTGACGAGATTAACAATGTTATTGATGCCAATCGCGTTCTTGGCAAAGGGCAACAACGATTCCTGCTTGGGCAGCCAATTTACTATCGCGTCTACGCAGAAAGACAGCACGTTACACAGACTGAGACCAATGTTGCACTTCTATTTCACAGCGGGGCAATACAATTTTACGCTCCCTCATTGTTCTGGTTGCAAGCGTTACCGAAGGAACATGTAGCAGAAATCTTCCTTGAGATTTACCTGAACCCGGTAAGTCCTAACATTCACTTTCTGATCAAGTCCGCGATAATTCTTGGCGAGGAATTTTCCGATTGGTTGTTCAATAAGTGGCATCTGAAATGGGCCAATCACCCACAGCCCCCGTCGTTCTATTGGCGCTTCAAAGAGATGATCGGTCGCGCAAAGACAGAGGATATGCGACTTGTGGCGACGAAGACCAGCCCAACATCACTAATCATCGTTGGCGATGAAAGCGTCACGGTTAGTACACTAATGGATAAACCCGAACGTGCAGCAGCATTACTGTCAAGGGCATGCATGCGGGTTTTCGAAGGGGCTAAGGCAGAAATGCGGAGTATTGCCAGGCAGCTAGACTTCATATCCTACGGAGCTGCCGTTCGCGAAAGAGGGAGCGAACTAACAGAAGCCATCATAAGAACCGTGGGCGACCAAGTCGCCGGAGCTGCGAATGAAGTTGATGACAAAACACCGTAAGCAAAGCGAAGATCTCCGTTTACTTGGCCAGCTAATTCGCTCAAACAGCAGGACATATGCGGCGTGCAAACATACTAAGGCTAAGATGACAGCTGCAAACGACGCTTAGTTAAGCCATTTCCATGGGTTGTTCGGTCATTGAAAACTCAATCAGCGCACGAACACGACTCACGGCCCGCAGCCAGCCACTCGCCGATCAGTTACCCAACCCGATACCGATTGATCTCGTCGCGCGTCTGCAACGCTACTTGCCGCGCGGCCTCCGCGAACCCTTCGCCGCTATCCGCCTGCATGCCGGCATACAGAATCGCCCTCGACGAATTGATCATCAGGCCCATGCCACCTGAATTTCGGCCGGCCTTGACCGTGGCTTCGATGTCGCCGCCTTGGGCGCCGATGCCGGGGACCAGGAGGGGCATGTCGCCGACGAGTTGGCGCACGCGTTGGATTTCGTTCGGGAAGGTCGCGCCGACCACCAGGGCGCATTGGCCGTGCTGGTTCCATTCGCCGGCGACCAGGCGGGCGACGCGCTCGAAGAGGCGTTCTTTGCCACTCGGTCCATCCACTTCGAGGAACTGTAGGTCGCTGCCGCCGGGGTTGGAGGTGCGGCAGAGCAGGATCACGCCTTTGTCGCGATGGGCGAGGAAAGGTTCGACGGAGTCGCGGCCGAGGTAGGGATTGACGGTCACAGCGTCGGCGCGGTAGCGCTCGAAGGCTTCGATGGCATACAGCTCGGCGGTGCTGCCGATGTCGCCGCGCTTGGCGTCGAGGATCACCGGCAGGCCGGGATGTTTTTCGTGGATGTGGGCGATGATGCGCTCGAGCTGGTCTTCGGCGCGGCGCGCGGAGAAGTAGGCGATCTGCGGCTTGAAGCTGCAAGCCACGTCTGCCGTGGCATCGACGATGGCGCGGCAGAATTCGAAGATTGCGTCGGGGCGTCCAGCGAGATCGGCGGGGAAGCGCGCCGGGTCGGGATCGAGGCCGACGCAGAGCAGGGAGTTGTTGTCGCGGCTGGCCTGCTCGATGAGGTCGACGAACTTCATGGCGCTCCCTTGGTGTCTATGTGCGGTGGGCACTCTCTCAATTGCGCCGCCAGGTGGTGCCTTGCGCCGAGTCTTCCAGCACGATGCCGGCGGCCAGCAGTTCGGCGCGGATGCGGTCGGCCTCGGCGAAATTTTTGGCTTTCTTGGCGGCACTGCGGGCGACGATCTGTTCCTCGATTTGCAATGCGCTCAGCCCGTCACCAGTGTCCGGAGCGGACTGCAGGTACTCGTTCGGGTCGCGTTGCAGGAAGCCCAGGGTGCCGGCCAGCGCCTTCAGCAAGCCGGCGTCCTGCGCCGAGCGGGTGCGGTTGGCCTCATTGGCCAGCTCGAAGAGCACGGCGATGGCTTCGGGGGTGTTGAAATCGTCGTCCATCGCGGCGTGGAAACGCTGCGCGTTCGGCTGGTTCCAGTCGACGGCGGTGTCGGGCACGCTGTCGACGCTCTTCAGCGCCGTGTACAGACGGCCGAGCGCGCTCCTGGCATCGGCCAGCGTCGCTTCGCTATAGTTGAGCGGGCTGCGGTAGTGGGCGCGCAGCACGAAGAAACGCACCACTTCGGCGTCGAAGACCTTGAGCACGTCGTCGATCTTGAAAAAGTTGCCCAGCGACTTCGACATCTTCTCGTCGTTGAAACGCAGGAAGCCGTTGTGCAGCCAGTAGTTCACAAAGCCCGGTCCGTGCGCGCCTTCCGACTGGGCGATCTCGTTTTCGTGATGGGGAAACTGCAAGTCGTGGCCGCCGCCGTGGATGTCGAAGTGCTGGCCGAGGTGGAATTCGCTCATCACCGAGCACTCGATGTGCCAACCCGGGCGGCCTTGCCCCCAGGGCGACGGCCAGGACGGTTCGCCGGGCTTGGCGGCTTTCCACAGGACGAAGTCGAGCGGGTCACGCTTGTGGGGATCGATCTCGATGCGCTCGCCGGCGCGCAGATCAGACAGGGTTTTACCCGACAATTTGCCGTATCCGGGAAACTTCGCCACGGCATAATAAACGTCACCATTCGCCGCCGGATAGGCTAGACCGTTGGCGATCAGTTTTTCGATCAGCGTCACCATGCCCGGTATATGTTCGGTGGCGCGCGGTTCGAAGGTGGGTGGCAGCATCAACAGGCGTCCGGTATCGCGATGAAGGTTGGAGACCATGCGCTGCGTCAGATCGCCGATGGATTCGTGGTTTTCCGCGGCGCGGGCGATGATCTTGTCGTCGACGTCGGTGATATTGCGGACATAGGTAACTTGATAACCACTGATTTTCAGCCAGCGATAGACCATGTCGAATGACAGAAGCATGCGAGCATGGCCGAGGTGGCAGTCGTCATACACGGTCATGCCGCAGACGTACATGCGGACCTTGCCGGGCTCGATCGGGACGAAAGTCTGCTTTTCGCGCGCCAGGGAGTTGTAGATTTTGAGCATGATGAAGTTGCTGGAAGGTGCTGTATGGCTGGTCGGGCAGGGTTCCGCTCCGGTCACGGAGAGAGTGGCGAAGATTGTGAATAGCCCCTGCTTCTTGGTAGAATGAAAGGTCTTAACCCGCTTCCCTATTGATATTATCATAACATATGACCGCCTGCCGCTTCCCGCTTAGCGCCACAATCGCCGCTCTCGCCGCCGTCGCCCTGGTGTCGCTCGCCCCGCTGGCACAAGCCGACACGCTACAGGACATCAGCAAGCTGCTGAAACAGGGCCAGCAAGCCCAGGCCCTGGAAAAGACCGACAAGTACCTCGCCGGCAAACCCAAGGATGCGCAGGGACGCTTCCTCAGGGGGCTGATCCTGACCGAGATGAACCGCACGCCCGAAGCCATCGCGGTATTCACCAAGCTCACCGAGGATTTTCCTGAACTGCCCGAGCCCTACAACAACCTGGCAGTCATCTATGCCCAGCAGAAGCAGTACGACAAGGCCAAACAGGCCCTGGAGATGGCGATCCGCACCCATCCTTCGTATGCCACGGCGCACGAGAACCTCGGCGACATCTATGCGCGCATGGCCAGCCAGGCTTACGACAAGGCGCTGCAGATCGATTCCTCCAACGCCAGCGCCCAGACCAAGCTGGCGATGATCCGCGACCTGATGACGGCATCCTCCCGCCCCACGCCGGGCAAGCCGGTCGCCGCAACCGCGGCCACCACGGCGGCGCTGGCGCCAGCGCCGGCCGAGACCAAGCCGGCCGAGGCCAAAGCCGAACCTAAGGCCGAGGTCAAACTGACCCCGTCCGCCGTCAAACCCAACGGGCCACCGGTCGCCGTCAGCGCCCAGCCGGTAGCCCAGACTCCGGCACCGGTGGCCGAATCCAAACCCGCCCCGGCAAGCGCCAGCGGCGATATCGCCAAGACGCTCGACGCCTGGGCCGCGGCCTGGTCGAAGAAGAACGTCAAGGTATACCTGTCTCATTACGCCAAGGATTTCCAGACCCCCGGCGGCGAATCCCGCGCCACCTGGGAATCCGAGCGCGCCAAACGCCTCACCAAACCGGGCAGTATTCAGGTCAGCATCGGCAGCCTGAGCGTCACCTCCGAAGGGGCCGACCGCGCTACCGCCCGGTTTCGCCAGAATTATCGCTCCGCTTCGCTCAAGACCAGCAGCAGCAAGGTGCTGGTGCTGGTCAGGCAGGACGGCAAGTGGCTTATCCAGCAGGAGCGCGTGGGCAAGTGAAGCGCCAATACACGATCATGCGGTTGCGCACGCTAGCCATGGCCGCGCTGGTGTGCGGCCCGCTCGTCGCCGCCAATTTCAGCGCCGCCGCGACCGCCGCCGCGCGCTACTCGGATGCGGGACCTGAGCCCTTGTTGGCGCGGGTCTTCGAGCATATCGAGCAGAACCACCTGGATGTCGCCTTGCAAGAAGTCGAAGCCCTGGTCAAGGCCTATCCGAATTTTCACCTCGGCAACCTCATCAAGGGCGACCTGCTGCTGGCGCGCAGCCGGCCGATCCAGGCCTTCGGCAATATCGCCAACGCCCCCCTGGACAAGCTCGCCGACTTGCGCGAAGAGGCCATCGCCCGCCTCAAGGCTTACCACGACAAGCCGCCGGCCAACTATGTGCCGCGCTACCTGCTGCAGATGCGGGCCGACCAGAATTATGCAATTGTCGTGGATACGCAAAAATCGCGGCTGTACCTCTACCAGAACGAAAAAGGCACGCCGCGCTTCGTCGCCGACTACTATATTTCCCACGGCAAGCTCGGCACCGACAAGGTGCGGGAAGGCGACAAGAAAACGCCGATCGGCGTGTATCACGTCACCGGCAGCCTGTCGCGCCAGAAGCTCGGCGACTTCTACGGCAGCGGCGCCTTCCCGATCAGCTATCCCAACGAATGGGACAGGCGCAACGGCCGCAACGGCCACGGCATCTGGCTGCACGGCACGCCTTCCAATACCTTCTCACGCGCACCCAAGGCCTCCGACGGCTGCGTGGTGCTGGCCAACCAGGATCTCGACGCGATTTCCAAGAACCTGCAGATCGGATTGACGCCGGTCATCATCAGCAACAGCATCGAATGGCTGTCGCTCGATGACTGGCAGGCCGAGCGCGGCTCGCTGAAGAAGCAGATCGAGCAATGGCGCACGGACTGGGAAAGCCTCGACGTCGAGCGTTACCTCAACCATTACTCGAAGAAATTCATCGGCGACGGCCAGGACCTTGCCCAATGGAGCGCGCGCAAGCGCCAGGTCGGCAGTGGCAAGACCTGGATAAAACTTTCCGCCGACAACATCAGCATGTTCCGCAACCCGGGCAAGGAAGACATGGTCGTCGTCACCTTCGACCAGGACTACCGCAGCAACAATCTTTCCAATGTCATGAAGAAGCGCCAGTACTGGCAAAAGGAAGAGGGACATTGGAAGATCGTCTACGAGGGCGCGGGCTGACTCTCTGCCGCGACCGGCACGTTGTTGCACCCGGCTTCATCCTCGCAGTTTTCAAACTCACCACGGAGCGTTCCATGATACGACTATTTCTGCTGGCCGCCGGCTTGCTGCTCAATCTGCCCGTCTTCGCCGCCAACCCCATGGTTGAGATGAAGACCAACCAGGGCACCGTGACCATAGAACTGTACGCCGACAAGGCGCCCAAGAGCGTCGCCAATTTCCTGAAATACGCCCAGGACGGCTTCTACAACGGCACCATCTTCCATCGCGTGATCGACGGCTTCATGATCCAGGGCGGCGGCTTCGAACCGGGCATGAAACAGAAGGAGCCCCGCGCACCGATCGAGAACGAGGCCAAGAACGGCCTCAAGAACGGCGTCGGCACCCTGGCGATGGCGCGCACCTCCGACCCGCATTCGGCCACCGCGCAATTCTTCATCAACCTGGTGGATAACGTCATGCTCGACTATCCCAGCCGCGATGGCTGGGGTTATGCGGTATTCGGCAAGGTGACGCAGGGCATGGACGTCGTCCAGAAAATCGCCAAGGTCAGGACCGGCAACGCCGGACCGCACCAGAACGTGCCCTCGGCGCCCGTGGTGATCGAATCCGTCAAGCTGTTGCCCGAAACCAAATAATCCAAACCAAGGAAGACCTCCCATGATCAAGCTCCACACCAACCACGGCGTGATCGGCATCGAACTCGACGCCGAAAAAGCGCCGGAGTCGGCGAAGAATTTCCTCGCCTATGCCGAAGCCGGGCATTACGACAACACCGTCTTCCATCGCGTCATCAAGGGTTTCATGATCCAGGGCGGCGGCTTCGAGCCGGGCATGAAGCAGAAACCCTGCAATGAGCCGATCAAGAACGAAGCCGACAACGGCCTGAAGAACGAACGTTACACGCTGGCGATGGCGCGCACCTCCGACCCACATTCGGCCACCGCGCAGTTTTTCATCAACGTCGCCGACAACGACTTCCTCAATTTCACGGCGCCGAACAGCAGCGGCTGGGGCTATTGCGTGTTCGGGAAAGTGGTGGAAGGCACCGAGGTGGTGGACGAGATCCGCGCCGTCAAGACCGGCAGCAAGGGCTTTCACCAGGATGTGCCGGTCGAGGATGTTCTGATAGAGCGCGTCGAGATAGTCTGAGGAATGAGGGAAGACCGGTATGTCGGTCGCGCTGTTCATCTCCGACCTGCACTTGTGTCCGACGCGGCCGGCCATCGTCCGCCTGTTTGAGGAATTCCTAAGCGGGCAGGCCAGGCAGGCCGATGCTTTGTACATCCTCGGCGACTTGTTCGAATATTGGGCCGGGGACGATTCCCTCAGCGACACGTTCAACGCGGCGATCTGCGCCGCCTTGAAGGATCTGGCCGATCGCGGCACCCGGGTATCGTTCATCGCCGGCAACCGCGATTTCCTCGCCGACACCGGCTTCGCCATGGCCAGCGGCGCCGAGATGCTGACCGATCCGGCGCTCATCGACATCGCCAGCAGCGCCACGCTGCTGATGCATGGCGATACGCTGTGCAGCGACGATGCAGCCTACCAGGCCTTCCGCTTGACGGTGCGCTCCGCCGAGTGGCGAACCCGCTTCCTGGCACTGCCGCTGGCCGAGCGCAAGGCGCAGATCGAGGCGCTGCGCCGCAAGAGCGAAAACGAAAAGCAGATAAAATCCGCCGCCATCATGGACGTCAATGCCACCACCGTCGCCACGGTCTTGCGTAGCCACGGCTACCCGCGCCTCATCCACGGCCATACACATCGCCCGGCGCACCACACCCATGCCGTGGACGGCCACATCTGCGAACGCTGGGTGCTGGGCGACTGGTATGGGAACGGCAACTACCTGCGCTGCGACGAGAGTGGCTGCCGCTACATGATCTTGCCGGCCCCGTGAGCAAGGCGCACCAGTTGCTGCATTCGGTATTCGGCTACGCGGAGTTTCGCGGCGCCCAAGCCGAGATCGTCGAACACCTGTGCGACGGTGGCGATGCCTTGGTGCTGATGCCGACCGGCGGCGGAAAATCCTTGTGTTTCCAGATTCCGGCGATGCTGCGCCCGGGTTGCGGCATCGTCGTCTCGCCGCTCATCGCGCTGATGCAGGACCAGGTTGACGCTCTGCTGCAAGCCGGCGTGCGCGCCGCCTTTCTGAACTCGTCCCAGGATTTCGAAACCGCTCTCGCCACCGAGAAGCGCCTGCTCAAAGGCGAACTCGACCTGCTCTATGTCGCCCCCGAGCGCTTGCTCACCGAACGTTTCCTCTCGCTGCTCGACCGCCTCAACGGCGAAAACCGCATTGCTCTCTTCGCCATCGACGAAGCCCACTGCGTCTCGCAATGGGGCCACGATTTCCGTCCCGAGTATATCCAGCTTTCCATTCTGCACGAGCGTTACCCGACGGTGCCGCGCATCGCCCTGACCGCCACCGCCGACGCGCTGACGCGCACCGAGATCGTCGCCAAGCTGGGCCTGGACGAGGCGCGCACCTTCGTCGCCAGCTTCGACCGCCCCAATATCCGTTACACCATCGTCGAACGCGACAATCCGCGCAAACAACTACTGGCCTTCCTTGCCGACCATCGTGGCGAAGCCGGCATCGTCTATTGCCTGTCGCGCAAGAAGGTCGACGAGACGGCGGCCTGGCTGCAAACCCAGGGCGTCATCGCCCTGCCCTATCACGCCGGCATGGACACGGAATCGCGCCGTGAAAACCAGCAGCGCTTCGTGCGCGAGGACGGCGTCGTCATGGTCGCCACCATCGCTTTCGGCATGGGCATCGACAAGCCGGACGTGCGCTTCGTTGCCCACCTCGACCTGCCCAAGAGCCTGGAAGCCTATTACCAGGAAACCGGCCGCGCCGGCCGCGACGGTGACGCCGCGGAAGCCTGGATGACCTATGGCCTCAACGACGTTGTCATTCACCGCCAACGCATCGACGAATCCGCCGCGCCCGACGAGCAGAAACGCATCGAGCGCGGCAAACTCGACGCCATGCTCGCCTATTGCGAAGCCGCCGGCTGCCGGCGCAGGGTGCTGCTCGGCTACTTCGGCGAGACCCATGAAGCTTGCGGCAACTGCGACACCTGCCAGACGCCGCCGGAACTCTGGGACGGCACGGTGGCGGCGCAGAAGTTCATGTCCGCGGCACTTCGCACCGGACAGCGCTTCGGCGCCGCACACCTGATCGACATCCTGCGCGGCAAGGCCACCGAAAAAGTCAGCCAGTTCGGCCACGAGCGCCTGCCCACATTCGGCGTCGGCGCCGATCTTGACGAAGCCGCCTGGCGCAGCGTCGCCCGCCAGTTGCTGGCCGGAAGCCTGCTGCATGCCGACGCCCAGCACTACGGCGCGCTCAAACTCACCGAAAACGCCAAGCCGGTGCTGAAGAACGAAACCACGCTGATGCTGCGCCGCCAGGCGCCCAGGATGAAGAAGACCGCGAGGCCGAAAGCCATCTTCCCGGCCCACCTGCCCCCCGCCGCCGCCGGCCTCGTCGACACACTACGCCAGTGGCGCGGTCAGACCTCGCGCGAACAGGGCGTGCCCGCCTATGTCATCCTGCACGACAAGACGCTGCATGAACTCGCCGCTCGCCGGCCTCAGACGATGGACGAACTCCTGAATGTCGGCGGCATAGGTGAAGCGAAGGCCGCGCGCTACGGCGCTGCGCTGCTCGAATTGCTCAAGACATAGCGCGGCGGTCCGAGGCAATCGGCAAACCTTACGTTGAACGATCCGCCCGTCGCTCAGTGATGCCGCGTGCCGGAATGCCGGCCGGTAGCGGTTCGACCTGATCCACCGCTGCCGCGCGCCGGCTTGCCGGGAGCCTGCGAGCCACGATTGCCGCCCGGCTTGCCTTGACGACCCTTGTTGCGGCCATTCTCGATGGGCTCGGCGCGGATGTTCGGGTCGGGTTCGAAACCCGCCATCTCGCGCTTCTCGATCGGCTGCTTGAGCAGGCGTTCGATATCGCGCAGCAACACATGCTCGTCGACGCAGACCAGCGAGATCGCCTCGCCGCTGGAGCCGGCGCGGCCGGTGCGGCCGATGCGATGCACATAATCCTCCGGCACATTGGGCAGTTCGTAGTTCACCACATGCGGCAACTGGTCGATATCCAAGCCGCGCGCGCGCCCGGGTACGCGCGCCCTGGCTCTTGTTGCCGTGGATCGCGGCGGAACTGATGCCGGCCTTGTCGAGTTTCTCGGAGAGCGCATTGGCGCCGTGCTTGGTGCGGGTGAACACCAGCACCTGGTGCCAACTGTGATCCTCGATCAGCTTCTGCAACAGCTCGCGTTTGCGCGCCTTGTCGACATGATAGACGGCCTGCGTCACCAGGTCGGCGGTGGCGTTGCGGGGAGCCACTTCCACCGTCTGCGGTTCGCGCAGGAGGCTCTTGGCCAGGGTACGGATTTCCTCGGGGAAAGTGGCGGAGAACAGTAGTACCTGCTTCTGCTTGGGTATCAGCGCGATGACTTTACGGATATCCGGCATGAAGCCCATGTCGAGCATGCGATCGGCTTCGTCGAGAACGAATATCTCGACCCCGGAAAGATCGGCGTTGCGCTGGCCGAGGTGGTCGAGCAGGCGGCCGGGCGTTGCCACGAGAATGTCGACGCCGCTCTTCAGCGCCTTCAACTGCGGCCCCATGCTGACGCCGCCGAAAATCGCCGCCGATTTGAAGGGCAGATGCTTGCCATAGGTGCACACGCTTTGTTCCACCTGTGCGGCGAGTTCGCGGGTCGGCGTAAGGATAAGCACCCGCGGCTTGATGCGTGAAACGGCGGGGCGCGTACTGAGGAGTTGGAGGATAGGCAGGGTGAAGCCGGCGGTCTTGCCGGTGCCGGTCTGGGCCGCAGCCATCAGGTCGCGGCCGGCCAGGACGACCGGAATCGCCTGCGCCTGGATGGGGGTGGGCGTGTCATAGCCTTGATCGGCAATGGCACGAAGAAGTTCGGCGCGCAGGCCGAGGTCGGTAAAATGCATAGGGTGCTCCTGGACTCGACCCTGCGTGTATGCCACGAACCAGTCTAGGAAGAGTCGCTTACGGGGTAGGACGCGGAGAGAGAATCTAAACGCGAAGCGCGGCAAACAGACTGATAGGATGACCGGCGCGGCGGGAGTGTAACACGTACAG
>JAPLQT010000067.1:121095-141635 GCA_026399515.1 Pseudomonadota bacterium | reverse complement strand
ATCATCGATTTCGACGCCGGCGCCGTCACCGACGAACCCCAGTTCGACCTGGCAGCGACGCGCCAGGTAGTGGCCAGCGCCCGTGCCGCCGGCCGCAAGGTCTTCGCCCATTGCAGCGGCGCCAAGGGCCTCTCCATCGCGCCGGCGGCCGGCGTCGGTTCCATCGAGCACGGTTTCTTCATGGACCGCGCACACCTGGAAACCATGCTGGAAAACCGCGTGGCCTGGACACCCACTTTCGGCCCGGTACATTTCCAATGGGCGCAGCCGCACTGGGCCGGTTGGTCTGCGCAAACCGTCGGCAACCTGCGCCGCATCCTCGACGACCACGCCCGCCATCTGGCGCTGGCCGCCGATATGGGCGTGACCCTGCTGCTCGGCACCGATGCCGGCAGCATGGGCGTGGAACATGGCCGCGCGGTATTCGAGGAAATCCGGCGTTATCTCGAAGCGGGCCTGACGCTGGAGCAAACATTGGCAGCGGCGACGTCCAACGCCCGCCGGCATTTCGATCTTGAACACCCCACCCTGGGCCGCGGCGCGCCGTTCGACGCTGTTCTACTGACGGGGGATCCCTTTGTCGATCTGGATGCGCTGGAAAGTCCCCTGAAGGTTTGGCCGTCGGTGATCGGCTGAAGCTTTGCTGGTTCCGCGAAAAGCATGGGATACTTGTATTGTGATGAGAAGGTATTTAAGGGAACCATCACGGTGGACCCGGTCACCGGCGTTGTGCGCCCCACACTATCTAGAAACTGGACTTGCACTGTGCAGGACGAGAAATGGACTGGCACGGAGCAATGGTCGCTCACAAGGCAATAGAGGAAGTGAGTAACCAAGAGAAACTGTCTTGCCTTCCTACGCCAACTTGTTGAGCACCCTGTGGAATCAGGGTCTCCATACCGGCCATCGATCTCGGCGACAGTCCCGAAGCATCGTCCGAAAGCTTGAGCCAGCCTGAGCGAAACGTTGTCGCTCAGCTAACCCTGTTACCATTCAAGATTACCCAAGGAGCATGTCCATGAGAGCGGAGATAGTCGTCTCACCCCTGCTACTGCGAAACGTTCCTCTGTTTGCGATGATGGCTGAGGATCAGCTTGCCATCCTCGCAACCGCGATGCACCGGAAGAATTTCCTGCGCGGCGAAGCGGTCATCCCGACTGGCGTCGTCAATGATTCGCTCTACGTTGTGATCTCAGGGAGATTCGAGGTGATTATTGGCGATAGGGCGGGGCGAAAGGTCATCCTGACCGCGCTCGGGCCTGGAGAGTATTTCGGCGAAATGGCACTCCTCGACGACAATACCGGATCGGCGAGTGTCATTGCGATGGATTCCGGGGAATTACTCGTGCTCTCCAGATACGAATTCAGGAAGTGCCTCGCCGACAATTTTGGGATGGCATTGACGATGTTGCGTTGTTCAGTTCAACGGTTGCGAGAGGCAGATCGAAAGATTGGTAGCTTGGCGTTGATGGATGTGTACGGGAGGGTAGCCGAACAATTGCTGTTTATGTCGGAAACGATCGACGGACAGCATGTCATTACGAAGAAGGTCGTCAAGCAGGATATAGCTCGGGTGATTGGGGCGTCGCGAGAAATGGTGAGCCGGACGATGAAGGACTTGGAGGCCAAAGGCGTCATCGAGATTAGAGGTAGTTCAATCTATCTGAGCAACAGGATTGCACAAGTTGACTAGGGTCTGTGGACATTACGCGAGCCAGATGAAGGCAATCGCATAGACGGGGGGTATGGGTGCGGTAATCAGGGGAGGATGCAACGACCGCCAGCGCCAACGGGGTGCGGGATCGACCTAGGCCTCCTGGTCCCGTTCCGGATCGAAAAGGTGGTAGCGGTTCTTGCCGCCTTCCTTGGCGCGGTACATCGCCCGGTCGGCGTGGCGCAGCAGGACTGTGGCATCGGAAACGTCTGGGGGGCACAGGGTCACCCCGATACTCGCGGAAACAGTGACCACCGCGACATCGAGCGTCACCGGAGTGCAGACCGCGGCCTGAATCCGGTCGAGCAGCAGATAACACTCCTCCTGCCGGTGCAAGTCGGTCAGGATCAGGGCAAACTCGTCGCCGCCCAGGCGGGCGATCGTGTCATTCGCTCGCAGCAGACTTTGCAATCGATCGGTGATCATGATCAGCAGTTGGTCGCCGGCCCGATGACCGTATTGATCGTTGACGGGCTTGAAGTCGTCCAGATCGAGATAGCAAACCGCCAAAGGATTGCCGGTACGATGTACGCGGGCGAGGGCTTGTCCGAGGCGGTCCGCGAACAGGCGCCGATTGGGCACGCCAGTCAGGGCGTCGTAATGGGCAAAGCGGACAAGCTCGTCCTCGTATTTCTTGATCTGGTTGATGTCGGAGAAGACCCCGATGTAGTGCTGTAGCTTACCGGCATCGTCGCGGACGGCGGAAATCGAGATTATCTCGGCATACACCTCGTTGTTCTTGCGCCGGTTCCAGATTTCGCCGCGCCAAAAATCGCGTTCCCGCAAAGACTTCCACATGTCGGTATAGAACTCCGGCGCCTGCCGGCCCGAGGCGAGAAGCTTCGGATTCTTGCCGATGACATCGGCCTTGGTGTAGCCGGTGATGTCGCAAAACCCGGGGTTGACGTCGACGATCAGATTATCGGCGTCGGTAATCACGATGCCTTCGTTGGTGTTGGCAAAGACGCTCGCCGCGAGACGCAGTTGGGCTTCGGATTTCTTGCGCCGGGTGATGTCATGGATGACCGACAGGAGCAGCGCCTTGGCGCCGATCTCGATCGGTGTGGAATAGACCTCGACGTCACGCACTTCGCCGGAAGCAAGGCGGTGCGAAAAGTGGAAATAGTTGCGCTCTTCGCGCAGCGCCCGCTGGCTTTCCATGGCAACCTCCTCGGGCGGAAGGGTGTTGATCTGGCTGATGGGCATGCCGATCAGGCGCGCCAATGGATAGCCGTAGTAGGCCGCGGCGGCCTGGTTGGCGTCGACGATCTTGCCGTTGTCGGCATCCATCAGCAACATGGCGGAGCCGTTATTCTCGAACAGGTCGCGGAAGCGGCGCTCGCTTTCAACGAGGGCCAACTCGTCGCGCCTGCGTTCGGAGACATCGCGGGCGAGCATTATGAATCTCGCAACCGATTCATCGGCGCCTGCCTTCTTCGACATGGAGAGTTCGAACCATCGCGTGCCGCCGGCGAAGTCCAGGCAGATCGTCTTGCCTGAGGAATAGCCGGTGTTGTCGGCTTGGCTGATCGCGGCCATAATCGCCACGGCCGCTTCTGGAGGGAGCATCTCGGCAACGGTATGGCCCAGGAGTTCCTCCTTCCGGTGCGCCAGCAGCGCCGGGTTGTGGGCCCAGACGCCCACATAGGTGCCGTTGCGATCCAGATCGAACAGCAAGTCTGGGATCGCCTGCAGAGTGGCCGAAAGATCGGCATTCAGCTTGCGGATGGTGGCTTCGGCGGCCGCCTGCCGAGTGATGTCGATGCCGACGCCGATCAGCGTCGGTTCGTTGTCGAGGATGCAACGGAAACCGTTGAAATAGTAGGGAGTGCGTTTGCCGTCCTTTGCCACGAAGAAGGCCTCCACCGCGCCCGCTCCGGTTTCGAATACTTCCAGAATAGCATTCTCCACCTGAGGCTTGTCCTGCTCGTCAAAGAAATCCAGCGGGTGGGAGCGGCCGATTTCCTCTGCAGTGCGGCCCAGCACCGCCTCAAGGTTGTGATTCCACATCAGGAAGCGCCCCGACCTGTCAAGCAGGTAGAAAGCGCCGGGAATGGAGTCGGTAATCTGCTGACGGAGTGCGTATTGCCGCTGCAGCAGGCCGCGTGAATACTGGACATACTTCAAATAGGCCAGCACGGCGGCGATGATGGCGATTATCAGCACGCCGACCGCCGCCGCGAGGGGGAACAAGATACCGCGCCCATGATCGATCGCCGCCAACTGGCCCACCGGCTGCATGACCACGAGGGTGAGGCCGAAATCCGCCAGTGCCTGGGAATGAAGCAGCACGGGAGTCTCGCCGCCACCGACCCGCCTCAACTCCGGGTAACGGGATGCTTCCCAGGGAGCAATAGGAAGTTGCTGAAACTCCACCCGGCCATATTGCCGTTGGCGTTCTTCCGTGTTGAGGCCGAAGACCGCGCTGTCGGGCAGTGCGAGCATTTCCAGACGCTTGTCTCGCGCGGCGATGACGACGCCATTGCCGTCGACGAGCATGGCGTTGGCCTGGTCCAACCAAACGGCAAGCGACGAAATATTGATCTTGAGCACGACGAAACCAAAGAAGCGCTTTTCGTCCATCACCGGCGCCGAGAGAAAAATGCCGCCGATCTTGGTGGTCTTGCCGAACGCGTACTGGTAACCAATTCGGCCGGCCCGCGCCTCGCGAAAATAGACGCGGTCGGCATAGTTTTGTCCAATCGGGCTATGCGGCAAACCGGGAATATCGGTGGCGATACCGTAGCCATAGGCGTCGCCCAGCCAAAGTGCGTCCAACTCAAGATGACGGGATGCCGTCGCCAGAAAGCGATTGACGGCGTCCGCCGGGCGCCGTCCCGCTCCGGCCCGCTCTTCCCGTCCCGACGCGGCCTTGCCGGCGCCCCGCGAAAGCGCGAATTGCCGAATCAGATCTTCCTCGGCAAGCGTTACCGCGATGCCCTTGCGCAAGCTCAGGATATGTTCAACGCCCAGTGCGACGCTCTCGCCGAGGCGCTTGGCGTCCTTGGCTTCGGCGGCAATGGCGGCAATGGCTTGCCGGTGACGATAGTCATCCGTGACAAACCATGCGGCGATCACCCAAAGTGAAGCCAGGCAAACGGTGATCGCCAGATAGGTTCTGAAATCGGGTGGAAGCGTCTCTCTTCCAACCGGATTCGCAATCATCGCGACGATCCTCCGAAAAGCGTGTTTCCGCAAATCCGGAGAATCCCTAAACCATGATGGAAATCTTCCCGCTTATGCCGGGGTGCCAGTAAAGGGGTGGTGTAGGAGGGAGTCCCTTGAGGAAACTTCGGAGCGCGAGCCGCCAGGCACATGAAAATGACATATCACGATGGATGAGTTCGGAAGACTAAGCCATTCGAAGTGGCAGCGCAAATATGGCACTCGCATGAGATCAGAGCCGCCGGCGCAGTGCCTCTATCAGCCGGTCGATGTCGCTCTCGGCGTGATCGGCGAAAGTCGCGCAACGGAGCATGCCTTCCGGCCCCGAACCGATGTAGCTGGAGAGGGCGACGTGCATGCCGTCGTCGAACAGCGACCGTTGTAGCGCCAGCATGTCTGCCTTGCGGCCGATACTGAAGGCGGCGATGGGGGCGGGGCTGTCGACGATCTCCAGCCCCAGGCCGCGCAGGCCGGTCTTCAGGCGCCGGCTGATGGCGTGCAAATGTTCTCGCCGTTCCGGATGCGCGCGCGCGTAACGTAGCGCGGCGGCGCCCACCAGCGCCGACACCGGCGAACCGGCGCCGGCGCCGCGCACAGGCGGCAGGCCGCGCACCCGCGCGGCGAACTCGCGCGTGCAGGGCAGCAGGCCGCCCTGGGCGCAGAAGCCCTTGCCCAGCGTGCCGGCGTGCAGGGCGTCGGCGACGCCGCAATATTCGGCGGCGCCACGCCCGCTGCGGCCCACCACACCGTAGGCATGTGATTCGTCCACGAACAACTGGCCGCCTGCCTCGCCGGCGATGCGGGCGTACTCGGCCAGCGGCGGGATGCGGCCGGTGGTCGCGAAGACCCCATCGGTCAATACCAGCGGCTTGCGGCTGGCCGGCGTATGGCGGCGCATGGCGTCGCGCAGCGCATCGGCATCGCAGTGAGCGAAGACGACCGTCGGGCAAGTTGAGAGTCGCGCGGCGTCGAACAGGCTGTAGTGGCCCAGTTCGTCGATGAAAATCGCATCGAAGGTCGTCTGCAACGCGGCCACCGCGGCGAGCCCGCAGAAGTAGCCGGTCGGCAGGAAGATGCTGGTTTCGTGGCCGAAAAAATCCGCGCCTGCGGCGCCGACTTCGTCGAACACCGGGTCGCTTCCGCCATGCGCGCCGCTGCGCATCTGCGACCACGGATGTTCGAGTTCGACGGCGCGCTGTCCGGCGGCGCGCAACTCGTCCAGCGCCTGCAAGGCCAGGTAACTACAGCCGACGAAATTGATGCAGGGCCGGTCGTCGATCCAGATCCGGGCGGATTCCGGGCCGCGCACCGTGCGGCCTTGCAACAAGGGAACAGCGGGAGCGTGGTTCATGCGCCGGTCAGTTCT
This sequence comes from Pseudomonadota bacterium, assembly GCA_026399515.1. Taxonomy (GTDB): domain Bacteria; phylum Pseudomonadota; class Gammaproteobacteria; order Burkholderiales; family Rhodocyclaceae; genus JACRAR01. The sequence goes on along the minus strand of JAPLQT010000067.1, from coordinate 135,390 downwards.
CGGCCGGTTGAACTCGCTCGAAACGTCGCGCCGACAGACCTTGCGCCGTCACACCCTGCGCCGCGAGCCGATCCGGCACCGGCTTTCCGAGAATCAGGCTGGCGGACAGCAGCGCCAGCGCCGGTGCGGTCTGGATGCCATAGCCGCCCTGGCCGGCAAGCCAGAAGAAGTTCGCGGCGTGTGCATCGAAACCCGCCACCGGCGTGCGATCCGGGGCGAAGGTGCGCAGCCCGGCCCAGCGCCCGGTGATGCGTTTGGGGCGCAACAAGGTCATGCGTTCGAGGCGGTCGAGCAACACCGCCACGTCAAACTCGTCCGGCTGAGCGTCGCACGGCGGCGAAGGCGTTTCGTCGGCCGGCGAAGCCAGCAGGCGGCCCGCGTCAGGCTTGAAGTAAAGCTGTTCGTCGATGTCCACCGCCAGGGGCCAGTTCCGGCTATCCCAGGCTTGGTGGTCCTCGAACACCAGCGCGGTGCGGCGCAGCGGCGCCAGGTCGAGCGGCGCGGCGCCGGCCATCTGCGCCAGATCGTCGGCCCAGGCGCCTGCGGCATTCACCAGCAGCGCTGCGGAACACTGCCCGGCACGCGACTGTACCGTCCAGCGATCACGGACGTAGCTGGCGGATTCGAGCTCCGCGTCGCAGATCAGCGTCGCGCCTTGTTGTCGTGCGCCGCGCAGATAACCTTGGTGCAGGGCATGCACGTCGATGTCGCTGGCATCGGGCTCGAAAAGGCCGGCCTGTGCGAACTCGGGCCGCAGCGCGGGCAGTCGACCGCGCAATTCGTCGGCTTCGAACCAGCGCACCACAGCAGAGCGTGGAGCGACTTCGCCGTGCAAGGCATGCAATTGTTCGATCTGCCCGGCGGCGGCGAAGAACAGCGTACCGCGCGGCGTGAGCAGCGGATGCTCGGCAAACCCCGCGCCCGGCGCTTCGAGGAAAGCGCGGCTGGCGCGCGACAGCGCCCGGACGATGTCGTTGCCATAGATTTCGCTGAACAGCGCGGCTGAACGTCCTGTCGTGTGGTAGCCGGGCTGGGATTCCCTTTCCAGCACCAGCACGCGCATATGCGAAGCCAGTTCATAGGCCAGCGAAGCCCCCGCCATCCCCGCACCGATGATGACAGCATCGAAGTCGCCCAGCTTGGGACGCGACCCAAGCTGGGTCGGCGATATTTCCTCGGGCATCGGCTATTTCCGCTTTATCTTGGGCGCCAGGGTGGGAATCGGCGCGCCCATCTCGTGTAGCGGGGCGGTGAGCGTCAGCTTGCCCGCGGGCGGATTTTCCATGTAGAGCGCCCGATACCAGATGGCCGACAACAGCTCCGCGACTTCGCGCGGCGACTTCAGGAGCTTGCACAGGTCGCTGTTGCGATGCACGTAGATTTCATTGATCAGGCCGTCAACCATCGAGCCGAGCGAGTAGGCGATGCTGAGGCTGAAGTCTTCGCTCAACTGGCCCTCGGGAAAGCGCCGGGCAATATTCTTGGCGACGCGCCGTGACCACGTCGCATTGAGTTTGTTCCACAGCGCCCTGAATTCCGGCACCTCGTCGGCGACCTGCACCAGGCAGCGCATCAGGCCGGGATGTTCCTCATAGGCATTGGCCCAGACCAGGGTCGGGATGAAAATCACGTCGAAGCGATCTTCCGCTTCGGGATGCGGAGTCTCCGCCAACTCGTCGAGAAAGTCGCTGAGGACCTCGCAGGTGACGGTCTTGAGATCCGGGAAGTAGTGGTAGAAGAGACCGACCGCGACGCCCGCCTCCGTCGCCACGTCGGTCACCTTCATCGCGTGGTAGCCGACTCTTTCGAGCACCGCACGCGCCGCCACCTTGAGCAGCTCGCGGCGTTTTTGCCCGCGTGTACTGACCGGCTCCGGGGCGAAATCTGCGGGCGCGGGCGCTGCACGCTTCCTGATTTTTGTCGGACGGCTTGTCGTCATCGGGTCTTCCTCCGGGCATCGATGATGTTCGGGATGTTGTCACCAATCGTAGGGAATTTTGACAGAAGCCCCGAGTCTACTGTGAATTGAATCCTAATTCAACTACAATCGAGGTCCAGTTCGTCGAGCCGGCGCCGACTGATTACCGCGGGCAGCCTCGCCCGGCGTGCATCGCGACGATCCGGGAGGAATCCAAATGCGCGTATTCGCCGCATCGCTGTCCTGTGAAACCAATACCTTCTCGCCGATTCCGACCGGCCTGGCGGCGTTTCACGAACGTGCCTACTTTCCCGGCGGCAGCCATCCGGCGCAAATGTTGCACTGTAGCGGCCCGCTCTGGGCGGCGCGTCAGCGCAGCAAGGAATGGGGCTGGGAACTGATCGAAGGCCTGGTCGCATCCGCCATGCCGGGCGGCACGACCACCCGGGAGGCGTACGAGGCCTTGCGCGACGATATACTGGCCGATCTCCGGTCGGCACTGCCGGTGAACATCGTCCTGCTCGGCTTGCACGGCGCGATGGTCGCCGACGGCTATGACGACTGCGAAGGCGACCTGCTGACCAAGGTGCGCGAATTGGTGGGGCCAGGCGTGGTGATCGGCGCCGAACTCGATCCGCATTGTCATCTGAGCGCGGCGATGACCGCGCAGGCGGATATCCTGGTGTGCTTCAAGGAATACCCGCATACCGACGTCCTGGAACGCGGCCAGGAACTGGTCGAGTTGTGCCGGGCGGCCGCCTTGGGCCGGGTGAAACCGGTAGCCAGCGTCGTCGACTGCCGGATGATGGGCGATGTGGCGGACATGGGCACCCAGATCCTGGTGTACAGCGATGGCGACAAGCCGCGCGGCGATTCCCTGGCCCGCATCCTGGCCGACGAGTTGTTCGGCATGCGCGAGCAACTGCGGCTTCAATACCCCGGCATCGATGCGGCGCTCGACGAGGCGCTGGCGCATCCCGGCGCGCCGGTGGTGCTGGCCGATTCTGCAGACAATGCCGGCGGCGGCGCGCCGGGGGATTCGACCTTCATCCTGCGCCGTCTGCTCGAGCGGCAGATCGCTTCCGCCGCCCTAGGCCCCTTGTGCGATCCGATGGCGGTGCGCCTGGCCTTCGAAGCCGGGATCGGCGCGCGGCTGCCGCTGCGTATCGGCGGCAAGGTGGGACCGGTCTCGGGAGATCCGCTGGACGCCATATGCACCATCAAGGAATTGCGCCCGGCGATGCTGATGTCGGGACTGGCGGAAACCTCGGCCCCGCTGGGCGACTGCGCCTTGCTGGCAATCGAAGGCGTCGACGTGGTGTTGAGTTCGGTGCGCTGCCCCGGCCTCGACATCGACTTGTTCACCCAGCTTGGATGCGATCCGCGCGACAAGAAAATCGTCGTGGTGAAGTCCTCGCAGCATTTCTACGCTTCATTCTCGAAGATCGCCGCGAAGGTGATCTATGTGGATAGCCCTGGGGCGCTGTGCACCGAATTGAGCTGGCTGCCGTATAAGAAGATACGCCGGCCGAAATGGCCGTTGTGATTTGCGTTCCCGTTTGGCCTCACAGATAGCGGTAACGCGTCAGCAGGAAAACGGCCAAGAGCCCGAGCGTGGCTGCGATCAGGATCACGTTGGCATAACCGATAAGCTGCGCCAGGGCGGGAGCGGCGGCGGCGCCGAGATTTCCGCCCATCTGGTTGAGCGCGCCCTGAATGGTGAAATTGGTGCCGAAATCCCGGGTCGACGCGGATTTGTCGATCACCACGATCTTCTGGGCGATGTTGGTCAGCGAGGCCACCACTACGGCCAGGATGATGATGGCGATGGTCACCATCTCCGGGTAGCTGTTGCTGGCGATCGGCATCTTGGCAAAACCGAACAACGCGCCCAGCAGCACCATGGTCACCAAGGCCACGCGCCGCGTGGTGCGGGCAAAAACGTAACCGGCCGCCAGCGACAGTACCGCTGCGATCAAGGGTCCGGCAATATTCGTCACGGCACCGACCTGCGCCAAACTCCAGCCATTGTCCACCAGCATCAGCACCAGCAGGCTCGGACCGGTCACGCCGGCCAAGGTCATCAGGATGATCAAGCCGGCCCACTGGACGTTGCCCGGATATTTGAAAAACGCCAGCAGCGCATTCCCCCAGGATGTCGATTGGGCCAAGTAGCGATGATCCGCGTCGGCGCTCTCGGGCTCGATGAAAAACAACATCACCGGCATCGGCACCAGTGTGGCGATCACCAGCACCCAGACGGCGCCTGACCAGCCGATGCTGTCGTAAACCATCAGCATCACGCCGCCGCCCAGCACCATGCCCAGCATGAAACCCGCCGACATATAGCCGTTGGCCGTGGCGCGCTCGTCTTCACTCAGTATCTTCACCGCCAGGCCGTCCATGGCGATATCCCGGAACGAAGCTGCCAGGCTGGCCGCCACCAGGCAGGCGAAGATGGCGTAGAAGTCGTGCGACGGGTGAAACCACAGCAACCCAAGAAGACCCAAGCCGCACAGCCCCTGGGTCAGCAGATACCAGCCTTTGTAGGCGGACATGACCAATACCTTGTAGCGATCGACCAGGGGCGCCCACAGGAACTTGAACATGAACAGGAAGCCGGCGAGCATCAGCAAGCTGATCTGGGTCAGTTCCACCCCGGAACGACGGAGCACGGCCCCCAGCGCCACCCCGGTGAATCCGTAGACCACCCAGCGGGAAGTCATCAGGAAGGCCAGCAGCAGGTATTTCGGCTTGATATTCAATTGCATCATCATTGAATGCTCCTGGTCGTTATGGTTGGCGCCGACGACGATCGTCCCGGCCTGGGGCCGCGTGTCGCATGGATAACACAATTTTCATCCTACCTCTTGCGCGCTCCGAAAAAACAGGTTACATTGAATCTGAATTCAACGTCAAGTTTTTCCGATCAAGACCATGCATAGCGCGGCGCGATGCGTGGAAAGCAACCAAGCCATAGTTCTGAAAGGACACAGCATGCGGAATTGCAACGAGTTTCGTATCACCGTGATCGCCGCGGCAATCGCCGCGCTGCCCATGACGTCGCAAGCGCAGCAGAATATCGATGCGCCGGAAAAAATCACCGTGACGGCAACCAAGCGCGAAGCGGTCCTTACCGATGTTTCCCTGGGAATCTCCAGCCTGTCCGAAAAAACCCTGGAAGCGCGTGGCATCACCTCGCTCGAGGATCTTGGCGCGAATGCGCCGGGCATGAACATCATCAAGGCCGGGCCGGGAGAAAACCTGCTGGTGTCGCGCGGCATATCGACCACCCAATCCTTGAGCCTGCAAAGCGGCCCGGCGGTCGGCGTGTATGTCGACGAGATGCCGCTGGCCGGCATCACTTCGGGCGTGCCGGATTTCGGCATGTGGGACGTAGCGCGCGTCGAGATGCTGCGCGGTCCGCAAGGCACGCTGTATGGCGAAGGAGCCATGGCGGGCACCATCCGCATCATCACGGCGGCGCCGGACTCGAAAAAACTCTCCTCCAAAGTTCAGTTGACCGGTTCCAGCGTCGCCGACGGCTCGGCCGGCCAGAGCTTGCGCGGCATGCTCAATGTACCGATCTCCGAGGGAGTGGCGGCGGTGCGCGCCACGGTCTCCTATAATAAGGATCCAAGCTGGATCGATGCGCCCGATTTTGGCCGCAAGGATGTCAACACCAGCAAGCAGACCGATGCGCGCCTGGCATTGGGCCTCACGCCGAACAGCAAACTGAAAATCGATGCCAGCCTGTGGCACCAAAATTCGGATGCCGTCCACGGCAACAACCAGACCTCGCCGGGCGTGTTTTCGCCGCCGGCCTTGGGTGTCGACAGCGCCGGGTTCTCGCTGCTGGCGAACCATCAGTTGAACACCGATTCCAGAAACGGCAATATGGCCAACCTGACGGTCAAATACGACTTCGGTGCGTATACCCTGGTGTCCGCGACTTCGAATGCGAAACAAAACATAGACACCGTGCAGGATGCCATCGACACGGCTCCCTATGTGTTCAGGGTCAAGCCTGCCGCCACGGCGCATTTTCTCTTCGATGCCGGAACTGGATTGACGACCCGCAACCGGACCCTGGACATGAACAGCGAGGAATTGCGCCTCGTCTCCAACGGGGACCAGCGCTTCAACTGGACCGTCGGCGGCTATTTCAAGAAACTCGATCGCCATGTGAATAACAACTGGTTGATCATCGTTCCGAAACTCGGCATCAACGATAACAGCCTCAGCACCTCCGATACCAGTTCCGACTCGAAAGCCCTGTTCGGCGAGGGCGACTGGAAGGCCACCGATACCGTGACCCTGACGGCGGGCCTGCGCAACTACTCCGACGACAGGAAAGCGACGTTCACCGTGAACCGGCCCAGCGACTTGCTGTCCCCGCTGCCCGCAGGCGTATATGCCACCACTTCCTCGGAAAAGCAGACCACCTACAATGCCATCGCGTCCTGGAAACCCAGCGACAAGCTGAATGTTTTCGCCCGCGCCGCTTCCGGTTTCCGCGCCGGCGGTCCCAACGCCTGGGTGCAGGACCCGGTTGAAATACTGGTGCGGGAGTTCAAGGCCGAGAAAATCCAGTCGCTCGAATTGGGCGTCAAAAGCAACCCGACGCCCTGGCTGGTGGCCAATGCCTACGTCTTCAACAACGACTGGAAAGACAAGCAGATTCAACTGGCCACGGTCACCTGGGGATTCGACTACACGGCGAATGCCGCAACGGCCAGGGCCAAAGGCGTGGAATTCGAATTCCAGGTCTATCCCGCTCAAGGCCTGAGCCTGAATGCGGCCGTGACCTATACCGACGCCACCATCACCAGCGATCTGCGTACGTCGACCGGGAAATTGATCGCCGCCAGCGGCAGCCGCCTGCCCTATGTGGCACCATGGGAACTCAAGGCCTCGGCCGACTACCGCTGGTCGATGAACGGAGGCAGAAACGGCGTGGCCAATCTCACCTATATCCATCGCAACTCGAATTTTTCGGACATCACCAATGCCAAGTGGTCGGACAATGGCAGCCTGAATCAGGTCAATCTCAGGGCCGGAGTCGAGTCGAACAAAAAGAGCTGGGGAGTTTTCGGTTTTGTGAAGAACCTGAGCAACTCGCAAAGCGTGACGACCGTGCAACACCCGATCGGCAACAATGCGGGAAGCTATCCCAACTATCTCCAGCCGCGCACCATCGGTATCGAACTACAGGCGGCGTATTAGTCGGTGTCCAAGCCTTTCCTGATCGCGGGGCTGGCCGTCCTGGCCTGGTTGGGAGCGGCCTCCGCGAGTGCCGCTCCCGACGAGCAGGACGGCCGCCTGCTCGACGATCTCATCGGCAAATACGTCTCGCCCGAGGGAGCGCCAGGGGCCGCCGCGGTGCTGGTGCGGCGCGACGGACGCGTGACGCTGCGCGGCTACGGCATGGCCGATCTGGCCAAGAAGCGTGTAGTCAATCCCGAGACCACGGTCTTTCGCATCGGTTCGATCAGCAAAACCTTCACCGCAATCGCCATCTTGCAGTTGCTGGACGAAGGCAAGATAGCGCTTGAAGCGGACGCCAACAAATACCTGAAAGGCGTGCAGATTCCCGGCAACGGCGCCCCGGTGCGGGTGATCGACCTGCTGACGCATCGTGGCGGCTTCGACGGCAATCTGACCTATGTCGGCCTGGACGACCGGACGGCCGCGGCGCAGTCATCCGATCAGCGCTTTCAACGCGACATCATCCGCCTGCGTCCGGCCGGCCTGCTCCCATCCTACGACAATCTGGCCTGGGGATTGCTCGGGCATATCGTCGAGTCGATCGATGGAATCCCCTATGCGCAAGCGATGGCGAAGCGCATTTTCGCGCCTCTGGGTATGAAGAATTCCGCGGTGGGACTGCCGCTCGACGTATCCAATGTTGCCGTCCCTTACGAGGTCGGCAACGACGGCAAACCGCATCCCAAGCCGCCGATTTTTCTACGGCGTGGCTGGCAAGGTGCCGGCGACCTCAGCACCACCGCCGCCGACATGGCTTATTTCCTTCAGGCTATGCTGGCCGAAGGCACCTATCCCGGAGGCCGCCTGCTCAAGCTGGAAACTTTCCGCCGCCAGGTCGACACCTTGCATTTCGGTTTTCATCCGGGCGTGCCCAGTATCGGATTAGGCGTCTACGCCTTGATGCAGGGTTTCGGCCACAGCGGCACCATACGTGGCTTCAATGCGTCCCTGGTGGTGATGCCCAGGCAAGGCTATGCGGCTTTTGCGGTGATGAACCTGAACAATCCCGCCCCTGAAATGTCCCTGTCCGGCCTCATCGACTACATCAATAATCCGCCGGGTCGCAGCCCGATCGATCCCACCGAATATCTCACCAGCGAATTTCCCTACCAGTTGGAGCAGCGGGCGCAGCCCTCCCCTCCTCCGATACCCACGGCGCTGCCCAGCCAGGGACAGGAGCGCGACTGGAGCGGACGTTATGCCGGCCTGCGCATGGAAAGCTATGAAGCCTTGCTGCCAAGACTCGCCGTGGCAGTGTTATTGAACCCCAAGACGGTCCGTCGCCAGGCCGACGGCACGCTGTTCATCGGTGCCAACGGCCCCTATATGCGAGTCGGCGACGGCTTGTATTCACTAGCCAAGCCCAGCGGTCCGTTGATCACGACCATAGGTTTTGCCGAAGTCGGCGGCGAGATCCTGATGGGTCCGCATACGCTGCAAGCCTCCCGCCGGCTGGCATGGTATGAAACGCCGGTCCTGACCGCGGGCGGCCTTCTGTTGGCGCCCCTGATCCTGCTTGCCACTGCACTGCTGCATCGGCGCAGGGCCGGCCCCGGCCAGCACCGCGTCGACGGAATCCTCGCCTGGACCTCGCTACTCCTGCTCGCTGGAATTGCCGCCGAAATCGCATTGGCCCCAACCTTGGAACGCCTGCATAACCTGGGTTGGACCGTGTCCATGTGGCGGATCGGCATGGGCGCAGCGTTGCTGACGATGGGCGGCGCGGCAGTCCTTGGCGTGCGCAGCGCCTTTGTCTCAATGCCAGCGCAAGCCGAACAGGATCTTCGGCCGGGACATATCTATGCGCTGGCAATGGCCTTGCTGACGGCCTGGATCTGGTTCGCCGCGATCTACTGGCAACTGCTGGCCCGGATATTCTGAGCAGTCGCGTTGAATCGGACTATTCCATCCGGCTCGGACTCTCCGGCAAGGTGAAGTAAGCCGCCGTGGCGCCGCGATTCTCGCGTGCGCGATCCAGTTCCTGTCGGGCGACGGTGCGCAGATGCACTTCATCCGGCCCGTCGAGAAAATGCATGGCGCGGCCCCAGGTCCAGAAGTAGGCCAGCGGTGTGTCGGGCGACAGGCCCATGGCGCCGAACACCTGCATGGCGCGGTCGACGATGCGCGTCTGCAAGCGTGCCGCCACCACCTTGATGGCCGAGACATCGACCCGCCCGGCCTTGTTGCCGAGCTTGTCCAGCGTCCAGGCGGCGCGCAGCACCAGCAGGCGTGCCTGATCGATCTCCAGGCGCGATTCGGCGATCCAGTCCTGGACATTTGAAAAGTCGGCCAGGTACTTGCCGAAAGTATGCCGTTCCAGGGTCCGTTCGCACATCAGCGCCAACGCCAACTCGCACTGGCCGATGGTGCGCATGCAGTGGTGGATGCGGCCCGGGCCGAGGCGCGCCTGGGCCATGGCGAAGCCCTCCCCCGCCGCCCCGAGCAGGTTGGCCGCCGGCACCCGCACATCGCGAAACAACAGCTCGCAATGTCCTTCCGGCGAGTGATGCTGCATGATGGGGATGTTGCGTACCACGCTGACGCCCGGCGTATCCATGGGCACCAGTACCATGCTATGGCTATGATGCTTGTCACCCTCCTCGCTCTCGGCATTGCGGCAGAGCACGATCAGGAGCTTGCAATCCGGATGGGCGGCGCCGGTGATGAACCACTTGCGGCCATTGATCACATACTCGTCGCCCTCGCGGCGGGCGACGGTCTGCAGGTTGGTGGGGTCGGAGGAAGCGACGTCCGGTTCGGACATGGCGAAGGCCGAGCGGATCTCGCCCTCCAGCAATGGACGCAGCCATAGTCGGTTCTGCTCGGGCGTGGCGAAAAGGTGCAGCAGTTCCATGTTGCCGGTGTCGGGCGCGCTGCAATTGAACACCTCGGAGGCCCACGGCAGGCGGCCCATGATCTCGGCCAGCGGCGCGTATTCGAGATTGGTCAGGCACATGCCAGGCTCGTCGTCGCGCAAGCCCGGCAGGAACAGATTCCACAGCCCCTCGGATTTCGCCAGTGCTTTCATGTCGGCGAGAAACGGCGGCGGATACACGCCGGCGGCCACCGAGCGATGCCAGCCGGCGTTGTAGGGCAGCACGTAGCGGTCGATAAAGTCGCCGAGACGGCGGCTCAGTTCGACCACCTTGGGGGAATATTCGAAGTCCATATCAAGCTCCCAGCACCATCACCACGTCATCTTCCTGGACGAACTCGCCGGGCGAGAAGAAGATTTCCTTCACCACGCCGGCGCTTTCGGCGATCAGGGGGATTTCCATTTTCATCGACTCGATCAATGCCAGTTCATGACCCAACGCGATACGCTGGCCGGGCGCGACCAGGATGCGGATCAGCGTGCCGCCGATGGTTGAGCGTATTTGCATCGTCGATCTCCTTAGAATCCCGTCGGCCAGTTGGCCAGGCGCCGCTCGCCCATGCCGCCGTTCTTGCGGCAGGCGTGGTCCAGCATGCGGCAGAGGAAGCTGCGGGTTTCGCGCGGATCGATGATCTCGTCGATCAGGTAGCGGCCCGCCGCCTTGTAGGGCGAACTGTCGAAGCTCCAGCGCTCCAGCAGCGTCGCCCGCTCCCCAACCGGATCGGACGACTCGGCCAATTGACGGCCATACACCACGTTGATGCCGACTTCGGGCCCGGTGAAATTGATCTCCGCCGAGGGCCAGGCCACCACCGCGTCGGCGCCCATCTGCGGTCCCATCATGTTGCCGTAGGCGGCGCCGATGCTCTTGCGGATCACCACCGACAGGCGCGGCACCGTGGCGTGGGCATTGGCCTGGTTCCACACCATGATCTTGGTCGGCATGCGCTTCTGCTCGGCGCGGCTGCCGACGGCGAAGCCGGGCGTGTCGTGCAGGTAGACCAATGGGATATGGAAGGAATCGCACAGGCAGGTGAAATCTATCGCCTTGTCGCACTCGTCCGGTCCGCCGGCGCCCGCATTGCGCATCGGCTGGCTGGCGACGATGCCGACGACGCGCCCGCCCAGGCGTGCGAGGCAAGTGATCAGGGCGCGGCCGAACAGTGGTTTCAGTTCGAAGAACTCGCCGTCGTCCACGATCAGGCGGATCACCCGCAGCATGTCGTAGCCGCGATTGCGCTGGGTCGGCACGATGTCCACCAATTCGTCGAGGCGGCGCTGGGGGTCGTCGCCGCAAGGCTTGACCGGCGGCGCTTCGCCGGCATGCGACGGCAGGTAGGAGAAGCAGCGGCGCAACTGGAGAATGGCGTCCTGTTCGGTTTCGGCGCAGGTATCGGCCTGGCCGGTAGTCTCGGCATGGATCTTCCAGCCGCCGAGTTCCTCCGCGCTTATCTTCTCGCCGGTGGCGATCTCCAGCATGCGCGGCCCCGCCACCGCCATGCATGTGCCCTTGGCCTGGACGACGAAGTCCGAGACCATCGCCACCCAGGTCGGCCCACCGAAGCTGTCGCCGAGGATCGCCGAGAGGATGGGCACGGCGCGGTCGTGGCGGTTCCAGGCGACCGGCATCATCGACAGGCTGATGCCGTCGGAACCCATGCCATCGGGCATGCGCAGCCCGCCGCCCTCGCCCAGATTGAAGATCGCCATGCCGCGGCGCACCGCATAGTCGTGCAGCGCCAGCGCCTTGCGGAAATGCACCTGGCCCTCGGTGGCGGCGAAGACAGTCTTGTCCGCGGCATTCACCGCCACCGGCCGGCCATCGATGGAGCCGATGCCGATGACGATGCCATCGCCCCAGGATTTCTCCGCCATGCCCGGCATTTCGGAATGCGACAGGCTGCCCAGTTCGCTGAAGCTGCCCGAGTCGACCAGCAGTGCTATGCGCTGATGCGCGTTCAACAAGCCGTCTTCATTCCGCCGCGCCAGCTTGTCGGCGCCGCCGAGTTGCGCGGCGCGGGCGCGGCGCGCATGCAGTTCGTCGATCTGCGCTTGCAGGCCGAAGGGACTGGGTTGATCGGGGTTCCGATCCGGCGGATCTTTCGACTGGTTCATGGCGTGGCTTTCTGAACTTGTTTCGCTATGCGAATCTTGGTTTCATTTTTTCTACCGGCATGATATCTTCTTACCGATCAACTTGGAACAGTTGAGCACTTACCCGGGAGACAGACATGCAGGATTTCCGCGACAAGACCGCCGTCATCACCGGTGCCGCCAGCGGCATCGGCCTCGCCCTGGCACTGCGCGCCGCCCGCGAAGGCATGCGGCTGGTGCTGGCCGACATCGAAGGCGAAAAGCTCAAGGCGGCCGCCGCCACGCTGGGCGTCGCCGCCGAGCGCCTGTCGCTGCACACGCTGGATGTCAGCCGCGACGAGGACATCGCCAACATGGCCGACGAGGCCTTTCGCCGCTTCGGCGAAGTGCATCTGGTCTGCAACAACGCCGGTGTCGGCCTGACCCGGGTAACCTGGGAGCACTCGCTGAAGGATTGGGAATGGGTGTTGGGCGTCAATCTGTGGAGCGTGATCCATGGCATCCGCCACTTCGTACCGCGCATGCTGAAACAGTCCGGCGACAGCCACATCGTCAACACCGCTTCGGTGGCCGGCCTGTTGTCGACGCCCGGGATGGCCGCCTACAACGTCAGCAAGCACGGCGTGGTGACGCTTTCGGAAACGCTGTACTCGGAACTCGCCGCCTTGAAGTCCGGGGTCGGGGTCTCGGTGCTGTGCCCGGCCTGGGTGCCGACCGCCATCCACGAGTCCGACCGCAACCGGCAGGATCGCTATGGCACGCCGGACGAGGCATCCGCCGTCTCCCGCGCCTACGAGGAACGCATGGGACAGGCCGTCAAGTCGGGCCGCAAGACGGCGGACGACATGGCCGACGCGGTGTTCGAGGCGGTCAAAGAGAACCGCTTCTACGTAATTCCCCATCGCAAGATCAATAATGCCGTCCAGTTGCACATGGATGACATCATGCAGCAGCGCAATCCGACGCCGCTGGAATAACTTACTCTGGAGAATTCATGAAAGCCCTTCTGTGCACAGCCTTCGGGCCGCTCGAACAACTCACGGTACAGGAAGTCGCCTCGCCCAAGCCGGGGCCGAAGCAGGTCCTCATCGACATCAAGGCCGCGGCGCTGAACTTCCCCGATGCGCTGATGGTGCAAGGCCTGTATCAGGTCAAGCCGCCGCTGCCGTTTTCGCCGGGCGCCGAATTTGCCGGCGTCATCACCGAAGTCGGCGCCGAGGTGAAACGCTACAAGATCGGCGACCGCGTCATCGCCTACGGCCTGGGAGGATTTGCCGAAGAAGCGGTGTCCGATGCCGAACGCATCATGCCCTTGCCGCCGGGCATGGATTTCGATGCCGGCGCCGCCTTCGTACTCACCTATTGCACCTCGTTGCACGGCCTGCGCGACTGCGGCCGGCTCCAGGCCGGTGAGACCTTGCTGGTGCTGGGCGCCGCCGGCGGGGTCGGCGTAGCGGCGATCGAGATCGGCAAGGCGATGGGCGCGCGCGTCATCGCCGCCGCGTCGAGCGACGCCAAGCTGGCACTGTGCAAGCAGCTCGGCGCCGACGAGACGATCAACTACACCACCGAAAATCTGCGCGACCGCATCAACGAGCTGACCGCCAAGCGCGGCGTCGATGTCGTGTACGATCCGGTCGGCGGTCCCTACACCGAACCCGCCGTGCGCGGCATGGCCTGGGGTGGACGGTTGCTGGTGATCGGTTTCGCGGCCGGCGAGATTCCGAAGATCGCCATCAACCACCTGCTGCTCAAGGAACGGTCGCTGGTCGGCGTGTATTGGGGCGATTCGGTCCGGCACAATCCGCAGCAGCATTTCAACAACGTCAAGCAACTGCTCGAATGGTTCGCGGAAGGCAAGGTCAAGCCGGTCATCAGCGAACGCGTGCCGCTTTCCGGCGCCACCGCCGCCATGGCGCGCCTGGCCAGCCGCCAGGTGATGGGCAAGGTCGTGGTGATGCCCGAGGCATAATCCCGGTTGAGGGTCTCGGACCGGGATTATTGGATTTCCGCATGATCGCAGACCCGCTGTTCTATCTCGCCGCCATATTCGCGGTGGTGCTGACAGGCGTTTCGAAAGCCGGCTTCGGCAGCGCCACCGGTGGCATGGCGGTGCCGCTGATGGCGCTGACGATTGCGC
>JAPLQT010000067.1:99450-121077 GCA_026399515.1 Pseudomonadota bacterium | reverse complement strand
GCCGCTGATGGCGCTGACGATTGCGCCGCCACAGGCCGCGGCGATCATGCTGCCTATCCTGCTGGTGATGGACGCAATCGGCTTAGTAGTATTTCGCGGCCAGTTCGACCGCGCCAACCTGCGCATCATGCTACCCGGCGCCATCCTCGGCATCGCGCTCGGGGCGCTGACTTTCAGCCTCATCGATGTGCGCTGGATACGCGGCATCATCGGTCTCGAATCCATCCTCTTCGCCCTCGACCGTTTCCGGAGAGCCAGGACGGTCCAGGTTCCGCAACCGGTGTCGACGCCGAAAGGCTGGTTCTGGAGCACCGTCTCCGGCTTCACCAGCTTCGTCTCCCACGCCGGCGGTCCGCCCATCATGCAGTTCCTGCTGCCCCAGGGCATGGACAAGCTGCGGCTGGTCGGCACCACCGCGGTGTATTTTGCCGTGGTGAATTTCGTCAAGCTGGCGCCCTACGGCGCGCTGGGCTTGCTCGATATGCGCAACCTGGCAACTTCCGCGTTGCTGCTGCCCATCGTTCCCCTCGGTTATTGGATCGGCCTCAAGCTGCTGCATGGACTGGATCAACGGACGTTCAACCGCGTCCTGACCTGGCTGCTGTTGCTGACCGGGTGCAAGCTGTTGTGGGACGGTATTTTTGGGAGTTGAAGCGGCAGTAATTGCCGCAGGGACGGAAACTTAACACCCCTCCCCCTTGACGAAGAGGGAGCAGCGGGCGCCGAGCCACTTGGCAGACTTCTTGCTGTATCCGGCTCATGCCTACCCCACAGCCCATTCTGCACCTCGTTTCCGCCGGCAATCCGCAGGAATCCGGCAACGCCGGACGCAGCCGGCCGGACGTCCATTCAGGACAACATGCCAGCAGCACGCCGCTGGTACGCCTGCAACAACTGGCCAATGAGTTCGACGAGCTGGTCGAGGGCTGGAGCTGCACCCAGCACGACGTGGAATCAACCCATGGGCTGGTCGCCCGGCTGGTGGATCACACCCATGTCTATCCGGAGATGTGCCTGGGCATGGCGGGACGCGTGGTGATGCAAAGCCCGGCCATGCGCCACGCCTTTCATGTGGCCGTGGTGGCAGTCTTGCTCGGCGAGGCCATGAACTTGAGCGTCGCCCAGCAACTGACCATCGCCAGGGCCGCGCTGCTGATGAATCTCCCATCTTTCATGCTCCAGGACGACCTTCTGAATGCCCGTGCCCACCTGAGCATGGGCCAGCGCATCAACATCGCCCGACACCCCCTGCTGGCGTCGGAGCTGCTGGCGCACTCGAAGGGCGCCGACATCCAGTGGATCGAAGCTGTCGAGCAGCATCACGAGTCCATGGATGGCACCGGCTATCCGCACGGCCTCTCGGGCCAGGACATCTGCGTCGAAGCGCGCGTCATCAAGGCGGCCGACATCTGGTGTGCCCTGGTGAGCACCCGCCCCACCCGGCCGGCCAAGTATCCGCATGACGCCATCCAGGAACTGCTGACGCGCGAGCGCATGCGGCTGGACATGTCGGTGCTGGCGACGCTGCGCCGGCTGCTGGGAAACTATCCACCGGGGACTTTGGTGCGGCTGGCCAGCCGTGAGATCGGCGTCGTCACCAATTTCACCCACGGCAACGGCGGCCCCCGCAGCGTCGTCGCGGTTCTCAACGCCACGGGTGAAGTCATCGGCGAGCCGGCGCTGCGCGACACCACCCGGACCGCCAACATCATCCGCAGCTACACCTATATTCCGTCGCACCACCCCAAGGCGCCACGCTGGGAAAAGGTCTGGTCGCTGGGCTAGTACCCTAAAACCCAACTGCGGGCACAAGCTGTTCACGCAGTCCTAGGTATTCGAATCCACCCAGAGGTTACGGAGTGCCGCAAGGCTTCCTCGATGTTCAGAGGTCGGCAGCATTCCCTTGATCTGAAACTCGGGCTTCGTCGTGTCGCACTCATAGGGACTGGGGATAGACATGCCCGCCGCATCGATGAAGGAATGGACGACCGGGTGGAGCCCATCCGGACCCCGCTGCTTGACCACAGCAATTTCCTTGTTGGCCAATTGAACGATGACTCCTGGTGGAAATATTCCGATCTCCTTGATCAACACCTGGGTCAGGCGCTCATCGATCTTGCCCTTGTGTTCCAGCAAGAGTTTGCGCAACGCTTCCTTGGGTAGTATCGCCTTGCGGTTGGCCCGGTCCCGAATCATCGCGCTGTAAATGTCGGTGATCGCGAGCAGTCGCGCCGGGATGCCAATCGCATTTCCGGACAAGCGTCCAGGGTAGCCCGATCCATCCAGGCGCTCGTGGTGGTGTTCGATGGCATCCAACCAACTCTTGTCATTCACTCCCAACTCTTGGAGTCTGGTGACACTGCTCTTGGGGTGCTTCTGGATTCTCTCAAGATGCTTGTCGGACAGGGGAATGGTCTGCCTGTCGAGCACTTGCTGTATGTCCATGAGATCGATGTCTCGGGTGAGAGCAGCCTTGACCAGCTTGCCGCGCGATTCATCCTTCGCCCCCAGCTTCTTGCCGGCCAGCTCGCAAAGTATCGCTGCCTGCAGGTGATGAACAACCGCGTATGGCGCATCGAGTTCAAGCTGAAGATTTGCCAGGGCGGCATCAGGGTCCAGGGCGCACGCTCTTTGTACCGAGACCGCGATGCCCTCGATGCGCGACAGGAAGTCGTCGTGGGCCTTGCCCTGGCGCATCAGATCGAAAATTCTTGTCAGCTTGGTTTTGGCGGCATCGAGGATCTCAAAAGCGCTGGTCTCGACACCGTCTGCCTCTGCCGAAGGCGATGGGTCGCGGTGCTGCTCCTGCTCGGCGACGAAGAATATTTCCTTGTCGAGCAGAATGCTCAGTTGCTGAGCGGAGCCGATGACGCCTCCCGCCTTGACCAACAGGTTTCCCTGCTTGCCGTACACGGCCCTTTGCAGGGGGACGCCAACTTCAATGTCACCTTCTTCGATCTTCTGAAACGAGGGCATACCGTTGCCTCAAGACAAATTGCCGAATTCCGCTAGCCAAGCGCTCACCCGTTTGCTGCGGTGCTGAGACCGACCCGTCGTCAGGGTCAGCCTTAGGTGCGATTCCGACATAATACATGCATTGAAATGGCGGCGTAAATCGGAACGCCTAGCCAAGCGCGCAGTTGAGTATTGCACAAATAGTGTTGTCGTTTACTCAGTATTTAGGTGGACTCAACTTGATTGGTGAATAACACCGGACGGCACAAAAAATTGGCGGCAAGGATAATGGTCTAGACTTGAGAGATACCTTCGACAGTCTTGGACGACTAGGGCAACGCTCCGGAGGCTAAACTTCATCTTCTACGAGGAGGCGAAAGATGCAACTTTTCCAATGGAAGCCGCAGTTTGATACTGGTATCGACACCGTTGACCAGCAACACCGTCAGCTTGTCGATCTGATCAACCGCCTCGGTACGGTCGCGGTCGTTGGCCAGAATATGGAGGCGACCATCAGCCCCATCCTCGGCGAACTGACCGACTATGCCTTCAACCATTTCAGCGAGGAAGAGGACTTGATGGAGAATCGTGGGGTCGACCAACGGCACATCGAACACCATCAGCGGCAGCACAGTCGATTTATCGAACAGGTCGAGGAAATCTGGAATCTCCGCGGTTCGCAACAAGATCCGATCGGGATTCTGGGAGACTTCTTGTCGTCTTGGCTGACCAGTCACATACTCGAAGAAGATCAGTCCATGGCGCGGCAGATGGCTTTGATACAAAGTGGTATGTCGGCGGATGCGGCTTACAGGAGCGAACAACACGACAAGTAACGCAAGAGGCTACCCACCCAGCGAACTAAGAATAGCCACAATAATCAGCCGGGGACAGATGCAGAATCTTGATTGCCTCGCCAGCGAACTTCGTCAGGACAATCCGTCGCTCACCTCGACATTCTCCGGCGTCAGCGTCAGCCCCGCACTCTTCGCGGTCTCTAACAGCAGCACCGAAAAATCGATGTCGTCGTAGCCCCGCCCGACCAGGCCGGCGATCGACTCGCGCGTGGCCGCCGCCGCCGGCATCGGCACGCCATAGGTCTTGGCAGCGCCCATACCCAGGTCCATATCCTTCAACAACAGTTTCGGGGTGAAGGTGACATGATCGAAGCCCAAGTTCACCAGCGTAGGCGTCTTGTACTTGGTGTACATCGACCCCAGCACGCTGTTGTTGATCGACTCGAGAAATACATGGCGCGGGATGCCGGCTTTTTCGGCGAGCACGGTGATCTCGCAGAGGTTCTGGATGATCACGCCGAACATGGTGTTGTGGGCGATCTTCCAGATGCGGGCGAGTTCGCCTTCGCCCACCCACATTTCGCTGCGGCCCAGCATTGCCAGATAGGGCTGGGCCGCCTGATAGGCCGCCTTGGGCCCGGAGGCGACCACCAGCAGCTTGCCAGCCTTTACCACCTTGGCATTGCCGGACACCGGCGCACACAGGTAATCGACGCCGCGTTTCTCCAGTTCGGCGCGCACCTCCGCCGAGCCTTCCTGGGAGATCGACGAGCTGTCGATTACCATCTTCGGCCTGGCGGCGGTCGACAACAGGCCGCCCGCACCGAACAGTACTTCTTTCAGATCGTCGGTGGTGGACACCATGGTGAACACGATGTCGCAGCGCGCCACATCGGGCTTGCCGTCGACCAGCTTGGCTCCCAGCCCGACCAGCGGCTCGGCCTTGCTGCGAGTCCGGTTCCATACCGACAAGTCGCAGTCGTTCTGCAACAGGCGGCGGGTCATGGCTTCGCCCATGCGGCCGAGGCCGATCCAGCCCAGTTTGAGTTTGTTGTTAGTGCTCATGGTTTTCCGATTTCGAGTAAGTGAATGGTTTAGCGTGAAATGCAGTTATGCAGCGCCCCGTGACCCACGAGCGTAGCGAGCAATTTGTAGCCCCCGCCTGGGCGGGGGGTTGGGGGTTGGGGGGTGGGGGCGTAAATCCTGTCTTTGAACGATTTCATGGCACCGGGGGTGGTCTGACGACCATGTGAGTTAGTGCTGCTTCGCCTCATACACGATCTTGCCGCCGACCATGGTGACGAGCGGCTTGATATCCTTGATCCTGTCGGCCGGCACTTTCAGGTAGTCGCCGTCCAGCACCAGCAGGTCGGCATATTTTCCTGGTGCCAGGGAGCCGAGATTGGCCTCCTGGAACAGGAAAGGAGCGTTGTTGCGTGTATAGGCGATCAGCGCCTGTTCGCGCGTGATGGTGTCCTTGAGAACTTCCTGCCCGCCGACCATCTTGCCGGTCACCGCCCATCCCAGGGTCGCGAACGGGTTGTACGGCGTCACCGCGGTGGCGTCCGAGCCCAGCCCCCACGGCAGTCCGCTGGCCTGCACCATCCTGAGCGGCGGCATGTTGTAGGTGCGATCGCCATGCACTTTCAGCATCAGCGCCCCCTGCACCACCGGCCGGCTGCTGATTTCGGCGTACATGCCGAGGCGCTTCATGCGTACGATGTCCTGCGGCTCGAGCTGGTCGACATGCGAGAAAGTCCAGCGCAGTCCCTTGATGGGTTTGACCTTGTTGATGGCCTCGATCTCAGTCAGGAAGGCCTCGATGGTGGAACGCAACTGGGCATGGATATTCAAGTGCATGCCTTTGTCGGCGACCGCCTGAGCAATCCGCCGCCATTGCACCAGTCCTTCCTCGGTGATGTTGGCCTTGGCGGCGAGCAGGTTGTCATGCAGCGGGAAGAAAACGGTTTCGCCATAGCCGGTGTTGTCGAACCAGTCGTCGCCCTGGAAGGGTTTCATGTCCTTGATCTTGTCGAGGACCACGGCAACCTCCGCCGCGCTCTTCGGCTCCAGCCAGACGTTATAGAAAGCCCGCAGCGTCAGTTCGTGCTTCTCCGCCAGGGTCCGGAAAGGGTCGATCTGGCGCGGATTGAAACCGCGCCCGCCCATGTCCTGGAAGGCGGTGATGCCGACCTTGTTGAGGTCAAGCATCAGGGTCTTGGCGTTGGTCAGCATCTGCCCCATTTCCGCTTCGCCGAGCTTGGACAAGGTCGCGCCCACCGCGCCGGCGCCGTTCAGCACTCCGTTTGGTTGGCCAGCGCCATCCTTCTCGATCTTGTTGTTGGGACGATCCGGCGTACTCGCGTCGATGCCCAGCGCCTTCAAGCCTGCGGTGTTGGTATAGATGCGGAAATAAATGAGCTGGGCCACCACCGGATTATTCGGCGCGATGCGATCCAGCTCCTCCTTGTTGAAGCCGCGCTTTTCGTCGGTGAACTGCTCTTCCGCCCAGCCACCGAGCACCAGCACCCACTCGCCCGGCTTGGATTCGCGCGCCTTTTGGGCGATCATCTCCAGCGCTTCCTTGTGAGTGGTGATGCCGTCGAGGCGAATCTCGCGATCCCACAACTCGGCGGCACGCATCATATGCACATGGTTGTCGATGAGTCCCGGAATGACCGTGCGCCCTTTCAGGTCGATCACCCGGGTCGTCGGGCCGGCGAGCTTGCGTACCTCTCTGTTGTTGCCGGTCAGCAGAACCCGTTCGCCTTTGATGGCCAGCGCCTGAGTAATGGTGAAACGCTCGTCCACGGTGACAATCTTGCCGTTAATAAGAACAGTATCGGCAAACTGCGCGGCAGGCTGCGCCAGCGCCGCACCGACCCATGCGGCCAACAGGCCGATGGCCAGAAATCTCTGTAGCTTCATTCCATTCTCCTCGGTTGGTGAAGCACCGCTCTGCGGCGGCTCGTGAACAACTACTTCTTGACGATCTCTTCCCACTTCGGGCAAACGCGCTTGTCCATCGGGACTTCGAAGGACGCAACGTTGGCCTGGGTGATGAGGATCGGTGGAAACAGCAGTTCCGCCGGCACCGGCAGCTTGCGCAAATGGCGGATGGCCGCCATGGCGCCGAGGCAGCCCTGCTGGAAGCCGGCATAGTCGCCGGTGGCCAGCAGCTTGCCCTGCTTGACCTCGTCGATGCCGGTGCCGTTGACCCCGATTACCAGTGCCTTGCGGTTTGCGGCCGCCAGGGCTTCGATGACCCCGGTTGCCATGGCATCGTTGGCGGAAAGCACGCCGTCGATCTGCGGGAAGGTCTGCATCAGGTTCTCCATCACCTGCAAGGCCTGCAAACGCTGGTAGTTGCCGGTCTGCGTCGCGAGCAACTTGACGCCGGCACTCTCTTCGAGCGCCTTCTTGAAACCGCGGATACGATCCTGGTTGGTCGATGCGCCCTTGACGCCTTCGATGATCACCACATTGCCCTTGCCGCCCATGGTCTTCAACAGAAAGCGCGCGGTAGCGAGGCCCAACTCGTAATCGTCGCCGCCGATGAAGGAGACGAACTTGCCGCCGGCGGCGCGGTCGTTGATGTTGACCACCGGGATGTTGGCGGCATTGATCTTGTTCACGCCGGGCACCATGGCCTTGGAGTCGACCGGGATGAAGACGATCGCGTCCGGCTTCTTCACCACCACGTCCTCGATGGCGCTCATCTGCTCGGGAATGCTGTCGGGCTTGGTCGGGACGTAGTGCTGCGTCGTCGCGTTCATCTGTTTGGCGGCATTGTCGGCGCCGGCGCGGATCGAAGCGAACAACGGATTGGTCAGGTTCTTGGTGAACACCGCGATCTTCTCGCCGTCGGCCTGGGCGGAACAAGACAGCATCAGGCACAGCGCGGCAGGAATGATTTTCTTATGCATGCAAGTCTCCTCGTGGACGATTCATTTCTTGATCAGATCCTCATACTTCGGGCAGGCACGCTGCTCGGCCGCCACGTCGTAGGGTTGGTAGTTGCCCTTGTGGATCACCGAGGCGGGAAACACCACTTCCTTCGGTACCGGCAGCTTGTGCAGCTCGCGGATGGCCACCATGGTGCCGAGGCAGCCCTGCTCGAAGCCGGCATAGTCGCCGCTGGCCAGCATCTTGCCGGCCTTGATGGCGTCGATGGCTTCCTTGGTGCCGTTGATGCCGACTACCAGTCCCTTGCGGTTGGCCGCTTCCATGGCCTCGATGACGCCGGTGGCCATGGCGTCGTTGGCGGCGATCACGCCGTCGATCTGCGGGAAGGTCTGCATCAGGTTCTCCATCACCTGCAGCGCCTGCAACCGTTGATAGTTGCCGGGCTGCTGCGCCAGCAGCTTGACGCCGGGATTCTCTTCCAGTGCCTTCTTGAAACCACGCACACGGTCGATGTTGGTGAGCGAGGCCTTGACTCCCTCCATGATCACCACATTGCCCTTGCCTCCCATCGCCTTCAACAGGAAGCGCGCGGTTTCGAGTCCCAGGCTGTAGTCGTCGGCTCCGATGAAGGAGACGAACTTGCCACCGGCGGCACGGTCGGTCACATTCACTACCGGGATATTCGCGGCATTGATCTTGGCAATTCCAGGCACCATGGCCTTGGGGTCGACCGGGATGAACACGATGGCATTGGGTCTTTTTACCGCCACGTCCTCGATCTGGCTCATCTGCTCGGGAATGCTGTCGGGTTTGGTCGGCACATAGTGCTGTACCGTCGCACCCATCTGCTTGGCCGCCGACTCGGCGCCCAGGCGCTCGACCTGGAACAGGGGATTGGTCAGGTTCTTGGTGAACACCGCGATCTTCTCGCCGTCTGCTTGCGCTGCCGTGGACAGCATGATGGCGGCGGTCAGGAATATTTTATTCATGGACAGGTCTCCTTGGTAGTTATGGTTTTGGGGTGCTACTTGCGTGCTTCGGCTCTCTTGCGCGTGAGAGTGTCTAAAAAAACCGCGAGGATGACGATGACGCCCGTGACCAGCGGCTGCCAACTGGCGTCCAGGGTCAACAGATTCATGCCGTTCAAGACCAGGGTCAGGATCAGCGCGCCAACTAGCGTCCCGGAGACCGTGCCGACGCCGCCGAACAGCGAGGTTCCGCCGATCAGCACCGCGGCAATGGCCGGCAGGGTGAAGGCTTCGCCGATGTCACCCTCGGCAGAGTTCATGCGTGCGAGGAAGACCAGCGAGGCCAGTCCCGCCATGGCGCCGCTAACCGTGTATACGAGGATCAGGCGCCTGGCGATCGGGACTCCGGAAAGCCGGGCCGATTCGCGGTTGGCGCCGATCGCATAGATTTCCTGACCGTAGGTAGTGCGCTGGGCGAAGAAGGCGCCCAGGGTCAGGAAGACGAACATCAGGTAGACCGGGATCGGCACGCCGAGGAAATAACCGCTGCCCAGCGCCCGAAAGGCCGACGGAAAGCCGTATATGGTGGTGCCCGCCATGTACCAGAAGGTGATGCCATGCACCACCCACAGCATGCCATAGGTGGCGATGAAAGGCGGCATACGCATCAGTGCCACCAAAAGGCCATTCGCCACGCCTATGCACATGCCGACGCCGACGCCGCTGGCGGCACCGAGCAGGGCGGAACCGCTCAACTTCATCACGCTGGCGGCGATACAGGCCGACAGGCCGATGTTGGCGCCGACCGACAGGTCCAGGCCCGCGGTCAGGATCACCAGCGTCAGGCCCGAGGCCAGCAGGAACAACAGGCTGGCCTGGCGCAACACATTTAGCAGATTGTTGGTGGTGAGGAAGGCATCGCTGGCGAAGGTCAGGATCACGCAGATCACCATTGCGGCAGCCAGGCGGTAAGCGATGGTCTTGAGATCGGCGGTCAGCGCGCCGATGAAGCGTCCCGGTTTGGAGAGGGCGAAACTCATTGCTTCCCCTTCAGTCCGTCGATGAACAAGGCCACGATCACCAGCAGCCCGATGCAGGCGACCTGGGCGGAGGAAGGAATGGCCAGCAGGTTGAGACCGTTGCGCAGCACGCCGACCGCCACCACGCCCAGCAGGGTGCCGAACAACCAACCCTTGCCGTGCTCGAACGAGGTGCCGCCGACCACCACGGCGGCGATGGCGTCGAACTCCATGCCTATCGCCGAGGTGGGGTGACCGGAACTCATGCGCGCCGTCAGGATCAGCGCCGCCAGGCCCGCCATCAGGCCACCCAGGACATATACGCCGATGAGATAAGCATTGGCCCGGATGCCGGCGAGCTTCAACGCTTCGGCGTTGCCACCGAGCGCGAACACATAGGTGCCGAAGCGGGTGTGGTAAAGCAGCACGTGGCTGAATGCATAGACCGCGACGGCGATCAGCAGCGGTAGCGGCATGCCGGCCAGACTGCCGCCATACACGGCTTGCAAGGCGTCGCTATTGACGACGATGCTCTGGCCGTCGGTGACGATCAGCGCCAGGCCTTGCGCCACGCCCATGGTGCCGAGAGTGACGACGAAAGGCGGCATCTTGAGCAGGGCAACCAGCATGCCGTTGGCCAGCCCGAACATCAGGCCGGTGGCCAGCGCCGCCGCCAGCGCCAGCGGCAGGGAGCCGTTATGCACCAGCACCCAAGCGAGCATCACACTGGCCAGCGTCAGCACCGCGCCCATGGCGATATCGACGCCCTCGGTCATGATGATCATGGTCTGCGGCAGGGCCAGGATCAGCAGGATCACCGACTGCAAACCGATGTTGTGGAGGTTGGGGCCGGTCAGAAAATCCCGGCTGAAGGCCGTGAAGCCGATCAGCAGCACGCCGAGTATCCAGGCCACGCCGGGCACCCGGGCAAGCGAGAAGGACCTGGACGGTTCATCCATGGCGATTTCATTCATGGTGCATACCCATTCTCAGGATGTTTTCCTCGGAGAGTTCCTCGCGCGCGAGATGGCCGGCGATGCGCCCGTCGCGCATGACATAGGCGCGGTCGCAGACATGGACGATCTCGGAGAGTTCGGAACTGATCATCAGCACGCCGACGCCCTGCCGCACCAGTTCGTCGATCAGGGCGAAGATTTCCGCCTTGGCGCCGACGTCGATGCCGCGGGTAGGTTCATCGACGATGAAGAATTTCGAGTCGGAACTGAGCCACTTGCCGATCACCACTTTCTGCTGATTGCCGCCGGACAGCACCTGCACCGCCCGGAATGACGACGGGGTGCTAATGCGCAGCCTGTCAATCAATTCACGGGCGATCTTCCTGGCCTTGCTTGCCTTGTACAAGCGGTTCGGGAAGGCTTTTCCCAATCCGGGCAGCATCAGGTTGTCGCAAACCGTGCGGATCAGCGCCAGGCCCTCCGCCTTGCGGCTTTCAGGAATCAGGGCGATGCCCGCCCGCACCGCCTTGTCGGGCGCGCCCTGATGCAACTTGCCGAACAGGCGGATTTCGCCGGCCGTGACCTTGTCGGCGCCGAAGATCGCCCGCGCCACCTCGGTGCGCCCGGCGCCCACCAGTCCCGACAGGCCGACGATCTCGCCGCGCCTGACGTTGAGGCTGATTCCCTTGATGCCATTGACCGCATGCAGGTTCTTCACCTCGAGGATCATCTCTCCCTCGCTCGTGCCGAAGCTGCGCGCATAAGTCATGTCGACGTTGCGTCCCACCATCATGCGCACCAGTTCGTCGGGCGTCGCTTCACCGGGCAGCTTGGAGCCGACTTTTTTCCCGTCGCGCAATACCGTGATGCGGTCGCCCATGGCGAACACTTCCGCCATCCGATGCGAGATGTAGATGATCGCCACACCTTCCGCCTGGAGCTGGCGAATCATGGCGAAGAGTCTCTCGGTCTCGCGGTCGGACAAGGCCGCGGTCGGCTCGTCCATCACCAGGATGCGCGCATGCTGCGACAAGGCCTTGGCGATCTCCACCATCTGCTGCTGCGCCACGCCCAGTTCATGCACCAGGGTCCGGGTCGACAGTTCGAGGCCCAGCAGGTCGAGTATTTTCCTGGCTTCGCTGTGCATTCGAG
The DNA here is from genome assembly GCA_026399515.1 of Pseudomonadota bacterium. Classification (GTDB taxonomy): domain Bacteria; phylum Pseudomonadota; class Gammaproteobacteria; order Burkholderiales; family Rhodocyclaceae; genus JACRAR01. Next base: position 109,324 of record JAPLQT010000067.1, on the reverse strand, counting down.
CATGGTCGATGATGCCCGGGATACTGCCCCTGAACTCCCGGCCGAGAAAAATGTTCTGGGCGATGTCGAGATAAGGCACCAGCGAGAATTCCTGGAAGATCACGGCGATGCCGAATTTTCGCGCATCGGCCGGCGAGCGGATGTCCACCGGCTCGCCCTTGGAATAGAACTGTCCGGCGTCCGCCGTATAGGCGCCGCACAGCACCTTCATCAGCGAAGACTTGCCGGCCCCGTTCTCGCCGATCAGCATATGCACCTCGCCCGGGTAGACGGAGAAGGACACGTCGTCGAGCGCCTTCACGCCCGGAAAGGTTTTGCTGATGCCGCGCAGTTCCAGCAAAGGCACTGTGTCCTGGTTCATTTCGCCTCTCCTCCCGCTTCGAGCCGGCCGGTCTTTTCCGGGCCTATGCCCAAGGCGCCGGCGATGCGACGCCCTGAGGCCGTCAGTTGCGCCAGGCGCTCATCCATCAACGGATAGTGCAAGCGGCCATGGCGCTTCCGGAACTCGCCCGCCACCAGCACCGCTTCGACATTGGCGATCGAGGCCTGCGTCACCACGCTGTTGACCGGATCGAGTACCGGCTGCATGTTTGGCAATCTGGCGTCGAGGATCACCAGATCGGCCTGCTTGCCCGGCGTGATCGAACCGAGGCGATCCGCCATGCCCAGCATGCGCGCGCCGTCCATGGTCACCCAGGACAAGGCTTCGCGGGCGCGCACCGTCGAGGTCTCGGGGATGCTGCCACGCTGCTCGCGCGAGGCCGCGTTGTCGAGCGCGCGCTGCATGCCGAGGGCCATGCGCGCCACCGTGAATAAGTCGCCCGACAGCGCCGACTCCAGAGCGACGCCCAGCGTCGGCGCCGCACCGAGCCGGCGCAGCCGGCCGGTGATGGGAAAACCATGGCCTTGCATCATCTCGTTTTCCGGCGTCACCGAGAAGGACATGCCCAGCTCGACGAAGCGCGCCAACTGGACGTCGCTGAGGTTGTTGCCATGAACGATGTTGACATGGCGGCCGAGCAGCCCGGCCGCGTCCAGCCTGTCCCAGCCATCGGGAGTCTTGGCCTCGCCGCCGCCTTGATGCATGGAGGCGATCAGGCCGAACTCCTTGGCCAGGGCAAAGTCGTGCATGGCCACGTCCAGCGTCGAGTAATGCGGACCTAGTATCGCCAGCCCCAGGCTGAGCAAGGGATTGGTCCCATTGAAACGGGTCTTGAGGAGGCGTTCTACCTCGCGGCGCGGATGCGGAATTTCGCTGAAATGCTTTTCACCGGGCTTGGGATCGGGCTTCGGCGAGCCGTGAAAGAAGGCGGCGCGGATGCCCGCTTCCTCCAGCCCGTCTATCGCCCGATCGGAATGGGCAGAAGTGGGATTGTTGTGGCACCAATCGACCAGGGTGGTGCAACCGCAATTGATCTGGTTGAGCGCACCGGCGAGCGTCGAGAGATAGATGTCCTCGGGAGTGAACAGCGTCGCCAGTCCGGCATGCACCTGGCGAAAGTATTCCAGCAGCGTCCAGTTGGCCGCTACCCCTCGCAAGCAGGTCTGCCAGGTATGCATATGGGCATTGATGAGGCCGGGGATGACGATGCGTCCGCGTCCATCGATGATCTCGGCGCCGACATGCGGCAGATCCTTGCCGACCGCAACGATCAGGCCGCCGGCGATCAGCACGTCGGCTTCGCCGAAATCGCCGAGCGTGTCGTCCATGGTGACGAGCGCTGCGCCTCTGATCAATCGCTGGGTCATGGCATCAATTCAGGAAAGCTTGCAGCCAGGCGGGTTTGGCCGGATCGAGACCGATCAGCGCCAGCAGGCCGCCGGCCAGCGACAGGTTCTTGGCGAACTGGACGTATTCGGGGAAAAATATCCTGCCCTCCTCGATGAACTTGCCGTGATAGATGGGCGTGGCGATGATGAGAAAACCGATCCACAGCAAAGCCACCAGCCAGACCATGACATTGGCAAACAACAGAGCCGAACCGGCGAGTTCCAGCGTCAGGGTCACCACCAGGAAGAAAGCCTGGAACGGAATGCCGCGTCGCCCCATATCCTCGGTGGTCGCCTTGAAATGGGTCAGCTTGTAGAGGCCGGCCAATAGCCAGATGCCACAGGTCAGGAAGCGCGCCAGGGTGAATAGCATGTTCTGGTCTCTCCGGGTGAGTGGTGTCTGCCGAGTCCATCCGGCTATAGCAACATGGTCAGGGGATGCTCGACCAGTTTCCTGAACGCCGCGAGAAATTCCGCACCTAGCGCACCATCGACGACACGATGATCTGCGGAAAGAGTGCAGGTCATCACCGACGTGATGGCGAGCGCGCCGTGCTTCACCACCGGCCGCTGCTCGCCGGCACCGACGGCGAGGATGCAGGACTGCGGCGGATTGATGATGGCCGCGAATTCGCGGATGCCATACATGCCGAGATTGGAGATGGTGAAGCCGCCGCCCTGGTATTCCTGTGCCTGCAATTTGCCTTGCCGTCCGCGTTCGGCCAGTTCCTTCATCTCGCCGGATATCTGCGACAAGCTCTTCAAGTCGGCATCCCGGATGATGGGGGTGATCAGGCCGGACGGGCTGGATACGGCGACGGAGACATCCACCGTCTGGTAGCGCAGGGTGGCGGCCTCGCTCCAGGAAGCATTCACGCCTGGCGTTTGTTTCATGGCCAGGGCCACCGCCTTGATGATGAAGTCATTGACGGACAACTTGACGTTGTCTGCCCAGTCGTTGAGTTCCTTGCGCATGTCCAGCAGGGCATCGATGTCGCAATCGATGCTCAGGTAAAAATGCGGAATGGTCTGTTTGGCCTCGCTCAGGCGTTGGGCGATCAGCCTGCGCATGCCGTTGTTGGGGATGCTCTCGTAGGTCGCGCCACTGGCGGGTGTCACCGCGCTCAGGGTGGGCCGTCTGGCCGAGGCCGACTCGACGTCCAGCTTGACGACCCGGCCGTTCGGGCCGGAACCCTTGAGCAAGGCAAGATCGACGTTGTTCGCAGCAGCCAGGCGACGCGCCAGCGGACTCGCCGGGACGCGTCCCGATGACACCGATGAGGATGCCCGCAGCGCCGCATCGACCGCGGCGACTGGTGCGGCGGCGGCCGACGGCGCGGCGACAACCGCCAGGGGCGGCGACGCGACGTTGCTCTTTTCGGGTATCGTCGTGGCGTTTTCCCCTGAGGTCAGCAGCATCGCGATCACCTGATCGACCTTCACGTTCGCGCTGCCGTCCGGGACCAGGATCTTCTCCAGTATGCCGTCGCGCTGCGCTTCATATTCGACGACGGCCTTGTCGGTCTCGATCTCCACCATGGGCTCACCGGCCTTGACCGCATCGCCTTCGCGCTTCAACCAGCGCGCGATGCCGCCCTCCGTCATCGATGGCGAGACCGCGGGCATCAGGATCTCAGTGGACATTTTTGTCGATAGTCCGGTCATAGCTCGGGATGCGCGGGATGCCATAGTTTGCGCTCGGTTTCGCGCTCGTAGGCCTTGCCTTGGGGAAAGCTCACCAGCTCCAACTGCATGCCCCAGGGCGCCAGGAAATACACCCAGGTCTGGCCGGCGCTGGCGTTCTTCGAGCGGGTCGGCTCGCCGAGAATCTTGACGCCCTTGGCCTTGAGATAGGCAACCGCCTGCTCCATGTCGTCGACGTAAAAGGCCAGATGATGGCCGCCCACGTCGCTGTTCTTCGGCTGCTGTCGATTCTGATCCGGCGATTCGTATTCGAATATTTCGAAGTTCGAGCCGGACTGGCAGCGCAGGAACTTGAGCCGTTTCATCACCGCGCGGGGATGGACGTCGAGGTGGGTCTGCATCCAGTCGTCCTCCGAGGAAAACGGACCGAGCTCGTAGAATGCTTCGCAGCCGATGACATTGACGAAGAAGTCCACGGCCTCTTGCAGGTCGGGAACGGTGAAGCCGATATGGTCGGTGCCCCTGAGACCGGGCATGCCGGTGTACGCCGCGTCCTTTGCCGCATTCATGCGATCGGCCTTCCCATGTCGGCCATCATCGTGGCATAGCCGGCCTTGATTTCCTCGACGCCGACGAAGGCGGCGCGCTCCAGCACCTTGGACACGCTGGGCGAGGCTTCCCCGCCACGGATGCGCGCGACCGGCTGGTCGAGATGATCGAAGCAGCGGCGCTGGACTTCGTCGCTCAGCATGGCGCCATAGGACACCGTCAGCGGGCTTTGTTCGAGAACCACGACATTATTGGTCTTGCGCACACTTTCCTCGATGGTGGCCCAATCGATCCCGGCCCGGTCGAGCGAGCGCAGGTCGATCACTTCGACATCCAGCCCCATCTCATCCGCGGCCTTGATGGCCAGGGGCGTCATGGCGAGATAGGTGAGCACCGTGAAGGCAGTTCCCGGCCGCACCACCTTGGCCTTGCCGAGCGGGATGAAATAATCGAAATCCGTCAGCGGACCCGGGCCGCTGGCGTTATACAGCGCCACATGCTCGATCACCAGCACCGGGTCTTCGCACAGCAGCGCGCTGTTCATCAGACCGGCGTAATCGAACGGCGTGGACGGCGCGACGATGCGCCATCCGGGCCACAGCGCATACAGGCCGGCCGGGTCCATGGAATGCTGCGAGCCATACCCCGTGCCGATTGCGACCTTGGTGCGCAATACCAGCGGCATCTTGGTGTCGCCGCCGAACATGTGGCGCGCCTTGGCGATCTGGTTGAACACCTGGTCGGCGGCGACCAGGGAGAAATCCGGATACATGAATTCCACCACGGGACGGTAGGAGCCCTCCATCGCCACGCCGCCCGCCAGGCCGACGAAGCCCTGCTCGGAAATCGGCGTCGGCACCACGCGGCCCGGGAACCGGGCCGCCAGTCCGCGGGTGGCGCCGTTGGTGCCGCCCTTCAACTGATGGATGTCCTCGCCGAGGATGAAGACGCGCTCGTCCTTTTCCATGTTGCGTCCCATGACCTGGGCGACGACATCGATGAACTTGACTTCACCGACCGCCGCGCTTGCGCTCTCGAGTTCCTCGAAGCGGACGCCGGCAAACTCGGAAAGATCCCCGCGCAAGCCTTCGTCGCGGAACTCCGGTTTGGGCCACAGGCGGGGAATGATGCGGCGCTTGGCTCCGTCCATTTCGGTGAGACGCTCCAGTGCTTCACGCGCCGCGCCCCGGGCATTGGCGCGGATGGCGGCGTTCTCGTCCTCGGAGAGCCAGTGGCGCGTGATCATTTCCCTGGCGATGCGCAGGATGGGATCGCGTTCGCGCCACGTCGCCTCCTCTTCCTTGCTGCGATAACCGAAGGCGCTGCCCAGCAGCCCACCGCCATGATGGAAGAAGCGATAGACCTCGGCCTCGATGATGGTCGGTCCCTTGCCCGAACGCATCACGTCGAGCGCCATCTGGGTGGCGATGCGCACGGCGACCGGGTCCATGCCATCCACGCGGAACGCCGGGATCCCGTAAGCGGCGCCGCGCGACGACATGCGCGTCTCGCGGGTCTCCTCGTTCACCGTGGTAGACACGGCATAACCGTTGTTCTCGATGAAGAAACAGATCGGCAGGTTCCACAGCGCCGCAAGATTCATCGATTCGGGAACGGAGCCGATATTCACCGCGCCGTCGCCGAAGAAGGTGAACGCCACATGGCCCTGCCCCTGCCAGCTCTTGGCCCAGGCCAGGCCATTGGCGATCGGCACGCCGCCGCCGACGATGGCATTGGTGCCCATCGCGCCGGCCTCGACCCAGCGTAGGTGCATGGAGCCGCCGCGACCCTTGCAGAAGCCGTCGGACAGGCCGAGGATCTCCGCCAGGGTGCGGTACAGAAATTCCTTCACTTGGCCGGGGATAGGCTCCTTGCGCGGGTCATAGTCGGACGGGTCGATGTGGCGCAGTCCCTTGGCGAGGAACTGGTGATGGCCGCGATGCGAGCCGGTGATCTGGTCGCCGGAATGCAGCTCGGCCATCACCCCGACCGCGCCGCCTTCCTGGCCGATGCTCGAATGCGCGGGACCATGGACCAGGCCCTGCCCGTCCAGTTCCAGCACCGCCTCCTCGAAAGCGCGGATCACGTGCAGATGGTGCAGCATGCGCATCAGGGCGCCGGCACCCAGCCCGTCCCAGTCCTTGGCGGTGGAACGTATCTCCTGCCACGGCGCCTGGTAAGTGAGGTTGGTGATTTTCGGCATGCGGTTCCCTTCGATCCTGTCCCGTTTATAAGGCGGCGTGGCTTGCCCGCTGGCGGGCTCTCTGGGTGTTGGCGGCGATCCGGTCGGCAAGAGCGACCAGTTCCTCGACCATCTCGCGCCCAGCATCGAGCGTGATGAAGACGATGCGCGTGCGTTGATCGTCGCTCGGCCAGGCCGCAAGCCATTCGACGCCATGCAGCAGCTTCTGTGCGCCATGGATCAAGGCGGGAGTTCCCGGGCGTTCGAGTACGTTGATCAGTCCCTTGATGCGCAGCAGTTGCGGCCCCAGGTTTTCGCCGATGGCGTCGATCAGCAACTCCAATGCCAGTTCCGACATCGGTTCTTCCCGTGTGTAGCAGAAGGAACTGAAGCGCTGGTCATGAGGTTTGCCGCTGGTTATTGAAACCACACCTGAATACGACTCGGCGCGCAGCCACTGATGGGTGAGCGTATCGGTACTTCGCTGATGTAATCCGGAACAGAGTGTCGCCAGAACTTCCTCGCTCTCCAGCAGTGGCGCCGCCGGATTGATGGTCCTGATTCGCGCTAGTAGGTCTGCCAACTGGGCATCAGCGTCGAGCAGATCTTTCTTGGTGACAAGCAAGCGATCGGCAACGGCGATTTGCTTGACGGACTCGATGTGATTGTCGAGCGTAGCCTCGCCATTCACGGCGTCGACGACGGTCACCACCGCGTCGAGCCGGTAACGCGCCGTCAGCGACGGTTCCCCGAGCAGTAGCTGGATCACCGGGCTGGGATCGGCCAAGCCGCTGGTTTCGATCAGCACTCGCTCGAACGTCGCCGCCTTATCCGACTGGCCGCCGCGATACAGCCGGTCCAGCGCCGTCACCAGATCGCCGCGCATGGCGCAACACAGGCAGCCATTCGCCAGCAGGACGACGTTGTCGTCGCTGGCTTCGATCAGGTCGTGGTCGAGTCCGACTGTACCGAACTCATTGACCACCACCGCCGTCCTTGCCGCCTCCGGATGGCGCAACAAGCGGTTCAGCAAGGTGGTCTTGCCGCTGCCCAGGAAGCCCGTGATCAAGGAAACCGGTATGCGCTGCATCAACTGGTAATGCCGCCCATACAGAGGTATTTGACTTCGAGAAAATCCTCGATGCCGTATTTAGATCCCTCGCGGCCGGTGCCGGACTCCTTGACGCCGCCGAAGGGTGCAACCTCGGTCGAGATGATGCCTTCGTTGATGCCCACCATGCCGTATTCCAGCGCTTCGGCGACGCGCCAGATGCGGCCGATGTCGCGTGTATAGAAATACGCAGCCAGCCCGAACTCGGTGTCGTTGGCCATGCGGATGGCATCATCCTCGGTGGCGAAGCGGAACAGCGGCGCCACCGGCCCGAAAGTCTCTTCTCTGGCGACCGCCATCTGGCCGGTGACATCGGCGAGGATGGTCGGCTGGAAGAATGTGCCGCCCAGGGCGTGGCGTTTTCCGCCGAGCAGCACGCGGGCTCCCTTGTCCAAGGCATCCTGGATATGCGATTCGACTTTTTGCACCGCCGCCATGTCGATCAGCGGACCTTGCTGGGCGCCTTCGACCATGCCGTCGGCAACCTTGAGTTTTTCCACGGCGGCCACCAGGCGGCGGGCGAAGTCGTCATACACGCCCTCCTGCACCAGCAGGCGGTTGACGCAGACGCAGGTCTGGCCGGTGTTGCGGTACTTGGAGGCGAGCGCGCCCTGCACGGCAGCATCGAGATCGGCGTCGTTGAAGACGATGAAGGGAGCATTGCCGCCGAGTTCCAGCGACACTTTCTTGACCGTGTCCGCACTCTGCTTCATCAGCAGCTTGCCGATTTCCGTGGAACCGGTGAAGGTGATCTTGCGGACGATGGGATTGCTGGTCAGCTCGCCGCCGATGGCGACCGCCGAACCCGTCACGACATTGAACACGCCGCGCGGAATGCCGGCGCGTTCCGCCAGTTCCGCCAGCGCCAGCGCCGAGTATGGCGTCTGGCTGGCCGGCTTGACCACCACGGTGCAGCCCGCCGCCAGTGCCGGTCCGCACTTGCGGGTGATCATGGCATTGGGGAAGTTCCACGGCGTAATCGCCCCGACCACACCTATCGGCTGCTTGATGACGACGATGCGCTTGTCCGCGGCCTGGGCGGGTATGGTGTCGCCGTAGATGCGTTTGCCTTCTTCCGCGAACCATTCGATGAAGGACGCACCATAGGCAATCTCACCTTGTGCTTCGGAAAACGGCTTGCCCTGCTCGGCGGTCATGATCATCGCCAGATCCTGCTTGTGTTCGAGCATCAGCTCGAACCAGCGGCGCAGGATGGCGGAACGGTCCTTGGCGGTTCGCGCCCGCCAGGCCGGGAATGCGGCGTCCGCCGCCGCTATGGCGCGCCGGGTCTCGGCGGTGCCCATCTTCGGCACGCTGCCGAGTGTCTGGTCATTGGACGGATTGTTGACCGTGATGGTCCCGCCTTGATCGGCGTCCGACCAGGCGCCATCGATGTAACACTGCTGGCGGAAAAGCTTGCTGTCTTTCAGGTTCTTCATGGTTGATCCATTTCGTTTTCAGAATACGTCGCAGCCCGGCAGGCCGCATGAAATCAGGCGATCCGAGGGGAAGTTGGTAATGACCTGGCAACCGTCCTTGGTCACCACCACTTCTTCCTCGATGCGTGCCGCGCCCGAGCCGTCTTCGGCGCCTTTCCAGGTTTCGACGGCGAAGACCATGCCTTCCTTCAGCACGGTTTTCTGTCCGCCGAAACGCCGGCTGATGATGGGCCGCTCCCACAGCGAGAGGCCGATGCCATGGCCGTATTGCAACAGGAAGGCCTCGTCCTCGTTGCGGTAGCCGAACTCCTCGGCGCGCGGCCAACTGTTCGCCACGTCATCGACGGTGGCACCAGGTTTAATCGCATCGATGGACGCGCTGATCCACTTCGAGGCCAGGTCATAGGCGTCGATCTGGTATTTGTTCGGCTCGCCGCAGACGAAGGTGCGGTAGTAGCAGGTGCGATAGCCGTTGAAGGAATGCATGATGTCCAGGTAGATCATGTCGCCCGGCTGAATCATGCGGTCGGAAAAGGTGTGGCAGTGCGGGGTGCCGCGCGGACCGGCCACCGAATTGATGCACTCGACGCGCTCCGAGCCCATGCGGAACAGCCGGTCGTGAGCGATGGCGACGAGTTCGTTCTCGCGCACGCCGGGGCGGATCGCCTTGCAGATGTCATAATAGGTGCCGTCGACCATGCCGGCCGCCATCTTGAGGATTTCGATTTCGTCCGCAGTCTTGACCTCGCGTGCGTCGAGCATGGCCTGCTGGCCGTCGACTACCTCGATGCCGGCCTTCTCCAGGGCGCGCAGCATCGGCAGTTCCAGCAGGTCTATGCCCAGCGGCTGTTTGTCGATGCCGTAATGCACCAGCATTTTCCTGATCTGCTGGGCGAACTGGTCCTGCACGTTCATCGTCGGCGGCAGGGCGCCTTGCATATTGCTGACCGGGGCGGCGACGCGATCGGCGATCCAGGGGCTGCTGATGCGCTTGGCGGGCGGCGCCGGGTCCCACAGGTAGGGCTCGCCGTCGCGCGGACAGAGAGCATAGCGGTCGAACTTGTCGCGCACCCATTCGCCGATGTGGGTGCCGGTGATGTAGCGCACGTTATCGACGTTGAAGCACAGCACGCCACCTAGTCCGGCAGCCTTGACGGCGGCCTGCGCACGCTCGAAACG
>JAPLQT010000067.1:0-99433 GCA_026399515.1 Pseudomonadota bacterium | reverse complement strand
AAACGCTCGCGTATCAGGCGCTGGTAATCGACACCGCGCTCCCAGTCCTTGGCCATCGTGCCCCAACTGGCGGTCGCATGCGGGCGGTTGTATTTCATGATCTTCTCCTCGGTTATGTGCCGGCCTTGGACAATAACATGTGTCGCATTTTGCGACACATGTTCCAGGCGGTCTTATTTCTTGAGATTGCCGAAAATCTGCGGACGCAATGCCGGCAAGCACGGGGTCGCCCGGGGTGGATAATTCGCCTCGGTACCCAGTTCGAGGGCGGCATGCCAGGCCCAGCGCGGATCCCACATGGCGCCGCGGGCGATGGCGATCATATCGGCCTGACCCGAAGCGACGATTTGTTCGGCCACCTTCGCCTCGACGATCAGTCCGACCGCCCGGGTGACGATGCCGGACTCCTGCTTTACCTTGGCGGCGAACGCCACGTTGTAGCCGGGTGCAAACGGCACCTGCTGGCCCGGATCGAGCGCGCCCGAAGAGACATCGACATAATCGCAGCCCAACTTCTTGAGTTCCTTGGCGAACTGCACGGTTTGCTCTATCGTCAGGCCGCCCTCGACCCAGTCGACCGCCGACACCCGGATGCCCATGGGCTTGTCGGCGGGCCAGGCGGCGCGCATGGCGGCGAATAATTCGAGCGGGAAGCGCATGCGGTTTTCGGCGCTGCCGCCGTAGGCGTCGCTACGCCGGTTGGTCAGCGGAGAGAGGAATTCGTGCATCAGGTAGCCGTGGCCGGCGTGGAATTCGATCAGGTCGTAGCCGACCCGTTCCGCCCGTTTGACGGAATTGACGAAATCCGCCTTGATCTTGTCCATGCCGGCGCTGTCCAGGGCTTCCGGCACCTGCCAGTCGGGCGCATAGGGCAGCGCCGACGGGGCGAAGGTCTTCCAGGCGCCCTCGTCGGCCGTCAGCGACCGGCCGCCCAGGGCGGGCGGCAGGGTCGAGCCTTTCCGGCCGGAATGCGCCAGTTGTATGCCGATCTTGGCGGCGCCGAACTTCTTGCAGAAATCCACCACGCGCTTGGCCGCAGCTTCCTGGGCGTCGGTATACAGGCCGGCGCATTTGTGGGAGATACGCCCTTCGGGACTGACACCCGTGGCCTCCTGGATCACCAGCCCAGCTGCGCCCATGGAGAACTGGCCGTAATGCATCAAATGCCAATCGTTGGAACAGCCGTCATCCGAGATGTACTGGCACATCGGCGAGACCACGACCCGGTTGGGCAGACTCAGTTCGCGAAGCTTGATGGGGGAAAACAGGGCACTGGTCATTTGAGTCTCCGGTTAACGCAATGGATAAAGTGGCTTATCAGCAGTAACCGTGCCACGCACGGCAAGCACCGCTAGCCCGATGTATTAACAGACAATAGTTGATTTCAGAAGGATTTGGGTCAGGCTAATGCCGACTTATCACAGGGAAAAGCCAGTACAACTGTGTCAAATTGACACAGACGAGTTCAGCCGATATGCACCGAACGGCTGATGCCGTGCTCGCGCATCCGCCGATAGATGGTGCTGCGGGATATGCCCAGATTGCGGGAAACCAAGGCGATATTGCCCTGCAATTCCTGCATGGTGGCGCGCAGCACGTCGATTTCTACTTCCTTCATCTTGGTCGGACGCGTCGCGGCCTCCTTCGACGTCTTGCTCAAGGGCTGGATGCGCTGCCCGAGATGCTGCGGCTCGATCGTTCCCTGGCCGCAGACGATCGCCGCCATCTCCAGAACATTTTCCAACTCGCGGATGTTTCCCAGCCAGCCGTAGCCGCACAGCACACTCATGGCACTCGCTGAAATCGCGACGGCTTTCCCGGCTGCGTTGCCGGCCAGGCGTCCCATGAAATGGCGCGCCAGGACCGGAATATCTTCGGCCCGATCGCGCAGCGGCGGCAAGCCGATCTCGACGACGCTGAGGCGGAAATACAAATCCTGCCGGAATCCGCCGGCGCGGCTTTTCTCGTACAGATCCTCGTTGGTGGCGGCGATCACCCGGACGTCGATGCGCATCGGCTTGGTGTCCCCCAGGCGGGTGATGATGCCGTCCTGGAGCACCCGCAGCAGCTTGACTTGCATGTCCATCGGCATCTGGCTGATTTCGTCGAGGAAGATCGTGCCGCCGTCCGCCAGTTCCAATTTGCCCACCTGGCCGCCCTTGCGGGCGCCGCTGAATGCGCCGTCCTTGTAACCGAGGATCTCGGACTCCAGCAAATCCCTGGGAATCGCCGCGCAGTTGATCGCCACGAAGGGACCGCTGCTGCGCGCGGAACCGTTGTGGATCGCCTGCGCAAGCAGCTCCTTGCCGGTCCCCGTCTCGCCGGTGATCAGGATGCGCGAATCCTGGCGCGCGGCGATCCGGGCGAGTTCGATCTGGCGGACGAATACCGGCGCGGAGCCAATCAGGTGATCGAAGGTGTAGAAGGCGTTCAAGCCGGACAACTCGCGCACGCTATGGATGAATTTTCGGCGTTCCGCCACCACCAGGATCGCTCCCTGGAACGAAGTGCCCGTCTGGGTATGATAAGGCGTGACGATGAAATTGCCGCGGCCTTTCTGGGCATCGATGGTGGCCTCCACCGGCGTGGCGTTTCGGCTCTCCTGAATGTTCCGGAAGATATCCGGAGTGCCGGGGAAAAGCGCGGCGATGTTTTTCCCGACGACTTCATCAGGCTTGATCGCCAGCAGGCGCGCCGCAACCGGATTGACGTTGGAGATGCCGCCTTCCTGATCCAGGGCGATGATGGCCTCGGACACCGACATCAGAATCGAGGTCAGCATGATTTCCGATTTGGTCTTTTTCGTTTCCGCTTCACGCTCCCGCAAGTGATTCTGGATGGCCTCGGCCGCCGCCACCACCATGCCGAAAGTATGCCGGTGCGCGCCTATCGACTCTCCCGAAAGCGTCACCGTGCCGAGCGGTTCTCCGGTGGAGGAAAACACCGGCGAGGAAGAACAGGTCCAGCTCTGGTGGCGCACGTTGTAATGCTCGGGACCGGTCAGTTGCACCGACTTCTGCTCCTGGAGGGCCAGGCAGATCGCATTGGTGCCCACTTCCAGTTCGGTCCTGCTACAGCCGGGAACGTAGTTGTTCTCGCGCGCCATGGCCAGGATCTTCTCGTCGCCGAATACTTCCAGCACGATGCTCTGGCGGTCGGTGAGCACCAGGATGAAGCCGGATCCGCGCACCGCGGTTTCCAGGAAATGCATGAATGGCAGGGCCGCATCGATGAATTCCTGGTTCCGGCGCCGCACCGCTTTCAACTCGGCGGCCGTCAGTTTTACTGGGGCTTTCGGCGCATACGGATCCACTCCCGCGGCGGCGCACCTGCGCCACGAGACAGCCACTTCAGGGCGAACCTGGGCAGCGTCGATAGTCCCCCGCTCGACGAAGCCGCGCCACGCGGCGAGCTGTTTTTCGTTTATGTTCCGGTTCATTGGTTTCAGGGGGTGGACGACTTGCCACGAAATCGCGGCCGACCGCCAAGGCCCACCTTATCCAATCAGCGCTTGAAGCGCCCGATCAGATCCCGCAGCGCTTGCGCCATGCCGCCAACCTTCATCGCGATGTCATGGCTTTCCGCCGCCGCCGCGTTGTTCTGTTCGCCCATCTGGGCAATTTTTTCGACGTTCTGGGCGATCTGCGTGCTGGCTGTCGACTGTTCCCGCGTCGCGTTGCTCAACTCGACCAGGCGATTGAAAGCCTCGGATGCCCCGGTGTGCAGTTCCTGCAAGGGCGCCTGCAAACCTTCGATCATTTTGACTCCGTCGCTCACCTGGTGGCTGGCGGTCCCCATCTGGATCGCCGCACGGGCCGTCTGGGCCTGGATGGACTCGATCATCTGCTTGATTTCGCTGGTCGCCGTACCGGTCTTTTCTGCAAGCTTGCGAACTTCGTCGGCGACGACGGCAAACCCGCGTCCCTGTTCGCCCGCCCGCGCCGCCTCGATGGCGGCATTCAGCGCAAGAAGATTGGTTTGATCGGCGATGTCGCGAATCACGTTGGCGATATTGCTGATTTGAGCCGAACTCGATTCCAATTGCTTCATCGATACCGCGGTTTCATCCATCGTGACCGCAATTTTCTTGATTTCCGTCGATGCGTCGCCGGCCAGCCGCTGACCCTCATCGGCGATCTCGGCGGTGCGTGCGGCGAGATCCTTGGCATGCGAGGCATTGTCGGATACATGCGAGATGCTCACGGTCATTTCCTCCACGGCTGCCGCCGTGCTCGAGACCGCGCCGCTTTGTTCCGCCACCGCCCGGCCGATGTGTTCCGAACTTGCGGTGACGCCTTCCGCCGCGACGCCCAGGGACGTGGCGCTTTCGGCGATGGCAGCCGTCACCTCGCGCAAGCCGTTCTGCATCCTGCCCAGCGCCGCCATCAAGTCGGCGACTTCGTCGCTGCCGGCCGATTCTATCGTGCTGGTCAAATTGCCTTCCGCCACCTGGTCGGCGACCCGGACCGCGCGCGCCAGGCGTGAAGTGATCCCGCGCGCCATGACCAGGCTCAGCGCGACCGCCAGCGCGACCGCGATCAACACCACAGCGATCAGTACCGCCACGCTGCGGGCATAAGCCGCGTTGGCCGTTTCATATGAAGCCTTGCCGGTCACCGTTTGAAACTCGACCAGCTTCTCCAGCAGCGCGTCAAGATTCTTGAAATCTTCATCGGCGGTCTGCATCGCGCTGACCGCCATCGTCACATCGACCGCGGCGAGATCCAGTGCACCTGCCATCGACTTCTTGTATTTGGCAAGGCGCTCGAGCGCCTGTTTGCCCAGTTGCTTTTCCTCGTCGAGCAGATCCGTGGACTCGGCCCACTTCTTGAAATCCGCCGCTCCCTTGTCGGAAACCGCCATCACTGCCTTCATCTCCTTGGCCACATAGGCATCGCCGAGGGTCGGGCCGAAAGTCAGGACTCGATACACACCCGCCTGGGTCGCCCTGAACACGCCGCGTGCCTGATACGCCTCCCTGAGGTGATCCTGCCGTTCATCGAACAGCTCGTGGAGAGCCTGGTGCTGGGCACGCAATGCCTGGTAGCTGATGCCGCCGGATATGACGAGCAGGAGCACCGCCGCTGCCGGCGAAAGCAGAATCTTCTGAAAAATATTCATGGCAATTCACCCACGAAATAGTGGAAGGAAAAGGGAAACCGAGGGAAAAGGGAAGCCGAGGGCTTCCCCAGACAAGCGATCAGCGCTTGTACACTCCGGCGCAAACGATGTGCTCGTCGAGCTTCTCGCAATACATCTGCTTCGGTAGCGCCTTCTTGGTGATCGGGTCGCTGAACTTGTAGTCCTGCCAGAACTTGCCCTTGGATTTCGCCAAATCAACCCGCTCCTGCACGAAGGCCTTGCCATCCGGATCCTTCAGGCCGATGAGATCCTTGCCGACCATCTTGTCGTTCGCACCGTGGGCGGTGACCTTGCCTGTCATGTCATAGACCGTGACATAAAGGTCGCGGTCCACCCACTTCGCATCCTTCTTGGTGATCTCGTCGAAAGTCTTCTGCGGATTCGCCTTGATGGCCGCTGTGGCTTTTCCCACGATGGCTTCAGCTTCCTTGGTGGTTGCGAATTCCTCCTTGGCTACCGCCGTTTGCACCAGTGCCAGCATCAAACCGGTCATCATTGCCATTTTCTTCATGTGTCGATCTCCCCGTGTGTGCAACTGATAAAAATCATGGTAAATCATGTGAAGCGCCCGATCTTTTGCCGGATACGCCTAGCATAGCAAAATCTTAACATGCTCAAGCGAATTTTTCGAAAACGACGCCGGGGCTTATGACAAAAGAGTAAGTCGGATCAGAACAGTTCGATCTCCCCCGCAACCGGTTTATCGGCAATGACGTCGATATACGCCTTCTCCTGACTGGCGATCACATTGTTGTGCAGGGAGCGCAGGCGTTTGACTCTTGCCTTCCCGGTGGAGGGAAAGTACACAACCATACGTGGAAAGACATCCCCCACGTCCTCGGCGACGATAGGTAAGGATTCTATCTTGAGGTAATCGCGGACGAAAACGATATTGCGATCCCCCACATCGGTCATGTTTTCCAGAATGCGGCCGCCGCCGAAAATTTTCACTTCCAGATTTTTCCGGGCTCCTCCGTTGCGCAGGATCACATTGATCAGGTGTTCCATCGCGTAATTGCCATAGCGGGTGGCGGCCCCCAGACCGGTCGAGGTCCAGGCCGCCGGCTCGTCCTTGGACGATGCAGGAAGCATGAAATGATTCATGCCGCCGACACCCGAAACCCGGTCCCGGATGCAAGCCGATATGCAGGATCCGAGGGTGGTGTACACGCCTTCGTCGGACTGGGTCACATAATATTCGCCCGGCAGGATTCTTGCCGCATATGCCGCATAGGTGATATTCCAGGAACGCCGCACATGCTCGAATCCCGGTAGCGGCGGAGGCGGTTCGGGACGATGCCCGTCGATGGGTTGGATCATGTGAGCACAGGGTTCGAGAGGGCGGTCGTCAAACGGTAAACAACTGCTCCGCCTCCTTGATTTCCTCCCGCGCTTCCCGCACGGCCGGGGCTATGCAGTCCTCCCCGAGTCCGACAAGTTCCCAGGCGCCCGGGTCTATGGGCGAAACATCCGCCAGATCGAGAGTATCGACTTCCGCCATCAGCGCAAATACGTTGGCGAGATGGATCAACGCGGTTTCCCGGGGATAACGTATTGCACCCGCGATGTCGTGATGATGGGCGATGCACTCCTCCAGCTGAGCGGGAATATGCCAGAGACGGGCCAGCGTGCCGCCCACTTCGGCATGATCCAGGCCCATCACCTGCTGCTCCGCCTGATGCACCTGCAACTGGTCCTGACTGTCGAGAACCGCCAGCAACGCTTCTTCGGCCTGCACGGGAAGACGGTTGAAGATGACCAGCTCGCCGATGTCGTGCAACAGGCCGGCCGTAAATAACGTGTCCGGATCGCAGCCGCGGCATGACTTCGCCAGGTGGCGGGCGATCAACGCACAGTAAAGGCTGTGTCTCCAGAAATTCTCCATCGAGACCAGCGCATTGGGCAGGCCGGCAAATGTCTTGGCGACCGACATCGACAACGCCAGGCTGCGGATCTGGGATGTGCCGATGATGGACACCGCCTTGGCCACCGTGGTGACGGGAGCGGAAAAGCTGTAGAGGCTGCTGTTTGCAACCTTCAGCAGGCGCAAGGTAAAGGAAGGATCCCGGCTGACGGCTTTGGCGATATCCGAGGATGAACTGTTGGGATCGTCGATCAGGCGACTGATGCGCAAGAACACATCTGGCAGGGTCACCAGGCCTGCAATGTCTTTTACCAACTCGCTTGCGGTGATCGCCATGCATATACTCCATTCATATCGTGTTGTAGGCGCGCCGGTCCGGCAGTGCCGCCGATCGTGCAAAAATGCCGTCAGTCCCCCACGATTGTCGGTGGTGCCACCTGTTCGTCCGGCTTGAATATGTGATAGCGGTTCTTTCCGGCCTGTTTGGCAAGATACATTGCCTGGTCGGCATGGCGCAGCAGAGCGTCGGCGTCGACGTCGTCCGTGGGGAAGAGGGTGATGCCTATGCTGGCGGAGATGCAGACCGAAGAGCCAACAACCGCCAACGGCCTGACCATCGCATCCAGAATGCGCTGAAGCGCGAGTTCGCATTCCTCAAGCCGATCCAAGCCAAGCAGCAGGAATACGAACTCATCGCCGCCAAAGCGAGCGACCGTATCGCCGCCGCGCAGGCAAGAACGAAGACGCTCAGCGATATCAACCAGAACATGGTCGCCCGCTTCGTGCCCATAGTTGTCGTTAATCGGCTTGAATCCATCCAGATCCAAATAGCCCACGACGAGGAGGGTTCGACTTCGCTGTGTCTGGGCAATGGCCAGGTGAATGCGGTCGGCGAACAGAACCCGGTTGGGGAGCCCTGTGAGTTCGTCGTAATGGGCGGCTTTCTCCAGTCGCTCCTGGTACTGCTTGGTCTCCGTAATATCCGACATGACGGCCACATAATGGGTGAGCTTCCCCGCCGAGTCATGAACCGCCGAAATCGTCAGCCGTTCCACATAGATTTCCCCGTTACGGCGCCTGTTCCATACCTCGCCCTGCCAGTGGCCATCGTTGGCGAGAGCTTGCCACAAGGCCGCGTAGAACTCCTTGTCATGTTGTCCGGACTTAAGCAGGCTTGGATTCTTGGACAACACATCTGAACGGGAATAACCGGTGATCGCGCTGAAAGCTTCGTTTACGTCAACAATGAGGTTATCGGCATCGGTGATTACGATTCCTTCCCCGCTGTTCTTGAACACGCTGGCAGCCAGGCGCAATTGATTCTCGCCCCGCTTCCGTTCGGTAATGTCACGAGATGCGGCGTAAATCAACCCCTGCCCTGCTATGTCGATACCACAGGCGCTGATTTCGACATCGAGAATCCTGCCGTCGCTACGCTTGTGCCGGGTTTCGAATACCTTCGTTGCCTTTGTGTCGATGAGCGCGTCGTTTCGCATGCGGATGACATCCCATTCGTCTTGAGCGTCCCAGTCGCCCACATGCAAACGACCAATAGCCGTCTGGTCGTAGCCGAGCATTTTGAGGAATGCTTCGTTGGCCTCAATGAGCAAGCCACCTCCATCAATAACGTGGATGCCATCGCTCGCCGTACGAAGTATCGTCTCAATACGCGTGCGTTCAAGCGTCATCGCCAGTTCCGCCGCCTTGCGGGCCGAGATGTCGGTATTTGTGCCGAGCACCCGTTTAGGTCTTCCGTCCAGCCATTCCACCACGCGGCCCCGCCCCTGGAGCCATCGCCAGTGACCGGTACTGTCGCGGAAACGGAACTCGAAGGTGCGGGTGGCGCCGCTGGCCAATAAGGCTTCGGTATTCACTCGAGCTTCCTCCTGGTCTTCGGGATTCATTCGCGACAGCCATTCCTCCACGGACAGCGGAAAAGCATTGGGTTCAAACCCGAGCATCTGATAGCAGTGGGCATCGCAGGCAACCTTGCCGCTGGGCACATCTATATCCCATGTGCCGACATTGATCGCTTCAATAGTCAGCCGGTAGCGTGTCTCGCTCTCGGTGAGTTTGTCGCGGGACAACTGCAATTGTTCCGTCATCGTATCGAAGGCATTCGCCAGACTGCCAATCTCGTCCCGGCCGCGCAGGCCAAGGCGGTGGTCAAGACTTCCCGTCGCGACCATTGCGGTGCCTTTCTGCAGAACGGCAATCGGCGACAAGACCCGGCTGCGAATCAGCCACCAGATCCAGCCCATGATTGCGCCTACCAGCAGGACGGTGATCAGGATCAGCTTCTCGCCGCTCTTTTGGGCGGCAATGATGCTGCTCTGATTGATCCTGGAAAGTTCGTTCGCGTCGTCGAGCATTTCCTGCGTCACCAACAACAGCGCGCTGACGGTTCTCGCCTGGACTTCTTTTACCATACGGCTTTCTGCGGTTCCTATGCCCGCATCCGCGACGCCTGTCAGCCGCGTATAGAGCGTATCGGCGGTCATGTGGTTGGTGCGTATCCGGTTCAGCAATACTCCCTCGCGCGGGGTATCCAAGGATTGCGCATCGAGGATCGCAAGCATGCCGGCATGCTTGCGATCCCACTGCTTTCTGGAACGTGATTCGTTGTAGAGTATGGTCTCGACCATGACGAAGCGAAGGTCGTTGATGCCGGCCTGTAGGATGTCGACAACGAGGCTTTCAGCTACGGCCTTGCGGGAATCCTGGTAATTGATGACGAGTCCCGCTATCAGAAGCGATAGCGAAACCGCACAAGTGGCGGCCATGACATTGACGAGGGCGCGGAGTTTCACGGCGTGGCTCAGCGGATGAACTTGACAGACTCCGGGCTGACCGCCCCAAGGCCGTCGGCATAAATGAAATCAAGGTAGTTCGGCATCTTGTCGGCGTTGACGAAGCCGCGTTGAATCGCCCAGCGAGTCTGGTCGTCGAGTGCAAGCAGGAGCCCTTGCTCAAGCCCAAGGTCGTACTCGGCCGGATCGTAAAATCGCTTGAACGTGGTTTTGTCGATACCGGTGAACCTACTCATTATGTCGAGCGCACTTGCCGGGTTCGCGACGGTATACCGTTGAGCTTGCTTTAGCGCGGCCAGTACCTTGCGGACTCGATTGGGATACTCGCTTGCATATCCGCGCTTAGCGACCAAGCTGAGCCGAAAGGTATAGAGCGCGGCGTTGGGAAAGGTGATTCCCTTATCCCCGAGCTTGGCCTGCGTATCCGCAAGATGCGGCTGCCACATGCAGGCGGCGTCGATATTGCCGGCCAGTAACGCTGCGACCATCTCCTCCTGTGGCATGTTGAGCAAGGTGAGATCGGATTGCGGTATCCCATGCACCAGCAGAAAGGTGTCGGCGACGAATTGGCCGCTGGAGACAAACGTGACCCCGAGTCGTTTACCCTTCATATCCCCCGGAGCCGCCGCCCGGTCTTTGCGCGCGATGATCGCAATCCCGCCGTTCGGGCGGTAGACGGTCGAGAGTATGTCGAGCTTGCGATCTCCCAAAATGGAAAATACGATGGGCGTATCACCGGCAATCGCAAAATCGGCATTGCCACTGAACAGCGAGTCGATGGCAAGTTTGCCCGTGGTGTACAGGCGCAGGTCGACATCGAGCTTCTCGTCGCCGAAGTACCCTTTCTCTTTTGCTACGAAGAACAGCCCTGCTCCCGGTAGGGAAAGACCGGCGATGACGACCTTTTCCGGCGGGCCGCTTGGCGATACCGAATTCTGCTTCGTCAGCCAGACGGCGATGATGATCCCGGATGCCGCAAGTAGCGCAAAAGACCACAAGTATCGTTTTGCTGACGGCACCTTTCCCCCTTTTTGTCTTGACGCGGTTGTCCGTCGTTTATGACTTCATGCGTAATGTACCTGTTCTTATGTGCTAAGCCAAAAAGGATCACGCGGGGGGCTGTCGGGTGGTTAAGCAGGAGCCAACAACAGATGCAAGTTTTCTCCACACGCTGGCGAGCCAGGGCTGCTGTTCGCGCGGAAGACCGTCAGGGCGGTAATAGTGCGTCAATTCGACGAAGCCCGCCGCCGCAACCAGGCTGAACCAGGTATCCGGCGCGTAATAAGCGCCAAAGCGTCCGCGAATCCAGCCTTCCTCGTCCCGGCCGTGCGGATTCGAGCAGAACAACACGCCGCCGGGCTTGAGCGTGGCATGCAGTTCCCCCAACACGCGCGGCAATTCCTGGCGGGGAACATGGAACAGCGAGGCGTTGGCGAACACCCCGTCGAAATGCCGGTCCGGCAGATCGAGTTTGAGAAAGTCCTGTTGCCACACCTCGCATCCGCTGTATGCACGCGCCATGGCGGCGAAGCGCTCGGCGCCTTCCAGGCCCGTGGCGATGTGGCCGAGATCCGCGAATACTTTCAGGTCGCGCCCCGGCCCGCAGCCGAAATCGAGCGTCCTGAAAGGCGGAATACCCACGATGTGATCGAGCAGCGCCGCGATGTTCTGACGGACATCGTGATCGCGCGTGCCTTGCCAGAAATCCTCGGCACGCTGATTGTAGTGTTCCAGCGTGAGCGCGGCGATGTTCTCCAGGTCTTGCGGGTTTAGCGTAATTTCGGATTCGGGCATTTGAAGGCTTGAACCGGTATGGATTTAGAATGGACGTCTCTCGGCATCGCTTCGCTTCGAGAACCTGGCAAAGATAGCGTATTCTCCCCGGCTAGTCTGCCGGAATTCTTCAACAACGATTCATCGAGGACAATATCATGACCCTATCCATGTATGCCGCATCAACCCCCGCTTTCCGCCGCATGCTCGGCAACCTGGCGGCGATACTCAACAAGGCCGCTGCGCACGCCGACGCCCGCAAGATCGATCCCAGCGTCCTGACCAGCGCCCGCTTGTTCCCGGACATGCTGCCGCTGATCAAGCAGGTGCAGATCGCCAGCGACACCGCCAAGGGCTGCATCGCCCGCCTGGCCGGCATCGACATCCCCAAGTTCGAGGATGACGAAACCAGCTTTGCCGACTTGCAGGCGCGCATCGCCAAGACCATCGCCTTTCTCGACAGCGTGCCGCCCGGACAAGTCGATGGCAGTGAAGGGCGCGACATCAGCCTGCAAATCCGCGACAAGAAACTTGAGATGAAGGGCCAGGATTTCCTGATCAACCGGGCCTTGCCGAACTTCTACTTCCATATCACCACGGCCTACGCCATCCTGCGCCACAACGGCATCGAAATCGGCAAGAGCGATTACCTGGGAACTTGAGCCGCTGACTGAACCACCGCCCATGGAGAAGCGCCGCATACCCGCCAGCATCTGGGCGCTGGGTTTCGTCAGCCTGTTGATGGATGTCTCGTCGGAACTGATCCACAGCCTGTTGCCGGTGTTCATGTTGACGGTGCTGGGTGCCAGCGCCCTGGCCATCGGCCTGATCGAGGGCGCGGCGGAAGCCACGGCCCTGATCGTCAAGGTGTTCTCCGGCGCACTCAGCGACTACCTGGGCAAGCGCAAGCCGCTGGCGGTGTTTGGCTACGGCCTGGGCGCTATCAGCAAGCCCCTCTTCGCCATGGCGGCGACGCTCGACCTGGTCGTCACGGCGCGTCTGCTCGACCGCGTCGGCAAGGGCATCCGCGGCGCGCCGAGAGATGCCCTGGTCGCCGACATCGCGCCGCCCGAACTGCGCGGTGCGGCCTTCGGCCTGCGCCAGTCGCTCGACACCGTCGGTGCCTTCCTCGGTCCGCTGCTGGCGATGGGGCTGATGCTGCTGTGGGCGAACGACTTTCGCGCAGTGTTCTGGGTCGCCGCGATCCCCGGCTTTCTCGCCGTCGCCCTGCTGCTGTTCGGCGTGCAGGAACCGGAGAAGCACGCCAACAGCCACCGCGTCAATCCGATCCGCATGGACAACCTGCGGCGCCTGAGCAGCGCCTATTGGTGGGTGGTGGCGATCGGCGCCCTGTTCACCATGGCCCGTTTCAGCGAAGCCTTCCTGGTGCTGCGCGCCCAGCAGGGCGGCCTGCCGCTGGCCCTGATTCCGCTGGTGCTGATCGCCATGAACGTCGTGTATGCGCTGGCCGCCTATCCCTTCGGCAAGCTCTCGGATTCGATGAGCCACACCAGGCTGCTCGCCTGGAGCCTGCTGCTGCTGATCGCCGCGGACGCCGCGCTGGCGTTGGGCAACCACTGGGGCTGGGTGTGGGCCGGCGTCACGCTGTGGGGCCTGCACCTGGGCATGAGCCAGGGACTGCTGGCGACCATGGTCGCCGATGTCGCGCCGGCCGATCTGCGCGGCACCGCCTACGGCTTCTTCAACCTGCTCTCAGGCCTGGCGATGCTGGTCGCCAGCGCCCTTGCCGGTTTGCTGTGGGACAGCTTCGGCGCCGCTTACACCTTCATCGCGGGCATGGCGTTCTGCGCGCTGACGCTGCTCGCGCTGGTGTTCAGACGCGCCGGCGGCACAGCGTTGCGCGATTCTTCGGTGTAAACTGCGCGCCCCATCCAGGCAATCGAACCATGCTGAGTTACCGCCACGCCTTTCATGCCGGCAACCACGCCGATGTCCTGAAGCATTTCCTGCTGGTGCAATCGATCCGCCACCTGTGCCAAAAGGATGCGCCTTTCTGGGTCATCGACAGCCACGCGGGGGCCGGCCTGTATGCGCTGGACGCCGGCTACGCCACGCAGCTCGCCGAACATGCGGACGGCATCGCCCGGCTGTGGTCACGCGACGACCTGCCGGTCCCGCTGGCGGAATATGTCGACTTGGTGCGCGCACTGAATCCCGACGGGCAATTGCGGGCCTACCCCGGCTCGCCCTGGATCGCCTTCCAGTTGCTGCGCCCGCAGGATCGCCTGCGCCTGTTCGAATTGCACAGTAGCGACAGCCCGGTGCTGCACCACAATTTCCGCGCCGCCGGCAAGCGGGTCACCATCTCGGAATCCGACGGCTACGCCGGCCTCAAGGCGCTGCTGCCGCCCCCGCCGCGCCGCGCGGTGATCCTGATCGATCCGTCCTACGAGGACAAGGAAGATTACCGGCAAGTCCTCCAAGCCCTGGACGACGGCCTGAAGCGCTTCGCGACCGGAAGCTTCGCGCTCTGGTATCCGCAATTGCAGAGTCTCAAGTCCCGCCAATTGCCGGAGAAACTCAAAGTCCAGATGGAGTCATCGGCGAAGAACTGGCTGCATGTCAGCCTGACGGTCCACACCCCTGGCGCCGACGGATTCGGCATGCATGGCAGCGGCATGTTCCTGGTGAACCCGCCGTGGACACTGCACGACACCTTGCTCGAAGTCATGCCTTACCTGGTGAGAGTGCTAGGGCAGGATGGCGGCGCGTGCTACTCGCTGGAACAGGGCAAGGCCTGAGCGCGTGAGGAAAGCTGCCTCCTCACTATGCCCTTGCGGCACTGGCCGCCCATATGACGACTGCTGTCGCCTGCTGCATGAGGGAGCCGTCCCTGCCGATGCCGAGGCCTTGATGCGCTCGCGCTACAGCGCCTATGTCTTCAAGCTGGAAGCCTATCTGCGGGCAAGCTGGCATCCGTCGACACGGCCGCAACGCCTCGACCTGGACGACGACGCTGCCAAGACCAAGTGGCTGGGACTGGAAATCAAGCGGCATGAGATGACCGGCTCGGACAGCGCCATCGTGGAATTCGTCGCCCGTTACAAGGTCGGCGGTCGCGCCCAGCGTCTGCATGAGGTCAGCCGCTTCGTCAGGGAAAACGGGCAGTGGTATTACCTCGATGCCGAAAATACTCACAACGGCGGCCATTAATGCAATCCGCATACGACATGCCGGGCAATGCCATCTGAGTGGACCCGCCCGGTCAATCCACTTCAACCAAATCCATGATTGAAGCGTCTTCCTACAAGACTGCTGAACGGTTGGGGTTAGCCTTGCTCGTTGGCGGAGTATTGTATTTGTTCGTTCGGGCTCTCGACCTTGTTTTGGCTAGCCTCTTCCTTCCCGAGGCCCTCCAAAGTTACTCTAGAGCAATGGGATCCAATATGAGCATTTCGACCATATTGCTCAGTGGAATGGTTTCTCCATTTATTGAAGAATTCATCTTCCGACGCAAACTCTATGGATTTGTGGCGTTACGGCTCCGGAGTTGGATTTCAACGCTCTTAGTCGCGACCTTGTTCTGTTTCATGCACGTCGAACTTTACGGCACGCTATATATGATCAACATATTTCTCATGGGAATCGTCTGCCAGAAGCTCGTGAATTCGTCTGGAAGTATCGTTAGTTCGACAGCCTGTCACGCGGCATTCAACATTTGCGTACTGGCGCCAAAGCAAAGTGTGGCGGATACTAAATTGGCACTTGGAGTACCAGAACTAGACACACTTTGGTTTGCGGGGATTGTTGCGCTTGTTTGCTTGTCGGTCATGGCGCCAATGTTGCGGAGTCCACAACTGGCGACGCGATGGTTTCAATCACAATCAAACGCACAATCAAACGGGCCAGGTTCCAATTGATCCCCAGCCAAATGCCCAATAGCCCTTTCTTCTTGTTTGTTATGGCTCTGGCTGGCCTCATGTGCGCTTATTGGGTTCTCACCGCGCTGGGCGCACCGGAAGGGATGTCGCTAACAGCGATTGCATTGTTGGTTCCGATAGCCTGCTTCACAATTTCATTCGCCGAGAAACGCTGCTTGACGTGGAAATCGTTCAATCAACAATTGGTGTTTGTATTCGGTACGGCTGTGGTGTCTGTCCTTATTCTTGTGTTCCGTGGAGTCGCCCTCCCCGGAATTCTGGAGCCACTCTTCGCTACGGGGAGCGATCGATTGTTCTCGATTGCCGCTTACGCCTTTATCGTTGCTACTGGCGAGGAATTGGTTTTTCGGAAGTACCTTCTGAACTACTTGAATTGTCATATGCGTGTACCTTGGGCAATCCTAGTTAGCGCGGTAATTTTTTCTGGCGCCCATCTTTCCATTTCGCCGATATTGTTGTTGCTCGGCGTGTTCTTTGGCGCTGTTGCGCTGCGTTTCAAGTCTGTGGTCGCAGTTATTGGGTTTCATGCCATCTATGATTTGCTTGGTCTCCTGGCCACGTTTGTCAAGTTACCCGAATTCGATCAAGCAACGGTCATCGTTAGTTCTAGGTTGCATGGCAGCTATGTTTGGACGTTGTCTTGGATCGCGATACTATTTCTTCTCCGCGGCTTTGTAGTCAAATTGTTTAGAACGGAATCAAATGAGCAATCAAACGGGCCAGGTTCGAATTGAATCCAAGACCAACGGCGACCGCCGCCAGCAAGAACGTGTAATCGGACTATGCGCATTCTATATCGTCGGACAATTGCTGTTCTCCTGATGCTCGCAGTGCTGACTCAAACTGCGAGCGTCAAAGTATACGGTGTCGAACTTTCGGTACTTTTCACGAACTCCATGTTCAAGGCGACTTCTTGGGTCCTGGCTGGCAGCCAAGTGATTCTTTTCTGGAGTGGGTGTGCGGCCACCTATCGTTTGTGGACAGGCAGGAATTGGCCAGATTTATGTCCGCGCCCGATCCAAGTCATTTCCTGGTTCAGCGCGCAAGTCTGCCTAGTCATGGCCATATATCTCCTCGCGGGACTAGATCCTTCAAGCGTTCAGGATCAGGTGGAGGCACTGCGGACAGATCAATGGACTGCGATGGTAATTTTTGCTGCGGTCCCTGCTATCTACGAAGAAGTGATCTTTCGGGGGGCATTTCAACGTGCGTTTGCCGTCGCAACGGGGTCCGTGCTCGTCGCAGCTATCGCTCAATCGATGCTATTTGTGTTGGGGCATTTACCGCAATTGTCGTCTCCCATGGCGATTGCTTACTTCTTCTTCAGCGGTCTTTGGTACTCTGTACTTAGAATTCATACCAAGACTTTATGGTCGTCTATTGGTGCCCATTTTGGACTCAACATGGTTGCGCTTGGCGTACACGGTGGCGTCGCTGGCAGCAACGCCGTAGATGGATATGCCGGCGCTGCAAATGCGTTCTTTGGTATAGCGGCCGTTGCCTTTGCCATTCTGACGTTGATGATGTCGGTGATCATGATCCGGCGCACGCGCGAATCGAATGTGGCAGGTACAGATCGAAGGGACCAAATCGGTCAGACTCGAATCGAGTCCGGGGTAGAAGTCGTTCGGTAATACCGTAAAGGCAACACCCATTCGTCAACTGCAAGTGAAACGGGGCAATTCACGTTGAAGCACAATACCAATACTCCTGTTCCAGCCAGCGACTGGATTTCGCGCCTATATGTGTATGAACGCTCAGCGCATGAACATGGAGTGTTACTCTGCCAAGATTGGCAGCCAAGCGAAAATGATGTGGCAGCGGAATTGCGGCTCACCAGAACACCGAATCGATGATGAAGTTTACATGCCGACATTTCAAATGCTCAAGACTCAAACCGATTCGAGAAATAGATTCCTGGTCGCAGTCGTCTTATGGTCGATATGTACTTCGGTTTTTTCGGCGGACGATCTCTGGACTTTAGGTTTTGATGGCATTGGTCCGCTGAAAATCGGGATGCGATTCGATGAGGTAAATAGACTGGTGGGGAATACGCTGGGACGGACAGACCCAGGCCTGCGCGCGTCACCCCGTTGCGAACAGATTCCTCTGGAGACTCGCCCAGGCATCGCGCTCATGTTCTTCGATGACATTCTCCAACGCGTAGATGTTTACAAGAAGAATGGGCAAGCGGGCGGGCGGACCGAGCGTGGTGTCAACATTGGCGACCCAATTTCACGCGTACTTGATGTCTATCGCAATGTCATCATGGACCACCGCGAATATGTCGAAGAAGAATATTCGCTAACCGTCCGATCGGCCAATGGAAAAAGGGCTATTCGATTTCTAACGTATGAGGGAAAAATTGAAATATTCTATGGGGGAGAGTTTGGCGCAGTGAATTTGATGGAAGGATGTACGTGAGATATGAGTCGCGAGTCCCACCCGTTGCCATCGCCTACGGAAATTTCGGGTAACCTGTTTCCAGTACTTGCAAAATATTTCCACGGGGTACGGAAATAGCCTGTACAATGCGCGCCTTGCATTGCCATGAGGAATCCTCGGCAATCGCAAGAAGTTGAAAACGCGCTTCGCAAACCGCAGCAGTCACGTTAAAGCTCCCCCCGCCTCCTGGTGCCGCTTCCTGAGCACCGCCCCGGCGCAAAAGCTTTTGTGCCGAAATCTCGCAGAGTATCTGTTGGCTATTTCGTTGGTTGGCGTTGCATTTTGAATGCGTCCGTTCGCGTGCTTATGCACTGCGGGCACGCTGACTTATTGACGAAAGAAGACCATGACGTTTGAAACACTCGGCCTCAATCCGGCCATCCTCAAAGCACTTGCCGATTCCGGCTATACCCAGGCCACTCCCGTTCAGGCGCTGGCCATTCCCGCCGCGTTGGAAGGCCGCGACCTCCTGGTGTCCTCGCAAACCGGTTCCGGCAAGACGGCGGCCTTCATGCTGCCGGCGATACATCGCTTTGCCGCTGCGACTGTTCCCGGCGCCGGCAAGACGCCCAACCAGGCACGCCAGTCCTCGGCGGCCCAGGGCCATCGCCCGCGTTTCCAGCCGGCGCAACCGCGCATGCTGGTGCTCGCGCCGACGCGCGAACTGGCGCTGCAAGTCACGGCGGCCACTGAAAAATACGGCGCCCAACTGCGCCATGTAAAGGCCGTCGCCATCCTCGGCGGCATGCCCTACCCGAAGCAGATGCAGTTGCTGGCCAGGAATCCCCAGATCCTGGTGGCCACGCCGGGCCGCCTAATCGATCACATGCAATCCGGCAAGATCGATTTTTCCAAACTCGAAATACTGGTGCTCGACGAAGCCGACCGCATGCTCGACATGGGCTTCATCGAGGACATCGAGAAGATCATCGCCGCGACCCCAACCGCCCGCCAGACCATGCTGTTCTCGGCGACGCTGGACGGCATGGTCGGCCAGATGGCGCAACGCATCACGCGCAACGCGCACGTGGTGAAGATCGCCGGATCGTCCACCAAACACGAAAACATCCAGCAACGCCTGCATTTCGTCGATGACCTGTCGCACAAGAACCGCCTGCTCGACTACCTGCTACGCGACGTCAGCATCGACCAGTGCGTGGTGTTCACCGCCACCAAGCGCGATGCCGACGTGATCGCCGACCGCCTGAACATCGCCGGTTTCGCCGCCGCCGCGCTGCACGGCGACATGCAGCAGGGCGCCCGCAACCGCACCCTGACGGCCATGCGCAACGGCCAGGTGCGCGTGCTGGTGGCGACCGACGTCGCCGCGCGCGGCATCGACGTGCCGACGATTTCCCACGTGTTCAACTACGACCTGCCGAAGTCGCCCGAAGATTATGTGCACCGCATCGGCCGCACCGGCCGCGCCGGACGCAACGGCCTGGCGATCTCGCTGGTGAACCACGCGGAGAATTTCAGCGTGCGCAACATCGAGCGCTATACCAAGCAACAGATTCCGGTGGAAGTCATCGTCGGCCACGAGCCCAAGCGCAGCGCCTCCACCAGCAGCCCGCGCAAGCCGGGTGGCTGGGGTGCCGGCAAGGGCGGACAGCGCACCGAGAGCCGTTTCGGCAAGCCCGCGGGCGCTCCCCGGCGCGAAGGTTTCTCTCGCCCCGACGCGCCGGGCAAGGGTGCTTACAAGGGCTCCCGTACCGGATCACGCAACCAGTTCAGCGACCGCTAAGAGCTGACATACCGACAGGCACTCGCGGTAGAGCCGCGTGTGCCAGTTTTCATTTCGTCACGGCAATCTTCAATCGCGCCGGCACTACCTCCACCCGCTCTTCCCCGCATGTCAGCCAGACATGCTCTTCCTGGATCAGGCAGTGCAACTCCATGTTGCGCTGGCTGAGCTTCACCAGCGCCGAGAGAGCCTGGCTGGCGGCTTGCGGCAGGTTGAGCACCGTCAGGTTCCTGAAGCGCTCGAGTTGGGGGCCGGCTTGCGCCCACCAGAGTTCCGCGCCGCGGCCACCATAGCTGACAATGACAACTTGCGCCGCGCGGCCGCAGGCTTTGCGGATGCGCTTCTCATCGAGTAGGCCGACGTCGATCCACAGATCGATGGCGCCGGTCAGGTCCTTGCGCCATAGATCCGGCTCGTCGTCGGCGGAGAGTCCCTTGCCGAAGGCCAGCGCCTCATGCGCATACAGAGCGAAGGCCAGCACGCGCACCATCATGCGTTCGTCGTTTTCCGACGGATGACGTGCGATGGTCAGCGCATGCTCATGAAAATAATTCCTGTCCATGTCGGAAACTTGGAGATCAGCTTTGAATATCGTCGCCTTGAGAGCCATGGTGTTTTTTGGATTTTGGGGTGGAGCATGTTAATCTTTATTTGAAGGAGCAGCCGATGTCGACAGACAAACTGGACCGAATTGTCGCCGAAGCCCGGCTCAACCGGGAGAAGCGGGAAAAAGATTATCGCGAGCAGGCCCTGAAGATCTACCCCTGGGTTTGCGGCCGCTGTACCCGCGAATTCACCCGCGCCAATCTTCAACAGCTAACCGTTCATCACAAGGATCACAACCACGACAACAATCCCCCGGATGGCAGCAACTGGGAATTGTTATGCCTTTACTGCCACGATAACGAGCATTCGCGCTATCTCGAAGCGGACGCATCGACGGCCACCCGCGAATCGCAATCCCAATCCGCCGGAGGTCCGGCTACCCACAACCCGTTCGCCAATCTCAAGTCCTTATTGAAGCGGGAATAATCGTCGCTTGGCCGGAAAACAACCGGCGACCACACTGGGAGCGGCTTCGGGGCAATACCGCCAGGCAAAACAATTCCTAATTTATTTTTGCGGCGCCAGCATGCGCGCGGTGTAATTCGGCGGGTAGAATCGCGGCAGCCATGTGGCTTTCCCTCACTAACTGAAAGGATCCGGAATGAACAAATCTGAATTGGTCGACGTCGCCGCCAAAGAATCTGATCTCAGCAAGGCCGCCGCCGGCAAGGTAGTGGACGCCATCGTTGCAGCCGTGGTCAAAGCCGTCGCCAAAGGTGACACCGTCACCCTGGTCGGATTCGGCACATTCAAGTCTTCCAAGCGCGCGGCCCGCGCCGGCAAGAACCCGCGCACCGGTGAAGCGCTCAAGATCGCCGCCACCACCGTCCCGAAATTCTCCGCGGGCGCCGGCTTCAAAGCCGCCGTCTCCGGCAAGAAAGCCAAGAAATAATTCTTCCTCGAACGGCCCTGTGGCGTGTTTTCAGTTGAAAACACGCCGCAGTTTCATAGCGGAAATATCAGGCAGCTCGTCGTCGCAAAAGCGTACAGCTTGCCGCTGGCGTCGTGGATGCGGCCCTCGGCGATGCCGACTTGCCGGCCGACGCTGACCACCTTGCCCTCCGCCCGCACCGGACCGGTGTCTTCCGTCAACGGGCGTATGTAATTCACCTTGAGTTCGACTGTGGTGTAACCGGTGTGCTCGGGGAGCATCGAATGCACGGCGCAGCCCAGGCAGGAATCCAGCAAGGTCGCGGCATAGCCGCCATGCACGCTGCCGATGGGATTGTAGTAAGCCTTCTTCGGTGTGCCCTGGAACACCACGCGACCCTTCTTCCATTCGACCGGTATGAAATCGAACACCGTACCGATGGGCGCCGACGGCAGTTCGCCGCGCCCCATGCGCTCGAAGAACTCCAACCCGGGCATGGATCGCAATTGCTCCAGAGTCACCACGCCCGGCACACCCAGGCGGGCGCGGATCTCGGCTTCCTCGGCCAGCCATTGCGCCCGCACATTTTCGCTGTTCAATTGATTCTCCATTGCAAAAAAATAAACGTGCATATACACTAATCAGGCTCGCCTTACTTGTCAACCGGAACGCCATGCCCAAGCAGTCCACTCTGCCAGCACCCTCTCCCGCAAAACCGCGCGGCTGCACCTTCCTGCGGCTGCGCAAGCTGACGCGGCGCATCACGCAGCGCTATGAAGTGCATCTACAGCCCAGCGGGTTGCGCATCACCCAGTTCTCGCTGCTGGCGACGCTAGCCGGCGCCGACGGGATGTCGATCTCCGATCTGGCGGCGCAGTTGGCGATGGATCGAACGACCCTGACGCGCAATCTGCGCCCGCTGATTTCCGCCAGCCATGTCGAGCTCGGCGCCGGCAAGGACGCGCGCAGCCGCAGCGTGCATCTGACACCGGCCGGCCGCAGGGTTTTCACGGCGACGATGCCGCGCTGGCGCGAGGCCCAGCGTGAAATGCAGGAACTGCTGGGCAGCGAGGCATTGCAGCACTTGCACGTGATCCTCGACGACACCCTGGACTTGCTCGCCACTGCATAGCCGTTCTTTCAACTTAGCTCGCATCGTCGACAAACCACCTCCCGTGCCATGAAATCGTTCAAAACCAGCGGTTACACCCCCACCCCCAACCCCCGCCCAGGCGGGGGGGGGTGCTTCGTAACCGTATTTCACGCTAACCGCCCACCGCCCATGACCAAGACCATGACGATATCATCTACTCCCCGCCCGCTGGCTTCCGTGCTGCTCTTCGCCGCCTTGATCGTTTGTGTGGCGATGGGCATACGCCACACCTTCGGCCTGTTCCTGACGCCGATGACCGTTGACAATGGCTGGAGCCGCGAGGTGTTCTCGCTGGCGCTTGCCTTGCAGAACCTGTTGTGGGGCGCGGCTCAACCTTTCGCCGGCCTGCTTGCCGACCGCTACGGCGCGCGGCGCGTGCTCTGGGCCGGCGGCCTGCTGTATGTCGCCGGCCTGCTCGGCATGGCTTGGTCGAACACCGGCAGCGGCTTTGCCGCCAGCGCCGGCTTGATGATAGGCATCGCCCAGAGCGGCGTCACCTACAGCGTGGTGTTTTCGGCGATGGGCAAGCTGATACCGGCGGAACGGCGCACCTGGGCCATGGGCATCGTCGCGGCGGCCGGCTCCTTCGGCCAGTTCCTGATGGTGCCGGTGGCGGCAGGCCTAATCGATGGCATGGGCTGGTTCGGCACCCTGCTGATCTTCGCCGCAACGGCTTTCCTGATCGTGCCACTCGGCTCGGCGCTGACCCGGGGCATCACCGAAGGTGCGGCGGCGGGCGGCGGGCAAAGCGCGCGCCAGGCTTTCTCAGAATCCCTGGGCGAACGCGGCTTCGTGTTGCTGACGCTGGGCTATTTCGTTTGCGGCTTCCAGGTGGTCTTCATCGGCGTGCATTTGCCGACCTACCTGCTCGACAAGGGCATGAACGGCAATGTCGGCATGACGGCGCTGGCGCTGATCGGACTGTTCAACATCTTCGGCACCTATACCGCCGGCACGCTCGGCGGGCGTTTCCCGAAACGCTATCTGCTGGCCGGCATCTACCTGTTGCGCAGTGTGGTGATCAGCCTGTTCCTGCTGCTGCCGCTGACGCCATTGTCCGTCTACGTGTTCGCCGCCACCATCGGCTTCCTGTGGCTGTCGACGGTGCCCCTGACCAACGGCATCGTCGCCCAGGTGTTCGGGGTGCGCTATCTCGGCATGCTCTCGGGCTTTGTCTTCTTCAGCCACCAGATCGGCAGCTTCCTCGGCGTCTGGCTGGGCGGCCGCCTGTTCGACAGCACCGGCTCCTACGACATCGTCTGGATGATCTGCATCGCCCTGGGCATCGTCGCGGCTCTTCTCAACCTGCCGATCGAGGAGAGCAGCCTGGAGTCTCGGCGCACTGCTACGGCAGCAGCCTAACTCTTCGCTTTCAGACTATTCACGCCGCGCTGCCGTCTCGCCTCGAACAGGCAGATGCCGCTGGCAACGGAAACGTTGAGGCTGGCGACGCTGCCGAGCATCGGGATGCGCGCCAGGCGGTCGCAGGTGTCGCGCGTCAGGCGGCGCAAGCCGTCGCCTTCGGCGCCCAGCACCCAGGCCAGCGGACCGCTCTGATCTGACGGTAATGTAGGGCACGCTCTCGGCGGCGCCGCTCGCCACCTTGATGGCGGTGGCATTGAGGCCGCAGGCGCGGTCTTTCGGCGCGATCACCGCATGTACTCCGGCGGCATCGGCGACCCGCAGGCAGGCGCCGAGATTATGCGGATCCTGCACGCCGTCGAGCACCAGCAACAATGCCGGTTCGGCCAGCGTGTCGAGCACGTCGTCGAGCTTGAGCACGCGCTGCGTCGCCGCCACGCGCGCCACCACGCCCTGGTGCCGCGCCGCGCTGCCGGACATGCCGTCGAGGCGCGCGCCATCTGAAGGAATCAGGCGCACGCCCAGGGTCTCGGCCAGTTTCACCAGGTCCCGGGCGCGAGCGTCTTGGCGGGAACGGTCGAGGAAGATTTCGCGCACGTCGTCGGAGTTGTTGCGCAGCTTGGCGATGACGGCATGGAAGCCGTAAATGAAACGGGTGTCAGCAGTCATGGGCATAGCCTTTCTTGCCGCCCTCCTCCTCGGCCATGACGAGCGCGAGGTTGGAGTCGATCCGGTCGGCGGCGAGTATCGGATCAAAACAATTCGTGGCCGACTTTCCAGAACAAGGCGGCGATCAGGCCGGAAACCGGGATGGTCAGCACCCAGGCCCAGACGATGCGCGAAGCCAGTCCCCAGCGCACCGCGGAGACGCGGCGCGACAAGCCCACCCCGACAATCGCACCGGTGATGGTGTGCGTCGTCGATACCGGAATGCCCATCCAGGTTGCGAGAAACAGCGCTATCGCTCCCGAGGTCTGGGCGCAGAATCCGCCCGTGGGCTTGATCTTGGTGATGCCCAGTCCCATGGTCCGGACGATGCGCCAACCGCCAAACAGCGTCCCGAGGCCCATCGCGATCTGGCAGGAGATCATGACCCAGAAAGGCACGGCAAATTCACCTTGCAAGTAGCCGTTGGAGAGCAGCAGGACGGTGATGATGCCCATGGTTTTCTGGGCGTCATTCGCCCCATGACCCAGGCTGTAGAGGGAAGAGGAAACAAATTGCAGCTTGTTGAAGGTTCGTTCGATCGGATGCGGCGACGCTTTCTCGAAAATCCACAGCAAGGCGATTGCCAGCACCAGCGCCAGCAATAAGCCGAAGAGCGGCGAGAGGATGATCGCCGCGGAAGTCTTGATCAGCCCCTGGGCAACGATGGCGCTCCAGCCGGCCTTGGCCAGGGCCGCACCGACCAGGCCGCCGACCAACGCGTGCGAGGAGGAAGACGGGATGCCGAACCACCAGGTGACGATGTTCCAGATGATGGCGCCGCACAACGCGCCGAATATCACCGCGTTGTCAACGATCGCCGGGGAAACGATGCCGGAGCCGACGGTCTTGGCTACTTGCATGCCGAAGAAGAACACCGCGACGAGATTGAAGAATGCCGCCCAGACCACCGCCGCCTGCGGCGTCAGCAGCCGCGTCGACACCATCAGCGCGATGGAATTGGCGGCGTCATGGAATCCGTTCATGAAGTCGAACAACAAGGCCACGACGACCAGGGTCGCCATGATCAGGAACGCCTGCTCGGTCATATCCGTTCCAGAACTATGCCATGAATGACATCGGCGGCGTCTTCGCAGCGGTCGACCGCTTCCTCGAAGAGTTCATAGAGTTCCTTGGCTCGGATCAAGGCGCGGGCATCCGTCACCTCGGCGAACAGTCTTTCCATTCCCGCCCGCATGACGCGGTCGGCATCGCTCTCGATCTCGGATATTTCATGGCAGGCCTTGGAGATGCGCTGGGCATTGTTCATGTCGGACAGGAGCAGCACCGCCTCCTGGACCTTCTCGGTGGCGCGCAGGGCGATCTGGCCCAGCGCCGCCATCTCGGGGGTAAAGTGGCCGGGGCCGTAAAGCCTCGCACGCTGCGGAATATCTTCCATGTAGTCGATCATGTCGTCGAGAGCCATGGCCAGATCCTTGATCTCCCAGCGGTCGAAGGGCGTGATGAAGGTCTTGTGCAAAGACAGGAATATCTTCTTGGTGACCTCGTCCGCTTCGCCTTCGGTTTTCGTGATCTCGATAAATAGACGATCGAAAGTCGCCGGATCCTGCACCGAGCTCATGGTCGCCAGAGTTTTTGCACCCTTTACTGTTAAAGCCGCCAACTCATTGAAGAGCGCAAA
Organism: Pseudomonadota bacterium; assembly: GCA_026399515.1. Taxonomy (GTDB): domain Bacteria; phylum Pseudomonadota; class Gammaproteobacteria; order Burkholderiales; family Rhodocyclaceae; genus JACRAR01. The sequence goes on along the minus strand of JAPLQT010000067.1, from coordinate 73,414 downwards.
GTAATTGTCGCTTTTCGGGGATAACGACGCGATCAGTCTGCTAAAAAATCCACCCGCCATAACCTGTTCTCCAAAATTCGTTGGCACTAAGCCGCGCGCACGGCATTTTACGCGCTGGCATCGCTCTCGCCCAAACTTTGTTTCCGCGGCTGCGACCCGGACAGCGCGGCTTCGATCATGTCGATGAAAGCGCGGGTCTTCGCCGGCATCAGGCGGCGGCCCAGAAACACCGCCCACGCCGTGCCCGAAGGCAGGCACCAGTCGGGCAAGACGCGGCGCAATTCACCCTGGCGCACCCTGGGGGCGGCAAGGAAATCGGGCACCGCGGCGATCCCGGCGCCGGCCCCCGCCAACCTGATCAGGAGTTCGGGAGAGTTCGCCGTGGTTCGTTCCTCGGGCAAGCCTTCCCACCGCTGCCTGGCGCGCATCAAGGTCCATCGCAAGGCCTCGCCGTCCCGCCCGAGCAGGCTCAGCCCATGGTGCTTGGCGAGGTCCCGCGGAGATACCGGGTCGCCGCGCTCGGCCAGATATCCGGGAGCGGCATATAGTCCGCTCGGAAACACGGCGATGCGGCGTGCGGCGAGCAGCGCGTCATCGGGAAGTTCGCCCATGCGTATGGCGATATCGAAACTTTCGCCGATCAGGTCGACGCGCCGCGGGGATAAATCGAGTTCCAGCGATACCGCGGGATGCAGCACGACAAATGCCGCAAGCATGTCGGTCAGCAGCAGGTTGGCAAGATCGCTCGGCATCGACACCCGCAGCCGGCCGCTGGGGCGCACCTGGCGATGTTCGCTCAACGCCTTCACCGCGTCGACCTCGGCCGCCACCTGGCGCGCATGCTCCAGCAACTGCTCGCCGAACTCGGTCAGCTTGAGTTGGCGCGTGGTGCGCAGCATCAGGCGCTCGCCCAGCCGGTCTTCGAGCAAGGCGATGCGGCGCGATACCGTGGATTTAGGCAAGCCGACCCGCTCCGCGGCACGGCTGAAGCTTCCGGCCTCGGCGACACGGGCGAATATCAGCAAGTCGTTAGGTTCCAATTGTGCCATGTACGGAACAATGTTATCCGTTTTATGGGCTTCCGTGTTCATGTCGGCATCAATACACTGTGCCTCAGATCATCCACAACCCATAAGGACACGCCATGAACATCCTGCAAATCAACTCCAGCGCCCGCCGTGTAGGGGCCAACTCCACCCGCCTGGCGGATTCCATCGTCGCCCGTTTGCTGGCGGCCGACCCGGAAGCCAAACTGACGCTGCGCGACCTCGCCGCCAACCCGCACCCGGTCCTGGACGAAGCTGCGCTCGGCGCCCTGTTCACGCCGGCCGAGCAGCGCACGCCGGCGCAGGCCGAGCGCGTGGCGCTCGACGACATGCTGATCGCCGAAATCCAGGCCGCCGATGTGCTCGTGCTGGGCGTACCGATGTATAACTTCGGCGTGCCGGTCCAGTTGAAAAACTGGATCGATGCCATAGCCCGCGCCGGTGTCACCTTCCGTTACACGGAGAGCGGGCCGGAGGGTCTGCTCAAGGGCAAGAAAGTTTTTGTGGCGCTGGCGCGTGGCGGCCGTCATCGTGGTACCGAAACGGACAGCCAGGTGCCTTACCTGAAAACCGTGTTGGGTTTCATCGGCATGTCCGATATTCAATTCATTTACGCGGAGGGGCTGAACATGGGCCCCGAAGCGGCTCAACAGGGTTTTGCCGAAGCCGAAGCGGCGCTTGCGGCCGCGTTTGCTTGAATTCGATCCAGGAGAGAGCTGTCATGACGACGAATCCCGCCCAACCTACCGAACAGGTCAAACAAGCCCGTACGGTGGAACAGCAAGTGATCGGCAATCCGACCTCGGACGGCGCCGGCGTGAAACTGACCCGGGTGCTGACGCAGCAACTACAGCACCGGCTTGATCCCTTCCTGATGCTCGATGCATTCGGCAGCGACAATCCGGACGACTATATCGCCGGCTTCCCCGACCATCCGCATCGCGGCTTCGAGACGGTGACTTACATGATCGCCGGCCGCATGCTGCATCGTGACAGCGCGGGCCATCAGGGCTTGCTGGAAAACGGCGGCGTGCAGTGGATGACCGCCGGACGCGGCGTGATCCATTCGGAGATTCCGCAGCAGGAGGAAGGCGTGATGGAAGGCTTCCAGCTCTGGTTGAACCTGCCCGGCCGCGACAAGATGTGCGCGCCCTGGTATCGCGACTTCACCTCCGCCGACCTGCCGCGCTTCGTGACCGACGCTGGTGTGGACGTGACGGTGATTGCCGGGTCCAGCCATGGCGTCCACGGCGCGGTCACGCGCGACGCCACCGCGCCGCTATACCTGGACCTGCACCTGCCGGCCGGGTCGCGCTTCACGCAGGCGCTGCCGGCGGATCACAACGCCTTTGTTTACGTGTATCGCGGCGAGGTGAGCATCGCCGGCACCGCGGTTCCTGCGCGGCGCATGGCCATCCTTGCCAACGCCGCGCAAGCCGACGGAGTGGTGATCGAATCGGCGCAAGCCGCCAGAGCGCTGCTGATCGCCGGCCGGCCGCTGCACGAACCGATCGCGCAATACGGACCGTTCGTGATGAACACCAAGGAGGAAATTTATCAGGCGCTGAACGACCACAGAGAAGGGCGCCTGGCCTGATTGAAAGCCGAATCAGGCCGCCGCCAGTTCATCCCAGCGCCGTATGTCGGAAAGAACTGCCTCCATATCCTCCCGCGCCATTTCCGTGTCGTAATGGCTTTGCAGGTTGATCCAGCTTTGCGCGTCGGTACCGAAGAACGCGGCTAGGCGCAAGGCCGTATCGGCTGTAATCGCCCGACGGCCGGCGACAATCTCGCCGATCCGGCGCCGGGGCACGCCGATCTCCTTCGCCAGCTGGTACCGGCTGATGCTCATGGGCTCCAGGAATTCATGGAGCAGGATTTCACCAGGTGTGGCGAGCGGCACTTTACGCGGCAAGACGTTTCTCCTCAGTGATAGTCGACAATCTCGACACGCTAGGCATGCCCGTCGCGCCATTCGAAGCAAATGCGCCATTAGCCATTAATCCGTATGCTCCTTTGTCCTCGACGGTCTTTCGTCAGTTGCTCCAGCCGGTTCTGGGGCGGGACTGCTTTTGGCAGCGAACTTGCTGATGTCGATTGCCGGAAGGTGCCCTAAGCCGACCTACGAGTTTCTCTGAACCGGACATTCAACGTCGCACATGGGCTCATGGTTTCTTCAGCTGCCAAGCAAGCGGACTAGACGCGGCCTCATTTATTATGGAAGAGATATCAATGATCGCCTTCAACCCATTTCGGAATTCCCTCTCCAATAAGGACACGGGGATATACCGGCTCTTTGTTTCCATTTGCCGAAGCCCGCGCGCCACCTCGTTCGAAAACAACCAAGCGCGTTCAGCTATTCCTTTTCGTTCTCCTACGCCAAAAAGGATGACTGCGAAATGCGTAGCAGGACGATGATTTCTTTTTTCTACTCCATCAATCTTGTTATCACTACAGTGTATGACGCTGGCTTTGCCCGCTGGTGCTTGCTCCAGTTTGGACTTCACCTCGATACGTACAACCCCGTCCTTTAAGCCCGAAAGGCACCGCTCCACGGTTTCTTGGGAGACCCCTGTGGCCAGGAGACGGTGGCATATGTCGTGTTCGGATGCTTCCACGTCGTAACAAGGCTGCGCGTCACCTTTTTTTGTACCATCAAACACCTGTGCGATCAGAATCTCCCCGTATTGCTCGACATTGAGGCTAAACCTCCTGAAATACTCGCGATGCGTCCAGACCGACGTGGCTGACTTGTGTTTAGAGAACGATTCCATAATTCTTCCTAACCTCAGTTTGCCGCTTCCTAAAACTCGAATAGACAACAGTCTGCACGAAAATATAGTTCCAGCATTCCAACATACCCATAGCGATTTCTCATCACATAAATTTTTGCGGTACCCTTGTCGGATGTATCAGGGGAATAATATTCTTCACGATAAACGAGCAACACAAGGTCTGCACCTCCTGTAATAACCCCACTCGGAAGATCGCTCGATTTAGGATTCCTATCTCGGCGCTTTTCCAGTCGCCGAGGTAGATTTGTGGAGAGAATCACAGCCACTCCGATTTCCTGTGCCAGTGCTTTTATATTGCGAACAGCGATTTCTGTCCGTTCAACCGCTTCGATGTCGGGCACTAGCGTTTGCAAGTCATCGATAACTACAAGCTCTGGGGATACTCCGCTAGCAATCAGCGCCAGAATACTCTCACGTATCTCGGGCAACCCAATCGCCGTATCGTCGATGTAAAGAGGAGTTTTGCGCAGGCGTTCAAGTGCAACTTCTATACGTGCTTTGTTATCTTCGTCAAGACTTCGCGAACGTAGCCTATTCATATCTACTTCACTTACGCCCGAGAGGATTCGTCGGGTAGCCTGCTCACCATCGAAATCCAAACTAAAGATGACTACTGTCTTGCTCTGAGCCACCGCAACCTTCTGAGCAATACTCAACGCAAGAGATGTGGTGCCAATTGCGACACGCCCGCCGATAACAGTTAAAGAGCCAGCTCTCAAACCATTAGTTAGCTTATCAAGCTCGTCGAAACCAGTTGAAAGCCCTTTGATAAGAGGGTTCAACGTGTTACTTGGCCCCTGTTGCAAATCTTCCCAAACAGTATCGAGAAATGCCGTAATTTGCTGGGAACCGGTCTTGCTCATGCTTCCGCCGCGCTCATTCAACATGATAAAGCTCCTTAACGATGTCAGGTCTCATTATGCTGCGCATATGGCTCACCACGTGAGCCATATGAAAACCCAACACAGTCAGCTATTTGTTTATGTTTGGATGATTTCAGTGATAACGTAAAGCGTTGGGATACCTATACGCAAACGGAATGGCAATGCCGGCCGCTACAACGAGCCAATCTCTCCCATCAGTTCCGGGTGTTGATCTACCAGCCGCAGAAGTTTGACCAATGGCATCGGCGCCTGCGTCTCCCCACGCTCGTAGCGAGAAAAGGCAATCTTGCCGATACCGACCAGCCTGCTGGCCTCGATCTGGGTAAGCTTCAGTGTTTTGCGAATACGGCGAATTCGACCTAGCACCGCTCCCGCGCGTGGGCAAGCAAGGTATCCCCGGCCTCGCCGTAGCGGCGGGCGCTTCCATCGTCCAGAATCGCCTCACCACAGGGCGGGCAGAACCAGCCGACCAAGCCCTCGACCATCATTACCTCTCCGTCGTACTCGACACGCTCAGTCCGGGATTCCCCCGGCTTCATGGCCTTGCTGCATTCCGGGCACTTCATTTCCATGGTTACAACTCCTTGAACCGGATCACTGGCGGCGCTGCGATATACATCTACTTTGATTTTCTCGGTTTTTTTGTTTTTTCCGAAGCGGCCTGAGACTCCACGAGCTTGAAATCGATCTTGTTGGTCTCGAGGTCGGCGCGCATGATTTTCACCTGCACCCGGTCGGCCAGGCGGAAACGCTTGCCGGTGCGCTCGCCCAGCATTACGTGGCCGGCTTCGTCGAAATGGAAGTAGTCGGCGCCGAGTTCCGAGACATGCACCAGGCCTTCGACGAAGACGTCGTCGAGCGCCACGAAAATGCCGAAGGACACCACCGACGAAATGCTGCCGACGAATTCCTCGCCGATGTGGTCCTGCATGTAATAACACTTGAGCCAGGCTTCGACGTCCCGGGTCGCCTCGTCGGCGCGCCTCTCGGTCATCGAGCAGTGCATGCCGACCTGCTCCCAGCCCTCGGCGCCGCCCCCCGGCTGGTACTTGCCCTGCGCCAATACCGCCTTGATGGCGCGATGCACCAGCAGGTCCGGATAGCGCCGGATCGGCGAAGTGAAGTGAGTATAGGATTCGTAGGCGAGCCCGAAGTGGCCGACGTTATCCGGGCTGTAGACCGCCTGGCGCAGCGAGCGCAGCATCACCGTCTGCAGCAACTGCTTGTCGGGACGTCCTTGCAGTTTCTCCAGTAGTTGCGCGTAATCCTTGGCCTTCGGCTCGTCGCCGCCGCCCAGTTGCAGGCCGAAGCCGCCGAGGAAAGTACGCAATTTGAGCAGGCGCTCCGCGGTCGGCCCTTCGTGCACCCGGTAGAGGGCGGCGTGGCCGCGTTGCTTGAGGAAATCCGAGGCGCAGACGTTGGCGGCCAGCATGCACTCTTCGATCACCCGGTGGGCATCGTTGCGCTCATAAGCTTCTATGCGCTCGATCTTGCCGTTGTCGTCGAAGATCATGTGCGTTTCGAGCGTCTCGAAATCGATCGCACCACGCTTCAGGCGAGCCTTGGCGAGTACGCGGTAGAGCGCATCGAGATTCTCCAGGTGCGGCAGCAGTGCACCGAGTTGTGTCCGCTCCTGCGGAGTCTTTGTATAGAGGGCTGCGGCCACCTGTGTGTAGGTCAGCCGCGCGTGCGAAAACATCACCGCCGGATAAAAACGGTAATTCAGGATCTCCCCGCTCGCCGAGATCGACATGTCGCTCACCATGCACAGGCGCTCGACTTGCGGATTGAGCGAGCACAGGCCGTTGGAGAGTTTTTCCGGCAGCATCGGAATCACCCGGCGCGGGAAATACACCGAGTTGCCGCGGTCATAGGCGTCCTGGTCGAGCGCCCCGCCGGTCTGCACATAATGGGAGACATCGGCGATGGCGACGACCAGCCGAAAACCGCCTTTGCCGCCGCCTCCTTCGCTAACCAGGTCACGAGCGGCAAGGCGGTGATGTCCTGGCGCTCTTTCCAGTCGGATTTCCGGACGCTGTCCGGCAGCTTCTTGGCCTCGGCCAGCACCTCCTTGGAGAACTCGAAAGGCAATTCGTGCTTGCGGAGCGCGATCTCGATCTCCATGCCCGGATCGGCATAGTTGCCCAGCACTTCGACGATGCGGCCGATCGGCTGCGCATGCTTGCTTGGCTGTTCGATGATCTCGACAATCACCACCTGGCCGGTCTTGGCCTTGGGAAGCTTGCTGCCTTTTTCCGCCGGCGCCAGCAGGATGTCCTGGCTGATGCGGCGATTTTCCGCCACCACGAACCAGACTCCGTGTTCGCTGAAGACGCGCCCGACGACACGCGTGTTGGCGCGTTCCAGCACCTCGACGATCTTGCCTTCGGGACGGCCGCGCCGATCGATCCCGATGATGCGGGCGATGGCGCGATCCCCGTGGAGCACTTTTTCCATTTCCTTGGGACCGAGAAACAGGTCCACGCCGGCCTCATCTGGAATGAGAAAACCAAAACCGTCGGCATGCCCTTCGACCCGGCCACGGATCAGATCGGCCTTGTCCGGAATCAGCCATGCTCCCGCCCGGTTCTGCATCAACTGCCCTTCGCGCGCCATGGCGCCGAGCCGACGCTGGAAAGTATCCCGTTCATCGGGAAGAACCTCGAGCTGCTTGCAGATGCGATCGAACTCAAGCGGAACGCCGCCCTGCGCAAACATCTGGAGGATGTATTCGCGGCTCGGCAAGGGATGGGGGTATTTTCCCTGCTCGCGTTCGAAGAACGGATCAGCGCGGCGCACTTTGCCCGATAGCGCTGGCGATTTGGCTTTGTTTGACAATTCGGTGATTTCCTATAAAATTCGCGCCTCTTGATTTGCCCTCTGCCCAGGTGGCGAAATTGGTAGACGCGCTAGGTTCAGGTCCTAGTGGTGGCAACACTGTGGGGGTTCGAGTCCCTTCCTGGGCACCACCGGCGCATGCATCATAAATGCTTCGGAAAGCGTATACCACAAGGACGCAAGGACTTCAGAGTATTCGCGCTAAGTAATCCGGCAGCAGGACAAACTCTTCGTGCCAGTGCCAGGCTGTATTGCGACCCATACGTTGCACGGGAATTGATCCCGCCAACAGCCGTATTATGCCGCTCTCGCGGCATATCGTGATTCTATACCCCCACGGCCGCATCCAGAAACTTCCGGACGTTAAATCTACTTGTAGTTCCCTGGGTCAATGTGGTGGCGCGCCAACAGTTTGTAGAACTCTGTGCGATTTCGCCGTGCTACCCGCGCGGCGTGACTGACATTGCCGCAGGTGGTCTTGAGCAAATCCGCCAGGTAGTCGTACTCGAAGGCGCGTCGCGCCTCATCCAGCGCAGCCACCTCGCGCCCGCTCTCCTCTTGCAACAGGCGCCTCACCAGGGTGGCCGGCACTTGCGGCGTCACCGACAGCGCCAGCGCTTGCTGGATGATGTTCCTGAGTTGACGCACATTGCCCGGCCATGCCGCCTCTTGAAGTATTGCCATGGCCTCCGGAGACACACCACGCCCATGGCCTTGCGACCGGGCAATGAAGTGGGACACCAGCACCGGAATATCCTCACGCCTTTCGCTGAGCGCCGGCATGCTCAGGAGCGTCCGTCCGAGTGCGTAGAAAAGGTCTGCCCGGAACCTGCCGTCGCGGATCGCCTGGTCGAGTGGCTGTCTGGTGGTAGCCACCACGCGGATATCGAGAGTATCGATTCTGGTGGGCGCCGAGAACGGGATACGCTCTCTCACCAACGGCAGCAAGCGTGCCTGTTCGAGAGCGGGCAGGTCCTCGATGTCGTCCAGCATGAGCGCCCCGCCCCGCGCGGTCGACAGCAATTGATCCAGCGGTGAGGTGTCGGACTTGAGACTCGCCAACTCACCGCAGCGGATGGCGATGAATGGTTTCTTCTTGCGGCGACTAGCGGCATGGATGGCCCGCGCTAGCGTTTCCTTAGCTGATCCACGAGGTCCGCTGATCAGGACCGGAGTGTCGGCATCCGCGGCCCGCCGCGCCTGGCGCAGCAGCTCATTCATCACCAGGCTCGAGGAAACGATGTCGGCACGCCAACTTGCATCGTGTCTATCCTTGCCATCGACCTCGGGCGATATCGCCATGGCTTCCGCCACCGTCGACAGCAGTTCGTTGCTGTCGAAGGGCTTGGTGAGGAAGTCGAAGACTCCGCGTTGCGTTGCCGCAACGGCGTCGGGAATGGTCCCATGGGCGGTGAGCATGATCACCGGGACCGTCGGCGCGATGGTGTGCAGGCGGGCGAACAGGGCGTGCCCGTCGATACCGTCCATTCTCAGATCGGTGATGACGGCGCGCGGGCGTTCCGCCGGGAATCGCTCCAACGCCTCGTTTCCCGAAGCCGCGCAGCTTACCGCGTAGCCGACCGCGGTCAGGCGCATTTCGATCAGGGCGAGCAAACCCGGATCGTCGTCGACGACCATGATTCGCGCTCCACCGCCGACTCCGCCTACCATCGGCGCTCTTTCCTCAAGGTGCGGCAGGCAACGGGGCTTCGAGCCAGCGGATTCTCATGACGACGCCCTCATGCATGTTTAAGGTTCCGGCCATGCAGGTGCGGTGACAAATCCGAGCCTTCGGATACATGAGCCGGCAGGCATGGAAGCTTGCGATACCCAGGCTCTCCTGGCTTTGCGTCACCGGCATTGACCGGGGTTGCACCGTAGCGCTTGGCGCAGCTACGGATGAGAGCGACGATACCCGGATACCACCACCAAAAACAGGGGAATTTTCTGCACTTCGGTTGCGGCTGTGGGGTTTGGTAACGCCCTGGCTACCAAACCTTGGGCAGACTTCGAAGAATCTTCGTGGTGCCCCTGCCGATCTCAATGTAGCCGCCTCGGGACAGTTCCCGGAAGATCCTGGTCACCATGTCCCGCGAAGCCCCGAGCCGGTCGGCGATTTCCTGTTGTGACCAATTCGGGCCAAGGACTCTCGCACCATTCTTTTCCGTCGACTCGCTGTCCACCAGTGTGCGCAAGCGCTGATAGACCGACTCGAGCGCCAGGCTTTTCATTCTTTTGGCGGTCGCCCGGCTGCGCACCACCAATTCCATCAGCAAAGTCATCGCAAACGCCGGGTCGTTCGCCATTCCGGCCTTCACGGCGGCATAAGGCACTGCCGAGCAGACCAGGTCCGTCATGGCCGCTACGGATGCGGTGCGCGGCCCGCCGTCCATGGAACCCTCGCCGAAAAGCGTGCCCGGCCCGTAAACGCCGATCAGGAAGCGGCGCCCGTCCATATCCTGGGAATAGATGCGGACCCGTCCCGAGAGGAGGACGAACAGGGTTTGCCCGCGGTCACCTTCCTTTATGACCAGCGATTTTCTCTCGAACTCGCAGAGGCTGCCCATCCGGGCAAGTGCGGCTATCGGTTGCGAACAGGCATCTTCGAAAAGAGCATCGTGCGTCTTCGGCACTGAATTGCTCATGGCGGCAACTTTCCGGTATCGCTGCCCGATCCGGTGCGATTGGCCAGCGGCAGGCTTGCGCGAAAGTGCGCCCCGCCCTCGCTGACGAGGATATCCAGACTGCCCTTGTGCGCCAGCGCGTACTCATGGGAGATCGCCAGGCCAAGGCCGATGCCGGGGATATCCTTGCCGGCGGAGCCTCGGTAAAACGGCTCGAAGAGGCGCTCCCTATCCTTATCGCTGATGCCCGGCCCCTCGTCAATCACGTCCAGCAAGGCGTTGTCGCCTTCAGGGAAGAGCGTGACACGGACCACACCACCATCCGGCGAAAATTTGATGGCATTCGAAATCAGGTTGTTGGCCAGCGTTTCCAGGGCATCACTACTGCCGTTCACGGTCAGTGGCGCCAGCGACGCGGCGATGCGTACTTGCCGGTCGCGCGCAGCCGGCTGGAATGTCGCCAACGTCTGTTCGATCACCTGATCGAGCCTGATAGCGCTGGTTTCCATGCGTTCACGGGCGTAGTTGGCCTGCTGCATGCGCAAGACGCCCTGGATCAAACCCTGGAGGCGCAAGACATTCGTCTGCATGATCCCGACGATCTTTTCCTGTTGCGGTGTCAGGGGACCGGCGACGCCTTCGGTGAGCAGGCTCGCCCCTTCCCGCAGTGATGCCAGGGGCGTTTTCAACTCGTGTGAAACATGCCGCAGCACCCGGGTGCGTTCGTTCTCCAGTGTCTGCATGCGCCGTCTCAACCATTCCAGCCGCTGGCCGACGCGCTGCATGTCATCCGGTCCCTTCAGTATCACGGGCCGATTCAAACGGCCTTCGCCGAGTGCATAGATTGCACGCTCGAAGCGCCGCCACAATTGCGACCACGTTCGGCGGCCAAACCACAGCGACAGCGCGGAAAATGCCAGGGCAACCAGCAGCGCCGCAGTCAGGCTCCGCCACATCTCCCGCGCCTGCAAGCGAAAAGTTTCGCGCTCCCGCTGCACCAGGCGCTCGGCGTCTTCAAGCAAGGGCCGCAGCCCGTGGCCGAGGCCGGCGATGACCGTCTTCATCTCCGCTACACCTTCCAGATGGGTGGCGAGGTTCGCATAGGCCGCCGCCTCTCTCTTGCGGATTTCGCCAATCCGGGCCGACAAGTCCGCAAGCAAGGGAATGGACATGTATTCCTCCGAATCCCGTTCCCAATCCCGGCGTAATGCCCGGTACTCTTCGAGCAGGGCCGGATCGCGCTGCACCTCGTATTGCTGCAGGATGCGTCCCATGTTGTCGAAGTGTTCCTGCAACTCGTGGCTGAGCATGCCGGCACGGGAGGCCTGGGGCACCGCACGCTGGCTGCGTTGAGTAATGTCGTCGATCGTCACCGAGGCATAGCCGATCGCAACCAGCAACGGCAGCACCACAAGGATATTCCCCAGTACGATCAATCCAAGAAACGAACGCGGATAGTGGTTCACGATGTTTTACTCGGTTCCAAACTTGGCTTCCACGCGGATGCCCATTTCTTTCAGCATCGGGGTCGGTAGTATGCCACCGGCGCAGACGATCACGGCGTCATTGGGAAGACGAAAGCGCTCGCCATTGCACTCGAGGTCGACAGATTCCGTCTCGATGCCGCCGACTGTCGATCCTAGCAGAACTCTCAGGCGACCGGACTGCGCGGCCTCGGCGACGCGCTCCCGGTTTTTCTGCTTGACGCGCCCGAACGCCTCGCCTCGATAGGAGAGCGTGACCGTCGTTCCAGGCTCACCCGCGATGGCAACCGCCGCTTCGATGGCGCTGTCTCCGCCCCCGACGACCAGGACATGCTGGTTGCGGTACTGCTCCGGATCGATGAGCCGATAGACCACTTTCGGCAGTTCCTCACCGGGCACATCGAGCTTCCGGGGCGTGCCACGGCGGCCCATGGCGATCAGAACATTACGGCAGCGGAATTCACCGGCCGAGGTCACGACGACGAAGCCCTGCCCGGAAGCCACGACCTTTTCGACACGCTGCCTGAAGTCGATCTTCATCCCGACACGCTCGACGATGTCCTGCCAGAACGCCAGCAGCGACTCCTTGGAGATCTCGCCGAGCATGGCTTTGCCGACCAAGGGCAGTACCACAGGTTGGGTCATGACGATCTTGTTGCGCGGGTAGTGGTAAACGGTGCCGCCCAGGGAATCTTCCTGCTCCAGCGTGACGAAGCTCAGCTTCTGTTCCATCGCGCCTAGCGTTGCCGACAGGCCCGCCGGTCCGGCGCCGATTATGACAACGTCGAGTTCCTCGCCGGTCGATCGGTTGCGGGCGATCGACTCCATGGCTTGGCGCCCCTGCTCGGCCGCCTTGCGCACCAGTCCCATGCCGCCGAGTTCCCCGGCGATGTAGATGCCCCGGACATTGGTTTCGAAACTCGGTTTGACATAGGGAATATCCATGCCGCGTTTGTCGGTGCCGAACACCAGCTTGATGGCCTCGACCGGGCAGGCCGCGGCGCAGGCGCCGTGGCCGATGCAGATGGAAGGATTGACGAGTTGGGCCTTGCCATTGACGATGCCCAGCGCCTCCTCGGGGCAGGCCTGGACGCAGGCGCCGGCACCGCAGCAGAGGCCCGGATCGACGACCGGGTGCAAACTGGGTGGCTCGGTCAGGCCGGTCTCCTGCGACTGCTTCAACACTGCCAGAGCATGCACCTCGCGCCGCCGCCGGCGATGCAGGTGGATCAGCAGAGCGGCGGAGAGCGGAATGGCATAGGCGGTCCACAGCTGCATCATGGCGCGCGTCCTTTATCCGGAACCGGCACGGCTGGTCCGGCCGGCATGACGCCGTCCTGCTTGATCACCTTGCGCCAGTTGTCGGCGACATGACATTTGTCGCACAGCAGGTCGAAACTGGCGAAGTGCACGTCATCCTTCTCATGGCAGGCGTAGCAGCGGCTCTCGATCTTGGTGCGATAGAGCGGCCCGCGGTGGCAGGTATTGCAGCCGAGCTTGAGGTGTTTGCCGAGCAGCAGAAATTTCGTGTCGCGGCCATGGTCGAAAATGCTCGGTTTGAAGCTCTTTTCGTTATGGCAAGTCTCGCACTTGTCGCCATAGTCGCCCTTGTGTCCTTTCTCCTTGTCCTCGCGCTCGTGACAGACGGCGCACTTGAGCGGCAGTTTTTCCGTCTTGCCGGCATCCTTGTGGCAAGTGTTGCACTTCGCCGCCTGGTGTTTGTCGCGCAAGGGGAATTTCGTGTCGCGATCATGGTCAAAGCTGGTTCCCTTCCAGCCCTTGGCGTTGTGGCATTTATCGCACTTGTCGCCGAGCGTGCCGCGATGACCCTTCTCGTTGTCGTCGTTGCGGTGGCAGGCATAACAACGGACCGGGGTCTTTTCCTTGTAGAGCGGAGCGCGATGGCAGCTTTCGCACTTGGTCGTGCGGTGGCGGTCCAGCAGGGCGAATTTCGTGTCGCGATCATGGCGGAAAGTCGCTTGCTTCCAGCTTCCCTCGTTATGGCAGGTGTCGCAGCGAACTCCGAAATGGCCTTTGTGCCCCTTGTCGTTATCGTCCTTGCGATGGCAGGAAACACATTCGCGCTGGGTGTCGACGAACTTATGCTCGATGTGGCAGTCGGCGCATTTGACTTTGCTATCGGCATGCCCGAGGTGCAAAGGAAACTTGGTCTTGCCATGATCGAAGCGGCCTTCCTTCCAGGAATTCTCGTCGTGGCAATTTGCGCATTTGGGGCCCAGGCCGCCCCGGTGTCCCTTGTCGTTGTCGTCCTTGCGGTGACAATCGACGCACTCGGAGGGTGCCTGGCGGTATTTGAGCTTAGGGCGATGGCATGCCGCGCACGCCTTGCCGCGATGCTTGCCGCGCAAGGGAAAATCCGTCCGTGCATGATCGAAGCGTCCCTCATCGAACACGACGATCTTCGCTCCGCGCCCCTTGTGCTCGGTATGGCAGACGCGGCATTCACGTTCCTCCAGGCGGCCGTGATAGCCAGTGGCGGATTTGAAATCGGCGGCCACCGGCTTATGACAGTCCATACAGAGCCCGCGCTGCGCAGCCCGGTCGAAACGGACATGGCATTTCTCGCAGGTATTCTCGAACTTCGCATGCCCCTGGACGACAGGCCCGGGCATCACGGCTGACTCGAGACTCTGCGCTGATGCGCCTGACGAGATCATGAGTGCAAGGATGGCGACTGAAAAGGCCGTCCTAGTATGCGTGCACAGCCACGACATGAACAATTGCGGTGACCACCAGCATGCACAGGAACGGGATGTGCGCCACATGCCAAAGCGAAAACAATTTTTCATAATTAGAAAACTGGGCTGCGCGCTGAACGGCTTTCAGGGTATCGTCGATGGTCCGGGCGAGTTGGCGTAAATGCACGTTCGTCAGAGCGGCGTCGCTGCCGAATTCCCCGTCGTGCCTGGCAATCGCCCGGCGTACCCGGCGCCCCGCCAGGTAACGCTTGCAGCCGAGCGAGGCGAAGTGAAGTATATGCCGCAAGCGGCCCTTTGGCTGTAGCGCAACCAGCGCAGAGAATAGTCCGATTTCCCTCTCCACCTCCGGCAGGCGGACGAGGACCCCCTGCAGGGACTCGATCTGCTGTTCCAGCGAACGCCGCAGTTCCGCCGCCGTCGCCCGGCTGCCATAGAGCCCATGGTGGATCTTGCGATAGATGAAGCGGCCGACGATGCCGCTGGCCACTACCAGCAGCATGCAGGCCAAGGCGATCGCCGCGTTGAATGAGCCGACGCGAAAGGTCGAATGGAACAGCACGATGACCGGCCCGGCGATGCCTGCGATGAGGTGAAAGCGGAACCAGTGCTTGAGTGGTCCCAATGGGGCAAGCACGCGGAAGCGCTTGCGCAGCGGATAGATCAGCAGCAAGAGCATCAGCGAACCGCCGACCACACCCATCCAGTAACCGAATGTGGAGGCCGACGTATATAGGCGGTCATGCCGCACGGCCCAGGCGATCAACAGCAGCGAAATGACCACGACAGGAACCGCGATCGAGGCGAGCGAGTTGACGATTTGGCGCAACAGCAACGATTGCGGCACCGGACATGTTCCGGCAACAGCTTCTGGCTCCATGGCAGGCTCCCAGTGGTTGTCACGGGGCCATCCTAAAGGATACACCCTCCGGACAATAGTGTCGGGCGTTGACGACAGTAGCCGCCCTGGTCCGGAATCCGGACTATCCGTATCCGGACCCACCGGTCCGAAAAACCGAACACAACCAACATAGGAGTTTGCGAAATGAATCCACTGAAAAGCGCTGCAAGGTGGCTGGCAAGGAGCCTGTTGCTGTTTGCCTCCGTGCCGGCATTGGCCGCAACCATCACCGGTTCCGCCCACGACTTCTCCGGCCAGGCATGGTCGGGTGGCCGCATTTGCATTGCCTGCCACGCGCCCCACAAGAATGACACCAGCATCGACTCGCCGCTCTGGAACCATGCCAACACGAGCGCCACCTATGTTCTCTATTCCAGCGCGTCACTGCGCTCCACGATCGGACAGCCCGGTACCGGATCCAAACTATGCCTGTCCTGCCACGACGGCACGGTTGCGGTCAATAGCTTCGGCGGGGTTACCGGAACGACCATGATCTCAGCGACCAACAATATCGGCACCAACCTCAAGGCCTCGCACCCGATCGGCTTTACCTACACTACGGCACTCGCCGCGGCGGACCCGTCGCTCTTCGATCCTTCGACCAAGACCGTCACGATCGGCACGGGTACGCAGACCAAGACCGGCACGGTCAAGGCTACGTTGCTTTACGCCGACAAGATGGAATGCCAGTCCTGCCACGATGTCCACAACACGTTCACGGTGGGCGCTTCGGGAACAGGCCTGGTCAAGGTCGACCCGGCCGGCAGCAAGATCTGCTTCGCCTGCCACAACAAGTAGGGACTTCCACGTCGACCGGAGTGAATATGAAAACCACCAGCCACATGCTTTCGACATGCGTCGCCGCGGCCGCCACCGTGGCGATGCTCGCGGGTTGCATGAGCAACCCCAGCCAGGCCGACAAGCCGGCCGAATCCGTGTTCTATCCGCCGCTGCCGAATGCGCCGCGCATCCAGTACCTGACGACGATCGCCGGCGATCGTGATCTCGCCATCAAAAATAGAAGCAGTTTTGCAGATTTCATTATCGGCGACGAGAAGAAGGTCGAGCAGCGGCTGACGCAGCCCTATGGTGTTGCCATATATAAAAGCAAACTCTACGTTGCCGACACCGGGGCCGAAGGAATCGCAATTTTCGACCTGGCGCGGCAGCGCTTTGAGTTTGTGGCCGGAAGCGGCGCCGGACGCTTCAAGCGGCCGATAAACATCCGCATCGATGCCGACGGCACCAAGTACGTCACCGACACCGGGCGCAACCAGATTCTTGTTTATGACAGCAACGACCGATTCGTCAGGGCTCTGGGAGTCGAAGGACAATTCCGGCCCGTCGATGTCGCCATCGCCGGCGAGCGCCTGTATGTTGCCGACATCCTCCACCACCAGGTCCATGTGCTGGAAAAGAATTCCGGGCGCGCCCTCTTCACGTTCGGCAAAGCCGGTTCCGGAGATGGCGAGTTGTTCCACCCGACCAATATCGCTCTGGGTCCGGACGGCGATATCTATGTGGTCGAGACCAGCAATTACCGCGTGCAGCGTTTCACCTCCGAAGGAAAGTCGGTGCGCTCCTATGGTGATGCCGGCACGACGCTCGGCAGCTTCGCGCGCCCGAAAGGTATCGCCATAGACAAGCTCGGCCGCCTGCTGGTCGGCGATGCGGCCTTCCAAAACGTCCAGATCTTCGACAGCGCCGGCAAGCTGCTGTTGTATTTTGGCCAGGCCGACGGCCACGCCGAGGGGCTCAACCTGCCGGCCGGGGTGACCATCGATTACGACAATATCGCCAGTTTCCGCCACTTCGCCGAACCCAGGTTCAACATCGAATACCTGATCCTCGTCGTCAGCCAATTCGGACCGAACAAGGTCGACATCTTCGGTTTCGGCAAGATGGACGGCATGGATTATTCCGAGAGCGCGCCTCCAGTCAAACCAGTCTCTTGAACGCGTCACGGGGGACTCCAGGCAATGCACACTTCGGCACGCAGGATGCCGATCCCGGCGAGAAACTGCGCGCGGCGCGCGGCAGCGGCCGTGACCGTCGCACTGCTATTTCTGGCCGACGCCGGCCGTGCCGCGGAAATCGCGCCCTACATGCTGACCGGCGTCGATGGCTATGCCACGCTGCAATACTTGCAGGACGAACAAATCACCGGCCAACCCGGAACGATCCCACAGTCGCGCCAGGCGCAGTCTGGCTTCCGCAACGAGATATTTGCCATGACACACAGCTACGTATATCACCCTAACCTGCTGCTGCTGGATATCGGCGGCGGCCCCGTTCTCCACAGCGAGAGCTTCACCAACGACACCGACGTGACCAAGGCCCGCGGCGCGCTCTACAATTTCACCGCCCGCGCGATGTTTCTGCGCGACAAGCCCTACACCGGAGCGCTGTTTTATTCGCATCTGAATCCAATTGTCAGCGTTGCGCCCGGTCAGGTACTCACTCAGGAAAACACCCGTTACGGCTTCGATTTCTCGTTGTTGACCGACGCATCGCCGGTGCCTTTGCAAACCGGCTTTACGCGCTCGCATGTCCAGGGACACAGCGCAGACAGGCTGGTCGATGAGCGCATCGACCAGTTCAACCTGACTGCCAGCCGTTCCTACGGAGCGATGGGGGCAACGCAGTTGCAGTACCAGACGATGGGGCAGATTTCCCAGAGCGGCAGCCAGAACCTGCCGATCCAGTCGAGTACTTCTTACAACCAGACGGTATACGCCGATACGCGGCTACAGATCGGCGACAGCCGGCAGTATGACCTCGCCAATGTCGTCAGCTTCAACAGACAGGACTATGCGCTCGAGTCCGGCAGCTTTCCGGAACGCAAGGACAGACGCTTCATGCTCGATTTGCGTGCGCGGCACTCGGACAAGCTCCGCAGCTACGGCTTCTACAACTACGGCGCCAGCAGCCAGGGAGATCTGGATTCCGTCATGCGGGCGGCATCCGCCGGGCTGAGCTACTTGCCGCTGCCCGGCCTGGAAACCTCGCTCGGCGTGCGTGGCGACAGCAACGCAGGTCGACAGTTCTCCGCGCAGTCGCATGGAATCGATGGCAGCGTTCGCTATGAGCAGCCGCTGCTGTTCGGCATTGCCCAGATCAGCTATGCCGTCCGCGCCGATAGCCGCGGACAGCAAGCCGAATCGACGCAAACCAGTGTTCTGGGCGAGCGCCTTGCCTTGAGCAGCGTCACTTACGTCGCACTCGCCCATCCTTATGTCATCGCCGGAACCCCGGTGGTGACCAATGCCGGTCGCACACAGACCTTTGTCGCGGGTGTCGATTACCTGATAACGCTCGTCGGCACGGAAACACGCCTGCAGCGGCTGGTCGGTGGCCGCATCCTCGACGGCGAGCAGCTACTTGTGGATTACGCCTATGACATCGGTGGTACCTATGCCTATAACCAGTTCGACCAATCCCTGAGTCTGAATTGGAACCTGTCGCGTTATCTCAATGCGAATTTCCGCCGGTATGCTTCCGTGCCGCGCCTGACCACCGGACTGCCCACCTTTCCGCTCAACGCAGTCAACAGCTCCATCTACGGCCTGCGCACCGACCTGCCTTTCAACCTCGGCACGGCGCTCACGATCGGCGGCGGGATCGAGCACGAGAATAGGCACGAAACAGTTTCCCCCTACCGGCGCACCGCCGACGACATATACATCCAGACCGACGAACCGCTACTCGGACTCGGCAATCTTCGCGCCTCTCTGCGCCGTGCGCGGATCAAATACGACGTCGCCGCGCAGAACTCCGACCTGCATGGCCGTGAGCTGCGCTTCTGGTCGCGCCATTGGTTCGGTGCCGATCTCACCGCCGCTCTGAGCACCGAGCGCGACGCCGCCGGGATCATTCCGCGTAGTCGCAAGGATGGCTCCATCGGCCTGCAATGGCAGGAGCGCAAATTCACCTTGACCTCCAATCTGGTGCGCAGCCGCGAAATCCAAGCCGGCATCGAGCGCAACCGGACCAATTTCCAGTTTCTTGCCAAAAGGGATTTCTGACGATGGCGATCTTGCTCCGTGCGCTTGGCGTTGCTTTTCTGCTGTCTGCCGGCGTGTCCTTGCCGAGTCACGGCAAGGAACAGGAAAGCCTGGTGTGGCCGTTCGGTTCCGCACAACCGCGTGTCGAATTTGTCAGAAGCTTCGAGCGTCCCGCCGATCTCGGCATCGGCAAGAGCTTCTTCGAGCGACTTAAGGACATATTTTTCGGCGCATCGGAAGCCCGCATCCTCAGGCCAATGGCCGTGGCGGTGAGCAACGGCATTGTCTACGTCGCGGATCCGGGTGCCAGGGGCGTGCACCGTTTCGACACCGGCGTCGGCCAGTACGCGCTGATCGCCGCTACCGGCAACGCCCCCCTGCTATCGCCGGTGGGCCTCGCGCTCGGCGCAGCCGGCGAAATCTATGTTACCGACTCGAAGCTGGCACAGGTATTCGTCATCCGGCCGGGCGCCAAGGACGCCGTGCCGCTGCGTCTTGACGCCAAACTGACGCAACCGACCGGCATCGCCTACGACGTCGCCAGCGGACATATCTACGTCGTCGACACCGCCGAGCATCGCGTCCAGATCTTCGAACGCGATGGTTCCCTGTCAGGCAGCATCGGCCGGCGCGGCGGCGGCGACGGCGAATTCAACTATCCGACTTACCTCTGGCGCACTCCGCAGGGAAATATGTATGTGACCGACTCGCTCAACTTCCGCATCCAGAGCTTCGATGCACACGGCCAGTTCACCGGCAAGATCAGCCGTCATGGCGACGGCACCGGCGACGCCTCGCGTCCCAAGGGAGTGGCGACCGACCGCTACGGCCATTTATATGTGGTCGATGCGCTGTTCCATGCTTTCCAGATCTTCGATGCGACGGGCCGCCTGCTGTTGCCGGTCGGCGAACGCGGCCAGGGACGCGGTGAATTCTGGCTGCCGACAGGGATATTTATCGACGACGAAACGATCTACGTCGCCGACTCATATAACCGGCGCGTCCAGGTGTTTCGTTACATCGGAGGGGCGACATGATGCGCTGCGTCTTTGCGGCCTTCCTGGCGCTTTCGGCGCTTCCGGCCATCGCCGGGCTCGCAACCAGCAAGCATAACCTTTCGGTGAGCGGGCCGGGCACGGTCAAGTCGTCGTCCGAGGCGCAAATTTGCATTTTCTGCCACGCCCCGCACAATGCCTCACCGATCGCGCCGCTGTGGAACCGCAGCAACCCCGGCGCCACCTATACGCCCTATACGAGTTCGACATCGGTTGCCAGGCCCGGCCAGCCGACCGGTGCCTCGTTGTACTGCCTCTCCTGCCACGACGGCACCGTCGCCCTCGGCGATGTCCTCAGCCGCAGCACGCGCATCGGCATGGCCGGCGGCATAAGCTCGCTACCAGCGGGTAAGAGCAACCTCGGCACCGACCTGTCTGGCGATCACCCGATTTCCTTCGCCTACAATGCGGGACTCGCTTCCATGCATAACGGCGAGCTCGCCAACCCGGCGACACTCACGGGCAAGGTCAAGCTCGACGCGAGCGGGCAGTTGCAATGCACGTCCTGCCACGATCCGCATGACGATACCAACGGCAAGTTCCTTGTCGTCCCCAATCAGGCCTCCGCGCTGTGCCAGATCTGCCACACTCCAAACTACTGGGGCGCCAGCAACCACAAGCTGTCCGGCAAAACCTGGAACGGCGCCGGAACCAATCCCTGGCCCCATACCGGCGCCACAACGGTCGCCGGCAACGCTTGCGAGAACTGCCATCGGCCGCACACGGCGGGAGGCAAGCAACGGCTGCTCAACAATGCCGCCGAAGAAGACAACTGCTACTCCTGCCACAACGGCAATGTGGCAGCGAAGAATATCCAGTCGGAATTCACGGGCAAGTCATCCATCCATCCGGTCGCCGCCAGCACCGGCATACACGATCCGGCCGAACCCGCGCTGATAACGTCGCGGCACGTCGAATGCGTCGATTGCCACAACCCGCACGCCGCCAACGCGAGCAGCGGGCTGCTGCCGGGTTCGCTCGCCGGTGTGCTTGGTATCAACACCAGCGGGACCGGGGTGAAGCCGGCAACGGCCGAGTACCAGATATGTTTCCGCTGCCACGCCGACAGTCCCAACCAGCCTGGGCAGCGCACCATACGGCAGATCGCGCAGATCAACACGAGGCTCGAATTTGCCACCAGCAACCCTTCATTCCATCCGGTTTCCGGTCCCGGCATGAACGCCAACGTGCCGAGCCTGATTGCACCGTGGACCACAGCCAGCACGATGACGTGCGGTGACTGTCATAACAACAACACCGGTCCGGGCGCAGGCGGCAACGGCCCCAACGGTCCGCACGGTTCGGTCTATCCGACGCTGCTCGAACGCCAGTACTTGAAGGCCGATCGCACGCCGGAGAGCGCCGCCAACTATGCGCTTTGCTACAAGTGTCACAATCGCACCAACATTCTCGGCGACCGCAGCTTCAAGGAACACAGCAAGCACATCATCGATGAACGTACACCCTGCAATGCCTGCCACGACCCACACGGAATCAGTTCGACCCAGGGCAATGCCATCAACAACAGCAAACTGATCAACTTCGATACCACCATCAGCAGGCCCAGCTCGAGCGGCCAGTTGAAATATGTGTCCAACGGAACGAACCGGGGAAGTTGTTACCTGACTTGCCACGGCAAGAATCACAATCCGCTTAGCTACTAACTTTCATGATGCGCGGGGTACGCCCGAAGGAAGTCCCCTGGTGGGACGCCCCGATCATGAAAGTTAGCGGCATTCCCGTGGCCCCCACCCCCTGCCCCAGCCCCGGGGCGGAGGGCTAAATGTGCTCGCTACGCTCGATATCACCAGGCGCCCTCTTCGGCGTATCTCACACTAAGGATGCTTCCGCAGCCCATGCTGTCGCCGCAGAGTGCCGCGCCGTGTTCCCGTGCTCGTCAATCGTCGTCGAGAGCGATTGCCGTTGCCAGGTATTGCCCACCCACGGAATTGACGTTGACGACGACATGGGACCCCGACACGAGGCCTGGACCGCCTCCGATAACTCCATCCCCGCTAACGACAGTGCCGTTGATCTGTATTGTCAGACCGTTGAGCATGAAACTCGATGCCGTAACGTTGTAAGCGACACCCGATAGTTGCCGAATTCCCGATGCCGGCTTGGGAACATTTTCAAAACTCACGGTCTTGCCGGATAGCGATGAGCCGGATAGCTCGCCAGTCACGGTGACCGGTTGTCCGACGACCAAATTGGCAGCGATACCATTGCTATAACTGACGGCGGACCCCAATGTGCCGCTGATAAGATCGTCCGAGTCCAGAGTCATGGTGTAGTTTCCAGACGCAGAGTCATAGCTGGAGATCACCCCGTTGACCTGGATGACCGAGCCGTTGGGCGCCTTGGTTGGGGTAAGCGCCTGGATATCCACGGATGTCGCGTGAACAACGTTATTCGCGATGGTTCCATGGATTTCAACGTAGACCCCGTTGGCTAATTGTGACGGCGATCCGCCGCTGAATGCGGAGGCGGCACTGGCGTCGATGTTTACCCCTCGAACCATAAAGCTTGCGGCGGATACGTAGCTTCCCACAACACCATGCAACTCGACCGTGGTCGGGGATTTTGTGGTGAATGCGGTAACAGTGTCCGCCTTAAGCGTATTTTTCGCCGTATCGAAGCTGCCGGCCACCACCACGTACTGATTATCGGCAAGCGTCGCGTCACCAGGTGTCATCTTCCCCGCACTGGCATCGACTGTCATGTTGCCGACTTGAAAGTTCGCCAGGCTGACGAAATGCGCGATAGGCCCCGATATGGTGACATTGCCGCCATTTGCAGTCGGGTTCTTGATGCGGATGGTGGACGCGGTGATCGAATTTCCATTCGGTACCAGGTTGCTCCACACGGTCACCAACTGCCCGTTGGCGAGAGTGCTGCCCGCCGGGCTGATGATCGCCGAGCCCGAGGTAACGGTTGCCGTGCCCAGGATGAAACTGCCAGCGTTGGCGTTATATTGAGCAATCACTCCGGTAAAACGCACGCCGCTGATGGAAGTTCTCTTCATGATGAGCGTGGCCTGAAGATAGGCGTTGCCCAGGTCGTCGGTTCTCAGGAAACCATGGGCCTCGACGCTGTCGCCGACCTTGATATCGGCCAGTGACGCATAGCCGGTGAAGCTTGTGACCGGCCCCAGGGAAGGATTCTTGTTGGGGATTATCCTGGTGCCCAGCATCGTGATGCTGGTTGCCGACACCGCCGAGACGGGGCCGACGAACTCGGGAGACAACAACACCGAGGTCACATTGCCGCTGGTATCGTAGGTGTACTCGACGTGCTGCCCAAGAACCGCGCTTGTGAGCGGCACTGAGACCGCCGATCCCTGGGTCGATTCGGACGTATAGCTGGCGCTCTTGTCGTCTCGACGAACGCCGTCCAGGATCAAGCTGCCGAATCCGGTGATTATCCCAAAACCCAGCATCCTGGCGCCAGTACCACCCGATCCCACGTCGGCGAGCAGCGTGGCCAGTCCTCCACCACCGCAAGCGGCGGTGATGAACGCCAGGCTCACCACTGCAATCGTGGTGCGGAGTTTGGCGAACCTGCCGCGCTGCATTGGGGATTTCTTCTGGAAATTATGGGTCATGATATTGTCAGGGTTTGGTTTTCATGGAGTCGTGGAAGAAATAGCTGCCCAGTCTTATCCGTTGATCCGCGTCCGCGCGGCCTTTGTCTCGTTTCGACAAGGCGATTGCTTCGCGTACAAACACACGGAAGGTGCTATCCCATTGCTTGCGGGCCAGCGCCGCCAATGCGCCAGCCGAGTCGGCCGTGAGGCCGTCGGCAAATATGGCTTGTTCGAGAACCGGTGGATCGCGGCCCTCGACGTTACGTGCCGCGGCAGCGATGTGGTCGCCAATATTATCGGCTAATACCTGCAGCATTTCGCCGTAGCCCCCTTGCGGCACGAACGCTGTCTTGCACAATCGCAAGAGCGTTGAAGATGTATCCTTGCCTTCCGACTCAGTCACCACCACGCCCAGCCGAATCAACTCTTCCAGAACCGCGCGCGGATGTACATCGGTTGAAATCGAGGTGACAAGATCCTCAAACGAACCACGCTTGCCCGCACGCACCAGGACTTTAGGCTGTCCGCGCTTATCGCGATAAGCCGGGTCGCTTACCCAACTCGTAAAT
This sequence comes from Pseudomonadota bacterium, assembly GCA_026399515.1. GTDB lineage: Bacteria > Pseudomonadota > Gammaproteobacteria > Burkholderiales > Rhodocyclaceae > JACRAR01. The sequence continues at coordinate 48,911 of JAPLQT010000067.1, read as the reverse complement.
ACCTTCATGGCCAAGCTCAGTGTCTTGACTGGTGTGATGGGGTGGCCGGCGTTACGCCATTCCCTGACGTCCTTGCGGTGCACGCCGGACAGGAGGCTGATTTTGGAATCATTGACGCGCGCATCACGATCCTCCAAGGCACTCGCGGCCGCCTCAAGGAAGACTTGCTTCAGTGCCTGCGAAAAATGCGAATAGGTGATTCCCTCGCTCAGCAGCATGTCGACGAGAGGCGCGAGCAAGCGCAGCGAAGCGGCCAAAGCAAGATCACCGCGAGATTCAGACATGTTTTGAGGTGAAAGCGTCACAACAAGGAATGGGATATTCTCCCATTCCTATGAAAAACGCAAGGAGTCGAATGCGCCGATCAGCCACAAATGGAGGCGCCACTTAGAGAAACCATGAAGTCCGCCGGTGCCTGGTAACCGATCACTTTGTGGATGACCCGGGCGCTTGGAGCGCCCTCGAAGAATACGATGCCCGGCGGGCCGAACAGGTTGAAGCGTTTAAGCAAGGCCCGGTCTTCCTCGGTATTGGCGGTGACGTCTGCTTGCAGGCGGCGGGTATTGCCCAGGCATTTTTGAACTTCGGGCGTGCTGAAGGTAAAGGTTTCCAGCTCCTTGCATGCGACGCACCAGTCGGCATAGAAATCCAGCATCACGGTCTGGCCCTTTTGCCGGGCCTCGGTCAGGGCGGATTCCAGGTCTCGCATGCCGGTCACGCGCTCGAACTGAAGACCGGTACGGATTGCGGCGGCGGGCGTGGCCCCCGACTGCGCCGCGCGCAGGTGTCCGAGAGGCTGAAGCACAGACTGTCCACCCGAGGCGGCTCCCACCAACAACACGACAGCCAGCGCGGCCAAGCCGGCGCCGCCGGCGCGCGCCGCCACCGGTGTATTTGCGTGATGCGGCTGGGCTGCGCCAAACAGGCCCAACAAGGCGGCTGCGGCCAGCAACCAGATGGCCCACAACAGCATGTGCGCCGTCGCCGGCAAGACCGGCGACACCATCCAGATCGCGACGCCCAGCAGCATCATGCCGAACAGTTGCTTGACGCGTTCCATCCAGGCGCCGGCGCGGGGTAGCAGACTGCCCGCGGACAAACCCACCAGAAGCAGCGGCACACCCATGCCCAACGCCATGGCAAACAGCGCCGAACCACCCAGCAGGACATCGTGGGTCTGGCTGATGTACACCAAGGCACCGGCCAGCGGTGCGGCCACGCATGGGCCGACCACCAATGCCGAAACGCCGCCCATGATGAAAACGCCGACAAAGGAGCCTCCCTTGAAACTATTCGACCATGCGCTGGCTCGGCTTTGAATGGCGCTGGGCATTTGCAGATCGTAAAAGCCGAACATCGACAGGGCCAGGGTGGACAGCAACACGGCAAAAGTACCCAGCACCCAGGGATTTTGCAGAGAGGCAGCGAGTCCTTCGCCCGCCAACCCGGCGGCTACGCCAAATCCGGCATAGACCAAGGCCATGCCAAGGGTATAAGCCAACGACAAGCCGAAGCCTTTGCCACGGCCGACGGGACCGGCTTGGCCGGCTATCAGGGAGGACAGGATGGGCACCATGGGCAGTACACATGGCGTGAACGCCAGCATCAACCCGGCCAGCCAGAAGACGCCGATGGTACGCAGCAAGCCTCCGGACAGCAGGGTGGATGCGATCGAGTCTGTAGCCGATGATGCCTGATCGGTTGGCGGAGGAGCCGGAGTTGCCTCTTCACTCACCTGTGTAGTATGGTTCCTTGGGGCCCCCAGGCCTGTGAGCGCCAGCTTCAATTGCCTGCTTTCCGGCGGGTAGCACAAGCCCGCATCTGCACAGCCCTGCCAGCTTACCGTGACCGGTATGGCGGCGCCGCCATCGGTGACGTCAAGGTCCACGTCCAGAGCCTTCTGGTATATCGACATGGTTTTGTTGAAGTTCGGGTCGAAACGATCCTCTCCGGGTGGCAGCGCCACGGGCGCAAATTTCACGCTCGGGGTATCCGCCTGCACACCGATGCGATCGCGGTAAAGGTGGTAGCCCGCCGCAATGTCCCAGTGCAGCCGCACCGTGTGCCCGTCCACGACCTTGGACGAGAATGCGAATGCCTGTTCGGGCGCCAAGAATTCATCGGCTGTCGCAGGTGTCGCCGACACACCGATCAGTGCAATCAACAGCGATCCTGTTGAGAACATTCCACGTAAGGCCATTATGAAACCTCCAATTCAGTTTGATCGGAATCACTATCCATGTCCGGTCATATTTTCCGACGTGACTTTTCGCAAAGATTTTTCTACAGACTGCTTGACAAGATCTTTGGAATGAATAATAGTAATGGGAAATTATCCCAGTTTATTAATTTTTGTCAACTTCTTCCTCCAACTGCCTACGACTATCATGATGAAAAAAATCCGCATCCAAGCCGCCGCCATGGCGCTAAGCGCCCTCGCCGCCCTGCCGGCACTGGCGGTTGAAAGTGGCCAGGCCGCACCTGAATTCGACCTGCCGGGGCGACAAGGCACGGTCAAGCTCAGCGACTTCAAAGGCAAAACCGTTTACCTGGACTTTTGGGCCTCCTGGTGCGGACCCTGCAAGCAGTCGTTTCCATGGATGAACGACATGCATCGTCGATACAGCGGCAAGGGCCTGAGAGTCGTGGGCATCAATGTGGACCAGAAGACCGACGACGCCAAAGCCTTCCTGAAGGACAACCCGGCGGGCTTCGACGTGGTCTTCGATCAAGGCGGCAAGACCCCCCGCACCTATGCCATCAAGGGAATGCCCACGTCGGTGTTGATCGGACCGGACGGAAAGATATTGATGATGCATAACGGGTTCAAGGACGAGACACGCGACGAACTGGAGCACCAGATCAAACTAGCCCTGAACATCAAGGATTAATCATGAGAACGACCTTATTCGGCCGATTGGCCATAGCCTCGCTGTTGCTGATGGGTGGTTGCGGCCATCTGGCCCAGGTCAGCCCCTGGGAAAAAGGCAATCTTGCCAGACCTGAAATGACCTTCGAGGGCGATCCGCTCGATACCAAATTCACCGAGCACATCTATAGCAGCAGGGAGGGCGCGTCCGGGGGCGCAGGTGTCGGCGGCGGTGGATGCGGATGCAATTGAAACCGACTACCACTTCAGGATCGATACCCATGAAAAACATTCAAAGACCCTATTTCCGCCATCCGAACGCCGCCATGCGGCCATCGGTAGGTGCTAGTTTGCTGACGGCGGCGATGGCATTGTCCGGACTTGTCCACGCCGAGAACGCACCCGAGCGTGGTCTCATCAGCCTCAAGCATCTGGACTATCAGGATAGCCAGCCCGGCGATTCGCGCATCCACATCGACGCATCGGCGGTGACGGTGATGGCGCCGATCGCCGGCGAATGGTCGGTCAGCGGCACGCTGACCTCGGATGGGATCTCGGGCGCATCACCGGCATACCACACTACAGGCCTGACACCGATGCACGACAAGCGTCATGCAATCGACTCGGAAATCACCCGCTACTTTCCGGATGGAACGCTGAGCTTCGGTGCAAGCGTATCGACAGAATCGGACTATCTGTCGCGCAGCGTGTCCGTGACTGGCACAAAATCGAGCGAAGACAAGAATACGACCTGGACGGCGGGAATCGGCCTCACCAGCGACAGAATCAATCCCACCAACGGAATTGTTGTGGATGAAAGCAAGCAGGTCACGGATCTGCTGGTGGGTGTTACCCAAGTACTGACCAGCGTCGATATCGTCCAACTGAGCTTGGGTCACTCGTGGGGTCGCGGTTATTTCTCGGATCCCTACAAGATTCTCGACAACCGTCCTCGTGTGCACGATCACAGCACGCTCATGGCCCGCTGGAACCACCACTTCGTTTCAACCGATGGCACGGTCCGGTTTAGTTACCGCTACTACTCGGACTCCGGGGATATCAAAGCGCATACGCTGGGCGCCGAGTATGTCCAACCCTTGGCCGAAGGCTGGACCGTGACGCCCCTGGTGAGGCTGTACAGCCAGAGCGCGGCAAACTTTTACATCGATGCAGAGGCAGTTCCTTCGCCGTTCGCGCCGAGTCCGCCGGCCGACGCAAGCTACTATTCCGGGGACCAACGAGTGTCGGCCTTCGGCGCGCATACGCTTGGACTCAAGCTCGCGAAGAAGATCAATCCGGACTGGCTGGTTGACATCAAGCTCGAGAACTACGGACAACGCGCAGCCTGGCGGCTATTCGGTACCGGCAGCCCCTACTTGGCAGCGTTCAATTACCGCAGCGTTCAACTCGGCGTATCGCGGCAGTTCTGATGCAAGCCGCGCAAACACTTCAGCAGCGAACCCCGTCCAAGGCACCGCACATGCAAACCTTTCGGATTCCTTTCAAGGCCATGGGCAGCGGCTGCGAAGTCGTCCTCGCCATGGACAACGAGCAAGAAGCCCGGTTGCTGGCACAGGCGGCCATCGACGAGGTAAACCGTATCGAGGTCAAGTATTCCCGCTATCGTCCCGACAGCATTGTCTCTCGCATAAATGCCGCCGCGGGTCTGGATCCGGTCGACTGCGATGACGAAACCTGGGCGCTGCTCGAATACGCCGAAGCGCTCTTCCAGTCCAGTAACGGTCTGTTCGACATAACATCCGGCGTATTGCGGCAAGCATGGGATTTCAAGCTGCCCAGAATACCTTCCGAGGACGAACTGGCCCGTGTGCGCCGACTAATCGGCTGGAGCCGTGTCGAACGCAACAAGCGTCGGATCCACTTGCCTCTGGCGGGCATGGAAATGGACTTCGGCGGCTTCGGCAAGGAGTACGCCGCCGACCGCGCCGGAGCCATCCTCGCCGAACGCGGCGTCCGCCATGGCTATGTGAACCTGGCCGGCGACATGCGCGTACTCGGGCCCAAGCCGGATGGACAACCGTGGATGATGGGCATTCTGGATCCGCGCCGCAAAGATCGGCTCCTGGCGACGATTCCCGTCGTGCAGGGGGGATTGGCGACCAGCGGCGACTATGAGCGATTCTTCGAACTTGACGGCCGACGTTACTGCCACGTCCTCGATCCTCGCTCCGGCCAACCCGTCACGCATTGGCGCACCGTCAGCGTCCTAGCGCCATTGGCCGTGGTGGCGGGCAACTGCACGACCATCGCCATGCTGAAACAGGCCGATGGACTGACCTTTCTCGAGGCATCCGGCATGACTTACCTGGCGATGGATCAGCACGGCGTAGTTCACATGAACACCATGCCGAAGGCCTGAGTTCTTCGCGCAGACCTTCTCATCATCTTTTCCCCTTACCTGGAGATCAAAGCATATGGCCACTTACACCGGAACCCCAAACAACGATTCCTGGACTGTCGTCAATCCCGGCACCTTCACTCTGGACGGTCTCGGGGGAACAGACACTCTCTACCTGGGCACCTCGCTACGTTCGAGTTACTCGATCACCAAGGCCAGTGACGGCGCGGTTCACGTGGATTCGATCTCCAGCGCCAGCGCCCCGCTGCATGCGACGTTGTACAACATGGAAATTCTGGTCTTCAATAACCAGCGGGACACCCTCGACCTCACCACCTATTTCGGAGATACGACGCCGCCGACGGTCAAGATCACCGACAACACTACCGGAACCGCCACGGGTAACGTAACCTATTCGCTGGCATTCAGCGAAGCCGTCACCGGCCTGACTTCGAGTGATTTCACCATCACCAACGGCAGCGTCATATCGGTTACGGGAAGTGGCGCCGCCTACAGCGTGGTAGTAGCCCCGACCGCCAACACCGAGGGCGGTTTGGGCTTGACATTGAATGCCGCCGCCGTGATCGATGCCGCGGGTAATCCCATCGCCACGGCCACTAGCGCAGCGGTTCATGCCATCGACACCAAGGCGCCGACAATCACTAGTTTCAGTCCTGCTACTCAGGCCACGGGTGTTGCCATAAACAGCAACATCGTCCTGACCTTCAGCGAATCCATCCAGCGAGGCTCGGGAAATATTGCCTTGATGACATCCAGCGGAACGCTGGTGGCGACCTATGACGCCGCCACCAGCGGCAATATATCGATTTCAGGAAACACGCTGACGGTCCATCCCGCATCGGATCTTGGCTATCACACCGGGTATGCGCTCGTCGTTACCCCGGGCAGCCTCAAAGACCTCGCCGGAAATGCTTACGCGGGAACCAGTTCCTACGGCTTTACATCGATTACGGGTCTCGGCATTACGGGAACAACCGGTAACGATCTACTTGTCGGTAGTCCGGGGAACGACACTATTGTTGGCGGCGGCGGCATCGACACAGTCAAATATTCCGGCCCTGCAAGCAACTTCGTGATTTCTGCAAATCCGGACGGCTCATACACTGTCAGGGACAACACCGGCGCCGAGGGAATCGATACACTCAGAAACATCGATCGCGTTCAATTTTCCGACACGAAAGTGGCGCTTGATCTGAATGGCAATGCCGGCACTACTGCGAAAGTATTGGGGGCGGTATTTGGCGCTACTTCGGTATCGAACAAGCAATTCGTTGGTATCGGACTGAGTCTTCTTGACGCAGGCATGAGCTACGCCGACCTCATGCAAGCTGCTCTGAATGCGGGTGGTGCAACTACTCCTCCCGCGGTCGTCGATCTGCTTTGGACGAACCTGGTCGGCTCTCACCCCACCGCCGCGAATGCCGCACCTATTGTCGATTTGCTGAAATCAGGCGCTTTGACTGTCGGCGCATTGGGCGTAATGGCGGCGGATTTGGATCTCAATACGACCCACATCAACCTCGTCGGTTTGCAACAGACAGGCCTCGAGTATTCCTAGATGGGCACCTCTCTTGAGAATAATATAGGAACACAGCTTCCCGATTATTTGCGGGATTTTCCACTACCCCCGGCTTCGAACTCCCGCAACACCTGCCTGAGCATCGTGTCGCCTGGCGCTCGCCGGATCGACCGCTTGAGATGTACGACTGCCTCTTCGACCCTTCCCGCGTCGTGCAAGGCGATGGCATAGACATACGCGAAGCGCATGTTGTCGCGATCCAAGTTGGACGCCATGCGCAATTCTTGCAGGGCTTCCCTTTTACGCTGTTGCCGCACCATCGACAAACCGAGGATGTGGTGCAGCATGGCCGTCCTTGGAGCATGCTCAAGTGCGCGTCGCAAGGTCGTTTCAACGTCGGACTCCCGGCCCAGGCCGCGGAAAAAGTCGGCAAGGTTGATGCTCGCAAGCAGGTAGCTTGGGTCAAGTTCGATCGCAGTTCGAAACTCGCGTTCGGCGGCGATTGTCTCTCCACGTTCCACATGGAGGCTGCCAAGATCGGAGTGAGATTCCGGACGGTCGGCGTTGAAGTTTTGCGCAGCGATATATTCGGCCAGCGCAATCTTGAATGTGCTTTTGTCTTCGATCCCGAGCAAGGTTTCGGGGGCGCCGGCCAGCGCTTTGGTAGCGGCCATGCGGACGGTACGAACTTTATCCTGCAGCAGAGGAGAGGAGCCAACAGACGCGCTCGCTGCGCGGCGTCGGCATGGGAAAAAGTGCTGACGGCCGCTTCACGCACCATGGCATCCGGGTCGTCCAGGGAACGGCGTGCCGAGGCAATCGCGGCCGCTGGCGGGTAATCACCCAACCTCGCCAATGCGGTGGCCCGCGCAATCGCCGGGTGAGCTGCATCGCTCGCCACGGCAATCAAACTATCGACGACAATACCTGCCGGAACCGTGGCATTTGCCGCGTCGTGCAAGGCCTGAGCAAAACTCTGGAAGCCTCCCGGAGAGCGGCCCGTCCATCTTCTGACGGTAGTCGCCGCCCATTCCGGAGTCTTTTTTGCATGACACTGGTTACACGCATTCGGAATACCGAGTTTCCGCGTCAGGTCCGGGCGAGGTATCCGGAAGGAGTGATCGTGTCGGGAATCCACCTGCATATACGTCGTCGTGCGCATGTGGCAAGCCGCACACCGGCTTCCCTGGGTGTTTTCGGCGTGATGATGGTGATTCGAAGTGTTGTACTTGGTCGAAAGATGACATGGAACACAAACGGCATTGCCCGGCGCTCGAAGCTTTTGCGAGTGCGGTTCGTGGCAATCGCTGCAAGTGACGCCCATCGCGTGCATCCGGCTTTGCAGAAATGACCCATGGTTGTAGACCTCGTCGCGCATCTGGCCATCAGGCCAATAGAGGCCAGCATCGAGAGTGGCGGGACGATAGGCGTCCGAGAAAGTCTGCCCATGAACGAAAGCCTCGTCGATCTGACCGCGTCGCGAGTGGCAACGGGCGCAGGTCTCGATTTCCCGGTTTCCGGCGCGTGGAGAACTGCGAACCGGCTGCCCGGTATGTGGATCGGGAATCCAGTGGACGCCGCGGCGCTCGTCGAGTGCGTTGGACAAGCCCTTGTCAGTTGTCGGTTCACGCGGTCCTCTGGCCCAGGAGACGTGCTGAATGCCCGGTCCATGGCAGGCTTCACAGGACACGTTGATTTCCGCCCAGTGCGAGTCGAATACCTTCTTACCGGCATCGTAATTTTTCTCATAGTGGGTCAAATGGCACTCGGCGCACTGATAGTTCCAGTTCTGGTCTATGCCAGTCCAGTGCAATGGATTGCCGGCCTTCAACCCGAGACCCGGATAGAGATGGAACCAGCGTCCGCCTCGTTGCGATTTTGGCCGTGAATCCCAGGCGATGCCGAAGGCCTGTAGACGCCCCCCCGGCAAGGCAATCAGGTACTGTTGTAATGGAGTGAAGCCGAAAGTGTAGAGAATCTCGAAATCGGCCAGCTTGCCGTCCGGGCCGTCGGTATTGACGTAATACTTTCCATTGCGGCGAAAGAAGGTTGAAACGACGCCGGCGTAAGTGAATCGTGCCCCGCTGAAATTTCCCAACACCGATTTGTCGTCGGCGGTTTGCATTGCCAGCGCATGGTGAGAGGCTTGCCAAGCCTGGTATTCATTGACATGACATGAGGCGCAGGTTGCGGCGCCCAACCACGCGACCGGGTTCGATAAAGCAATCAGGCGGTTTTCTTCGGTCTGTTGGATATCCGCGAGCGTTTCCCGAATCGGCAGCACCGCCATGACCAATGCCGCAAGAAGGACACGCCAGGAAGGGATACTCGGAGGAAACACTTCACGCAACATTACCCGGTTCCATCGGAAGGCGTAGAAAACCCGGATTCTATCCCCCAACCAATATTCCTTGGCGTCCAGACTTCCATTAGGGCGTGTTCTCGATTGATCGGCGTGATGCGTTGTTGCCAAATGCGGATGGCCGCGCGACGCGAGTCGAAGTCAATGGCCATCCCCCTTGACGAGACGAGTAACAAAGCGGACGCCGCATTTGGCAACAACCCGGAGGGAACGAGGCATATGGCCCCCATTGCGGCGTTGCTCGCTCCTGATTGGGAACGGCCCAACGGCATCGCTCGTGTCTTGCACTGGGCGCCATATGCCTCGTTCGCACACGTCGCTCAATTGAGAACACGCCCTAAGGAAACCGCCACGATGCCCCGTAGGGTTTCAAACCAGACGGGCATTGGCGGATCTTCGCTTTGTCCGCCATTTTTGCCGGGGCAGTGCGATAATATGTGGGTACTTTTCTAAATACGGGAAGTTCACGGTGAGCAATAAAGCGTTGGCAACCATCCTGATCGTTGACGACAATGGCACGATGCGCGCCTTGTTGCGCGGTATCTTGCGTAGCGAAGAGTCTCCCGACTACGAGGTCGTCGGGTCGGCGAGCGATTGCGAGATGGCCATCGAACAAGCCTTGAAACTGCGTCCGGATATCGTCTGCCTCGATATCCTGATGCCGAAAGGCAATGGTCTCGATGTACTCAAGCAGATCAGAAAAGAGTTGCCGCAAAAACCGTGGTATTGATGGTGAGCGGCAGCAGCGACAGTTCCACCGTAAAAGCGGCACTGCAAGCCGGTGCCAGCGGTTACATCGTCAAACCTTTCAACTCATCCACGGTGCTCGGGTTGATAGACCAGGCCGTGGAGAAATCACGCGCGCTGAAAGCCGCGGCGTTGAAGCCCGGCGAATCCAAGGCGCCATAGCCCCGCTTCGCCCGCAGAGTACTGTTGCGCAAACTGCATCATCGATACTGATCCAAAATGAAACGACCGCAAGGCACCCATTCCCTGCATGCCTTGCTGTTTTGCCTGGCATATGGCTGCGTCTGGCCGGCGATAGCGCAATCCAGCCCCGAGAGTGATTCTGGTTGGCTCTATCGCACCCTGGCGATTGCGCTCTTGGTCATCGCCTTTTCAAGTGCGGTTGCCTATCGCTTGTCGAGGCTTTCCGCCGCCTTGCGCACCAGCGAAGAGCGTTTCCGCCTGGTTGCCGACAATGCGCAAGACGTATTGTGGAAGTACGACCTGATCCGGCAACGCCTCAGCTATATCAGCCCGTCCATTGAACGCCTGACCGGATACACCGTGGAGGAAGCCATGCGGCATTCCATTGAAAAATCCTCCTCCTCGCCCTGGACACAAGCGGTGAGGACAGCGGCCGATTACCTGACGGCACACTCTGGGGAAACCAGCTACGTCGTGGAACTGGAATCGACATGTAAGGACCGCTCCACGGTATGGTCTGAATCCACTATGAGCATCATCCATGACGCCCAGGGGCAAGCATTGGAAGTGGTCGGAGTCTCGCGCGACGTCACCGCCCGGCGCTTGGTGCAGGAACAGCAGAAACGCTTTCTCGCCATGGTATCGCACGAGTTTCGCACACCCATGAACGCGATCCTGGGAATGGCCGAGTTGATGGCCGAGACCAAGTTGACGCAGGAGCAAGCCAAGTACTTGGAGGTGTTCCAGAATGCCGGAAATACGCTGCTGGATCTGATCAATGACATACTCGATTTATCCAAAGTGGAGGCGGGCCAATTCAAGCTGTATAAGGAAGATTTTGCGCTCGCCCGCCTCTTGCAAACACAGATGGAATTGCTATCGGGACGGGCGCATGACAAGGGGCTGGAGTTGCGCTTGAGCATCGCTGCCGACGTACCCCAGTTCGTCCATGGCGATTCACAGCGCCTCAAGCAGTGCATCACCAACCTGGTGGGGAATGCGGTCAAATTCTGTAACGTTGGCAGTGTCGGCATTGCCGTGGAAGTCGAACATGACGCTCCCGACATGTTGCGTTTCTCGGTAAGCGACACCGGCATCGGCATACCCGCGGACAAGCTCGACTCGATTTTTGAGGCATTCAGCCAGGCTGATGGCCGCATCACCCGCAATTTCGGCGGTACCGGCCTGGGACTGACGATTACCCAGAGACTGGTCGAACTGATGGAGGGGCGCATCTGGGTTGACAGCACGCTCGGCCAGGGATCGACTTTCCGGTTTGTCGCCCTCTTGCCCAAGGCCGAAGCGCCCGCAACCACAGTTGAGCAACTGCCCGCGACCATTCCTGCGTCGCGCGCTTTCACGCGGCCGCTCACGATCCTGTTGGCGGAAGACAACCAGAACAACGTGTTCCTGATGCGCAGTTTGCTGAAAGACTCACCCTGCCAAATCGATCTGGCGGAAAACGGCTCCATCGCCGTCGAAAAGTTTCAAGCGGGCCGCTATGACGTCGTCTTGATGGATATGGAAATGCCGGTCATGGATGGTTATAGCGCCACCAGGGAAATCCGCCGCATCGAGCAGTCGCGGGGACTCGCTCAGACTCCCGTCATTGCCCTGACGGCGCATGCACTCCAGGAAGACGAGCAGAAGAGTCTCAATGCAGGCTGCAATAAACATCTCACCAAGCCCATCAAGAAGAAAGTACTGTTGGAAGCGCTGCATGCACTGACACAGGAGCAGCCTGATGCGGGTTCGGCTCAAAGCCGGCCCGCCCGGTCCGGCAATCAAGACATGAATAGGGTAATCCAGACACTCGGCGGCAACGCCGAATGGAAAATTGAAGAGGCGGTGACGCGCCTGGAGGTGGAACCTGAACTGTTCTTGACGGTGCTGGGCATGTTTCGCCAGTCACTCCCGGAATATCGACTGGGCATAAACGCGCTGCTTGCCAATGGAGACTTCGAGGAAGCCCGGCGCCAGGTGCATTCGCTCAAGGGAGAAGCGGCGACTGCCGGGGCGGATAGTCTCTCGGCGGCATCCGCTGCCTTGGAAAGCGCCTTGAAGAACGGCGCCAGCGAAAGTTATGCGCCGCTCCATGAGAAGGTCAATCAATTGATCGACGCCGCCAACCAGGCATTATCAGATTTGCCTCTCGGCAAGCCTGAAGACTAGACACGGAGGAACCATGGCCGGACAACCTGAAATCACCAATATGGCGCTGTTCTGCGATTTCGAGAACGTGGCGCTCGGGGTGCGCGACGCCAAGTATGGGCAGTTCGACATCAAGAAAGTATTGGAACGTCTGCTGCTGAAAGGCAGCATCGTGGTCAAGAAAGCGTACTGCGACTGGGACCGCTACAAGGAGTTCAAGGCGACAATGCATGAGGCGGCCTTCGAGTTGATCGAGATCCCGCATGTCCGGCAGTCCGGCAAGAACTCGGCAGATATCCGCATGGTCGTCGATGCGCTGGATCTCTGCTACACCAAAGCGCATGTCGATACCTTCGTCATCATCAGCGGCGATTCCGATTTTTCGCCGCTGGTTTCCAAGCTGCGCGAGAACAACAAGTTGGTCATCGGTATCGGCGTCAAGGACTCGACTTCCGACCTGCTCTCCGCCAACTGCGACGAATTCATTTTCTATGACGACTTGGTGCGCGAACAGGAAGCCAAGAAACAACGTGCCGGCAAGAAAGCACCTTCAAAAGCCGGCCCGGCAGGCTCGGCGAAGAAAGCGGCACCGGAAAGCGAGGATGACAAACGCCAGGAAGCGCTCGATTTCATTGTCGGAACCGTAGAGGCACTCACCGCCGAACGCGGCGAGGACGAGAAGATCTGGGGCTCGATGGTCAAGCAGACCATGAAACGGCGACAGCCGGGCTTTAACGAGTCTTACTACGGCTACCGCTCGTTCGGCGAACTGCTCGAAGATGCGCAGAAGCGCAAATTGCTCGCGCTGGCGCGGGACGAGAAATCGGGCGGCTATCTTATCCGCTTGCCAACAGTCCAGGAATAGCGATTGTCAGTAGCAACAGTGGAACCCACCGCACGCGGATTCAGGCAGGAACCTGCCAGGCTCCGGAAAATATCTTCTCCGCCCATAGCAGGCCTGCCAGGGTCTTGCCATCGGTGATTTCACCGTCGCGCACAGCCAGCATGGCGTCCGCCAGAGACAGCTCGATGACTTCGAGGAACTCTCCGGGATCCGGCTCGTGGCCTACGTAGGACAAGCCGTGGGCAAGAAAGATTTCGATGCACTCATTGGAGTAGCCGATGCATGGATGCATGATGCCCAGATGGCGCCAGCTCTTGGCCTTGTAGCCGGTCTCTTCGCGTAGTTCGCGCCGCGCCGTATCCAGAGGGTGTTCGCCCTCATCGATCTTGCCGGCGGGCAGTTCGAGAAATACCTGGCCCAGGGGATAGCGGAACTGGCGCTCGAACAACAGCTTGCCGTTGTCCAGCGCCGCCAGCATCACCACCGCCCCCGGGTGAACGACGTGCTCGCGAATACCCTCGGCGCCATCAGGCAAGCTCACGCGGTCTGATTTCACTCTGAGCAGGCGGCCGCTGAAGACCTCCTCACTCGACAAACAAGTCTCGGTCAGGTCGTCCGTACTCAAATGCGGGGGTGTCGTTCCAGTTCGCTGAACGGCAATGCTACAGGGAACGCAGCAAGGTGAAGGTGCACAGCGTCATGATCGCCTGCGGGAAAGCGCCCAGCAAGGCCACTGCCAGGCCGTTGGCCGACAGCAGCAGGCGCATGTCGAAGCCGGCTTCGAGCGGAGCGGAGTCGAGCGGAGGATCGAACCACATCAATTTGACAACACGCAAGTAATAGAAGGCGCCGATCAGGGAGAAGAATACTGCCACCACGGCGAGCCAGACCTGGCCTGTATCGACGACGGCCAACAAGACCGCGAACTTGGCCCAGAAGCCAACGAAGAACGGTACGCCGGCCATGGAGAACATCAGGATGCCCATCATCAGCGCAAACCACGGACTGCGCTGGCTCAGGCCCTTGAAGTCATCCAGGTTCTCGGCTTCGTGGCCGGCACGCGACAGCAACAGGATCATGCCGAACGTTCCCAGGCTCATCAGGACGTAGGAGATGGTGTAGAACATCGCCGAACTGTAGGCGTTCAGCGCAAAGTGACGATCTCCGCCGACGACGCCGCTGATCAACCCGAGCAGCATGTAACCCATATGCGAGATGGCCGAATAGGCCAGCATGCGCTTGAGGTTGGTCTGGGCAATGGCGGCGAGATTGCCTACGGCTATCGACAGCACGGACAGGATCATCAGCATCTGCTGCCACTCGGCCGCCAATTCGAACAGTCCATACACCAGCAGGCGCAAGGCCATGGCGAAAGCCGCCAGTTTCGGCGCCGAACCGATGAACAGCGTGATGGGGGTCGGCGCGCCATGATAGACGTCGGGTATCCACATGTGGAACGGCACCACGCCGAGCTTGAAGGCCAGGCCGGAGACCAGGAACACCAAGCCGAATATCAGCACGCTCTTGTTGGCAACCCCATGGTAAATGGCCTGGGCAACGCCACCGATTTCGAGGGTGCCGGTGGCGCCGTAGATCATCGACATTCCATATAGCAGCAAGCCGGAAGCCATCGCGCCAAGAACGAAGTATTTCATCGCCGCTTCGGTGGCTCGCGCCGAATCGCGATCGAGTGCGACCAGGGCATAGAGGGACAAGGACAGCAATTCCAGACCGATATACAGGCTGAGGAAATGGCTGGCGGAAATCATCACCATCATGCCCAGGGTGGCGAACAGCACCAGCAGGTAGAACTCGCTTTTTTCCAGGCCACGCGCGACCAGGTAGCTGCGACTGTAAACCAGCATGATCACCACGGAGAAGTACACCAGCAGTTTCAGGAAGTCGCTGAGCAGGTCATCGACGAACATGTTGCTGAAGGTCAGCACCACTTGTCCGTCGGCCGTGGCGAAGGTGAGAATAGCGCATCCGACCAGGGTCGCCTGCGTCAGAAAGGCGATCAGCCAGCGCCGTGAAGGAGGCAGCACCAGGTCGACCAGCAGGATGACGCAGGCCATCGCCAGTAGAAACATCTCCGGGATGGCAGGGTAGAAATCGGGCATGACAAAGTTCATGTGCTTAGTCCAGGCCGGTCATAGCTTGCTGATGGCCACGTGCTTGAGCAAGTGGTCGACCGAAGCATGCATCACATCGGTGAAAGGGAACGGATACAGGCCCATGCCGAGCACGCATAGCGCCAGCAGCCCTAGAACCAGGAATTCACGGTTATCGATGTCGGCAAGTTCCGCCACATGCTTGTTGCCGATGGCACCGAAAGCCACGCGCTTATACATCCACAACGTATACGCGGCACCGACGATCAGAGTGGTCGCGGCGGCGAAGCCGACCCAGAAGTTGTACTTGATGGCGCCCAAGGCCACCATGAATTCCCCGACGAAGCCGGAGGTCGCCGGAAGACCGCAGTTGGCCATGGCGAAGAGCAGGAAGAAGGCTGCGAACTTGGGCATGGTGTTGACGACACCGCCATAATCCGCGATCTCGCGGCTGTGCATGCGGTCATACATGACGCCGACGCACAGGAACATGGCCGCCGAAACGAAGCCGTGGGAAATCATCTGCACCAGCGCCCCTTCATAGCCGATCTGGTTGAAGATGAAGAACCCCAGGGTGACGAAACCCATGTGCGAGATCGACGAATAGGCGATCAGTTTCTTCATGTCGCTCTGTACCAGGGCGACAAAGCCGATGTAGATCACCGCAATCAGGCTCAATGCGATCATCATGCCGGACAAGGCGTGGCTGGCGTCAGGCGCGATCGGCAGCGAGAACCTCAGGAAGCCGTAGGCGCCGAGCTTGAGCATAATCGCCGCCAACACCGCCGATCCGCCGGTCGGCGCTTCGACGTGGGCATCGGGCAGCCAGGTATGCACCGGCCACATCGGTACCTTGACGGCGAAGGCCACCAGGAAAGCCACGAACAGCAAGGTCTGCGCCGGCATGGCGAGCGGCAGGGTATGCCATTCCAGGATATTGAAGCTGCCGCCCGATTGCAGGAACAAATACATCAGCGCAATCAGCATCAACAGCGAGCCGGCCAGCGTGTAGAGGAAGAACTTGAATGCCGCATAGACGCGGTTCGGCCCGCCCCAGACGCCGATGATGATGTACATCGGGATCAGCGAGGCCTCGAAGAAGACGTAGAACAAGGCCGCATCCAGGGCACAGAAGATGCCGTTCATGAGACCCGACATGACCAGGAAAGCTGCCATGTACTGGGCAACCTTCTTTTGAATCACCTTCCAGCCGGCCAGCACCACCAGCACGGTGATGAAACTGTTGAGCAGGATGAACAGCACCGAGATACCATCCACACCGAGGAAATAATTGATGTTGTATTGCGGAATCCAGGGCACCGTCTCGACAAACTGCATGGCGCTCTTGCTGGCGTCGAAGCCGGTATACAACGGGACGGTCACCAGGAAGCCGAGCAAGGCGAACACCAGTGACAGCCAGCGGGTCGTACCCGGGCTGCGGTCGGAGCCGGTGGCGAGAACGACCAGGGCGCCGGCGATGGGCAACCAGATCGAAAGGCTGAGCAGGTAGGAAGCGATCATCTCTATGGATTCCTGTGGCGCTTCAGGCTCGGTTGAACCAGAGCGTCAGTAACACGAAGACGCCGAATATCATTGAAAACGCATACTGGTAAATGTGGCCGCTCTGGAACAGGCGGACCACTGAGGCTATCCATCCCACCAGGCGCGCCGAACCATTCACCAGCACGCCGTCGATCAGCATCTGGTCGCCGCCCTTCCACAATCCGCGGCCCAGCAGGCGGGCGCCACCGGCGAAAAACCATTCGTTGAATTTGTCGAAGTAGTACTTGTTTTCGAGCAAGGTATGGATCGGCTTGAAGGTCTTCATCAATGTCGCCGGAATGTCCGGCCGTTTCAAGTAGAACAGCCAGGCCAGCGCCACGCCCGCCATCGCCAGGATGAAGGGCAGCGCGGTGACGCCGTGCATGGCCATGACGAAGGACGTGTGGAATTCTTCCTTCATGTGCGCCAGCGCATGGTGCTCGTGGCCGATGACGATGGAATCGCCGAAATAGCCGCCGAACAACATCGGACCGATGGTCAGGTAGCCGATCACGACGGAGGGAATCGCCAGCATCACCAGCGGCACCCACACCACAGCGGGGGATTCGTGCGGTGTTCCGGCATGATGTTCGTCGTGCGCATCGTGGTGGCCGGCATGCTCGTCGCGCGGCACCTGGTCGTAACGTTCCTTGCCATGGAATACCAGGAAATACATGCGGAAGGAGTAGAAAGCCGTGATGAATACGCCGGCGACCACGGCGAAATAGGCGAAGCCCGAACCGGGGATATGCGATAGTTGCACCGCTTCGATGATCGAATCCTTGGAGTAGAAACCGGAAAAGAAGGGGAAGCCGATCAAGGCCAGGGAACCCAGCAGGGAAGTAACCCAGGTGATCTTCATGTGCTTCCAGAGTCCGCCCATGTAGCGGATGTCCTGGTTGTGGTGGCAGCCCATGATCACCGAGCCGGCGCCGAGGAACAGCAGGGCCTTGAAGAAGGCGTGGGTCATCAGGTGGAATACCGCCACCGAGTACGCCGAAGCGCCCAGTGCGACAGTCATGTAGCCGAGTTGGGAGAGCGTCGAATAGGCCACCACGCGCTTGATGTCGTTCTGCACGATGCCGAGAAAGCCCATGAACAGCGCGGTAATGGCGCCGATCACCAGCACGAAGGAAAGTGCCGCCTCCGACAATTCGAACAAGGGCGACATACGTGTCACCATGAAGATGCCGGCGGTGACCATGGTCGCGGCGTGGATCAGGGCGGAGATCGGCGTCGGGCCTTCCATCGAATCGGGCAGCCAGACATGTAGCGGAACCTGCGCCGATTTGCCCATGGCGCCGATGAAGAGACAAATGCAGATCACCGAGGTCAACATCCACGGCGTGCCGGTGAATAATTCGATGCTCTGGCCGGCGAGTTTCTCGCGCAGTGCGAATACCTGAGCGTAGTCCAGCGTACCGGCATAGGCGGCGATCAGGCCGATGCCCAGCAGGAATCCGAAGTCGCCGACACGATTCACCAGGAAAGCCTTGAGGTTGGCGTGAATCGCCGTTGGCCTCGTATACCAGAAACCGATCAACAGATAGGACACCAGGCCCACCGCCTCCCAGCCGAAGAACAACTGCACGAAGTTGTTGGACATCACCAGCATCAGCATCGAGAAAGTGAACAGCGCGATATAGCTGAAGAAGCGCTGGTAACCCGGGTCATCCGCCATGTAGCCGATGGTATAGATGTGCACCATCAGTGAAACGAAACTCACCACCAGCATCATCATCACCGTCAACGGATCGATGAGGAAGCCGACTTCGAGCTTCAGGCCGCCTGTCTCCATCCACGTATAGACGCTGCCGTTGAAAATATGGCCGGCCTGGACATCCTGGAATATCACGCAGGAAACGACAAAGGATACGCCAACGCCGAGGCAGGTCACCCAGTGGGCGCCGCTACGTCCGATGGCCTTGCCGAACAGACCGGCGACGATCGCGCCGAACAGCGGCGCCAGCGGCACGATCAGGTAAAGAGTATGCATGTCCATCGGCGGGCCTATCCCTTGAGGCTGTCGAGGTCGTCGACGTGGATGGTGGAGAGATTGCGGAACAGCGCCACCAGGATCGCCAGACCGATCGCCGATTCCGCCGCCGCCACCGTCAGGATGAAGAAGACGAACAACTGGCCCGAGGGATCGCCGAGGTAATGCGAAAAGGCGACGAAGTTCATGTTCACCGCCAGCAGCATCAGCTCTATCGCCATCAGGAGCACGATCAGGTTCTTGCGGTTGAGGAAGATGCCAACCACGGAGAGGGCGAACAGAATCGCGCCGAGTATCAGGTAATGAGAAAGCGACAAGGTGAGCATGTCTGTCCCCTATTCCTTGTCCGTAGGCATCGTCACCATCCGGATGCGGTCATTGCGTTGCACGGCGATCTGCTGGCGCGGGTTCAGGTATTTGGTGTCCCTGCGCCGGCGCATGGTCAGCATCACGGCGGCGACGATCGCCACCAACAGGATCACCGAGGCCAGTTCGAACGGATAAACATAGTCGGTGAATAGCAGGCGGCCAAGTTCCTTGGTATTGCTATAACCCGGCGGTGGGGCGCCTGGACTGGGCATCGCATCCACCCAGAAGTAGCGGCCGCCGAGCACCACCGCCATCTCCACGGCCATCAGCGCGCCGATGGCCGCGCCCAGCGGCAGATAGCCCCAGAATCCTTGGCGTATGCGCTCGATGTTGATGTCCAGCATCATCACCACAAACAGGAACAGCACCATGACCGCCCCGACATACACCATCACCAGCACGATGGCGAGGAACTCGGCCTGTAGCAGCATCCACAAGCCGCTGGCGGTGAAGAAAGCCAGCACCAGGAAGAGCGCGGCCTGCACCGGATTGCGGGCGGTGATCACGCGCAGGCTGGCAAGCACCAGGATGGTTGCAAGGAAATAAAAGGTGGCGGTTATGAAGTCCATTGCGGCTTACCGAAAAGGGGCATCCTGCGCCCGGTCCGCGGCGATTTGGGTTTCGTTTCTTTCGCCCACCGCCAACAGCATTTGCTTGGTGTAATAGAGATCGCCGCGAGTTTCGCCGTGGTACTCGAAAACCCGCGTCATGACAATCGCGTCGACCGGGCAGGCTTCCTCGCAGAATCCGCAGTAGATGCATTTGGTCAGGTCGATGTCGTAGCGCGTGGTGCGGCGTGAAGTTTGCCCATTCCCATCCTCGCGCTCGGCGGATTCGATGGTGATGGCCAGGGCCGGACAGACCGCCTCGCACAGCTTGCAGGCGATGCAGCGTTCCTCGCCATTCGGGTAGCGGCGCAAGGCATGCAGGCCGCGAAAACGGTTGCTCTGCGGAGTCTTCTCTTCCGGGTACTGGACGGTGATCTTGCGCGCGAACATGTAGCGCCCGGTCACGGTCAGGCCTTTGAACAACTCCTTGAGAAGCAGGCTGTTGAAGAATTCTTTCATCGCACCCATGATGGTTTCCCGTGTCACTTCCAGATGTTGAGCGGCGACATCATCCAGATGCCGACGACCAGCACCCAAACCATGCACAGCGGCACGAACACCTTCCAACCCAGGCGCATGATCTGGTCGTAACGGTAACGCGGGAAGGTAGCGCGGAACCAGAGGAACAGGAACAGGATAAAGGAAGTCTTGGCCGCCAGCCAGACGAAGCTGTCGGGCAGGAAACCCAACGGTGAGAGCCAGCCGCCGAGAAAGAAGATCGAGGTCATCATCGAAACCAGGATCATGTTGGCATATTCGCCGAGGAAGAACATCGCGAAGTCCATGCCCGAGTATTCCACCATGTGGCCGGCGACGATTTCCGATTCGCCCTCGACCACGTCGAAAGGCGCGCGATTGGTCTCGGCGACGCCCGAGATCAGGTAGACGAGGAACATCGGCAGCAGCGGCAACCAGTTCCAGGTTGAGGCTGGCGGAGATCATCAGAACGCACACCAGCGCGAAGCCCATGGCGATCTCGTAGGAGACCATCTGCGCCGCCGAGCGCATCGCACCGAGGAAGGAGTATTTCGAATTGGATGCCCAGCCGGCGATGATGACGCCATATACGCCGACGGAAGTGATGCCCAGCAGGTAGAGCACGCCGGCATCGACGTTGGCCAGCACCCAGCCCGGAGAGAAAGGTACCACTGCCCATGCCGCCACCGCCGGGGCAATCGCCATGATAGGGCCGACGATGAACAAGGCCTTGCTCGCCTGCGTCGGAATCATGATTTCCTTGAAGAACAGCTTCAAGCCGTCGGCGATCGGTTGCAACAGGCCCCAGGGACCGACCCGGTTCGGGCCGATGCGGACCTGCATCCAGCCGATGACCTTGCGCTCCCAGAAAGTCAGGTAGGCAACGCACAACAGCAAGGGAATCAGGATTAGGACTATCCGCAGCAATGCCCACACCAGCGGCCAGAGCGGTCCCAGGAATTGCTGAAGAGGTTGCAGCAGGGCCATGATCGCTTCCATCATGCGCGCTCCACGGTGATTTCGCCGGACATCGCGCCGAGAGTCGCGGTGAGCGGATGGGCGGCGGCGACTCGCACGCAACCGTCGGGCAGCCCTGCATCCAGTTGGGTGGTCAGCAAGGCTTCGCCCGTGCCTTGCCTGATACGGGCCTGATCACCGGCGGCCAGTCCGAACTTCGCCAGCATGGCCGCGTTCATGCGCGCCGCCGGCTTCGCGGCGTCCTTGCTTTGCCGCAGGCTGGGAGCTCGCCGCACCAGCGCATCGGCAAAATGAATCGGCACGTCGGCAATGCGTTGGATCGTGGTCATTGCGAAAATCGCCGGCGTCAGTTTCGGGGCAACGCCATTCACCCGGTTGTCGAGCTTTTCGCCGACGAACTGCGGCTTGCCGCCGAGAGCTTCGTCGCGTACCTCTTCACTGCTGTTCTGCTCGAAACCGGCAAGACCGAGCAGATTGCCGAGTACCCGCAGCACCTTCCAGGCGGGACGGGTATCACCCAATGGCTTGACGACGCCGTTGAAGCTCTGCACGCGGCCTTCGGTGTTGATGAAGCTGCCCGAGGTCTCGGAGAACGGAGCCACCGGCAGCAGCACATCGGCATAGTCGAGCGCGCCGGCCAGCTTGAACGGCGACAGCACCACCACGGTTGCCGCCTGCTTGAGCGCCGCCAGCGCCTGCTGCGGGTTGGCGCAATCGAGTTCCGCTTCAGCCTGGAGAACCAGGTAACCCTTGAGAGGTGTCGCGATCATCTGTGCCGCATTGAGTCCGCCGGCTGCCGGCACAGCCTTGGCGATATAGGCGCCGACACTGTTGGCGGCCTCGCCCAGGTAACCGAATTTCGCACCGGTGATGCTGGCCAGTTGTTGTGCCAGCGCATGCAGGGTCGCCGCCTGGGCATGCTGCTGGGCGAAATTTCCGAGGAACACCGCAGTATTGGCACCGGAAACCAGGCTGGCGGCGATCCGTTGCGCATCGGGTGTAACGCTTAACGCGGCGATGCCGGCATCCAGTCCGGCTGCGGCACCCTTCTGTTCGGCGGCGGCCTTCACCACCTGCGCCAGGAATTGCGGCAGTTGAGCGGGCGCGACGATGGATTTGGCAAAGACGTTCAGCAGAGGATTGTCATCGGCGGAATGGACCAATGACACCTGACAGCCGCGCTTGGCGGCCTGGCGCAGGCGCTGGGTGATCAGCGGATGATCTTTGCGCAGGAAACTGCCGATCACCAGGACGCGGTCGAGCTGGTTCAATTCGGCGATCTTCATGCCCAGCCATGGGGCACCGGCGCGCTTCCCATCGTCGGAAAAGTCGCTTTGGCGCAAACGGCAATCGATGTTCTCGCTGCCCAGCCCACGCAACAGTTTCTGCGTCAGGTGCAGCTCTTCAAGTGTTGCCTGTGGCGCGGCCAGCGCGCCCAGTGCCGCGGCGCCGTGATTCTTGGCGATATCCCGGAAGGCATGCGCGACATAGTCGAGCGCCTTTTGCCAATCGACCTCATGCCACTCGCCGCCGTGCTTGAGCATCGGCTTAGTCAACCGCTCGGGTGAGTTCAGCGCTTCGTAGGAGTAGCGGTCCTTGTCGGAGATCCAGCACTCGTTGATTTCCTCGTTTTCCAGCGGCAGAACACGCATTACGCGGTCATGCTTGGTCTGGACGATGAGGTTGGCTCCGAGGCCGTCGTGCGGGCTGACGGATTTCCGGCGCGCCAGTTCCCAGGTGCGCGCGGAAAAACGGAACGGTTTTGAAGTCAGCGCGCCGACCGGGCACAGGTCGATAATGTTGCCGGAGAGTTCCGAATCCACGGTCTGTCCGACGAAGGACATGATCTCGGCATGTTCGCCGCGATAAGCCTGGCCGAGTTCCATCAGGCCGGCGATTTCCTGCGTGAATCTCACGCAGCGCGTGCAATGGATGCAGCGCGTCATGTCGGTCGCAACCAGCGGACCGAGGTTCTTGTTGACCACCACGCGCTTCTCTTCCTGGTAGCGCGATGCGCCGCCGCCGTAGCCGACGGAAATATCCTGTAGTTGGCACTCGCCGCCCTGGTCGCAGATCGGGCAATCCAGCGGGTGGTTGATCAGCAGAAACTCCATCACCCCCTTTTGGGCGGTAAGCGCCTGCTCCGAGTGCGTCTGCACCTTCATGCCGTTGGTCACCGGAGTGGCACATGCCGGTAGCGGCTTGGGCGCCTTTTCCACCTGCACCAGGCACATGCGGCAATTGGCGGCGATCGAGAGTTTCTTGTGGTAGCAGAAGTGCGGGATATAGGTCCCGATCTGGTGCGCAGCCTCCATGATGGTGCTGCCTTCGGCGACTTGCAATGCCTGGCCGTCGATTTCGATATCTAGCATGCCGACGGCCTCACATAAATCTTGCTGCCTTCGTATTGCACGTCCGGTGGCACCAGGCATTTCTTGTGTTCGATGTGGTACTCGAATTCGCTCTTGAAGTGCTTGGTGAAGCTGCGCACCGGCAGTGCCGCGGCGTCGCCCAGGGCGCAGATGGTGCGGCCCATGATGTTTTCGGTAAGGCTGTTAAGCAGCTCCAGGTCATCGGCCCTGCCCTGCCCGTGTTCGATGCGATGCACGATGCGGTACAACCAGCCGGTACCCTCCCGGCAGGGCGTGCATTGGCCGCAGGACTCCTCGAAATAGAAGTAGGAGAGCCGCTCCAGTGCCTTGACCATGCACACCGTCTCGTCCATGACGATCACCGCGCCGGAACCTAGCATCGAGCCGGCTTTGGCGAGCGAGTCGTAATCCATGGTGCAATCCATCATGATCTCGGCCGGCAACACCGGCGCCGAAGAACCACCCGGAATCACCGCCTTGAGCTTGCGCCCGCCACGCATGCCTCCGGCCATCTCAAGCAGCGTCGCAAACGGCGTGCCCATCGGCACTTCATAGTTGCCGGGGCGATTCACATGACCCGACACCGAATAGAGCTTGGTGCCGCCGTTGTTGGGCTTGCCGAGGTTGAGGTAGTTCTCTCCGCCGATGTTGAATATGAACGGGATCGCGGCAAAGCTCTCGGTATTGTTGATGGTGGTCGGCTTGCCGTAGAGTCCGACATTGGCTGGGAAAGGCGGCTTGAAGCGCGGCTGGCCTTTCTTGCCTTCGATCGATTCGAGCAGCGCCGATTCCTCGCCGCAGATATAGGCGCCCCAACCTTGGTGCGCGAACAGGTCGAAGTTGAATCCTGATCCAAGGATATTGCCACCGAGATAGCCGGCGGCGCGCGCCTCGTCCAGAGCTTCCTCGAAACGTTGGTAGATTTCGTAGATTTCGCCGTGGATATAGTTGTATCCAAGGGCTGCGCCGACCGCATATCCGGCGATGATCATGCCTTCGATCACCGAATGCGGGTCATAACGAAGCAAATCGCGGTCCTTAAACGTGCCCGGCTCGCCCTCGTCGGTATTGCAAACAATGTACTTCACCGGCGCCGCCTTGGGCATGAAGCCCCACTTCAAGCCGGTTGGAAAACCTGCACCGCCGCGGCCGCGTAGCGCCGACTTCTTGACCTCGCCGATGACGTCATCCTGGGTCAGCTTGTCATTGATGATTTTTCTAAGTGCCTTGTATCCACCTCTGGCCTCATAGTCCTTGAGACGCCAACCGGCATCCTTCTCCATACGCCATTCATGACCGCCGGTTTGCCAGCCGGCGGTAAGCAACGGATTGATCGCGGATATCAGTGCCATGGCTATTTACACTCCGCGATCAATTTGTCGATTTCTTCCGGCGTCATGAAGCAGCACATCCGCTTGTTATTCACCAGCAATACCGGCGCATCGCCACAAGCGCCCAGGCACTCGCCTTCCTTGAGGGTAAACATCCCGTCAGGCGTGGTTTCGTTGAAATCGATGCCGAGCTTCTTCTTGAGGTAATCCGCGGCATGCACGCCGCCGGAAAGCGCGCACGGCAGGTTGGTGCACACCGTCAACTTGTGTTTGCCGACCGGCGCCAAGTCATACATGTTGTAGAAGGTCGCGACTTCATAGGCGGCGATTTGCGCCATGCCAAGGTAATCGGCGACATCGCCGATGGTTTCCCGGTCCAGCCAGCCCTTCTCGTCCTGGGCGATCACCAAGGCCGCCATCACCGCCGATTGCTTCTGGTCGGCGGGGTACTTGGCAACCTCGCGGTCGATTTTCTTCAATGCGTCTTCGCTCAGCATGGTCTTATCTATCTACATCGCCAAATACGATATCCATCGTGCCGATGATGGTGACGGCATCGGCAATCATGTGTCCCTTGGCCATTTCGTTCATGGCCGAGAGGTGGGTGTAAGCAGCCGAGCGCAACTTGAAGCGGTAGGGCTTGTTGGCGCCGTCGGAAATCAAGTAAACCCCGAACTCACCCTTGGCGTGTTCGATGCTGGAATACACCTCGCCGGCCGGAACATGGATGCCTTCGGTAAAGAGCTTGAAATGGTGAATCAGCTCTTCCATGTTGCCTTTCATCTTCTCGCGCGATGGCGGCGCCACCTTGTGGTTGTCGGTCATCACTGGGCCCGCGCCTTTGGCAGAATCGGCGCGCAGCCAGGCGATACACTGCTTGATGATGCGATTGGCCTGGCGCATCTCTTCCATGCGCACCAGGTAACGGTCGTAACAATCGCCCTCGACGCCCACCGGAATATCGAATTCGAGCCGGTCATAGACTTCGTACGGCTGTTTCCTGCGCAAATCCCATTCGATGCCGGATCCACGCAGCATGGGGCCGGAGAAACCGAGCTGCAGAGCACGTTCAGGCGACACCACGCCTATGCCGACCAGGCGTTGTTTCCAGATGCGATTATCGGTGAGCAGCGTTTCATATTCGTCGCAGTAGATCGGGAAACGATTGGTGAAATCTTCGATGAAATCGAGCAGGGAACCGCTGCGGGCTTCATTGAGCTGGCGAACCGTCTCGGCGTTCTTGAACTTGTTCACCTCATAGCGCGGCATCCGGTCAGGCAGGTCGCGATAAACACCGCCGGGCCGATAATAAGCGCCGTGCATGCGGGCCCCGGTCGTGGCTTCGAGTATGTCGGCGATGTCCTCGCGCTCGCGGAAGGTATACAGCACCATGGTCATGGCGCCCACGTCCAGCGCTTGGGTGCCGATACTCAGCAAATGGTTGTGGATGCGCGTGATCTCGTCGAACATCACCCGAATGTATTGTGCCCGCAACGGCACTTCGACGCCCAGCAGCCTCTCGATCGCCATCACGTAGGGATGCTCGTTGATGATCATTGAGGTGTAGTCAAGACGGTCCAGGTAAGGCAAGGACTGGATCCAGGTCCGTTCCTCGGCCAGCTTTTCCGTAGCGCGATGCAAGAGTCCGATGTGCGGGTCGGCGCGGACGACCACTTCGCCGTCCATTTCAAGGACGAGCCGAAGTACTCCGTGCGCCGCCGGGTGCTGCGGGCCAAAGTTCAAGGTGTAGTTGCGGATCTCAGCCATGGTTGGTACCCTGCGCGCCCCCGTAGTTTTCCTCACGGATGATGCGAGGTGTGACCGTACGCGGTTCGATGGTGACCGGCTGGTAGATCACACGTTTCTTCTCTGGGTCGTAACACATTTCGACATTGCCGAAAATCGGGAAATCCTTGCGGAACGGGTGGCCGATAAAGCCGTAATCGGTCAGGATGCGGCGCAGGTCGGTGTGGCCGTTGAACATGATGCCGAAGAGATCGAAGGCTTCGCGTTCGAACCAATTGACGCTGTTCCAGACATCCGTGAGCGTATCCACCATCGGGTAATCATTGTCAGTGGCGAACACCCGCAGACGCAGGCGCCAATTCTTTTCCACCGAGAGCAGGTGGCTGACGGCGGCGTACCTCGGCGAGCCGGCTGTATCCGTTGCGGCAGCGTCGCCATAGGTGGAATAGTCCACTCCGCAGAGATCGATCAACTGGTCGAAGCGCAGATCCGGATGATCGCGAAGCGTCTTCGCTACTCCCTTGTAGTTCGCCGCCGAAACTACCAGGGTGACTTCGCCGAGTGCCGTGGTGAGAGTGCCGATACGCTCGCCCAGGATGTTTTGCAAACTCTGACAAAGCGTTTCCAGCTTGGCGCTCATGAGGATATCGGTGGGTTTTGGAAAAGGTTACTGAATCAGCGGGCGATAGTGTAAGTGCGTTTGATCTTGTTCTGTAGCTGGATAATGCCGTAGAGCAGCGCTTCGGCCGTGGGTGGACAGCCGGGCACATAAATATCCACAGGGATGATGCGGTCGCATCCGCGCACCACCGAATACGAATAATGGTAGTAGCCGCCGCCGTTGGCGCAGGACCCCATCGAGATCACCCAACGCGGCTCGGTCATCTGGTCATATACCTTGCGCAGGGCAGGCGCCATCTTGTTGGTCAACGTGCCGGCGACGATCATCACATCCGCCTGACGCGGGCTGGCGCGAAACACCACGCCGAAGCGGTCGAGGTCGTAACGCGCGCAACCGGTGTGGATCATTTCGATCGCGCAACACGCCAGGCCGAAAGTCACCGGCCACATCGATCCGGTACGCGTCCAATTGATCAGCGAATCGAGCGAAGTCGTGACGAAGCCTTCCTGCATGACGCCTTCAATACTCATGGTTCATTCCCAGTCCAGGGCGCCTTTGGCCCATGCGTAAACATAACCGACCAGAAGAATACCCAGGAACACCAGCATCTCGACGAATCCAAACAGCTTGATGGATTCGTTGCCGACGATTTCCTTGAAGATCGACGCCCAGGGAAAAAGGAAAGCGACTTCCAGATCGAACAGGATGAAGATGATGGCAATCAGGTAGTAGCGCACATCGAATTTCATGCGCGCGTCTTCGAAGGCTTCGAAGCCGCATTCATACGCGGAAAGCTTCTCCGGATTGGGGCGATGGGGAGCGATGAACCAGCCCAGCAGTATCGGAGCGCATCCGAAGGCCAAGCCTACGAGGATAAAAACGAGTACCGGAAAGTAGTTTTCCAACATATTCGTCGCAGCTTGCGCCGCGTTGATTTTCGCAGTGTTAGATTACGCCTTACGCTTTTGACGCCTCGCATGTGGGTGAAGATTTTGTCCTCTTTCACATTGCAACCAGCGCGTCCCGTTTTGGTGCCGACGGTGAGACTCGAACTCACACGACTTTCGTCACTACCCCCTCAAGATAGCGTGTCTACCAATTTCACCACGTCGGCTACTCACACCAATCATTTCACTCTGGCGTCAATCGCCAAGCAGCTTATTTTTCCGCGGTGAATTATACAACAGTTAAATCGACTCCTAATGCGCCGCAATAAAAAATGCCGGGTGTAGTTGACCCTGCTCAAATGCGTGCCAGGTACATCAGCGACGCCAGAGAACCGACCGTAGCGATCAAATAAAAAACAACAGCAACCACGCCGTCGGCGCGCATCCCAAAATCAAAGCAGGTAATGCGCAGACGATGTGCCTGACTCCACAACGACAGGAACAGAATCACGAAGATGACAAGCTTGCCGAACCAGCCGGCGGCAAAAGCATGCAGCTTTGCGTAACTCAATGCATCGGGCACGTGCCCAGTGGCTGCCAGGAGGGTTAGCAGGATCAGCACCGGCGTGACTAGCGACACAAGTTCGCCGCCAGCGGCAAAGGTGCCCCAGATAATCGGTTTGTTCGATTTGGCCATGATCAGAATACCCCCGCCCAGAAAAGGATGAAGAGCGACAACGCCACCCAGACCACATAATGTCCGCCCGCTACCACGCTGTCCGGCATGAACTCCTCGCCAATCTGGATCGGCAAGGCCTTGGGCGCAACGTTGAACCAGGTGAAGGAGTTGTAAAGCGAGAAGGCCAGAGCAAGAACATGGAAGACGATGCTTGAAGGCTGGCGCAAGGCTGCCAGATAGCCTTGATAAGCAAGGTCGCCATCCGACAGGCGGGCCAGTCCCACCAGCAGGATGACGGTGTAGATGCCGATGAAGACACTCGTCACTTCGCGCGCCATGTAGCGCATATAGCGCGGCATGCGGAAGTACCAGGAGGTCGGCGAAACTTCGCGAACGTAGGGTCGGCGGCTCATTTTTTCACCCATGACATAAAGTGCTCAAGATACCAATCGACGGTGCTGGCCACTTTCACCTGCTGCAGTGCCGCGGCCGGGTCGACATGCTTGGGGCAAACTTCGGAGCAGGCGCCGACGAAGGTGCATTCCCAAACCCCCTCGTTGGTGGCGATCTCCTCCTGCCGCTCGTCGCGACCACCGTCGCGAGAATCCTGGTTGTAGCGGTGTGCCAGGGCAATCGCTGCCGGGCCGATGAATTTCGGCTGCAGGCCATACTCGGGACAGGCTGCGTAGCACAACATGCAGTTGATGCACATGGCGTACTGGCGGTAGCGTTTGAGCTGCTCCGGCGACTGCTTATATTCGCCGTCCTCGAGGGTTCGCGGCTGCCCGGGTATCAGGTAAGGCTTGACGCGTTTCAGTTTGGCCATGAAATCGTCGGCCACGGTCACGAGGTCGCGCTCGACCGGGAAGTGCGCCAGCGGCTCGATTCGGATGGTACCGGGATAATCGCGTAACATCGCCTTGCAGGCCAGCTTCGGCTCGCCGTTGATCATCATGCCGCAACTGCCGCACACCTGCATGTGGCAGGACCAGCGATAGGCCAGCGTCGGATCGAGATTGTCCTTGAGGTAATTCAAGGCGTCGAGTACGCACCATTCGTTGACGCAGGGCACCGTGAATTTCTGCAACTTCGGCTCCTGGTCCGTCTCGGGGTTGTAGCGCAGCACCTCTAGCTCGACCTGCCGAACCTCCATTCTGTTGTCGCTCATTTCTTCGCTCCAGAGTAATCGCGCACACCTGGCGGGGAAGAAGTGATCACCACGTCGCGATAGTCGATGCGCGGCGGTTCAAGTCCGTTGTAGTAGGCCATCGAGTGCTTGAGATACTTGCTGTCGTCGCGGGCGGTGAAGTCGAGGCGCTGGTGCGCGCCGCGCGATTCCTTGCGCTCGCGTCCGCCCACCGCCACTGCCTCGGCGCAATCGAGCATCGATCCCAATTCCAGCGCCGAAAGCAGATCGGTGTTATAGACGTTGGTCTTGTCGTGCAATGCGACATTCTGGTAGCGGCGACGCAGCTCAGAAATCTTGTCGCAGGTCTTGGCCATGCTCTCCTGGGTGCGGTAAATGCCGCAACCTTCTTCCATGGTATCCATCATCTCCTTGCGCAGCCCGGAGATCGACTCCTTGCCGACATTGCGCATGAACAGCGCACGCAGCTTGGCCTGAGCGGCATCCGCTAGTGTGGTCAGCGCGGCATCGTTGCCCGGTTTCTGGCTGCGCGCATGATCGAGCGCCGAGAGTCCCGCCCGTTTGCCGAAGACCAGGATTTCCACCAGGGAATTCGAGCCGAGGCGATTGGCGCCGTTGATGCTCACGCAGGCGCATTCGCCCGCCGCGAAAAGGCCCGGCAGCGAAGTCGCCGCCTTGGTGTCGGTGTGGATGCCGCCCATCATGTAATGCACCACCGGGCGGATCGGCACCATCTCCTTGACCGGGTCGATACCCAGGTAGCTGATGCAAATATCGCGAACGAACGGCAGGCGCTCGTCGATCTTCTTCTCGCCGAGGTGGCGCATGTCGAGCCAGACGCAATCGCCCCACGCGGTTTTGACCGACCGGCCTCTCTGAATCTCATGCCAGATCGACTGGCTCACGCGATCGCGCGGGCCGAGTTCCATAGTCTTCAATTCCGGCTTGCCGATCGGTGTTTCCGGACCCATGCCATAGTCCTGGAGGAAGCGGTAATTATCCTTGTTGAGCAGCACGCCGCCTTCGCCACGGCAGGCTTCGGTCAGCAGGGTCCCGGTATTCGGCAGGCCGGTCGGGTGATACTGGACGAACTCCATGTCCTTCAGCGGTGCACCGGCGCGATAGGCCAACGCCATTCCGTCGCCGGTCTTGATCGCGCCATTGGTATTGAACGGGAACATGCGTCCGGCACCGCCGCCGGCAATCACCACTGCGCCGGCCTTGAAACAGCGCATCTGTCCGCTACGCATCTCGATTGCGGTAAATCCCTGGCAACGCCCGTCGTCCACCAGCAGGTCGGTCGCGTAATACTCGTCGAAGCGCTGGATGTTCTGAAACTGCAACGAGGTCTGGAACAAGGTGTGCAGGATATGAAAACCCGATTTGTCGGCAGCGAACCAGGTACGCTTGATTTTCATGCCGCCGAACGGCCTTACAGCTACCGAACCGTCCGCTTCGCGGTTCCACGGGCAGCCCCAATGCTCCAACTGGATCAACTCCTTGGGCGCCTCATGGATGAAATATTCGACCGCATCCTGATCGGAGAGCCAGTCCCCGCCGCCCACGGTATCATGGAAGTGCTGCTCGAAGCTGTCGTCATCCTTGATCACCCCTGCGGCGCCACCCTCCGCGGCGCAAGTATGGCTGCGCATCGGATAGACCTTCGAGATCAGGGCGATGCGTATCTTGGGATCAGCTTGCGCAAGCGCGATGGCGGCGCGCAAGCCCGCGCCTCCGGCGCCGATGATGGCAACATCTGTCTGAATCGTCTCCATTACTTCTCCTCAAAACGGCGAGTGGAATTTCAACCGCTATTTCAGTAGGTACGTCTAACCAGCATCCAATTCATCAGCATCTCACCGGACGGTCGGGGCGATAAACGCAGCCGGCCAATTCCCGCGCCAGGCGAGTCGCGGTGTCAGTCATGATTTCATAAAGGGATTTGGCAAGCTTTTCGCGCAAAGGAACGAGCAATGCCGGAAGACGCAAGGAACGGCTCAAAGCCTGGGTTTCCAATGCGTACAGGCGCAACAGATCCTGTTGCAGCCGCTCGAACTCGACACGCGAATAGACGGAGCAAATGGCCGATCGCGTTCCGCGGATCACGCGCCCGGCGTCGAGGATGCGATACGCCGCGGTCAGCAGCTTATCGATGCGCTGGGTGCGCAGCGGGGCGATCTCGTCATAGCGAATCACGATCCCTACTGGAAGGTTTCCGGCACGCGACAGGAATGCGCGGTCGATCTCCTTGGTCGCATCGAACAACTGGCCGGCCGCGCCTTCGCCCGGCTGCATGCCACCTGCAACATTCTCTCCGACATGACGAATGACCATGGCATCTTTTTGAACTTCCTTGGCGACATTCATGGCCAGGAAACTCTCCAAACGGGGCAATGCCATGCGCAACGGCAGTACCGTCTTCAGCGTCTCAGTAGTGCGTTGGCTGTAAACTTCCAGAACCTTGCGGTTCAGCGCAGCCATGGCGTGCACATGATTCATACCGGAGACACACGCCTCCGATGCGCACGCCCGGACGCAAAGCGTTGATCAGTCAGCTTGCGGTTTAACCGCACGATGAAATCCGATCATGCCGACCATTATCGTCTTGGCCGAAACATCGCAAAACTTGAGTTCCCTCAATAGCGAGGACATTTCCTCGACAGAGTAGAAGTTATCCAGGGCCTCGATGAAATACGTCTTGCAGTTTTGAGCCGCCGAACCGCTCTTGCAAAGCAGCGCGGTGAAGGACAGGCTGAACCGCAGATAGGTGTAATACAACGCCTTGACGATCGGATTGGCCGGCCGCAGCATGTCGCTGTGGAAGAAACGTCCGCCCGGCTTGAGGACGCGGTGGATCTCCGCGAAGACCTCCTTGACACGCAGGTGGCGTGACGCATACTGCAGCGTCACCGCATCGAAATGGTTGTCCGGAAACGGCAGCTTATGTACGTCCCCGATGGTGCTGTCGATATGCAAGCCCAGCGCCTCGGCCCGCTGCCTGCCGACTTCCTGCATCGCCGCGCTGCGATCCATGGCATGCACCTTGAGAGTCGGTTCGCGTTTCAGCAACGCGATGCCGATCGCATTGGTGCCGCCGCAAACGTCCAGCGTGCGCTCACCCGGATGAACGTCGACGATCGCCATGAAACTGTCGAGAAACTTGTTCCACAATCCCAGGCTGGCGATAAGATTGCCCCGATCGTAGTAGGGGGCGACGTCGGCGAAGACGTCGTTCAATTCCTGGGTCCAGACTTTGCTGAAACGTTGTTCGCGATATTGTTCGCGGATGGCGATGGGTGGCGGTGGGCTCATAAGTTTTGTCTAGCTCCTATCGGTGTCATGCTCTTGGCGGAGCAATGACTAGATTGAAATAGTAACTTCAGCCCACACCGGCCAGTTTGATATAGGTCAATCGGGTCGCAGTAGGCAAAGTTTTGGTTTGCTCTTACGCCATTTCATGATTCAACTATTCGACGGCCGATACTAGTACCATCCAACCATCATGTAAATGGGGCGCCGCTATTGCGGAGAATTACTTTGGAATATCCTTGGCTCGCGAATCGCCCTGAGCTGGCGCAGGCACCGGCGCCTCGACCTTGGCGGGAGCGCTCGGAGCGATTGGCGCCGGCGGCAAGGACTCGGTCTTCACCGTATCCATGACGCTCACGGGGGCTTTCACCCGATTGGTGGCCATATAGCTCAAGCCGAGGCTGGTGAGGAAAAATATCGCGGCCAGAATTCCCGTGGTACGCGACATAAAGTTTGCCGATCCCGACGCGCCGAACAAGCTGCCTGAAGCGCCACCGCCGAAAGCCGCGCCCATATCCGCGCCCTTGCCATGCTGTATCAATACCAGGCCAATCACGGTGAGACCGACCAGGATATGCAGCGTCAATGCCAGCGGAAACAAAATACCGTCCATATAAACTTTCCTTTTTTCGTTGTTGTCAGGCGGCGCTGCAAATCGCCAGAAAATCATCCGCCACCAGGGAGGCG
This sequence comes from Pseudomonadota bacterium, assembly GCA_026399515.1. Classification (GTDB taxonomy): domain Bacteria; phylum Pseudomonadota; class Gammaproteobacteria; order Burkholderiales; family Rhodocyclaceae; genus JACRAR01. The sequence goes on along the minus strand of JAPLQT010000067.1, from coordinate 14,995 downwards.
CCGCCGATCAAGCCGCCGTCGATATCGGGCATGGCGAACAGTTCTTGCGCATTGCCCGGCTTGACGCTGCCGCCATAGAGAATTTGCAAACCTTGCGCCACCGCCGCATCGCTTTCGGCAACACGGGCGCGAATCAGCGCGTGGACATCCTGTGCTTGCTGCGGACTCGCTGTCTTGCCGGTGCCTATCGCCCACACCGGCTCATACGCCAGCACCGCCTTGCCCAGAGCAGAAATGCCTGATGCACTGATTACCGCGTCGAGCTGCCGGGTAACCACTACGCCGGTGATGCCGGCTTCGCGTTCCGCCAGCGTTTCGCCAACGCAGAGGATGGGCGTCAACCCGGCCTGCAAAGCCGCGGCGAACTTGGCGGCAACCATCGCATCGGTTTCGCCGTACAGCGCGCGCCGCTCGGAATGACCGACCAGGACGTAGCGGCAGCCGAATTCAACCAGCATCGCCGCGGATACTTCTCCGGTGTAGGCACCCTGGCCATGCTCGGAAACGTTCTGGCCACCCCACGCCACCTTGCTCCCGGCAAGGCTTGCCTGAGCCTGGGCGAGATAGGGAAAGGGCACGCAAACGGCGCAGCCGCAACTCAAACCGGCGGACGCTTCCCTGACGCGGTTCAGCAACGCCTGGTTGGTCGCGAGATTGCCATGCATTTTCCAGTTGCCGGCGACGAGCTTGGTACGCATGATTTTGACTGGCAGAATTTAACTGGCTGATTATAGCGGCCAGAGGCTATGTGGGTCAAACAGGAAGACCCAGTTCGAATCGATGCACCATAGACCGCACAGTAGGCCAGAAACAACGGATGGGTGCCCGCTCGGCCAGGAAGCCGCCACCGATGCGTTCCATCGGAGCGGCTGTCCCGCAATGCATGCTACATACGCTCGAAAATCCCTGCGGCGCCCATGCCGGTACCGACGCACATCGTCACCATCCCGTACTTGAGGTCTTTGCGGCGCATGGCATGGATCACCGTGGCGGAGCGGATCGCGCCGGTCGCGCCTAGCGGGTGGCCCAGAGCGATCGCGCCGCCCATGGGATTGACTTTGGCCGGGTCGAGGCCGAGGTCCTGGATCACGGCCAGGGATTGTGCGGCGAAAGCCTCGTTGAGTTCGAACCAGTCGATCTGGTCCAGCGTCAGACCGCCTGACTTCAAGGCCGCGGGTATCGCTTCCTTCGGGCCGATGCCCATTATTTCCGGTGGCACGCCGCGTACGGCGAAGGAGACGAAACGCGCCAAAGGGGTCAGGTTGAATTGCTTGAGAATCTTTTCGCTGACCAGGATCAGCGCGCCGGCGCCGTCGGAAGTCTGCGAACTGTTGCCTGCGGTGACCGATCCTTTGGCGGCGAATACCGGCTTCAGCTTGGCCAGTCCGGCCAGGCTGGAATCGGCGCGAGCGCCTTCATCCCGTGCCACGCTACGGGTCTTGACATCGATCTGGCCGGTCGCCAGGTTGGGGAAGCGCTCGACGATCTCGATGGCTGTCGTCTCGTCCTTGAACTCGCCCGCCTGCTGCGCGGCAATCGCCTTCTGATGCGATTCCAGCGCGAACTGGTCCTGCGCCTCGCGGGACACCTGCCACTGCTGGGCGACCTTCTCCGCGGTCAGGCCCATGCCATAAGCCATACCGATGTTCTCGTCCTTGAATATGCCCATGTTCATCGAAGGATGGTGGCCCATCATCGGCACGATCGACATCGACTCGGCGCCGGCGGCGATCATCACCTCCGCCTGGCCGACGCGGATCCTGTCCGCCGCCATGGCCACGGCGGTGATGCCCGAGGCGCAGAAGCGATTCACCGTCACCCCGCCGACGGTATTCGGCAGGCCGGCGAGCAACACCGCCATGCGCGCCAGATTGCTGCCCTGCTCGGCTTCCGGGAAGGAGCAGCCGACGATGGCGTCCTCGATCAGCTTGGGATCGAGGCCCGGCACCTGGGCCAGCGCGGATTGCAACACCCGCACCAGCAGGTCGTCCGGCCGGACGTTCTTGAACATGCCGCGCGGCGCCTTGCCGATCGGGCTGCGGGTGGCTGCGACGATATACGCTTCCTGTAATTGCTTAGTCATTTCGGTTCTCCTGATTCACCGGGTTCACATTGAAACGCATCAATTGCGCACCGGCTTGCCGGTTTGCAGCATGCCCATGATGCGTTCCTGGGTCTTGGGATGGTTGAGCAGTTCCATGAAGGCCTTGCGCTCCAGGTCGAGCAGCCATTGTTCGCTGACCAGGCTGCCCGGCTCCACGTCGCCGCCGCAGACGATCTCGGCAATCATGGCACCGAGCTTGTAATCGTGCGCCGAGATGAAACCGCCATCGCGCATATTGACCAATTGCGCCATGATGGTCGCCATGCCGTAGCGGCCGGCCACCGGCACCAGTGCGGGCAAGGCCGGACGGTAACCGGCGTCGAACATGGCGCGCGCCTCGACTTTCGCCACATGCAGCAGTTCATAAGGATTGAAGACGATAACGTCATTGGCGCCGAGGTAGCCCATCTTCCGCGCTTCCAACGCCGATTTGGAAACCGCCGCGGTGGCGGGATTCATGAAGTTGTTCTTCAGGAATTGCAGCAGGTCATTGCCCTGAGCCGCCGCCGCCGTGCGCAACGCCGCCTCCTTGAGGCCGCCGCCCGCCGGAATCAGTCCGACCCCGACTTCGACCAAGCCGATATAGGATTCTATGGATGCCACACGCTTGGCCGCATGCAGCATCAGTTCGCAGCCACCGCCCAGCGCCAGGCCGGACACCGCCGCGACGACCGGTACCTGGGCATATTTCAGAGCCTGGTGGGCGCGCTGCAATTTGTTTACTTCGAATTCGATCGCCTTGGAGCCGCCCGACATGAAGACCGGCAGCATAGATTGCAAATCAGCCCCGGCGGAGAACGCACCACCTTCGGCGGCGTCGGCGCTCCAGATCACCAGGCCTTTGTAGTTCTGCTCGGCTTCCTCGATGGCCCTGGCGAGTCCGCTGATAATCCCGGCGCTGATCAGGTGCATCTTGGTCTTCAAGGACAGGATCAGGATCTCGTCGCCCTGGTGCCAGATACGCACCGCGTCGTCTTCGAACACTGTCGTGCCCGCCGTCCTGCCGTCCGCCAGCCCGTCCCCGAAAACCGGCGCGCGGAAAATCTGGCGCTGATAGACAGCAAGCTGGGAGCGCGGCACGTGCATCTTCCTGGCCGGCGAATAGGCGCCGGCGGCATCGTGGACACCGGTCCGGCCATCGGTCACCCAGGCCGCGATCTCTTTCCAGCCGGCGGATTGCCAAGTCTCGAAAGGTCCGATCTTCTGGCCGAAGCCCCAGCGCATGGCGAAATCGATGTCGCGCGCATTGTCGGCGATGGATTCCAGATGCACCGCGATATAGTGAAAAGTGTCACGGAAGATCGCCCAGAGAAATTGCGCCTGCGGATTGGTCGATTCGCGCAGGGTCTTCATGCGCTTGGCCAGATCCTTCTCCTTCAGGATGCGGGCCACCAGTTCGTCGGCCTTGCCGCCGCCGCGGACATACTCGCCGGTCGAAAAATCCAGACGCAGGATGTCCTTGCCGACTTTCTTGTAGAAGCCGGCACCGCTCTTCTGCCCCAATGCGCCCGCCGCGATCAGTTTGGAGACCGCCGCCGGCGTCGCATACAGCGCGCTGAATGGATCGTCGGGAAGTGTGTCCTGCATGGTCTTGATGACGTGGCCCATGGTGTCGAGTCCCACCACGTCCGCCGTGCGGAAAGTGCCGGACTTGGCGCGGCCCAGCTTGGCGCCGGTGAGATCATCGACGACATCGCAGGATAGGCCGAACTTCTCCGCTTCATGGATGATTGCCAGCATGCCGAATATGCCGACCCGGTTGGCGATTAAATTCGGTGTGTCCTTGGCGCGCACCACGCCTTTGCCCAGGGTGGTGGTCAGGAAGCCTTCCAGTTGGTCGATGATTTCCGGACGGGTGGCGGCGGTCGGAATCAATTCGACGAGATGCATGTAGCGCGGCGGATTGAAGAAATGCACGCCGCAGAAACGCGCCTTGAGTTCCGCGTCGAAACCTTCCGACAAGGCGGAGATCGACAAGCCCGAAGTGTTCGACGCAAAGATCGCGTTGGAAGCGATGTAGGGTGCGACCTTTTTATATAGGTCGTGCTTCCAGTCCATGCGTTCGGCAATCGCTTCGATAATCAGGTCGCAGCCTTTCAGCAGTTCGAGATTGTCCTCGTAGTTGCCGACTTCGATCAAAGCGGCTTCCGCCGGGTTTCCCAAGGGCGCCGGATTCAGCTTCTTCAGGTTTTCGATGGCGCGCAGGACGATGCCGTTCTTGTCGCCTTCCTTAGCGGGCAGATCGAACAGCACCACCGGGACGCGGGCATTGATGCAATGGGCGGCGATTTGCGCGCCCATCACTCCGGCGCCCAGGACTGCGACTTTCTTGACAATGAAATTACTCATGATGGATTCCTTCAGAACAGTTCGACTTCGAGATCGAGCAGATTGGCCGCACCGGAGCGCGCCTGGCGTATCAGCATGGCAGTCTCCGGCAGCAGGCGGGCAAAATAGAAACGGGCGGTGGCCAGCTTGGCCTTGTAGAAGTTGTCGCCCGATGCCTGCTTGGCCAAGGCGATCTTCGCCATGCGCGCGAAGAAATAGGCATACACCAGATGGCCAACGACGCGCAGGTAAGGAACCGCGGCGGCGCCGACTTCATCCTGGTTGCGAAAGGCCTTCATGCCGATCTCCATGGTCAGCTTGGAGACCTTGTCGCCGAGATCGGCGAGCGGCGTGATGAACTCGCTCATCGCCTCGTCGGTGCCGTTCTCCTCGACGAAGGCCTGTACCAGTGCGCCGAATTTCTTCAGCTTAGCGCCGTTGTCAATCAACACCTTGCGACCCAGCAGATCCAGCGACTGGATGGTATTGGTACCTTCGTAAATCATGTTGATGCGCGAGTCGCGGACATATTGCTCCATGCCCCATTCGCTGATGAATCCGTGACCGCCATACACCTGCATGGCTTCCGAGGTGGCGATCCAGGCGTTGTCGGTGATGAAGGCCTTGATGATCGGCGTGAGCAGCGCGACCATGTCGGCCGCATCCTTCCTCACCGTCTCGTCTGGATGATGCAGTTCCTTGTCGATCTGCAGCGCGATGAAAGAACAGAAAGCCCGGCCGCCTTCGGCATAGGCCTTGCCGGTCAGCAGCATGCGGCGCACATCGGGATGCACGATGATAGGATCGGCTGCCTTGTCCGGCGCCTTGACGCCGGAGAGGCTGCGCATCTGGATGCGGTCCTTGGCATATACCAGTGCATTCTGGTAGGCGACTTCGGTGAGTCCCAGCGACTGCATGCCGACGCCCAGACGGGCGGCGTTCATCATCACGAACATGGCGTTCAGCCCCTTGTTGGGCTGGCCGATGATCCAGCCGGTGGCCTCGTCGAGGTTCATCTGGCAGGTCGAGTTGCCATGTATTCCCATCTTCTCCTCGATGGCGCCGCAGGTGATGCCGTTACGCGCCCCCGGCGTGCCATCGGCCTGGGGAATGAACTTGGGTACCAGGAACAGCGAGATGCCCTTGGTGCCGACCGGCGCGTCGGGCAGGCGGGCCAGCACCAGGTGGAGGATGTTTGCGGCCATGTCGTGTTCGCCGGCGGAGATGAAGATCTTGCTGCCGGTGATCTTGAACGAACCATCCGCCTGCGGTTCGGCCTTGGATCGCAGCAAGCCGAGGTCGGTGCCGCAATGCGCCTCGGTCAGGCACATGGTGCCGGTCCATTCGCCGGAGACCAGCTTGGGCAGGTAGAGGCTCTTCTGCTCCGGCGTGCCATGCTCGTGCAGGCACTCGTAAGCGCCGTGGGAAAGCCCGGTATACATGGTCCAGGCCTGATTGCTGGAATTCAGCATCTCGTAGAAAGAATTGTTCATCGCCAGCGGCAGACCCTGGCCGCCATATTCCGGGTCGCAGGAAAGGGCCGGCCAGCCGGCCTCCACGTATTGTTTGTAGGCCTCCTTGAATCCCTTCGGAGTGGTCACCTCGTGCGACGCCGTATCCAAATGGCAACCCTCACGATCGCCGCTATGGTTGAGCGGGAACAACACCTTGGAAGTGAACTTGGCGCCCTCCTCCAATACCTGGTTGATGATATCGGCATCGATATCGGCATAGCGGGGTAGCTGCTTCAATTCACTTTCGACATTCAGCAACTCGTGCAGCACGAATTGCATATCACGCAGGGGAGCGACGTATTGACCCATTTGATTCTCCTAGTGTCTAAATAATTTTAGGCGTAATTCGAACTTGCTGATTCAGATCGGCCTCAAGCCGCCTTCCTGGTGCGTGGTTTCCCGGCTGAATTCCGGGTGGATTTAGTCAGAATCTCCGGCAGCGGCGCGCGCAGACCGCCGATCAGGAAACTCATCAGGCGCGCGTAAAGCGCATCGCTATCACTGTCATCGACGGGCGCTTCAGCGACGATATGCAGAGCATCGGCGCCAGAAATGGCATAGGACATGGCGCCCAGCATGAAATGGAAACGCCACAAGATCTCTTCCCTGGGAACATCGGGCAGCGCCTTGAAAAGCGCCTTCTTGAAGCGTGCGATCGCCTCGGAATACTCCGCGGCCATGAAGTTGCGCACGAATTCCGAGGGCTCGGTGTAGGTGCGGCCGAGCAGGCGCATGAAATTCCTCCCGCCGCCGACCCGGTCTCCGGCCATTTTCACCGCCACTCCGAAGAAAGCATCGAGTATCTGGCTCGGTTTCAGGGGGGCGCCCTTGGCTTCGGCTTCGAGGCGATCGAGCGCCTGGATGCGCTGCTCGTTGAGCCAGGCTAGCCGCCGCTTGAACAGCTCCTGTATCAACGCTTCCTTGGAGCCGAAATGGTAATTCACGGCGGCCAGATTCACCTGCGCCTTGCCGGTGATCTGGCGCAAGGTCGTCGCTTCGAAGCCGAACTCCATGAACAATGCTTCAGCCGCATCGAGTATGCGCAGCCGGGTATCGATCTCTGCCATAGAAAAACATCCGTTTCAAACGTGTGTTTTAATTCTACAGCAGATTTTTCCCAAGGTGTTGAAAATATATGTTGGATGAAAAACCGGTCGCGGGGATAGGGCGCAATCGCGCCCGTCTCCGCGGGGAATCACTTCTTGGGAGTTATGCTCGCTTCTTCCAGCAACAGCGGATAAGCATAGCCGGCCCCGAAATCCTTGTTCAGCAGGACGCGGCCGGTGATGTTCACCTGGTCGCCGATATTGGCGGTTTGTTTGCTGGTCACGGTGAGGTCGTTGGAGTCCTTGTCGCCGGTGCCGTCCTGCACATGCAGAAAATTGCGTCCCATGATGCCGTTATTGACCTTGACCACTTTGCCTTGTACCCGCACTTCCTTGCCGGAGAGAGACGCTTTGTCCTTGTACACACCGGCGATTGTCTTGAGTTTGGCTTCTTCTCCAAGCGCGCCGAATGCGCCCAGTCCCAGGACAGCGGTGATCAGAATTGCGAGGGTCGTTTTCATGAAATACTCCAGCGATAAGTGAAGGGTTCGGCACCAGCGGCGGCAATGCCTATCGACGTATTGTACTCTTGGCCAAACATCATCAGGTCACGCGGCAGACCGGTTCAAAGCTTGGCAGGATCGAAACCGGTTTCCCTGTAAATGGACTGAATCAGATCCTTGCCGATCTTGTCGGCCATCTCGGTATGGACTTTCATCAGCACCTTCTTCCAGGCTTTCCGTTCCTCGGGCGTCAAGGTGATGACCTGGGTTTTGCCGGAGGCAATGATCGATTGCAGTGCTTCGTCGTTATCCTGCTTGGCGAGAATATTGAAGTGGGCGGTCGCCTCTACCATCGCCTGTTCCAGAGTGGCACGCAGCGGCGCGGCCAGGCCGTCCCAGAACTTCTTGTTCACGATGACGGCGTAACCGTGGTAGCCGTGATCGGACATGGTCAGATACTTCTGCACTTCATGAAGTTTCGACGGATAGATGTTCGAGGTCGGATTCTCCTGTCCATCCACCACCCCTGTCTGTAGCGCCTGGTAGACCTCGCCGAAACCCATCACCTGCGGCAAGGCGCCCAGCGCCCGCATCTGCGCATCGATGACTTTCGACGACTGGATGCGCATCTTCAGACCCTTGAAATCCTCGGGCTTGCGCAACGGCCGGTTGGCCGTCATCTGCTTGAACCCATTGTCCCAGAAGGCCAGGCCGGTAATGCCCTTGGTCTCCAGTTTGTTGAGCATCTGCCGTCCGATGGCACCCTGGGTCACCTTATGCTCCTGTTCGATGTTGTCGAACAGGAAAGGCAGGTCGAGCACTTCGAACTCCCGCACGCCCAAGGGTCCGAACTTTCCCGGCGTCGGCGCCAGCATCTGGACGGCGCCCAGTTGCAGCGCTTCGAGTTCCTCCTTGTCCTTGTACAGCACTGAATTATGATAGACCTCGACTTTCACCGCGCCCTTGGTCCGTTCCTCGACCAGATTCTTGAAAAACTCTGCGGTCTTCCCTTTTGGAGTATAGGCCGCGACGACGTGGCTGAACTTGATGACAATGGGCTGCTGCGCCAGCGCGGTGCCGCTGCCGGCAAAGGCACACAAGGCGAGTATTGCGGCAATCGTATTCTTCATGGCTTGCTCCTGTGAGTTGATCGAACCGCTCAATTCAAACTGCTTTGATTCTTGGCCGCCTGCTCCCGCAACTCGCGCCGCAGGATCTTGCCGACATTGCTCTTGGGCAAGTCCTTGAGGAATTCGATTTGGTGCGGCACCTTGTAGCCGGTCAGGTACTCGCGGCAGTGGGCAATCAGGGCTTCCTTCGTCAAGGCGGGATCCTTCTTCACCACGAACAGCTTGATCGCCTCTCCGGAACGCTCGTCCGGTACGCCGATCGCGGCAGCTTCCATGACGCCGGGGTGCATCGCCACGACATCCTCCACCTCGTTAGGATAGACGTTGAACCCGGACACCAGAATCATGTCCTTCTTTCGGTCTACGATGCGCACAAAGCCTTGCGCATCGATCGTCGCCACGTCGCCGGTGCGCAGAAAGCCGTCAGCGGTCATCACCTTGGCGGTGTCCTCGGGGCGTTGCCAATAGCCCTTCATCACCTGTGGGCCGCGCACGCACAACTCGCCCGGCTCGCCGAGCGGAACTTCCTGATCCTGCTCGTTGCGGATGGATATGTCGGTGGAAGGAAGCGGCAAGCCGATGCTGCCGGAAAATTCCTTGAGGTCCAGCGGATTGACGGTTACCGAGGGCGAACATTCGGTCAGTCCGTAGCCTTCGCACAAGGGCGTCCCGGTGATCTGCTGCCAGCGCTCCGCCACCGCCCGATGGACCGCCGCGCCGCCACCGATCGCGAAGCGTAGCTTGCCGAAATCGATTTTCGCGAAATCGGGATCATGGACCAGGCCGTTGAATAGCGTATTTACTGCAGGCAGCGAAGCGAACGGGTATTTCGCCAGAACCTTGACGAAGCCCGGGATGTTGCGCGGATCCGCCACCAGCACATTGGTGCCGCCGGTATTCAGGGTGCCGATGGCGGAGCCCAAGGCGAAGATATGGTAGAGCGGAATCGCCGTGATGCCGATCAGTTCCTCGCTCCGGTCGAGGAAGGGATCGCTCCACAGCGTCCCCATCCTGGCATTGGAAAGCAGGTTGCGATGCGTCAGCATCGCGCCCTTCGAAACTCCGGTGGTGCCACCGGTGTATTGCAGGAAAGCCAGATCCTCCGGTCCCACCGCGACCGGGTCGAAGCGGGCCGCGGCACCCAGCGCCTGCATCTGCAAGAAACCGATGCTGTCGTCGAACGCATACGGAGGCACGAGCTTCTTCACGCGCCGCATCAGAAAGTTATTCAGCTGTCGTTTCGGGAAGTTCAACATGTCGGCGACGCCGGTCACCACGACTTTCCTTATCTGTGTCCCGGCAATGGCCTTTTCCAGGACATGAGCCATATTCTCCAGAATCACGATCGCTTCCGCGCCCGAATCCTTGAGCTGGTGTTCGAGTTCCCGCGGTGTATATAGCGGATTCACGTTGACCACCGTGTAACCCGCGCGCAGCGCGCCGAGCAGGCAGACCGGATATTGCAGCAGGTTCGGCATCATGATCGCGACCCGGCTGCCCTTGGCAAGCTTCAGCACCGACTGCAAGTAGGCCGCCACCTGCCGGGATTGGCGATCGAGTTCATGGTAGCTGAGAGTACGCCCGGTCGCCCCGCTGATGAATGCGCGCCTGTCGCCGAATTTACTCACGCTGGCTTCGAACATACCACCGATGGAATCGTGTTCGATTTGACCGATCTCTGCCGGCACGCCGGCGGAATAATTCTTCAACCAGATTTTTTCCATGCGCTTCCCCAGTTCGTTCGGAAGGACTCTCCGATCCACCGGCATTCTAGTCCTTCAGTTCACCTTTCAACTCAACTAGCCTGCCGTGCGCCGCGTAGAAAATCGCCAGACGTTGCGGCAGTCCTTCTTCGTCAAATAGGAATCCATACCGTTCGAGTTGGGCGCGGTAGCGTTCGGCATGCGCTTGCAGTACCGAGTCCACATCTCCGTCCGGCACCTGAGCAGTCTTGTAGTCGATGATCCAGCGTTGGCCATCCTCGACGAAGCTGCGATCGACGATGTGGGTGGAGACCTGTTCGCGGCCAGGCTCTCCGGCCATCCTGTTCACCGCTAGTTCCGCCACGCCAGTGGCGCGCGACTTCAGCACCCAGCGCCCGGCATCGCTGGCGAGAGTCGTCTGTAGTACCTCAGAGGCGCGTGCGGCCCCCTGTCTCGCCTCCATCGCAACATGCCCGCGCTGGCTCAGCCACAGCGCCATTGCGGGCTGCAACGCGCGTAGGCGCTCGTTGCTCCAAGCCTCGACTCCGCTGCGGGCGATCATCTCCAGGTAGGCATGCGCCAGCGTGCCGACATTGGCGGCGAGGGCATCGACAGTTTCACCGTGGGCAGGCGCTGCATCGGCTGTCACGCTCGGGATCGGTTCGACGTCCTGCTGCATTTGAGGCGCAGTTCGCCGCAGTATCTCCGGGACCGTGGGCGCAACGAGACGGCGCAGCTTGGGCACGTCTGCCGTGGCAATTGCGCCAGGGGACGCCGCTTCCACTGCCGCTGCCGCATAGGTATCGGCGAGCGCCGGCCACAACAGCTTGAGAAAGCTGCCGGTCGGCGCGGCCAGTTCGCCGTCCGCATTCAGCCGCGCCACGCCGACCAGGTGGAGCGCACGAATGGCCCGCGTCGCGGCGACGTACAGCACACGGGCGGCTTCGTTGTCGGCGCGCAGCCGGTTGAGCCGCCGCAGGTAGTCGTAGGGCGTGGGTTGGGCATCGCCCTTGCGTCCGCGTTTGCTGTAGGGCGCGACCACCAGTTGCTCGTCCAGCCCGTCCAGCGCGACCTCTTCCCAGAGCATCAGCGCGTGCTCTTCGGCTGGCGTCTTGCGGTGCATGCCGGGCAGGATCACGGTATCGAATTCCAGGCCCTTGGATTTGTGGATGGTCATGAATTGCAGGCTGCCGTCGGCCAACGCATCTGGCGCGGCATGGAGTTCACCGATCTGCGCCGCCAAATGTTCCGGCGTGAAACTGCCGGCGTTGTCGAGCTGGTCGATGAGATCGAGAAAGGCCTTGGCGTCGCCGGCATCGGCCGCCGACAGCAGACAGGCTGTGCCGCCCAGCATGGTCCACACGCCTTCGACCCAGCGCCGCGGTGACTGTCGTCCTCGCTGGGCGTAGGCTTCGGCGAGCACGCCGCGCACGTGCCGCAGGCGGCTTTGCCCGTCGGCGGACAGTCGCGCCACCACCGTGTCGTTATTCATCAGCGACCAGATCGTCGCAGCGTGGTCGTCCGCCGCCAGCGCATGCAGGTCGGCGAGCGTCAGGCCGCACCAGGGCGCGCGCAGGATCGCCAGCCAGTTCACCCGGTCGGCGCGGTGATGCAGCGCCTGCGTCAGGGCCAACAGGTCCTGCACCGGCTGGCGCTCGGCCAGGCGCTCGATCTCCACCGCCTGGAAACGCAGCTCGGGACAGGTACGGCGGATCTCCGCCACCAGCGGCGCCAGATGGTCGCGCGCCCGCACCAGCACGGCGACGGAACGGGAGGGGTCGTCGCGCCGCGCCTGCTCGATGATATTCAGCACCCGGCGGGCTTCGAGCCGCTCTACTGTTTCGCCGGGCATCTCTCCGTCAACCACCAGCGCCGCGACAAACACGCCGGCACCGGGAAGCGCGGCGCGCGTCGGCACGAAGTCGCGATAACGGATGGCACCTTCGGTGACCTTGTCGGCGGTGGGAAAAGCCAGCCCGAAGGCGGCATTGACCCAGTCGACCACGGCGGGACAGGAACGGTTATTGCGGCACAGGCGCAGACGTTCGAGCGCGATGGCGCCGATGCCGAAATCGGCGGCGTTGAGGAACAGCCCGACGTCGGCCTTGCGAAAGCGGTAGATCGACTGCATCGGATCGCCGACCAGGAACAGCGTGCGTCCTTCGCCCGGCATCCACGCCGCGGTGAGCCGTTGTAGCAACTGCACCTGGATCGGGCTGGTGTCCTGGAATTCGTCGACCAGCAGATGCTGGATGCGATAGTCGAGTTGCAACGCCAGATCGGAGGGCTGGTCTTCCGCCCCCAGCGCTTGCAAGGCGCGCTGGGCGACTTCGATGAAATCGGCCTCGCCGGCCTCGTTGAAGACGGTCCACAACTGCACCGCGGCGAGCTTGAGCAATTGCGCCAGGGCGGCAACGGTGTGCCATTCCGCGTCGGTATAGTGCGGATCGGGCAGTTCGCGCAGGCCGGCCAGCAAGGCCTCGAAAGACTCCGGCAAGGATGCGATGAGCTCCTTGAGCGCCTGCTTGGACGCCTCGCCGGGCTTGCCCGGCGGCAGGCCTTGGTTCTTGTTGAAGGCCTTGCGAAAACCGCCATCCCGGGTCAGCAGTAATTCGCAGATGCCGCGCCACAGCGGCAGTTCGTCGGGTTCCCCGGTAAGCGGTTGGGACCAGTCGAGTAAGGCGGAGATCGGCGTGGCGACGTCGCCGTCCCGGAGATTGCCGGCTGCCGCGCGCGCCAGCGGCATCAGCCGCGCCTGCACGCGGCCATCGAACGCCGCGGCGATGCCTTGCAGCTCGGCCTGCACCAGCACCGCCAAGCCCTGCTGGGCCGCTTCGCTGGTAAACCGCCCGTAATCGGCTGCGTGCGCCAGCGCATGGCGCAGCCATTGGTCGCGCCGAATCAGCATGGCGGCGAGCAGGCCGCCGAGACGGCCGGCGTCGTTGTCGAGATAGCGCAGCGCCTCAGTGACCACATCAGCGACGACATCGGCATATCCACCGGCGCCGCCCTCGCCCTCCTCCGCCAGCAGCGCCAGGGTGCGCCGCACCGCCTCGCGGTAATGCAGGCGGGCATCGTCGGCCATGCGCGGCTGGGCGCCGAAGCGCGACAGGAAAGGCATTTGCCGCGCCAGGCTGGCGCACAGCGCATCGACGGTCAGGATGCGCAGGCGGTTGGGATTGTCGAGCAGGTTCCAGCCATGCGCGGCGGAGGCCGCCAGAGCCTGCCGAGACAGATCGAAAGTGATGCGCTTGTGCGGCGCCAGTCGGTCCGGATCGATATCCGCGCGCGCCGCCATTTCCAGGCTTTCCAGAATGCGGCTCTTCATCTCCGCCGCCGCCTTGAGCGTGAAGGTGATGGCGACGATCTCTTCAGGTTCGGAAACCCCGGCCAGCAGCTTGAGGACGCGCTGCGTCAGCAGCTCCGTCTTGCCCGCGCCTGCCGGAGCCTCGACGATGAAAGAGGCTGGTTCGAGCGCCCGCAGGCGGCTGACGCGATCGTCTTCGAGCAGCAGCGCGGGATCGTTCATGCCTCGCCTTCCGCAGCTTGGGTGTGCGCGGATTGTTCCGATTGTTCCGACTGTTCACGTTGCGCCCGCACCTCGGGCAGCCGCAGCAATGGCTTGACTTCGCAGTAGGCGAGCGCTTTCTCGTCGGCGAACGTAACGGCCGCATAACCTTCGCGGATCTCCCGGGCGATGGCGGCGATGCGGGTGCGCCAGTGGCCGATCAGACTTTCCCAGTCGGGGAATTGCGCCTCCGGAAACAGCTTGCGCGCTTCCGCCAGGCCCGACACCTTGGGCAGCAAGTCACCGTCCGCGGCGATGCCGACGAAAGCGCATTCATCCAGCCGAACCCTGGCAAAAACCACCCCGGCGATGCCTTCTGCGGCCGTCACACCTTCATACGCTGGGGTCGGCAGGAAAGCGGCATAAATCGGCAACTGCGGTTCCTCGATGCGCTCGGTGGCCCAAGTAGCCAAACTCGCCGGGCTGACCTGGCCGCCGGTCTTGTAATCGATGATCACGCGGCGACCGTCGTCGAGCTCATCGATGCGATCCACCCGCAGCCGCACGGCGATGCCTTCGATGTCGACCTGCGCCTCCCGCTCCTGGGCGACGACGCGGAAAGCCGCACTGCGTGTAGCTTCCAGCGCCAACCATTCGTGCACCAGGCGGATCAGCCGCTCCCGCTCCAACGCGATCAGGCGCGGCGCCAGGGGTTCCTCAAGGGTGGCGTTGAATTCGGCCAGCGCCGCGTCGACGGCCAGAGACACCGAAGTATCCCGTTCGGACCCGGACATGGCCAGGAGATCCGACCCAGCGCGCCCCTGCCAGAAACGCTCCAGCACCGCGTGCAGCAGGTTGCCGCGGGCGCGCGCATCAAGGCCGTCGACCGGCGTCTCCAGCGCCTTGGCGCCGAGGCGGTAGCGATAAAAAGCCCAAGCCGGACAGATCGCCTGCGCTTGCAGGAGCTTCGCGCCGCCGCGAATCGTCTCGCCGGCCGCCAGCGGCGGCGCCTGACCATCCTCGAAGCTCTCCAAGGCGCCGCCGATCCGGTGGTCGGCCGGCGACGGTGGCACTCCATCCGCCATCCCGTTTCCGTCGGCCATGCCGCCCAGCAGCGGACTCGGACGCAACACTCGATCCGCTTCGCCGCGCGCCCAGG
>JAPLQT010000007.1 GCA_026399515.1 Pseudomonadota bacterium | reverse complement strand
CGTGAAAGCAGCGATGCCGTGGCCTGCGCGCTGCTGGCCAGCGGCATCGGCAAGGGCGACGTCGTTGCCATCCTGACCCCCAACCTGCCCGAATTCGCCTATTGCCTGATGGCCTGCGGCAAGATCGGCGCCATCATGGTCTGCCTCAACTGGCGCTTGTCGGTGGAAGAACTGCGCGGCATCGTCGCCGACGCGCAACCGTCCGCGGTGATCTTCGGACCCGAGTTCGACTCTGCCGGCATGGCCCTCGCCGATGCCTTCGGCATTTCCCGGCGCATGGTGCTGGACGCGCCGCGCGCCGGCGTCGCTGGTTATGCTGACAGCCTGGCCAGCGTATCCGGCGCCGATGTCGTGATGCCCTGGCGCAGTGCCACCGACATCTGGTACCTGCTCTACACCTCGGGCACCACCGGCAAGCCCAAGGGCGTCATCCAGACCTGGGGCATGGCCTTCATCAACGCGGTGAACGGCATGCTCGCCACCGGCTTGCGCCGCGAGGACACGTTGCTGTCGGTGCTGCCGTTCTTCCACACCGGCGGCCTGAATCTCTACATGAACCCGGTGGTAATGTGCGCCGGCACCACGGTCATCATGCGCCAGTTCGACGTGGACAAGACCATGGAACTGCTGGAAGGCAGCATCACGGTGATGTTCGGCGTGCCGGCGATCTACCTGTTTCTTTCCCAGCACCCGCGGTTCGCAGCGGCCGACTTTTCCAGGGTGCGCAGTTGGGCCTGCGGCGGCGCGCCGATTCCGAAGAGCCTGCTGGAACAGTACCTCGCCAAGAACGTCACCATCTGCTTCGGCTTCGGCATGACCGAGACCGGCCCGACGGTGTTTCTCACCGACGAGGCCACCGCGCGCCGGAAGGTGGGCACCGTCGGCAAGCCGGTGATGTATGTGGAGACCCGCGTGGTGGATAGCCAGACCCGCCAGACCCTGGCCGCCAACCAGCGCGGCGAGCTGCTGCTGCGCGGCCCTGGCATCACCACCGGTTACTGGAACAATCCGACTGCGACCGCCAACTCCTTCGAGGATGGCTGGCTGTGTTCCGGCGATATCGCCTACTTCGACGACGATGGCGATTACTGCATCGTCGACCGTTCCAAGGACATGTATATCTCCGGCGGCGAGAACGTCTATCCGGCGGAAGTGGAGAACGTGCTGTTCCAGATCGAGGGCGTCGCCGAGGTGGCGGTGATCGGGGTGCACGACGACAAATGGGGCGAAGTCGGCAAGGCCGTCGTCAGCTTGAAGCCGGGCGCGCAGCTCAGTGCGGAAGCTGTCATAGCCCATTGCAAGGCGCGGTTGGCCGGCTTCAAGGTGCCCAAATCCGTGGTGTTCGTGCCGGCGCTGCCGCGCAATGCCGCGGGCAAGGTGGAAAAGCACCGCCTGCGCGGCGAATACGGGAATCCAGCGTGAAGGCGGAATACCGCCGCGTGCTGTTGCAGTCCGACTTCGATCGCTTCGCGCGGCTCAGCCGGGACGACAATCCTATCCACTGCGACCCGGCTTTCGCCGCGACTTCGCACTTCGGCGCCACCGTGGCGCACGGCATGATGCTATATAGCTGCATTTGCAAAGGGATGGCGGAACTGATCCCCGGGCCGGGCGCGGTGCAGATCGAACAGACCCTGATGTTTCCCAAGCCGACTTTCGTCGGCGACCTGATCACCATCGGCCTGTCGGTCGACGGTGATACCGGCGGCATAATGGAAATCGCCACCACGGTCACCAAGCCCGGCCGTGATGGCGAGGTATTGACGACGGCCAGCGGGATGACGCGGGTGGTCCCCGTCGATGTCGCATTGCCCGAGGTGGTGCCGTTCCCCGCCACGACGGAACCCGGCGACGAAGCTTTGTACGGCCTGAAGCTCGGCATGACGGCGAGCGACTCACGGATATTCTCGGTGGCGGACCTAGACGAATACGGCGACCTGGTCGGTGACCGCAACCCGCTCTTTCGCGACGACGCCGCCGCGCAGAGGCGCGGCTTCAAGGGCCGCATCGTGCCGGGGCCGCTGCTCGCCGGAATGTTCTCCTGCCTGCTCGGCACGCGGCTCCCCGGGCGCGGCACCGGCTGGATGAAACAGGCGCTGCGCTTTCCGGGGCCGGCCTATCCCGGCGAGAAACTCCCCGCCAATGTCACGATCCGACGCCTGCGTGCCGACAAGGAACTGGTGAATCTGCGTACTCGCATCGCTGCCGAAGACGGCCGCAGCGTTTGCGACGGCGAGGCATTGGTGCTGGTACGGAATTTGGAAAATAAGCTGGAAAATAAGTCGGAGAATAAAGGATGAGCAGCGACGTCGGCATTCTCGGCTACGGCATTTACCTACCCGATCACTACATGACCGCCGCCGACATCGCGGCCGCCAGCTGCGGGCGCTGGAGCGAAGCGGCGGTGCGCGAGAAACTCGGTATCGTCCGAAAGAGCGTGCCCGGCCCCGGCGACGGCACCCAGGAGATGGGCGTCAAGGCGGCGCTCGACGCCATTGCCAGGACGGGGATCGATCCACTGGAGATCGACCTGATCCTGTGCATGGGCGAGGAATGGAAGGAGTATCCGCTGACCACCTCGGCGATTTACATCCAGGAACGCATCGGCGCGCAGCGCGCCTGGGGCATCGATATCCAGCAGCGCTGCAATACCACCGTGGCGGCCATCAAGATTGCCAAGGACATGATGATCGCCGACCCGGACATCGCCACCGCCCTGATCGTCGGCGGCTACCGCAACGGCGACCTGATCGACTACACCGATCCCGACGTGTCCTTCATGTACGACCTCGCCGCCGGCGCCGGCGCCTTGCTGCTGCGCCGCGACCTCGGCCGCAACCTGGTGCTCGGCTCACACATCATCACCGACGGTTCACTCGCCCGCGACACCGGCGTCTGGTACGGCGGCATCGAACACCCCATCGAGAGTCTGCCGGAAGCCGAATTGACGGCCTTGCGCGCCAACGGCAACCGCAGCCTGCGCGTGTTCGATGCCGAACACATGAAGGGACGCCTCAACGAGGTGTCGATGGCCAACTGGCTCGCCTGCATCGACAAGGCGCTGGCCAAGAGCGGAGCGACTCGCGCCGACATCGGTTATCTAAACTGCCTGCATTTCAAGCGTTCGATGCACGCAAGCATGCTCGATACCTTGGGGCTGCGCGAGGATCAGTCGGTGTATCTACAGGACTACGGCCATCTCGGCCAGGTCGATCTGATGATCTCGTTGCACGAAGGGCTGGAGCAAGGGCGCCTGAAAGACGGCGACCTGATGGTGGCCATCGCCGCCGGGATCGGCTACGTCTGGGGGGCAACGGTGGTGCGCTGGGGATAGCTCCCAAACTTGGCAGTGACCGATATACGGCCGCGAATCTCAAGAGGTGAGTGGCTCTTGAAGCCATCTATGCAGAGGACGAAACTATGCAGAGTTTATTCTCTCGAGTTTGCGGCAAGGGTTGAATTTGCTGAGCATCAGTAGGCGAAGCTGATTTTTTGCTAGACATAGTTCATTAGGTGATCTGAAGTGGCATTCCCACT
>JAPLQT010000085.1 GCA_026399515.1 Pseudomonadota bacterium | reverse complement strand
CGATTTCCTCGATCGAAGAATGAAATATCGCATGCAAAGTCATGATCAATTTTATCCGGCTTTGCCGTCAGGCTCGGCGACGGAGCAGAATATCGGATACGCACTCACGATCCAACGAATCCATGGAGAAAATCCCGCCTGGCCAGCCCGCCTACTCGCTCTGCGACGTGGAGATCAGCGCCATTCGCGCCCAGGGCGCAGGCGGGCAGAACGTCAACAAGGTTTCCTGCGCGGTCCATCTGCGCTTCGACATCCCGGCTTCGTCGCTGGCCGATGTCCTCAAGGAACGGCTATTACGCCTGAACGATCAGCGCATCAACAGTGACGGGGTGCTCGTCATCAAGGCCCAGGAATACCGCAGCCTGGAGAAAAACCGCGTTGAGGCGTTGCGCCGGCTACAGGAACTGATAGCCAGCGTTGCGTCGACGCCAAGATTGCGCAGAGCCACCAAGCCGACGCGCGGTTCCAAATTAAGACGCCTTGAGAGCAAGAGCAAACGTGGCGAAATCAAGACCTCGCGGGGCAAAGTCGAAAGTTGAAACCGACTTCGACAGGCATGCGCCGGATTTCGAGTCTCGTCCCAAAACAAAGGGCGCGCACCCTTGTGAGTGTCGCGCCCTCCCCCTCCTCCAAACGAATTATTTCCTGATGATCACGCCGCAGGCCACGCGAGCGCCTGAGTTGCCGGTGGGCTGGGTCTTGAAATCGTCCGGACTGGCATGGACGATCAGACCGCGACCGACAATGCCTTGATCGCCGTCGAACGCCACGCCGCTCAACTCGGCGCTCAAGCGTGCGTTGCCGCTGGCGTCGGCCTCGAGCATGGACATGTCGCCGGCGTGATGCGGCCCCATCTGAGGATGACCATGCGGGTGCCCGGCCGGGTTGAAGTGTCCGCCGGCGCTGGTGGCGTCGGGCGCGCTGCAATCGCCTTTGTCGTGGATATGGAATCCATGCGTCCCCGGGGTCAAACCACTGACAGTGGCATTCACCAGGATGCGATCACCCTGTTGGACAAAGCTCACCGATCCGCTTGCGGTACTGCCCCGGGTCGGTTGTAGTTTGGCTTCCGCGGCAGGGCCGGAGGATCCGCCGATGGAGGCGCAGCCGGAGGCCGCCATGCCCAGCGCAAGTAGAGTGATGCCGCGCCTCAACTGATTGTTCGTGCTCCGATTCATCATGCCCCCTTGCCCAGCTTTTTCTGGACCTGTTCGTCGTACCAAAGCTGGTGGTGTTCCTTCGCCCAGGTCTCATCGACGGACCCGGTTCTGATCGACTGATAGGCGCCTTCGACACCGATGGTGCCGAGGTAGATATGGCCCAGCGACATGCAGAAAATCAACGTGGCGGCGATCGAATGGATCACCTCGGCCGTCTGCATGGCGTGGCGCGTTTCGTACAGGTTCGGGAACAGCAAGGACAATCCGGAGGCGATCATGACCAGGCCGAACAAGCCGACGCCTAACCAGAACCAGATCTTCTCGCCGAAGTTGAAGCGGCGCGAAGGAACATGCTCACGAGACACCAATCCGCCGGCCTTGCGGATCCATTCGGCGTCCGAGGGATGCCAGATATTGTCCTTGTAGAACGTGGCCAGCATCAGAACCGCGCCAACAGAGAAGACAACGCCGAGGAAGTTGTGAATAAACTTCCCCATGCCTGCCAACCAGGAGAACAGCGTGTGCCCGATGACCGGCATCAGCACATATTTGCCGAGCAGCATGTTGCCACCGGTCAAGGCCAGGCAGACGAAGCTGATGGCGACCAGCCAATGCACCGAACGCTCCCAGTTGCTGAAGCGGACCAGGGTTCTCCCGGTGGGTTTTTCGCTCAGGCGCAGCATGCCCTTGCGGCTATGGAACAAGGCGATCGCGACTATGACAAGGATCACCAGCAGGCTGCCATAAAACGTCACCGGCCCGTGGCGGATCTGCCGCCAGGTATTGCCATCGGGGGAAACCAGCACACCTGTCTCGGTCCCTCGGACAGTCGTGACTCCGGGCGTTCCGGCGCGCACTTCGCGCCAGGTTGCTTCGGCATTGTGGGCCGGCGTTACACCCGGCTTCTGCGCCTGCGCCTGGATCTGGGCCGGCGGTGCAGGTGCATCGGCTGCATGCGCACTCGCCAGAACCAGGGCGCATGCAGCCAGTAGGCATGCCCAGAGCCATGAATTCGATTTAAGCTGCTTCATCTGAATAGCCCTCGCTGGTTATCCGCGCAACTATTTCTTCGCCGGCGCGGGGGCCGGAGCTGCGGCTGGCGCCGCGGCGGGAGCCGCTGCCGGCGCCGCGGCCACATACTCGAATGCTCCAGGATCCTGACATTTCGGAGTCTCCACCGGCTTGCGGCTCTTGTTTTCCTTGAGGTAGCGTTGCGCCACCTTGTCCATCGAGTTGCACAACTGAAAAGCCGCGACTTTGTCACCATGCGCGGCCTTGGCCTTGGCTTCTTCGGCCTTCGCCTTGGCTTCGTCACTCGGCGCCGGCAGTTTGGCCAGCGCGATTCCCGAACTCAAGGCGCAGGCGATCAACATCAATGGGACATTCTTAAGCTGCATCATAGGAAATCTCCTCAATCACCAATGCGCTTGGATTCGTTCTGGTTCTGGCCCCGGGCACGGATGCTGTTATCCCACTTGGACTTGTCGCCGGCGAAGGCGGCGTTCTCCCAGGGTTTGCCATCGGTCTTGCCCGAGTAACTGCCCTGCTTATAGACGACAACGCCTTCCTTGTCGCCACAGGCGCTCAAACCGAACACCGTTATCAACAAAGCGATAGCGAATTTGCTCACGATTTCACCTCCGGCTTCTTCGTACCCGGCTCCGGCTTGCCGTAGGCCGATCCCCAACCCCACATCTCGCCGCCCTTGCCACGCTTCAAGGCGCGGTCGCGGAAAATGTCCGAGACGACATCGCCATCGCCGCCGAGCAGGGCCTTGGTTGAACACATCTCCGCACATAGCGGCAGTTTGCCTTCGGCCAGGCGGTTGCGGCCATACTTCTTGAACTCCTCCTCGGAGTGATCGACTTCCGGGCCGCCCGCACAAAAGGTGCATTTGTCCATCTTGCCGCGCTGGCCGAAAGCGCCGCTCTGCGGATACTGCGGCGCGCCGAATGGACAGGCGTAGAAACAATAGCCGCAGCCGATGCACATGTCCTTGTCGTGCAACACCACGCCTTCGTCGGTATGGTAGAAACAATCCACCGGGCATACCGCCATGCACGGAGCGTCGGAACAGTGCATGCAGGCCACCGACACGGATTTCTCGCCGGGCAGACCGTCACCCAGCGTAACCACGCGGCGCCGGTTCACGCCCCAGGGTACTTCGTTTTCGTTCTTGCAGGCAGTGACGCAGCCGTTGCACTCGATGCAGCGCTCGGAGTCGCAGAGGAATTTCATTCTTGCCATAGCTGTCTCCCCTTAAGCCTTGACGACCTGGCATACGGTCGTCTTGGTTTCCTGCATCATGGTGACGCTGTCATAGCCGTAGGTGGTGGCGGTATTCACCGCCTCGCCGCGCACCAGCGGGTGTGCGCCTTCCGGGTAATACTGGAGCATGTCCTCGCCCATCCAGTGGCCGGAAAAGTGGAAAGGCATGAAGCAGGTGTCGCTGCCGACGCGTTCGGTGACCTGGGCGCGCACCTTGAGTTGCGCGCCGGTCGGTGTCTTCAGCCAGACCCAGTCGTCATTGCGGATGCCGCGGTCGTTGGCGGCCCTGGGATTGATCTCGACGAAGGCTTCCTGCTGAAGCTCGGCCAGCCAGGGATTGGAGCGCGTTTCCTCGCCGCCGCCCTCGTATTCCACGAGCCGTCCGGAGGTGAGTATCAGCGGAAACTCCTTGCCGACATCCTTGTTCTTCTGCTGCACGCTCTTGTACAGCGTCGGCATGCGCCAGAAGGCTTTCTTGTCGTCATGGGTCGGATACTTGTCGACCATGTCCGGCCGGGTCGAATACAGCGGCTCGCGGTGAACCGGTACCGGATCGGGAAAGTTCCACACCGAGGCGCGCGCCTTGGCATTGCCGAACGGGTGGCAACCGTGCACCTTCATGGCGACGCGGATAATGCCACCGGAAGAGTCGGTCTTCCAGTTCTTGCCCTCGGCCTTCTTCTTTTCCTCCTCGGTCAGATCGTCCCACCAGCCGAGCTTCTTCAGCAGCACGTGATCGAACTCGGGATAGCCGAACTGTAGGTCCGCGCCCTTGGAGGCCGAGCCATCGCCCGCCAGCAGATTGACGCCGTCCTTCTCGACGCCGAAGTTGGCGCGGAAGTTGCCGCCGCCGTCCATGACGTGCTTGGAAGTGTCATACAGGTTCGGCGATCCCGGATGCTTCATCTCCGGCGTGCCGTAACACGGCCACGGCAGGCCGAAATATTCGCCGTCGCAGGGGCCGCCCTTGGCGCGCAGGGTCTTGACGTCGAAGGTATGCATGTTCTTCATGTGCAGCTTGAGCCGCTCCGGTGATTGGCCGGTGTAGCCTATGGTCCAGCAGCCTTTGTTGATCTCGCGCAGGGTATCTTCCATGCTCGGCTCGTTGTTGGTCACCTTGATGTTCTTGGTGAGCTCTTTCTCGAAACCGAACTTCTGCGCCAACAGATACATGATGACGTGATCCGGCTTGGACTCGAACAGCGGCTCGATCACCTTCTCGCGCCATTGCAACGAACGGTTCGATGCGGTCACCGACCCCACCGTCTCGAACTGGGTTGCTGCCGGCAACAGATAGACGCCGTCCTTGCGCGCCTTCGCCGCCATCGCGGCGGTCGCCGAAGGATAAGGGTCGATCACCAGCAGCAGTTCCAGAGCCTTCATGGCCTCCAGCATTTCCTTGCCGCGCGTCTGCGAGTTGGGTGCCATGCCCCAGTACACAACCGCCTTGAGGTTCGAGTCCTGGTCGATGTTCTCGTTCTTCTCCAGCACGCCGTCGATCCAGCGCGATACGGTAATGCCAGGCTTGGTCATCATGGCCTCGCTGGCATACTGCTTCTTGATCCACTCGTAATCGACGCCCCACACCGCCGCCCAGTGCTTCCAGGCGCCCGGAACGATGCCGTAGTAGCCTGGCAGGGAATCCGGATTCGGGCCGATGTCGGTAGCGCCCTGAACGTTGTCATGGCCGCGGAAGATGTTGGCGCCGCCGCCCGACTTGCCGATGTTGCCCAGCGCCAGTTGCAGGACGCAGAACGCGCGCACCATGGCGTTGCCGATGGTGTGCTGGGTCTGGCCCATGCACCAGACGATGCTGCTGGGGCGATTCTCGGCCATGGTCTTGGCGATCTGGAACAACTGCTCCTCGGTCGCGCCGGTGGCTTCGAGCACCTTGTCGGGAGTCCACTTCATGACCTCCTCGCGCACCTTCTCCATGCCGTAGACGCGGTCGTCGATGTACTTCTTGTCTTCCCAGCCGTTCTTGAAGACATGATAGAGAATGCCCCAGATCATCGGGATGTCGGTGCCGGAACGGAAGCGCACATACTGATCGGCCTTCGCCGCGGTGCGGGTGAAGCGTGGATCGCAGACGATGATCTTGGCGCCGTTCTCCTTGGCATGCAGCACGTGCAGCATCGCCACCGGATGCGCCTCCGCCGCGTTCGAGCCCATGAACAGAATCGCCTTGGCGTTCTGCATATCGTTGTAGGAGTTGGTCATGGCACCATAACCCCAGGTGTTGGCAACGCCTGCAACAGTGGTCGAGTGGCAGATGCGCGCCTGGTGATCGCAGTTGTTGGTGCCCCAGAAGGACACGAATTTCCGCAGCAAATAGGATTGCTCGTTGTTGTGCTTTGAAGAACCGATCCAATAGACCGCGTCCGGGCCGGACTTCTTGCGGATGTCGAGCAGCTTGGTGCCGATCTCTGTCAGCGCCTGGTCCCAGCTGATCTTCTGGTACTTCCCGTCGACCAGCTTCATCGGTGTCTTGAGGCGCATCTCGCCATGGCCATGCTCGCGCACCGAGGCGCCCTTGGCGCAGTGCGCGCCGAGATTCAGCGGCGAGTCGAACACCGGCTCCTGGCCGATCCAGACGCCGTTCTGCACCTCGGCGTCGATGGCGCAGCCGACCGAGCAATGGGTACACACGGTACGCTTGATTTCGACGGCATCCGAACCTTTGGGCTTGGAACCCATGGCCTCGGCCTTGTCGATCATCGAGAACGGCAACTGGCTGGCGAAGGCGCCTGCACCGATGCCGACACCGGAACGCTTGAGAAAAGTGCGGCGATCGATGGCTTCCGGCAACTGCGCCGAATAGCTGGTGCCCTGTATGGAGCGCGACAGACGTCCGCGACGTGCCGTGTTTGAATCGGCCGAAGATTTTTTGATCAGCATGGAAGTCTCCCGATTAAACGCGTGCGCTGCGGTAGTAATTCCGCACATGCTCGGTGGCCTGATAGCCCTTGTCTTTGGGCTGATCGGCCTGGAGTGCCGCGGCATCTTCCTTGACCAAGGTCTTGACACCCGCGGCTGCGGCGACTGCGCCGCCGATCCCGAGTCCCGCGGTCAGAAGAAACTTCCGGCGCTTGAGATTTCCGGAAAGGGATGCATCGTTGGAATTTGCCATGCCTTTTCTCCTCCAGTCACAACTTTGTCAATTGCTTTATATACAAAGTATGCCCTATTTATGTGCGGATCAACATATCTTGAGAGCGATTTTTTCCACTTCAAGAAATGCCCGGACGAAGCCCGCAACCCCGCGATACAAGCGGGCTTCCGGCTGCTCTTCTATTGCGTCGCACAACTTTTCGCACCATGTCGAGACATGGCTTGAAAAAAAACGTTGTTGCAGTGCAAGGCGTTGAGTCTCGGTCCGGGATGCGTCGAGCAATAGATGGCGCATGATGTCCATCAGCGCAGCGAAGTGATCTTCGGGTTCCAGTATGTCCCCGGTACGTGCCAGACCCAATTCGGCCAGATCCTCACGAAGTTTTGCCAGGGGTTTTTCCATCATGAATCCGGTCAGGTGCCAGGACGCATAGAGCACCACCCGTGGTTTGCCGATGGCGACGAACAACGCGTCGTATTCTTCCCTGGCCGACTGTGCCGATGTTGCGCCCGCGGCCGCACACAGCGCGTTCCAGGCGACCGGCAGCGCACCCTGTTCCGCCACATTCCCCGCGTCGGCCAGGGTCGCCAGCAAGGTTTCGTCGGGCGGGGCGAAGAACAAACGCGACAACACCGCGTAATAATCCGCGCGTGCCAGGTCCTCGGTGGGAATGGGATTCATCGGTCGCTCATTTGGGAAGGATGTTGACCTCGTTCCGGTTTTCCATCATGTCCGCAATCCGGCAATCGGCGCACATCTGCAGGCGGTGCAAGGCCTCGGGCGCGGCAAACATGCTGTGTCCGGCAAGCCGGCCGAGCATTGCAGATATCATCTGGCGGGTGGCGAACGGTTTTCCGCAACGCACGCAGCAGAAAGGTTCGGACTCGTTGAGTACCCGGCTGCGGCGCGCCTCGGCGCTCGGCAACAAGCGGGGCTTGAGCGACAGCGCAGCCTCCGGACAGGTATTCACACAAAGACCGCATTGCAGGCAGTTGCGCTCGATGAAACTCAGGCGCGGCGTCTCGGGAGAATCCTGCAACGCGCTGGCCGGACAAGCCCCGACGCAGGACAGGCAGAGCGTGCATTTTTCCTTGTCGACGATCACGTCACCCCAGGGGGCGCCTGCCGGCAAGGCGATGGCTTCTGAGGCGATCGCACCTGACTTCAGCGAGTTGGCGCGCAAATGATCGATGCAGAATTCGAGCGTACTGCGTTTGTCTTCCGTCAGATGGAAACTAGCCGCCGACCCCGTCACGCCCAACCGGGGCATGGACCAGAGCGCCGTTTCCAAAGCGAGAGTGTCTTCGGCCTCAAGCAGCAGCAGGCGTTCGCCGTCGTATCCGAGGCCGGCGAGGATGCTCGCGCCGATGGCGATCTGCTGGCGCAGCGTCGCCACATAGGCTTCAGGCTCGTCGCCGTCGCCGAGGATTGCGCACTGCGCCGCGCCATAGGCCAGCGCGCCGAGCATCAGATCCAGTCCGGTCGCGGCAATGTCATGCACTTCAAAGGGAATCACCCGCGCCGGCAAACCTTTACCGTGACGCGCCAATTGCATCAAACGTTCACGGCCGCGCTTGGCGTCGTGAAACAGGATGCAGGCGTCCTCGCCACCTGCCGCGCGATAAGCCGACAACAGGGTTTTGAGGCGTCGGCCGAGGTCGGAGACACGCGGATAGGCATGTCGCACGGCTCCGCTCGGACAGGTCGTGGCGCAACCGCCGCAGCCCTGACACAGCGCGGCGTCGAAGCGCACGCCGTTGCCGTTGTCGGATATGGCGCTGGTGGAACACACGTCGAGGCAGCGGTTGCAGCCGAGTATCTCGTTGCGGCTATGCGCGCAGAGCTTTTCCTTGTACTCGAAATACTGCGGCTGTTCAAATTCGCCGACCAGCTTGAGCAGTCCTCGCGCCGCCTCGGACTGCGCCAGCGCATCGCGACCGGGGGCGAAATATCCCTGCGGCAAGTGCGGCAGTCGTATCAACGGTTCAGCGCCGAGATCCAAGACCAGATCATAGGTCTCGCTGCGCGCCGCATCGCCGTCGCTCGCGGCGCGGTTGAAGTCGATGGCGCCGATGGCACCGCAAGCGGCGACGCAAACACGATGATCGCGGCACTTGTCGAGGTCGATCTGATACAGATGGTTGATCGCCGCTTCGGGGCAAGCCCGGATGCAGGCATTGCAGCGCGTGCAACGCTCGAGGTCGATCGGATTGTCCTGCCGCCAATCCACTCGGAAAGCGCCGAGATGTCCGGTGACTTCCGGCTTGGTCCCGGAAAATATCGGGTAGTCGCGGTTCGAAGGCAATTCGGCGGCGCTGGCACGAGTCAGAAGAACGCTGATATCCAGATCGTCCTTGAGGCGCTCGGCCCAGTCGAGCGCCGCATCCGCCGGACCGATGATCAG
Organism: Pseudomonadota bacterium; assembly: GCA_026399515.1. Taxonomy (GTDB): domain Bacteria; phylum Pseudomonadota; class Gammaproteobacteria; order Burkholderiales; family Rhodocyclaceae; genus JACRAR01. The sequence continues at coordinate 15,792 of JAPLQT010000085.1, read as the reverse complement.
CGTGGCGCCCTGCGAACTCAACGCCACGGCCGCGACGGATGCCGGCTCCGGCAGGCTGACCTGCGCCAGCAGCGCGGCCATCTTCGGCGTAGCGACGCCTGCTTCCACCGACCAGCCGGCGGCCTCGCGCAGATTGACGAAACGCAAGGGCGCACTGAAATGCGCGGCGTCGGCCAACTCGGCGAATAGCGGTGCCTCCTGGGTGCAACCGATCACCAGCGGATTTGAGTCCTGCAACAGCGCTTGCACGCGGCCGACTTCCTGCCGGCAGAGCGCCTGGCCGCAGAGAACACTGGAGCCGTCCAGCGTCTTGAGCAATGCGCCTTCGTCCAACGCGGAAGTCTGATTGCAGTTGCACAGTGCGTAGCGGGTGTCGGTCATTGATCTTTATCCATAGACTTGTCTTTGCTTGCAGGCGGTTCGTCTGGCAAATCGGTTTCGACACAGGGCGAATCCGTCTCCTCCGGAATTTCTTCAGCCGCTTCCAAGACCGGTGTCTGGTCATCGAACAGTAGGCCACGCGCCTGGTTGAGATTCTTCAGCAATTCCTCGCCGATGGGCTCGAAGCTGTTGTAGTCGTCGATATACACGTCCAGCCCGTCCATGACATTGAAATGCTCGGCATGAAACAGTTTTTGCAACGCCACCCGGCGCAGTCCGTCCTCGACCTCGTCCGCCATGAATCCGGTGAAATCCGACGAGAACTCCAGCGAGTCCGGCGCGGGCAATGCCGGCGCGGCCGGGGCGCCTGGCGCAACTCCGCTGGCTGCGCTTGGCGCTGGCGAAAGCTCCGCCGTCGGCGGATCGCGTTTCAGGCGTGACCAGCGCTGGAGAAAGTTTTCCTTCATGCGCCGCTTTCCTGCCCGGGTTTACTGCTGGCGTAGCGCTTGCCCTTCTGCTTCTTCTCCGGCGGCCGATAATGGCCGCGCGCAAAATCCTCGATCCAGCCGAGCAGGTCGTCCGGCAAGGGCACGCCATCGACCTGCTCGCCGGAATCCATCATGCGGGCCGCCTCACCGTAGCTGACGGTCACCCTCTGGGGCGTCGCCAACTCCGACGCGCCACCTTCGTCCGCAAGCCGCCACATGACGAATAGCCGTGGTTCAGGTGCGCCGACATTCAGCAGATAATTCTCCGACTCGTCGCTGTAGAGCCGCAATTCCAATCCGGGAAACAGCCATTGCGTGGATTCCGGATCCTCGAATAACTTGCGTGGCGCAGCGGCTTCCTGATCGTTATCGGGCATGACGGCAATCGCCTCCCAATGATGGGATGCCCATTTGTTATCCAGGGTCTTCCGCTGGATAATGACGGCAAGCATGACCGAGTTCTCTTGCGCCATGTATTATTCTGTCTGTTGAATATGAACGGTCAAGCTTAACTCAAAATGAACGACAGAGTGATCCCCTTGCTGGATGCCCGCCGCGCCGCGCCGATTCGAGCGGCTGGTGCCGCTGATAGCGGTGAACCGGTCGCGGACACGCGTGGTCGCTATATGCGCGACCTGCGCATCTCGATCACCGACCGCTGCAATTTCCGCTGTGTCTACTGCATGCCGAAGACGGTATTCGGCCGCGATTACCCCTTCCTGCCGCGCAGCGAACTGTTGTCATTCGAGGAAATCACCCGCATCGCCCGCATCTTTGTCGCCCAAGGCGTCACCAAGGTCCGCCTGACCGGCGGCGAACCGCTACTGAGGCACGATGTGGAGCGCCTGATCGAGATGCTGGCGGCCATCCCCGGCCTGGAACTGACGCTGACCACCAATGCTTCGCTGCTGGCCAAGAAAGCGCGGAGCCTGCGTGACGCCGGCCTGCAACGGGTCACCGTGAGCCTGGATGCGCTCGACGATCCGACTTTCCGCAGGATGAACGACGTCGATTTCCCCGTGGCCCAAGTGCTGGAGGGCATCGCGGCGGCCGAGGCGGCCGGGCTCGCCCCGATCAAGATCAACATGGTGGTCAAGCGCGGCACCAATGAGCACGCCATCCTGCCGATGGCCCGCCACTTCCGTGCCTCGCTGTCCAGCACCGGGCATATCGTGCGTTTCATCGAATACATGGATGTCGGCAGCAGCAACGGCTGGAAGCTCGATGAAGTCATGCCCTCCGCCGAGGTGGTAAAGCTGATCGGCGCCGAGATGCCGCTGGCCGCTATCGGCCCCAACTACCCGGGGGAAGTGGCCGAACGCTGGCGCTACCAGGATGGTGGCGGCGAGATCGGCGTGATTTCCTCGGTTACCCAGGCATTCTGTTCCAGTTGCACACGCGTCCGTCTGTCCACCGACGGATCGCTCTACACCTGCCTGTTCGCGGAACGCGGCCATGACCTGCGCGCCCTGCTGCGCGCCGGTCAGTCGGATGCCAAGATCAGCGCGGCGCTCGGTGCCTTGTGGAGCGCACGGTCCGACAACTACTCGGAACAACGTTCCGTGGAAACGGCGGCGCTGAAGAAGATCGAGATGTCCTACATCGGTGGCTAAGACTTAACTCAAATGGTCGTCAGACCACCCCCGTGCCATGAAATCGTTCAAAGACAGAATTTACGCCCCCACCCCCAACCCCCGCCCAGGCGGGGGCTACAAATTGCTCGCTGCGCTCGTGGGTTACTGGTGCCCGATTTTGGGGTTAGGGTACTGGTGCCCGACTTTGGGGTTAGGGTACGGGGCGCGGCGTCGCCGTATTTCACGCTAAGACATCACCGTGCCCAAGCTCCAACTGACGCAAAACGCCCGCCCCGCCACCGTCACCGTCGATGCTCTCAACGAGCTTGGCGAGAGCGTGCCGACCCTGATCGCCGGCGAACATCCGCTGACGCTGTATCTCGACAAGCGCGAAATCGTCACCCTGATGACTCTGGGCGCCGCGCCCGAGGCCCTGGTGCTGGGCTATCTGCGCAACCAGCGCCTGGTGACAAACATCGACGACATCGCCGCAGTCCAGGTCGATTGGGAAACCGACTCGGCCGCCGTCACCACCCATGCCGGCGGCCAGGACATTGAGGCGCTTCTGGAGCGCCGCACCGTCACCAGCGGTTGCGGGCAGGGCACGATGTTCGGCGACCTGATGGAGGATATCGACAACATCGTGCTGCCGGATGCGGGCTCGCTCGATGCCGCGACGCTCGCTATCCTGCTCGACAATGTGCGCCTTCACGAGTCCATCTACAAGCAGGCGGGCGCGGTGCATGGCTGCGCCCTGGCCTCCGCCGAGGGAGAGATCCTGATGTTCATCGAGGATGTCGGCCGGCACAACGCCGTCGACGCCATCGCCGGCCTGATGTGGCTGGACGACATGGGTGGCGGCGACAAGATCTTCTACACCACCGGCAGGCTCACTTCGGAAATGGTCATCAAGACCGCGCAGATGGGCATCCCCATCCTGGTCTCGCGTTCCGGCCTCACCGGCATGGGTCATGCCATCGCGCAGAAGGTCGGCATGACCATGATAGGCCGCGCCCAAGGCAAGCATTACCTCCTATTCACCGGCCAGCAACGTTTCAAGCCAGGCGCCGCATGAACGCCATCACCGGCCTGATCCTAGCGGGTGGACTGGCGCGCCGCATGGGCGGCGGCGACAAGGGCCTGCGCCTGTTTCGCGGCAAGCTGATGGTCGCGCATGCCATCGAGCGTCTGGCGCCGCAAGTCGATACCCTGATCATCAATGCGAACCAGAACCGCGAAGCGTATGCGGCGCTGGGCTACCCGATAGTCGCTGATGTCATCGATGGCTACGCCGGTCCGCTTGCAGGGCTGCACGCGGGGCTCAGCGCCTGCACCACGCCGTTGCTGGCGACCTCACCGTGTGACTCGCCTTTCCTGCCCCTCGATCTGGTCGCCAGGCTCAGCGCCGCTCTTGAGACAGAAGAGGCAGAATTGGCGGTGGCCCACAGCGGGGGCTATACCCAGCCGGTGTTTGCGTTGTGCAGACGCGAGCTGCGCGACAATCTGGGCGCTTTTCTCAAAGGCGGCGGGCGCAAGGTCGACGCCTGGTATGCTGGCTTGAAGCTGGTGGCAGTTCCTTTCCCCGACGAGGCCGCCTTCGCCAACATCAATACGCCTGAAGAACTCGATAGACTGGAAAAGCAATGAAACAGCCAACACCCTCGGTCTTGCAGGCGCTCTCCTGCGCCGACGACTACGACCCAAATTCCCTGCCGGTTTCCCGTGCCCGAGAACTGATTCTTTCCCTCGTCGCGCCGGTCGCCGGCAGCGAACGCGCTTTCATCCGCCTCGGGCTGAACAGGGTACTGGCGGAAGACGTGATCGCCCCGGTGAATGTGCCGGCCCATGACAACTCGGCGATGGACGGCTACGCGGTGCGCCATGCCGATCTCGCCGCGACCGGCGAAACCCGGCTGAAGATCGCCGGCACCACCTATGCCGGAAAAGCCTACGAAGGAGCGCTCACGCCGGGAGAAGCGCTGCGCATCATGACCGGCGCCATCGTGCCGCCCGGCCTCGACAGCATCGTGATCCAGGAAGTCGTCCGCGTCGAAGGCGATAGCGTCGTCATCCCGCCTGGACAGCGCGCGGGCCAGAACTTTCGCCACGCCGGTGAGGATTTGAAAGCCGGCCAGCCCGCGCTGAAAGCCGGCAAGCTGCTGCGGCCGGCGGAAATCGGCCTCCTGGCCTCGTTGGGACAAGTGGAAGTGACGCTGAAACGCCGCCTGCGGGTGGCGATGTTTTCCACCGGCGACGAACTCGGCTCGCTCGGCAAGCCACTCCAGCCCGGCCAGGTCTACGACAGCAACCGCTACACCCTGTGGGGCATGCTGGAACGCCTGGGCTGCGAGGTACTGGACATGGGCGTGGTCAAGGACGACCCGGCGGCGCTCGAAGCGGCGCTGCTGGAAGCCACGAGCTGTAGCGATGCCATCATCACCAGCGGCGGCGTCTCGGTCGGCGAGGCAGACTTCATCCGCGAACTGATGGCGCGACTGGGCGAGGTGGCCTTCTGGAAGATCGCCATGAAACCGGGCCGGCCGATGGCCTTCGGCCGGATCGGCGGTGTAGCCAACGCTGGCAACGGCGCCTGGCTGTTCGGCCTGCCGGGCAATCCGGTGGCGGTCATGGTGACCTTCTACCAGTTCGTCCGCCCTGCCCTGCTGAAGATGATGGGCGCAGAGACCGCAACCTTGCCGAGCTTCCGCGTCACATGCAGTGCCGCGCTCAAGAAGGCGCCGGGCCGCACCGAATTCGTCCGCGGCCTGCTATACCAGGACAACGGTGAATGGCGCGTCCGCCCGACCGGTGCGCAAGGCTCGGGTATCCTGCGTTCGATGTCGGATGCCAACTGTTTCATCGTCCTGGAACATGAGCGCGGCAACGTCGCCGCCGGAGAGATGGTCAGCGTGCAGGCGATGGAGGGGCTGGTGTGACCCCAGAAACGACGATGAGGCCCTTTATGACCCGTTTTCCAAAGCCCCTACATCCGGGCGATCTCATCGCCGTTACTGCGCCCTCGTCAGGCGTTTCGGGTAATGCTCTTACGAGACTCGACCTCGTGCTCGACCACCTACGCTCGAGCGGTTTTCGCATCGTAGAAGGTCAGTGCCTTCGCAACCAATTCAAGAACGCGAGTGCTTCGCGAGAAGCGCGTGCCGCCGAGTTAACCAGATTTCTTCTCGACCTGGAAGTGACAGCCATCATGCCTCCTTGGGGTGGCGAACTGGCAATTGAACTGCTTGAGCTGATCGACTTCGAAGCATTGCGTTCAATAGAGCCGAAGTGGCTACTCGGTTTCTCCGACCTAAGCACGCTCCACTTGCCCTTGACCTTGGTAGCGGGGTGGGCCACTGCGCACGGGACGAACCTGATGGACCTTGCGCCAACCCAGACAGACCCCCTTACCACAGCAGTGCTTGATGTCTTGGCTTCTGATCTGGCGGCGCCTGTCGTTCAGGAATCATCGAAGCTGTTCCAAACGAAGTGGGTGGACTTCGCGATTCGCGCAGATGCACCGCTCAATCTGAGCGAGCCCACCCACTGGAAGCGTCTCGATGGTCTGCGTGAACGCATCAAGTTTCAAGGTCGGTTGATAGGTGGCTGCCTGGACACTATTCCCAGACTGGCTGGTACCTCATATGGAGACATCCCCACGTTCATCCAATCCTCTGGAACCGGTGGAACCATTCTCTATCTCGAGAACGTTGAGATGAGTCCGTGTGGCGTAGTTCGTGCTCTTTGGAGTCTTCGGTTAAATCGCTGGTTCGAGGGATTGTCTGGCCTCCTCATCGGACGAAGCGCTGCACCTGAGCCGACCGCCGCCGACAGCCTTACCTACCACGAGGCGCTGACAGCCGTACTCGGTGACCTGAAGTGCCCAGTAATTGTTGATGTTGACATTGGTCATCAAGCCCCACAGTTCACGCTTATTAACGGCGCATTCGCTGAAGTGGTTTTCGATGGTTCTGGAGGCCGGCTCATGCAGTGGCGAGGTGGCCCAGCCGATAATTAAAGGTTCCGACTCAAATATTCTCTTACGCTGCAAGAGCGACTTCCTGGCACTTACCTCCGGCTTCGATGATCAATCGTCCGTGGTCGTCCGCAAGCTGCTCGTTGGCGTTCAGGAGTTCGATTCCGTAAATCGTGCCATCCGCGGCGATGTCTATGTTGACTTCATCGCTGATTTTCAGCGTGGTGACCGTTCCACTCTTTTTGTGAAATCGCATATAGGCAATGTTGGCTTTCACGTCGTAGCTCAGCTTCATGTCGAGTCCTTCATAAAAATTTGACGATCACGGTGATGACCAGCCGCCCGTCGTCTTCCAACCGTTTATTCAGCGACAGACCACCATTTCTTTCACGAAACAGCTTCAGGTCTCGGTGCAGGCGTACCATGCAACATGCCTTCTATGCTGATGTCCTCGTCGACCTCAGGCCAATGGACGCAGGTGCCATCGCCAATCAGCTCCCAATGGTCACGCTGGGCGGCAGTCGCCTCTGACAGCCGCCACGACCAGGCAAGCGGCACGCTCACCGTGCGGCCATCGACCAGATAAGCGGTGATTTCGGACTCCGTGACGCGCAACTCTGCGATGCGAGGTTCAACGATGGTGGCCGCAATGTTCATCCCATGCCTCCAATATCTGGCTGCGATTGTCGCGCAGCAATTGACGGATCGTGTTCAGTTCTATCGGTGAAAAGCCGTGATTGCTAGCCAACACGATAGGCTCCATCCAATACTTGCATGTTCGGCGTTCCCTTTGCACATGAATATGTTTCGGTTCGTGGCAATCGAAGCTGACAAAGAACAACCGGTAAGGACCGGCAATTCCGCGTATCGTAGGCATGGCGATATCATAGGGGAAACTCCGATCAATAACAAACGGCCACGACTCTTGAGTGATATTGCGTTCGATGTCCGACTCCACTTGTTTCACCGTCCCGGAACATGAACGCGGCAATTTCGCAGCCGGAGAACTGATGTGCGGACAGGCGATAGAGGGGCCGTATGAATTTTTCTTGCGGGAGCAAAACATGATTCGAACAACTGAGGTGCCGAAGGACAGTGAAATCACCAAGCACCTGGCTGGAGCTCATTTATTCGATGCCTATGAACTGCCCACAGACGGGAGAAACAGATCGGCGCTCGAAATCTACATCGACATCATGACGCAAACGCCCGAATGGATTCACTGTCTGATGGAGGCCAGAAACCGGGTGGTTGCCTTGTTCGGCCTGAAGAATCTCGGCCATCTGGACAATGTCGATACCCGCAAGAAACCCGAGTCCTATCGGGTCGGCGATCGAATCGGGATATTCTCCATCCTGTTCCTCTCGGAGCGCGAGATCGTTCTCGTCGAGTCCGACACACATCTGGATGCGAAAGTCTCTGTATGCAAGATGGATACAGGCCAAGGCAATTCGGCGGTGATGACGACGGTCATCCATCTCCACAATCTCCTCGGCCGTGCCTACATCCTGCTGGTCTGGCCGGTGCATAAGCTCATCGTGCCGTCGCTGTTGAAGCGTTCCACTCGATCCGGGCGCAGCCTCTGAATGTCGATCGAACGGTCCGGTCTGAGCCGAATTGAATACCGGCGTTACCCCGCCCTCCCCAATGACTTCGGCTGCGCCGGGTTTCCTCTCCTGAGTCGCCGGTAGAGGGTGTTTCGGCTGATCCCGAGACGCCGTGCCGCTTCCGATATGTTCCCGCCTGCCGTTCTGACAGTTTGGCCGATCATTGAATCGGACAAGTCACGCAAATTTTCGATGGTGGATATTTCGATCGGCGCCGGTCTGGTAGTCTGACTCCGCAAGTCTTCCATCAGGTCGTCGGGAAGGTGGCGCCAGGCTATGCAACCCTCGTCCTCATCGAGCATCGCGCAGGCCGTGCGCAAGGCGTTCACGAGCTGTCGCAGATTTCCCGGCCAGCGGTAATTGGCAAAGGCCGCCGTCACTTCGACACTGAGGACGATGCCGCGTCCCGGCGCCGCTTCCTCGATCAACAGGTCTTCCCGAAAGCGGCCCGCACCCATCTCGGCTTTGAGTTTGCGATGGGTGGCGCAGATCAAGGCGAAATCGACATTGGCGGGTTTCCCGCCCCCCAGCGGCGTCACCTGCCGCTCCTGAAGCACACGCAGGAGCCGTCCCTGCACGGCCAGGGGCATGTCGCCGATCTCATCGAGGAACAAGGTGCCACCATGGGCTTCGCGGAGTCGCCCAGGCATCCCTTCGCGGCGGGCACCAGTGAAGGCGCCCGGCGCATATCCGAACAGTTCCGCCTCGATCAGGGTTTCCGGTAATGCCGCACAATTGACTGCGACAAATGGCTTGGCGTTGCGCGGCCCCGATTCGTGTATGGCTCGCGCGAAGACCTCCTTGCCGACGCCAGACTCACCCTGGAGCAGAAGAGATATCGATTTGCCGGACACGCGTCTCGCGCGGTCGATGGCCGAGTGCATACTCTTGTCACCGGTGTCGAGGATGCTCAACACGTCCTTGGGCTTGGCGAAAGCAGTGTTGGCTCGTGCTGGGGACAGCGGCCGCCGGCCTGGATCGATACGCACGAACAGACGCCCGCCATTCACCCGATCGACCAGGAGCGGCTGGCCCGGGCGACTGGATGCCCAGTCGATCAAGTCACCGATGCGCAATTCGAAAATGCGCGAGAGCGGGGTCGCGCCAAGGTCGGCGGATACCAGCCCGAGCAGGGACAGCCCGGTCTGATTGGCGCCGACGATCCAGCCGTCCTCTGACAGTGCGGCGACACCTTCGGCAACCGTTCCGATGCCTTCGGCCAAGGGGTGAAAACGCAGGCGAACGCCAGCACCGTGGCGTGCATCGAACAATCTGTTCTCGATCATTTGCGCCGCCCCGCGCACCAGGCCAAAGGTGTGTGGATGACGGCTTCGATGTTCGCCCGAGATGTCGAGCACCCCAAGGAGACGTCCATCCGGCGAGGTGATGGGGGCAGCGGCGCAAGTGAGGAAGCCGTTGCGCTCGAGATAGTGCTCGGCGCCATGCACCACCACTGGCGTGCCTTCGGCGAGTGCCGTGCCGATGGCGTTGGTGCCGCGATAGCGTTCGTTCCACGAAGAACCCGGCGCCAACGCCACACGCTCGGCGCGGGTCAGGAAATTGGCGTCGCCGAGCGCCTGCAACAGCATCCCCCTGTCGTCGGCGAGGATCACCATGCTTCCGGAATTTCGTGTCTGGGTGAAAAGGTATTCCATCACCGGGCGGGCGTTCGCAATCAACTCGTGCTGGCGTTCGGCGCTGCGGCCAAGTTCGGCAGCGGAAAGATGCGGCGCTTCGCCGAGGCGGCCAACCGGGGCGAGGCCCGATTCCATGCAGCGGCGCCACGAACGCGCGACGAGTTCGTCGATCAGCCCGCCGGGCACCTCGCCGCGCTCGGTCAGCATATGTCGCGCCTGACGCAATGCGGCGCCCACTTCCCTGGATGTCATATGGTCTCCTCCGCAGCGCCTGCACGGGCAACTGTCATACGAGTAATGGCAAGTATATTGATTCGCCGGTCGCGCGCAAGACAAACTCGGCACTTTCTTCAGCACTGTGTCATTTCGTGACAGTGGGCCGGAATGGAGCAGCCCATAGTGGTACAGGCGAAGCTCCCGCTGATGGGGCATGCCATATGAATCAATCGGATATCTCTAGCCTGTCAGCAGGCACGCCTCCTGCAATAGATCGATGAGCCGCAACCGGCTGAGTGCAGTTTTCGATAACCACGAGGAGAGACAGAAATGATTTACGCCGCCCCCGGCGCCGCCGGCGCCAAGCTTCAATTCAAGAGCAAATACGACAACTTCATCGGCGGCAAGTGGGTTGCCCCGGTCAAGGGCCAATACTTCGACGTCATTACCCCGATCAGCGGCAAGCCCTATACCAAGGCAGCCCGCTCCGGCGCCGAGGACATCGAGTTGGCGCTCGATGCCGCGCATGCCGCCGCCGACAAGTGGGGCCGCACACCGCCAGCCGAGCGCGCCAATGTGCTGCTCCGGATCGCCGACCGCATCGAAGCCAACCTGGAACTGCTGGCCTACGCCGAGACGGTGGATAACGGCAAGCCGATCCGCGAAACGCTGGCCGCCGACATTCCGCTCACCGTCGACCACTTCCGCTACTTCGCCGGTTGCGTGCGTGCCCAGGAAGGCGCGTTGAGCGACATCGACGGCGACACCGTGGCCTACCACTTCCATGAGCCGCTCGGCGTCGTCGGCCAGATCATCCCCTGGAACTTCCCGATCCTGATGGCGGCCTGGAAGCTGGCCCCGGCCCTTGGCGCCGGCAACGCCGTGGTGCTCAAACCGGCGGAGTCGACGCCGATCAGCATCCTGGTACTGGCCGAGCTGATCGCCGACCTGCTGCCGCCCGGCGTGCTCAACATCGTGAATGGCTACGGACGCGAGGCCGGCCTGCCGCTGGCCACCAGCAAGCGCATCGCCAAGATTGCCTTCACCGGCTCCACCACCACCGGCCGCGTCATCGCCCAGGCCGCCGCCAACAACCTGATCCCGGCCACGCTGGAACTCGGCGGCAAGTCGCCCAACATCTTCTTCGCCGACATCGCCGATGCCGACGACGGCTTCTATGACAAAGCCATAGAAGGTCTGGTGCTGTTCGCCTTCAACCAAGGCGAGGTGTGCACCTGCCCGTCGCGCGCCCTGATCCAGGAATCCATCTACGACAAATTCATCGCGCGCTGCCTGGCACGCGTCAAAGCCATCAAGCAAGGCAACCCGCTAGATAGCGACACCATGCTCGGCGCCCAGGCCTCCAAGGAACAGTTAACCAAAATCCTGTCCTACCTGGATCTCGGCAAACAGGAAGGCGCCCAGGTGCTGATCGGCGGCAAGCAGGCGCATCCCGGCGGCGATCTGGAAGGCGGATACTATGTCGAGCCGACCTTGTTCAAGGGCCACAATAAGATGCGCATTTTCCAGGAGGAGATCTTCGGCCCGGTATTGGCTGTGACCACCTTCAAGGACGAAGCCGAAGCGCTGGCGATCGCCAACGACACCCTCTACGGCCTTGGCGCCGGCGTGTGGAGCCGCAACGGCAACGTCGCCTACCGCATGGGCCGCGCCATCAAGGCTGGCCGGGTGTGGACCAACTGCTACCATGCCTACCCGGCTCACGCCGCGTTTGGCGGCTACAAGGAATCCGGCATCGGCCGCGAGACACACAAGGTGATGCTCGACCACTACCAGCAAACCAAGAATCTGCTGGTCAGCTACAGTGAACAAAAGCTTGGTTTCTTCTGATCCTTCACGCAGCGTTCAGTGAAGCAACGTCGGGGGTGGGCAACCGCCCCCTTCGCCGCATCTTCGCCCTTGGAGGCCTGCATGGTTGATAAAGTCATTGCCACCGAAGCGGCGATCGAACTCATCGAGTTTCTCAAGCAGAAACATGGCGCGCTGATGTTCCACCAATCTGGGGGCTGCTGCGACAACAGCGCCGCCAATTGCTACCTGCCCGGGGAACTTACTATCGGTACCGGCGACGTGTATCTCGGCGACATAGGCGGATGCCCCTTCTATATCGGCAAGGCGCAATACGAATACTGGAAACACACCCAGTTGATCATCGACGTCATCGAAGGCCACGGCGGCACATTCTCGCTCGAAGGCCCCGAGGGCAAGGCATTTCACACGCGGTCGCGGGTATTCAGCGACGAGGAATCGGCGGAGCTAAGCCGGGAACTCGACGTGGCTGAATAGGCAATGGAATGTCGTTACAACACCTGCCGCGTAATGCGCAGGCGCGTCGCGCTCATGTCGTCGCCGCGAATCTCCCTGAGCGCGTAGCTCACGAAAGTCGAGACCACGTCCTTGCGCCAATACAGGTCGAGATCGGTGTTGTCCATCGGTTTGGCTGCCGAGGCAGCTTTCTTGCCCGCCGCCGCGATGGCTTCGTCGGTGAGTTGACCGCCGACCAGCAGCGCGCCGGCAACGGTCAGCAGCGGACGCGAGGACACCGCGCCGAGCACGATGCGGGCTTCCTCGACCGTGCCGTCGGCGGCGGTGCGGACCGCCGCCGCCACGCCGAGTAGCGGAAAATCGAAGGAGCTCCGCCGGCGCAACTTCCAGTAGGCGCTCTTCCAGCCGCTCTGGTCGGGCAGGGCCACCTCGGTCAGGATCTCATCGGGCTGGCGGGTGAGGTAGTCGATGCCGTCGTTTCTATACAGGTCGCCCAGCGCGACTTCCCGTTCGCCGGCGGCGGACATCAAGCGTACCTTCGCACCGAGCGCAATCAGCGCCGGCGCAGTGTCCGAGGAGGATACCGCCAGGCAGCGCTTGCTCCCTGTGGCAACCCAGCAAGTCGTGCCGTCGCGCTTCATGCAGAAATCGATGGCGCGGCGCCAGTCCTCGTTCTGGTTGTAGTAGAGGCAACGGGTGTCCAGGCAGAGGTTGCCGCCCAGCGTGCCCATGTTTCGCAACTGCGGCGAGGCGACCTGCGACGCAGCCTGCCACAGGGCGCGGTAGTTGTCGCGCAACGCCGACGCCGCCAATACTTCGCTGAGCGTCAGTCCGGCACCCAGGGTCAGACCCTGGCCGTTGACCAGGCGCTTCAGCCCGTCGACCTGGCGCAGCGACACCAGCGTCGCCGGCGTCTGCTGCCGCCGCTTCATGTTCGGCAGTAAGTCGGTTCCGCCGGCGATCAGCTTTGCATCCGGACCTTCGGCGGCCAGAATGCGCGCGGCTTCGGCCACGCTGCGCGGAGCACGATAATTGAACCACGGCAATCGCATCATGATGCAGTAACCTCCACAAGCCTGTGCGCGGGACTTCTTTCCGCCTTTTTGGATTCGTTGCCATCCCCGCCTTCGCCCGGAGGCAGGACGAACACCGGGTCCGGATACGGGACTTCCGGGAAGCGCTCGGGGCCTACGCGCGGGTTCTTGCCAGCACGCTTCAGTTCCAGGGCGCGCAATATCTTGTCCGGGGTGATCGGCACTTCGTCGATGCGCACGCCGACCGCGTCCCAGATCGCGTTGGCCACGGCAGGCATCACCGGCAGCAGCGGTCCCTGCCCGGCTTCCTTGGCGCCGAAGGGGCAGTTCGGATCCGGATCCTCGATCAGCATCACCTCGACCTCGGGCATGTCCAGCGAAGTGAGGGTCTTGTATTCGAGCATCGATGGAATCTTGTGCACCAGGGCGCTGGAGAGCTTGGGCGGCAGGCGGCGGAACACCTGCTCCTCCATCAGCGCCTCGCCCAGCCCCATGTATATCCCGCCGATGACCTGGCCGCGCGCATGCACCGCGTTGATCGCCTGGCCTAGATCGTGGGCGATCCAGATCTTGGGAATGTGGATCATCCCGGTCGCCGTATCGACCTCCGTCTCGACCACGCAGGCCGAGAAGGAATAGGCGGGCGACGGGCCGACGCCGGAGCCCTTGAACTTGCCCGGCGGCTTGGGCGGGGTGTAGGAACCGACGGTGCCCAGGGTGCCGAACTTGGTCGCGGCGACGACGACGGCTTCGGCGAAGCTCATGCCCTTGTTGGGATCTTCGGCGGCGAACACGCGTCCTTGCGACATCACCACCGAGTTGGGCAAGGTATCCAGCTTCTCAGCCACCGCGGCGATGATGAGGTCGTGCACGCGGCCGGCCGCCTGCATCGCCGCGTTGCCCATCATGATGGTGACGCGGCTGGAGTAGGAGCCGAGGTCGATCGGCGTGATGCCAGTGTCTCCCGTCACGCAGCGTATCTGCGAAGTACTGATGCCCAGCACTTCGGCGACGATGGTCGCCAGCACGTCGTCCGAACCCTGGCCGACTTCCGTTGCGCCGCAGAATACCGTCACCTGCCCGCTGCGGTCGAGCATCAATTGCACGCCCGAATGCGGCATCTTGTTCCAGTAGATCGACACGCCCGCCCCGCACATATAGCTGCTGCAGGCGATGCCGATGCCGCGGCCTTCGGGCAGCTTGCCGTGCTTGTCCTTCCAGCCCGAGCGCTCGACCACCTGGCGTATGCATTCGGCCAGTCCGTTAGAGCCTATCTTCAGCCAACTCGCGGTCAGGGAATCGGCCTTGGTGACCATGTTCAGGCGCATCTCGGCCGGATCCAGGCCCAGCTTCTCGGCGATCTTGTCGAGTTGCACTTCCTGGCCGAAGCGCGGTTGCGGCGTGCCGTGTCCGCGTTTGGGACCGCAGGCCGGCTTGTTGGTGAACACCCGGCAGGCGTCGAACTTGAAGCGCGGCAGTTCGTAGGTGACCGGGGTCAGCACGCCGGTGTAGAAGGTGCTGGCCGGGCCGTGCGAGCCGTAGGCGCCGCCGTCGAGCAGGGTCTGCAAATGCATCGCCGTCAGCTTGCCGTCCTTGGTGACGCCGGTGCGAAATTTCATCAGCACCGGATGGCGGCCGCGGTGCTGGTAGAAAACTTCCTGGCGCGTCAGGCAGATCTTCACCGGACGGCCGAGCATCAGCGCCGCTTTCGACACCACCATTTCGTGGCCAGCCGGGTCGCATTTGCCACCGAAACCGCCGCCGTTCTGCACAGCGATGACGCGGATTTGTGAAGCGGACATTTGCAGCACCTGCGACAATTGCCGGTGCAGGTAGTGCGGATCCTGCGTGCTCGTGGACAAGGTCAGCTTGCCGTCGCCCTCGACGACCGCGAGCGAGGCTTGCTGCTCCAGCGCCATGTGATTGTCACCTTCGTAGAAGAACAGGTCTTCGAAGACGTGGTCGGAGTTCGCCAGCGCCTCTTCGACATCGCCGAATTCGTAGGATTGGTTGCGGTGGATGTTGCCCTGTTCGCCGTAGTCGTGGATGCGTGGCTGAGGGTTGGCGAGGCCCTCTTCCGGCGACGCGATGGTCGGCAGCAATCGGTATTTCACTTCGATCAGCAACAGCGCCTCTTCGGCGGTCTTTTCGTCGCGGGCGATCACCGCCGCCACCGAATCGCCGACATAGCGCACGCGTTCGGGCGCCAGCGGATATTCGTCCTGCGCCACCGGCATGATGCCGAAGGGAATCGGGAAATCCTTGCCCGTCAGCACCAGATGCACGCCGGGATAGCCGGCCGCGCGCGAAAAATCTATCGATTCGATGATCGCGTGGGGGTGCGGGGACCGCAGCAGCTTGCAGTGGAGCATGCGCGGCAGCGACAGATCGTCGGCGAAACGCGTCTGTCCGGTCGACTTGGCGCGGCTGTCCACGCGGCGGCGTGAATGGCCGACGACTTCCAGTTTCTTGTTGGGGTTCATGCTTTCTCCCGCGCCGCGTTACGGCAGCAGCCCGCAGCCTTTTCGACCGACTCGACGATCTGCTGGTAGCCGGTGCAGCGGCACAGGTTGCCGGCCATCGCTTCCCTGATCCG